>JAEBET010000007.1:0-446628 GCA_049998195.1 Streptomyces sp. cmx-11-4
AAGACGCAGGCCGACTACGCGGTCAAGGCGGGGCTCATCGAACAGCCCGACCTGACCGGCATCTACGACCTGACGCTCCTGAACAAGGTGCTGAAGGCCGCCGGCAAGCCCGAGGTCTCCGACGCCGCTCTCGGCGCCAAGTAACCCGTAAATCCAGCAACCCCAGGAGGTGACGACCATGGCCACCACGTTTGCCAAGGCTGCCGAGGGCACCGTAGCGGAGCTGACGCACGGTACTCGTATCGAGCACGTCTCGAAGTCCTTCTCCGGCCCGGCCGGATCGCAGCTCGTCCTGGACGACATCAGCCTCGATGTCGCTCCCGGAGAGTTCGTCACCATCCTGGGGGCCTCGGGGTGCGGCAAGTCGACCCTGCTCAACCTGGTCGCCGGCCTGGACAAGCCCACCGTGGGGTCGATCGAGAGCCCCGGGCGTCCGGCGCTCATGTTCCAGGAGCACGCCCTGTTCCCGTGGCTGACCGCGGGCAAGAACATCGAACTCGCCCTGCGGCTGCGAGGGGTGGCCAAGGCGGACCGCAAGCCGGAAGCGGAGCGGCTGCTGGAGCTGGTCCGGCTCGGCGGCGCCTACGGCAAGCGCGTCCACGAGCTGTCGGGCGGCATGCGCCAGCGCGTGGCATTGGCCCGGGCGCTCGCCCAGGACAGCCAGCTGCTGCTGATGGACGAGCCGTTCGCCGCGCTCGACGCCATCACCCGCGATGTGCTGCACGGCGAACTCGCCCGCATCTGGGCCGAGACGAACCTGTCGGTCCTGTTCGTCACCCACAACGTGCGCGAGGCCGTGCGCCTGGCCCAGCGCGTGGTCCTGCTCTCCTCACGGCCCGGCCGGATCGCGAAGGAATGGACCGTGGACATCCCGCAGCCGCGCCGCATCGAGGACGCGGACGTGGCGGAACTGTCCCTTGAGATCACTGAACACCTGCGTGGGGAGATCCGCCGCCATGGCCAGCACTGACACCACCCCGAAGGTCACGGGCAAGGGCGGGCAGGACGACCTGGCGGGCCTGGAGGCCGGCCTGGACGCGCTCGACGCGGTCCAGACCCACCGCACCCCGGTCCGCGAGGTCCTCCTCAAGAAGGTCCTGCCGCCGGTCCTGGCCATCGGGCTCGTGCTCCTCGTCTGGGAGATCCTGGTCGCGACCAAGGTCACCGAGGAGACGAAGCTGCCCGCGCTGTCCGCGGTGTGGGACAGCCTGGCCGACATGTGGCTCAAGGGCACCCTGCTCGAGGTCATCTGGACCAGCGTGTCCCGCGGCCTGCTCGGCTTCCTGCTGGCCCTGGCCATCGGCACCCCGCTCGGACTGCTCGTCGCCCGCGTGAAGTTCGTCCGCGCCGCGATCGGCCCCATCCTCCAGGGCCTGCAGTCCCTGCCCTCGGTCGCCTGGGTACCCCCGGCCGTCCTGTGGTTCGGCCTCAACGACGCCATGATGTACACCGTCATCCTCCTCGGCGCCGTCCCCTCCATCGCCAACGGCCTCGTCTCCGGCATCGACCAGATCCCCCCGCTCTACCTCCGGGCCGGCCGCACCCTCGGCGCCACCGGACTGGTCGGCGCCCGCCACATCGTCATGCCGGCCGCACTGCCCGGTTACCTGGCCGGCCTGAAGCAGGGCTGGGCCTTCTCCTGGCGCTCCCTGATGGCCGCCGAAATCATCGCCAGCTCCCCCGACCTCGGCCTGGGCCTGGGCCAACTGCTGGAGAACGGCCGCAACAACATCGACCTGCCCGGCGTCTTCCTCGCGATCATCCTGATCCTCGTG
Organism: Streptomyces sp. cmx-11-4; assembly: GCA_049998195.1. GTDB lineage: Bacteria > Actinomycetota > Actinomycetes > Streptomycetales > Streptomycetaceae > Streptomyces. The sequence goes on from JAEBET010000007.1 coordinate 1,776, forward strand.
GTCGGCATCGCCATCGACCTGCTCATCTTCAGCCCGATCGAGCGGTGGGTCCTGCGCAGCCGCGGCCTGCTGGTCAAGTGAGTCCCGTGTCCCCCGCACCCGCCCTGCTCGTCATCGCCCACGGCAGCCGCGACCCGCGGCACGCGGCGACCGTGCACGCCCTGACCGGGCGCGTGCGGGCGCTGCGGCCCGGGCTGCGGGTGGAGACGGCCTTCCTGGACTTCAACACCCCGACGGTGAGCCAGGTCCTGTCGTCGCTCTACCTCTCCGGCGTACGCGAGGTGGTCGCGCTCCCCCTGCTTCTCACCCGGGCCTTCCACGCGAAGTCCGACATCCCGGCGGCGCTGGCCGAGTCGACGGTCCGGCTGCCGGGGCTGTCGGTGCGCGTGGCCGATGTCCTCGGGCCTTCTCCGCTCCTGCTCTCGGCGCTCGATCGCCGGCTGGCCGAGGCGGGACTCACCCCGTCGGACCGCGCCACCACCGCGGTGGTGCTCGCGTCCGCCGGATCCACAGACCCGGAGGCGATCGCAGCGATCGCTGAAACCGCGCGGGAGTGGCGGCGCACCGGTTGGTGTGCCGTGCGGCCTGCGTTCGCCTCCGCTGCACTTCCCCGTACGGAGGACGCCGTACGGGCGCTGCGTGCGGAGGGCTTCGCACGGGTGGCGGTGGCGCCGTACGTCATCGCCCCCGGGCGGCTGCCGGACCGGATCGCGGCGGGGGCGGAGGCTGCCGGGGCGGATGTCCTGGCCGACGTCCTGGGCCCTGCCCCGGAACTGGCCCGCCTCCTGTTGCGCCGCTTCGACGACGCCGCCGCCGCGCCCGCCAGGCGCCCGGCCCTGACGGCCTGACCCCCGTCTCCTGGGGCTCCGCCCCAGACCCCGCGCCTCAATCGCCGGCGGGGCTGGATCTTGGCTGATGCCGCCTTTCGAGCGCGGCCGGATCCCGGAGGGCAATCCCCGGCGGGGCTGGGTTTTGGCTGATGCCGCCTTCCGAGCGCGGCCGGGTTGCCCGCTGGGCCGGCTCGGCTGCGGCCGGGCCGCACCCGAAGCTAGGAGCGGGCCGCGGCCTCGTCGGCCAGGGCGGTGAGATCCGCGATGGACATCGCGCCCGGCGGGAGCCCCTCGCGGGCAAAGATGTTGGCCGCGTGCCGCAGCACGTCGTTCACCGGCGTCGCGACACCGTGCAGCCGCCCCAGCAACGAGATCTCCCCGTTGAGGTAGTCCGCCTCCACCGAGCCCGTGCCCCGCGCCAGGCTCTGCCAGGACGACCCGCCCCGGACACCCGGCGGCTGGTCCACCTTGCCGTCGCGCGCGGCGGCCTGCTCCGCGTCCGAGGCGTACGCGATGCCGGCCGCCCCGAAGACCGCCTTCGCCTCGCGGACCGCCCGCAGCAGCAGCGCGGCCTTCGCCGGTTCGGGCTCCGGGCCGGTGGTCGCCTGGACCGCGTTGCCCAGGTTCCCCAGCAGCTTCGCGTACTTCCACCGCATCACGTCCTCGGCCACCGGCGCCTCGAAGCCGGCCTTCCCGAGGTCCGCCGCGACCGCCCGCGCCAGCGCGTCCGTGCCGCCCGCCGCCAGGCCCACGTGCAGGATCCCGGTCAGCGGCGCGCACAGCGCGGAGACCGCGCCCGGCTTCAGGAAGGTCGAGGGCAGCCACACGCACACCCCGTACACCCGAGCGAAGCGCCGCAGGGCCAGCCGTTCGCTCTCCACGCCGTTCTGCGCGCACAGCACCGGCAGCCGCTGCGCCGCCGTCCCGCCGCCCGCGACCTCCGCGTCGCCCCACGCGTCGAGCGCGGCGATCGCGTCCTGCGTCTTGACGGCCAGCAGCAGGACGTCGTCCGGGCGCAGTTCGCCCAGTTCGGCCGGTCCGGTGACCACGGGCAGCCGGTGCACCCGGGTGCCGGCCGCCGTGGTCAGCCGCAGGCCGTCGGCCCGCAGGGCCTGCGCGTGAGCGCCGCGCGCGACGAGGACGACCTCGCCGCCCGCCTCCGCGAGCCGTCCGCCGATGGTGGCGCCGACCGCGCCCGCGCCGATGATGATGTACCGCATGCCTACGAGCCTGGCACACCCCGGCCCTTGCGTTACCGTCGGGGCATGGCGGAAGAGATATTCGCGCTCGGCGGGGACCTGCCCGTGCGGCGGCTCGGTTTCGGTACGGGCGGCCTGGTCGGGCCCGGGTACTGGGGCCCGCGCGGCGGCCGCGCCGAGGCCCGGGACCTGCTGCGGACGGCGGTGGAGCGCGGGGTCACCCTCATCGACACCGCCGACAACTACGGTCCCGACCTGGCGGAGGAGCTGATCGCCGAGGCCCTGCACCCGTACGGGGAGCAGCTGGTCATCGCCACCAAGGGCGGGGTGGTGCGCACCGGCCCTGACCAGTGGCACGTGGACGGCCGCCCGGAGCGGCTGCGGGAGATGTGCGAGGCGAGCCTGCGGCGGCTGCGCGTGGAGCGGATCAACCTCTACCAGCTGCACCGCTTCGACGCGTCGGTCCCGATGGCCGAACAGCTGGGAGCGCTGGCCGAGTTGCGGGCCGAGGGCAAGATCCGGCACATCGGGCTGGACACGGTCACCGCGGAGCAGCTGCGGTCGGCACGGGAGTCGGTGCCGGTCGCAGCGGTCCAGAACCCGTACAACCTGCTGGACCGCGGCTCGGCGCAGGTGCTGGCGCTGTGCGAGGCGGACGGGATCGCCTTCCTCCCGTACTACCCCCTGGGCAGCGGCTCGCTGACCCGCGAGAGCGCGGCCGCCGTGAGCGCGGTGGCCGCCGCGCACGGTGCGAGCCCGGGCCAGGTGGCGCTGGCGTGGCTGCTGCACCGCTCCCCCGTCCTGTGCCCGTCGCCGGGCACCGGCTCGCCCGCCCACCTGGCGGAGAACCTGGACGCGGCGACGGTGCACCTCACGGTGCGGGAGCTGGAGCTGCTGGACGCGCTCGGCTAGCGCAGTGGCCTTGAGGTGCCCTGCCGGGCGTCGCGACCCGGGGAACCCTTCCGGTCACAGCACCAGACGTCAGGGGAGGTTCACCGACACGTGGTCGACGACTGCCTGGAACTCCTTCGTGGGCGAGAAGTCCAGGTACTCGCAGTCCTCGAGGGCTTCTGGGGCGTGGCCGGGTTCCCAGTAGAAGGCCTCACCCTCCTCGTAGACCCGGTCCCCGTCCTTGAAGTGCAGCTTGACCTTGCCCTTGAACACGTATCCCCAGTGGGGGCAGGTGCACAGGTCGTCCGGCAGGCCCTTGAACGCCGGCGTCATGTCCACGCCCTTGGCGAATTTCACGAAACCGACGGTGAAGTCCCCGCCGAGCTCCTTCATGCGCAGTTCCACACCGTCGCCCTCGAAGGCCACGGGCGTCTGCTCGCGCTTCATTGCCGTCATGGCTCGCTCCACGGCTGATCCGCTCCGGCGGTCCGGAGCTTCCCTCCTGCCCCCGGTCTCTTCACTGTCCCACCGGCCCGCGCCACCCGCGAGCGCTCGGGAGAGGGACGTGGCCGGCTCAGCCCCCGGTCAGTTCCACCAGCTTGGCGACCGTGTTCCAGTTGCGGGTGGTGGCGTCGATGCCCTTGACCAGGGCCGGCTTGGCGAGGGCTTCGGCCAGCTTGGAGCGGCCCAGGCCGCCCGGGGCATAGAGGTAGAGGACGCGGTCGCCGAGCCGGTATTCCTCGGGGAGGTACGCCTGCCGGTCGAGCCCGGCGAAGCGCTCGGGGCCGGGCTGCTCGGAGAAGAAGGTGGCGTGGAGCTGCTTGCCCTCCAGCTCGGCGGCCGGGAACGGGCAGGCGTCGGCGACGGCCCGCAGGTAGGCCCCGTCCACGACCAGGCACGCCACCCGGAAGCCGAAGTGGGCCTCGATGGCCGTTTCCAGCTCCCGGGCGAGCGCCCGCGGGTCCTTCTTCGCGCTGCTGAAGACGGCGTTGCCGCTCTGCAGGTACGTCTGCACGTCGCCGTGGCCGAGTTCCTCCAGGACGGAGCGCAGCTCCGCCATGGGGACCTTCCTGCTCCCGCCGACATTGATCCCGCGCAGTAGCGCCGCGTATGTCTTGGCCATGAGGGCAGCGTAGGCCGGGCCTATGACAGTTCGGCCTCGATGAGGTCGGCTGCCTGGTGCGTGCCGCCCTCGGCGGCCATCCGCGTACGGACCTCTTCGCAGCGGGCCGCGACCGCGGGGTCGCGGACCAGGGCGAGGACCGCCTCGCGGAGGGTGGCGGCGTCCGCCCGGCCCATCGGGACGTGCCGGGCGACGCCGAGCTGGACCAGCGTGTCGGCGTTGCCGAACTGGTCGACGGCCTGCGGGACGGCGACCATCGGGGTGGCGGTGGCGAGGCCCTCCTGGCTGCCGCCGGCGCCCGCGTGGGTGATGAAGGCGTCGGCCTGGCGCAGGATGTCCAGCTGGGGAACCCAGCGGTGGACCTCGACGTTGGCGGGGATCGCGCCGAGTTCGCCCTCGTCGGTGAACTTGCCGATCTGGAGGACGACGTGCCAGTCGGGCAGGTCCCCGAAGGCCTCGACGCAGGCGCGGTAGAAGGCGGGCTGCTTGGTGAAGGCCGAGCCCAGGGAGACCAGCAGCACCTTCCTGCCCTCGGCCCGCTCCGGGCGCTGCCAGCGTCCCTGGACCGCCGCACGCTCGCCCTGGCAGGCGCCGACGAAGGTGTAGACGGAGGGGTCGACGCGGTCGGCGTTCGGCTGGAGCGCCCGGGGGATCAGGACGAGGCTGCGGCGCGGGCGGCCCTGGAAGCGGTCCACGTCGTCGCCGAGGCCGTTCTCGCCGAGCCAGGCGGCGAAGCGGGCGTAGTAGGCCTGTCCGCGCCCCGACGCCTTCAGGCCGGCGAACATCGGCTCGGCCACTTCTTCCTCGTACCCCGCCCAGGCGACCAGGTTCGGGGAGAGGGAGACGGCGGGGACTCCCCAGCGGTGCGCGAGCACGGGCGCGGGGTAGGCGGTGATGTCGTGGAGGACGAGGTCGGGTTCGTCGCCGTCGAAGGCGGCCGCGAGCTGCGGAAGCGCCTGGACGGCGTCGTTCAGGAAGGGTTCGAGGTTCTCGATGAGTTCGGTGCCCCAGGCCTCGGGGTCGTCGTCGGTGGGGAGGGTGGAGTTCCAGATCACCGGAGTGGCGCCGGTCTCGGCGACCTTCTCGGCGAAGGAGGCGGGGATCGCGTAGCTGACGCGGTGGCCCCGGGCGACGAGTTCCCGGATCACTTCGATGCTCGGGTTCACGTGCCCGTGGGCGGCGATGGAGAACATGGCGATGTGTGCGGGCTTGGCTGAGGTCATGAGCCGACCATAACGAGACGAGACGTCTCGTGCAATCGATATCCTCCCCCGGGGCCTACCTCTGGTACCGCGCCAGCACCCGGTTCCCGTCCCCCACCAGGCGCTTCTCCAGCTCGGCGAGGTCGATCGCCCCGCTGTAGAACTCCTGCAGCGCCGGGGTCGCGACCTTGTCCTTCCACTCCGGGTAGCCGCGCACCGACTGGGCCGGCGCGGGCCGCAGCCCGGCCGCGAGCGCCGTGCCCGTGGCCCAGCCGAACTCGGGCGTGCGCAGCACGGGGTCGGCCAGCGCAGCCGTGCCGGTCGGCAGCATCCAGTCGCCGCGGGCGAGGCGGACCATGTTGGCCGGGCTCAGCAGGAAGTCGATGAAGGCCGCCGCCTCCTTCTTGTACGGACTGTCCTGCGCGATGGACAGGGTCTGCGGGCTCACCCCCTGCATGGGCCCGCCCAGGCCGTCGGCCCCGGCCGGGGGCGGCAGCACCTGCCACGCGAAGCCGGGCGGCGCCTGGCGCACGATCTGCTGGCGGTAGGAGAACCCGAGCGGCACCATCGCGTACCGGCCGCCGAAGAAGCCGGGCAGGGTGTCGGAGCCGCCCATCCCGAGGGTGGCCCGGGAGGCGCTGCGGTCGGTCTCGGTCTGGGCCCGGATGGTGGCGGGGACGACGGCGTCGCCCTCGGACCAGCGGATGACGGCCTTGCCTTCGGCGTCGCGGTGGAAGAGCCGGCCGCCCGCGGACAAGCCGAGGTTGAGGGTGGCGGAGACGGGGTCCTTCAGCGGCCAGGCCACCCCGTACCGGCCCTCGGCAGTCAGCTGCCGGGCGACCGTACGGAACTCCTCCCAGCTCCAGGGGGCTTCGGGGGTGGGGATGCGCACCCCCGAGGCGCGCAGCAGCTCGGTGTTGGCCATCAGGACCCGGGGCTCCTGGAGGAAGGGGACCCCGTACACCCCGCCGCCGGCCCCGAAGGTGACGGTCTCCCAGGAAGCGGCCGGGATGTCGGCCTTCAGCCGCTCCGAGAGCAGGGGCCGCAGGTCCGCGAGGTAGCCGCCGTAGGCGAAGTCGGCGAGGTCGTCGGAGGCGTCGTGGATGACGTCCGGGGCCTCGCCGCCCTCGAAGGAGGTCAGCAGCTGGTCGTGGACGCTGTTCCAGCTGCCCTGCACGTACTGGACCTGGACCTCGGGGTGGGCGGCGTTCCACTCGGCGACCAGGGCCTTGTTGGCGTCGACGGACTCCTTCTGCCACGCGAGGGACTGGAAGCGCAGCCGCACCACTGCGTCGGATCCGGCGCGCGGCGCGGAACAGCCGCAGGCCAGAGCGGCCAGCAGCACGAGCACGACGGCCCAGACCCAGGCGGGGGCGTAGGCCCCGGCACGTGCCCGCCATCCCCCGCGGTGGCGGCGCATCAGCTCTTCACCGCCCCGGCCAGCATGCCGCCGGTGATCCGCTTCTGGATGACGGAGAAGATCACCAGTGAGGGCAGGGTCGCGAGGACGGCCGCGGCGGCGAGCGGGCCGAGGTCGGCGGCCCCCTCGGCACCCAGGAAGTGCGTCAGGACGACCGGCAAGGTCTGCTTCTCCGGGGTCTTGAGGAGGACGAGGGCGAAGAAGAACTCGTTCCAGGCGGTGATGAAGGCGAACAGCGCGGTGGCCACGATCCCCGGCGCCAGCAGGGGCGCGACCACCGAGACCAGGGTGCGCAGCCGCCCGGCCCCGTCCATCGCCGCCGCCTCCTCCAGCTCGGGCGGGACGGCGCGCACGTAGCCGACGAGCATCCACAGCGCGAACGGCAGCGACCAGACGACGTACACGAGGATCAGGCCCGGTACCGAGTTGACCAGGTGGAGGTTCTTCAGCACCAGGAAGAGCGGGATGATCACCAGGACGAACGGGAAGGCCTGGCTGATCACGACCCAGCCGGTGGCGGCGGTGGCCAGCCTGCCCCGCCGGCGGGCGAGGACGAAGGCCGTCGGGGTGGCCAGGGCGACCGCGAGCACGGCGGCGCACACCGCGGCGATCAGGCTGTTCAGCGCCGCCTGCGCCAGCGGCTGCTCGGCGAAGGCCTGGCGGAAGTTGCCGAGGGTCGGGTCCTCGGGGATCCAGGTGGGGTGCAGGCTGCCGAGCTCGCGCGCGGGCTTGAAGGCGGTGGAGAGCAGCCACAGGAACGGGAACGCGAGGAAGACGAGGTAGCCGGCGAGCGCTGTGTACTGGGCGGCCCGTGCGGCCCGGGCACCTCGGGGGCGGATCCTGGTGCGGCTGCGCGCGGGTCCCATCAGGTGTCGCCTCCCCGGAGCCGGCCGGCCAGGTACACGGCGAGCAGCACCGAGATCACCGCGACCATCACACAGCCCATGGCGGCGGCGTACCCGAACTGCCCGTAGCGGAAGGCCTCCTCGTAGGCGAAGAGCATGGGCAGCCGGGTGCGGCCACCGGGCCCGCCGTTGGTCAGCACGTAGACCAGGGCGAAGGAGTTGAAGTTCCAGATCAGATTGAGCGCGGAGATCGACAGCGCCACCGGCCGGATCGCGGGCCAGGTCACCGCCCGGAAGCGGCGCCAGGCGCCCGCGCCGTCGAGGGCGGCGGCCTCGTGGAGTTCGTGCGGGGTGTTCTGCAGTCCGGCGAGCAGCGCGACCGTGGTCTGGGGCATGCCCGCCCAGATGCCGACCACGACGACGGCGGGCAGGGCGGTGGCGAGGCCGCTGAGCCAGTCGGTGTCCCCGGCCAGCCCGAGGCCGGACAGGGTCTCGTTGAGGACCCCCGCGTCGGGGTGGTACACCAGCCGCCAGATGATGCCGACCACCACCTCGGGCATGGCCCAGGGGATGATCGCGAGCGAACGGGCCAGCCATCGGAAGCGGAGGTTCTGGTTGAGCAGCAGGGCCAGTCCCAGGGCCAGCAGGAACTGCGGGACGGTGACCCCGACCGCCCACAGCAGGCCGATCCGGAAGGACTCCCAGAACAGCCTGTCGTGGAGCAGGTCCTGGAAGTTGAGCATTCCGACCCACTGGGTGGGCGAAGTGCGGCCGGACTGGGAGTCGGTGAAGGCGAGGGCGATGCCGTAGAGCAGCGGGCCGACGCTGAGCAGCAGGATCGGAATGAGTGCGGGCAGGACCAGGAACCAGGCCCCGTGGTCGGCCCGGCGGCCCTTGTGCGCGGGGGCGGCTGCGCTCACCTTCACCCCTTCCCGTTGCGGTCATCGTGCGCAGGGCCTGATGGCGCGTCAAGGCAGGGCACATCCGGATGGGAGACTTGGCGCATTCACGACGATCCGGATCCGGAGTACGAGATGGACGAGGCGCGGGCCAGGGACGTACTGGCGGCCGCGGGCCTGGGCGGCGAAGGCGCCGCCCTGCTGGCCCTGGGCGAGAACGCGGTCTTCGCGGCCGGGGAGCTGGTGGTGAAGGTGGGCCGCGCGGACGAGGCCCTGGCGCCGCGGGCGAAGCGCGAACTGGCCGTCGCGTACTGGCTGGAGCGGGCCGGCGTCCCGGCGGTCCGCGCGGCCGAGCCGGAGCCGCGGCTGGTGGCGGGGCACCCGGTGACGCTGTGGCACCGGCTCCCGGAGGCGGTGCGTCCCGCGGGACCGGAGGACCTCGCGGTGCTGCTGCGGCGGATCCACGCCCTGTCCGCGCCGCCGTTCCCGCTGGCCGCACGGGATCTGCTGGGCGGTGTCGAACGCTGGCTGCGGCTGGCCGGCGACGCGATCGACCCGGCGGACGCGGCGTACCTGCGGGCCCGCCGCGACGCCTACGCGGGCGAGGTGGCCGGGCTGGCTCCGCACCTGCCGCGGGGTCCGATCCACGGCGACGCCCTGCCCCGCAACGTGCACGTCGGCCCGGACGGCCCGGTCCTGGTCGATCTGGAGACCGTCTCGGCCGACCTGCGCGAGCACGACCTGGTGGTGATGGCCCTCTCCCTCGACCGGTACGGGCTGCCGGCCGGGTCCTACGAGGCGTTCGTGACGGCGTACGGCTGGGACGTTCGCGACTGGGAGGGTTGCGCGGTGCTGCGCGGGGCCCGCGAGACGGCAAGCTGCGCCTGGGTCTCCCAGCACGCGCCGACCAACCCGAAGGCACTGGCCGAATTCCGCCGCCGCGTGGACTCCCTGCGCGAGGGCGCGTCCGAGGTCCGCTGGCACCCGTTCTGAGGCGTCCGGGGGCCGGGCGGACCGCTCGTCAGGCCGGCCGTCTCGCCGATCGCCAGGGCCGTCACGCCGCCCGCCGGCCGTCACGCCGCCCGCCGGGCCGTCTCGGCCCCCGTCAGGCCGCCGGTCCGGCCGTCTCGCCGACCGCCAAGGCGAAGGCCTCCGCCTGCGCGGAGGGTCGCGTGCGGTGGCGGATGAGGCCCAGTTCGGAGTCGGGCAGGCCCTGCACCGGGACGAAGGTGAGGGAGTCGCGGCGGCCGTGGTAGTCGGCCGTGGACCGGCACAGCAGCATGGCGCCGCGGTTGGCCGCCGTCAGACTCAGGCCTTCCTGCAGCGTGTTGACGCTGGGTCCGGCCGGTACGGGGAGCCCGCCGGGGGTCAGACCGGGGGCCTGGGCCTGCCGCCAGTACTGGGGGGCCCCGCCGTCGATGCCGATGAGCCGGCAGTCGGCGAGCTCCTCCGCCGAGAGCGACTCCCGCGCGGCGAAGGGGTGCCGGACGGACACGGCCAGGGTCTGCGGCTGCCGGGAGAAGACCGGGCCGAGGACGAGGTCGTCCTCGGCCACCGGCAGCAGGACCACCGCGCAGTCCACCTCCTGGCGGCGCAGCGGCCCGAAGGGGTCCGACAGCGGGATCTCGACGATGTCGATCGAGCACTCGGGGTACCGGTCGCCGAACAGGGCGATGGCCCGGCTGAGGTAGTCGTCGACGGTTCCCTGGAAGCCGATGCGCAGTTCCCCGCCCATGCCCCGCGCGGCGGCCCGGGCCTCGTCCACCGTGGCGCGCAGCGCGTCGTAGGCCGGGCGCAGGCCCGCGAGGAAGCTCTCGCCCAGCGGGGTCAGGCGCACCCGGCGGCTGGTGCGTTCGACGAGCGGCGCGCCGATGCGGCTCTCCAGGGAGCGCAGCAGCTGGCTGACCCGGCTCTGCGAGACGTACAGCCGCTCGCCGGTCCGTCCGAAGTGCAACTCCTGCGCGAGTACGAGGAACGTCTCCAGCTCGCGTATCTCGACACCGCTCATGGTTTCCTTTCTACACCGCCGCCCGGCGCGGCCGATCGAGTAGCCCTGCTTATCGAAGGATGAGGGATCGGCCGTTGTTCCCGCAGGTCGGGGCGGGTTGGCTGGTCGCATGGCACAGACTGAGGAAATTGCAGACACCACCGGGGTGCCGGAGCGATCCGCGACCCGCGGCTGGCTCGGCGTCGTGGCGGTCGCGAGCGCGACGTTCACGGTGGTGACGTCCGAGATGCTGCCCGTGGGCCTGCTGACGCCCATCGGGGACGCGCTGAAGGTGTCCGAGGGCACCGCCGGACTGACCCTGACCATCACCGGCCTGGTCGGCGCGGTGTCGGCGCCGCTGCTGACACCGCTGCTCGGGCGGTTCGACCGGCGGGCGGTGCTGTGTGCGCTGATGGCGGTCCTGACGGTGGGCAACCTGCTCGCGGCGTGGACCCCGAACTTCGCGGTGATGGTGGCCGCCCGTGTGCTGGTCGGCATCGGCATGGGCGGTGTCTGGGCGATCGCGGCGGGTCTGGCGGTACGCCTGGTGCCGCCGAAGTCGATCGGCTCCGCAACCTCGTTGATCTTCAGCGGCATCGCGGTGGCTTCGGTGCTCGGCGTCCCCGCGGGTACCTACATCGGCGAACTGGCCGACTGGCGGGCCGCGTTCGTCACCGTGGGCGTACTGGCGCTACTGGTGCTGGTCGCCCTGGCGGTCCTGCTGCCGCGGCTGCCCGCCGAGCAGGACGTGCGGCTCGGCGGCGTGCTGCGTCTGTTCGGCGAGGCGCGGGTGCGGACCGGGCTGATCGTGGTGGCGCTGCTGGTCACCGGTCACTTCGCCGCCTACACGTACGTGCGCCCCGTGCTGGAGGAGGTCTCGGGGGCCAGTGCCGGGATGATCGGCACGCTGTTGCTGGTGTACGGAGTCGCGGGCGTGGCGGGCAACTTCGCGGCCGGCTCGGGCGCCGGGCGCTCCCCTCGCTCCACCCTTCTGGTGATCAGCGCGGTGCTGGCGGCCACGGTCGCGCTGGTACCGGTGCTCGGCGGCTCCGTCCTGACCGCCGGTGTGCTGCTCGCCGTCTGGGGACTGTCCTACGGCGGCGTGTCGGTCAGCACCCAGACCTGGCTGCTGGCTTCGGCTCCCGAGGCGCGCGAGGCCGCGTCGTCGCTGTTCGTCGGCGTGTTCAACGCGGCGATCGCCTTGGGCGCGCTGGCCGGGGGGCTGGCCGCGGACGGCGCGGGGGTCACCGCGGTGATGTGGCTGGGCGGCGGGCTCGCCGTCGCGGCCCTCGCGGTGACGGCACTGGGCAAGGCGCCCTCGTCCGGGCGCCTCTGAGACCGGCCCGGCGCCCACCCCCGGGCCGCGCCGCCCCGATCCCGGGGCGGGCGCGGCCGGGCGCCGGGCCCGCGACCGGCCGCCCTTGCCGTCCCGGCCGTTGCGGGACGGCCCGGACGGCGGGGGGCGGTACGGCTCGGGCGGTACGGGCGGGCCTGCCCGTACCGCCCGTGGCGGTCAGCCGCCGACGCCGTCGAGGAACTCGGTGATGAGCTCGGCCCACTCGGCCGGCCGCTCCGCGGCGATGGCGTGACCGCAGTCCAGCGTCGCCAGCCGGGCTCCCGGAATACCGTCCGCGAGTTCGCGGGAGTGAACGGGAGTGGTGAGGAGGTCGCCGAGGGGCGAGACGACGAGGACCGGTACCGCGATCCGCGCCAGGTCGGCCCGTACGTCGATGCCGTCGAAGAGGGCGAGCTGCGCGTCGGTGCCCGGCGGCATTCCGGCGGAGAACAGCTCGAGCTGTTCCTCGACCTCCTCGTGGGAGCGCGCGTCGAGCCAGCGGGTGCCCCCGACCACCAGGGAGAGGTAGGAGGCCAGGACCCGGCTGTCGCCGTCCGGCGCGCCGAGCGCCCGCCAGGTGTCGATCACCAGCTTGAGGCGTGCGTTCGGACGGGCGAATCCGGCGGAAAGAACGAGGGCGGTAACCCGCTCGGGATGACGCACCGCGGCGCGCACGGCCACCGTCGCACCCAGGGAGAATCCGGATATGGCAAAAGAATGTACGCCGGATTGCACGGCGCTTTCCACAATGTGGTCGGCGAGCCGGTCGAGTGTCAGCGGAAGGTCCTGGAGGGGGTTATTCCCGGAGCCCGGATAATCCGGGCCGACGACGGTTCGACGGGCGGCGAGACTTTCGAGGACCGGGCCGTAACTGTCCTCGATGTCGCTGCCCGCACCATGCGCGAGCAGCAGTCCTGGTCCACTGCCACGCACGATGACGGATTTTGGGGAGGGAAGCAGAGAGGTCATGCCCGAGATGTTAGCGAGAGCTCGTGAAAATCACTGAGTAATATCGCGCGGATCACATATTCCCACGTGCGACTACCTGATCGAGTAGTCCTCCTCCACTCATACGAGTAGTGGTGAACCGGATTGCGGGAAACGTAGGCTCCTGAGCATCGGACGGCAAACATTCCGGCCGTCGGAATTAGCGAAGGAAGGCCGATGCTCGCAACACTCCAGCTCCCTCTGTCCGCCTACCAGCTGGACATTTGGGCTGCCGAGTCCACCGCGCCGGGTGACCCCCAGTTCAACGTGGTCATTCATGAGCGGTTGGCCGGCGATGTCGACGTGGACAGCTTGAGGGAATCGCTCGAGGACGTCCTGCGGAACAACGACGCGTTCTCCCTGCGCTTCGACGAACACGACGGAATCCCCTGCCAGTGGGTGGCCGGGGCCGATGCGCAGGAGGAGGCGGGCCCCTGGGTGCAGTACGTCGACTTCTCCGGCGCGGCCGACCCCGAGGCGGCCTGCGCGGCGTGGCGGGAGTACTCCTTCACGCACCCCTTCACCCTGCGGCGTTCGCGTTTGTTCACGGCCGCAGTGCTGCGCGAGAGTGCCTCGGTCGTCCATGTGCACCTCAATGCCCACCACCTGATCGCCGACGCATGGGCCCTGAACCAGGTCAGCCTGCGGCTGTGGGAGCGCTACGGCGACCGGGTGGCCGTGACCATGGCCGCCGGGACCGGGGCCGCGGCCGTGGACCGTCCCGCTCCCCCGTCCGTCACCGCGCTCGTCGAGGCGGACTCCGCCTACCGCGCCTCCGGCGCCTTCGAAGAGGACCGGGCGTACTTCCGCGACGCGCTGGCGGACGTGCATCCCGCCCTGTTCACCCGGGCCACCGTGGCTCCCGCGGACGGCGGGCGGCGCCGGGCCCGGCACACCTTCACCGTCGACGCCGACCTGGTCCGCCGCATCCGAGGGGGCGGCAGCTCCCCGTTCGCGTTCCTCGCGGCCGCCTTCGCCGCCTACTTCTCCCGCGTGCACCGCACCGAGGAGCTGGTGCTCGGAGTCCCGTTCCGCAACCGGCACTCGGACACCGACCTCGAGACGGTCGGCCAGCTGGCCAACAACCTGCCGCTGCGCGTGCCCGTCGGCCCCACGGCGACCCTGCACGAGCTGGCCGCCGCCGTCCGCCGCGGCACGGACGCGCTGCGCGCCCACGAGCGGCTCGCCCTCGGCGACGTGCTGCGCGACCTCCCGGCCGTCGGCGCCGGCTCCCGCCGGCTCTTCGACGTCACCCTCTCCTACCTGCGCCACCCCCGGCCCGCCCCGCTCCCGGGCGCCTCGCTGGAGTCCGTCGTGCTGGCGCCCGTCCACCACCAGGACGCGCTGTCCGTGATGGTGCACGCCTTCGAGGACGACGCCGACCTGCGGGTCGACCTCGACTACGCCGTCGACGTGTTCGACGAGGACTACCCCATCGCCTCGGTCGCGGGCCACCTGCTGCGCCTCATCGCCGCCGGGGTCGCCGAGCCCGGCCGGGCCGCGGTGACGCTGCCCCTCCTGGACGAGGCCGAGCACAAGGACCTCACGCTGCTGCGGCAGGGGCCCGACGTCCCGTACGCCGACGACCGGACCGTGCACGGTCTGATCGCCGAGCAGGCCGCCCGCACCCCGGACCGGACCGCCGTGACCGGCGCGGACGGGACCCCGCCGCTGACCTACGCGGACCTCGACACCCGCTCCAACCAGGTGGCGCGCGCCCTGCGCGCCCGGGGCGTGGGCACCGGCGACCGGGTGGCCGTCCTGATGGACCGCTCCCCGCAGCTGATCGTCGCCCTGCTCGGCGTCCTCAAGTCCGGCGGCGCCTACGTACCGGTGGACCCGGGCTATCCGGCGGAGCGGATCGGCTTCCTGCTCCAGGACAGCCGGGCCAAGGTGGTGCTGACCGACGGCGGCGCTCCGGCCGGAGACCAGGGCGTCCCGGTCCTGCGCACCGACGCGCTGCTGACCGGCCCGGGCGGGCCGCTCGAGGACCCGGCCACCTCGCACGACCTCGCGTACGTGATCTACACCTCCGGCTCCACCGGCCGGCCCAAGGGCGTCATGGTCGAGCACCACTCGGTGGTCAACCGGCTCGCCTGGATGCAGAAGGCCTACCCGGTCGGCGAGGGCGACGTCCTGCTCCAGAAGACGCCGATCTCCTTCGACGTCTCCGTTTGGGAGCTCTTCTGGTGGGCGATCGAGGGCGCGGGGCTCGCCCTGCTGCCCGTCGGCGGCCAGCGCGACCCGCGCGGGATCCTGCGCACGATCGCTGAACAGCGGGTCACCACCCTGCACTTCGTCCCGTCCATGCTGGGTCCCTTCCTCGACCTGCTGGAGGACCGCCCGGAGCTGCGCGCCGAAGCCGCGTCCCTGCGGCAGGTGTTCTGCAGCGGCGAGGCCCTGCCCGCCGCGCGGGTGGAGCAGTTCAACCGGCTCTTCGGCTCCCGCGGCGCCGGCGCCCCGCGGCTGGTCAACCTGTACGGGCCCACCGAGGCCACGGTCGACGTGTCGTACTTCGACTGCCCGGCGGCCACCGAGGGGCCGGTCCGCCGGATCCCCATCGGCCGGCCCATCGACAACACCCGGCTGTACGTGCTGGACGCGCACGGCGGGCTCCAGCCGGCCGGTGTCCCCGGCGAGCTGTGCATCGGCGGCGTCGGAGTCGCCCGCGGCTACCTGGAACGGCCCGAGCTGACCGCGGAGAAGTTCACCGAGGACCCCTTCACCCCGGGCGGGCGGCTCTACCGCACCGGCGACCTCGCCCGCTGGCTGGCCGACGGCACCCTGGAGTACCTCGGCCGCATCGACGGCCAGGTCAAGATCCGCGGCAACCGGGTGGAGCTCGGCGAGGTCCAGAACCGGCTGGCCTCCGTGGCCGGCGTACGGGACGCCGTCGTGGTGGACCACCAGTCGGGCAGCCGGGGCACCCTGCTGATCGGCTACTACGTCGCGGACACCGAGCTCAGCCCGGCCCTGCTGCGTAGCGAACTGGCCTCCGCGCTGCCGGAGTTCATGGTCCCGGCGCACTTCATCCGGATCGACGCGGTCCCCCTGACCCCGAACGGCAAGGCCGACCGCCGCGCCCTGCCCGTCCCCTCGGCCACCGCCGGTCCGCGGTACGCGGCGCCGCGCAACGCCACCGAGGAGACGCTCGCCGCGATCTGGGCGGACGTCCTGGAGGCGGAGCGGGTCGGGATCCACGACGACTACTTCGGGCTCGGCGGGGACTCCATCACGATGCTGCGCATCCGTGCCCGGGCCGAGAAGGCCGGCATCGTGTTCGACCTGACGGACCTGGTGCAGCAGCCGACCGTCGCCCAGCTGGCCGCCCGGTCGGCCACCGGCGGCGCGCCCGCCGCGCCCGCCGCCGAGCTCGCCCCGTTCGCCCTGGTCTCGGGCGTCGACCGGGCCCGGCTCGAAGGCCGCGCCGACGCCTACCCGCTGACCCGCCTCCAGCTCGGGCTGCTCTACCACAGCCGGGCCGAGCAGGACTCGGCCGTCTACCGCGACGTCTTCCAGTACAGCATCACGGCCGCGTGGGACGAGGAGGCCTTCCGGCGCGCCTTCGAACGGCTCGTCGCACGCCACCCCGTCCTGCGTTCCTCCTTCGACCTGGGCTCCTTCTCCGAGCCCCTCCAGATCGTGGACCACGAGGTGACCGGCGGGTTCGACGCCGTGGACCTGCGGGGCCGCCAGGAGGCCGAGGTGCTCGCCGAGATCCGGGCCCACGTAGACGAACGGCGCTTCCACCGCTACGACCTCGAGCGGGCCCCGCTGCACCACCTGCGCGCCCACGTCCGCGAGGAGACGCTCGAGCTGGTCCTGAGCTTCCACCACGCGATCCTCGACGGCGGCAGCGTGGCCAACCTGGTCGCCGAGCTGCTGCGGGACTACCTGCACGGCCTGGGCCACCCCATCGGGGCCGTGACCGAGAGCGTCCTGCCCTCGGCGGCGCACCACGTACGCGCCGAACGCGAGGCCCTGGAGTCGGAGCCGGCCCGCGCCTTCTGGCGCGAGCGGCTGCGGGACGCTCCGCTGCTGCGCCTGCAGGCCTTCCGCGGGCACGAGGCCCCGGGTACGGACACGCAGATCACCAGGATCGTGGACCTGCCCGCCGAACTGACCGAGCAGGTCGCCCTGTTCGCGCGGGAGCGGACGCTGCCCGTGAAGTCGGTGCTGTTCGCGGCGCACTGCCTGACGCTGGGACTGTTCTCCGGCTCCGACGACATCACCACCGGCCTGGTCACCCACGGCCGCCCCGAGCTGGAGGACGCCGACCGCATCGCCGGGCTCTTCCTCAACACGATGCCCGTGCGGCTGGGTACCGCCGCCGACAGCTGGGCCGACGTGGTCCGGGCCGCCTTCCGGCAGGAGCAGCAGAGCCACGCCCACCGCCGCTACCCGCTCAGCGCGATCCAGGAGGACCGGGGCTCCACCGTCCTGGAGACCGCCTTCAACTACATCCACTTCCGCCAGCTGGCCGCCGTCTTCGAGGTGCCCGGGGTCCGCCTGCTCGACTTCCGGACCTGGGAGGAGACCAACTTCCAACTGCTGGTCAACGCCATGACCGACCCGGTCGACGGCTCCGTCCGGCTGCGGCTGGACCACCACGGCCTGACCTTCACCCCGGCCCAGGCCGACCTGTACGCCGAACGGTTCACCGCGATCCTGGACCGGCTGGTCCACCACCCGGACGAGGCACCGGACTTTGGCTTCCTCGCGCCGGAGCCGGTGTCGGAGCCGGCCGCGCTCGGGGGCCGGCAGGACACCGCCGCGCCACTGGACGTCGTACGGGCCGTCGCGGAGCAGACCGCCCGCACCCCGGACGCCACGGCCGTGGTGTTCGGCGCCCGCCGCTGGACCTACGCCGAACTGGACGGGGCCGCCGACCGGGTGGCGCGCGAGCTGATCGCGCTCGGTTCCCGGCCCGGTGACCGGATCGGCATCGCCATGGACCGCTCCCCGGAGACCGTCGCCGTCATCCTCGGCGTCATGAAGGCCGGCGCCGCCACCGTCCCGCTGGACGTCAGCTACCCGGTGGACCGGCTGACCGCGATGGTCGAGCAGGCCCGTCCGTTCCGGGTCATCGCGAACGCCGCGCACAGTGCCACCGTCGGCGGGCCGGCGCTGGTCCTCCCGGCCGAGGAGATCTTCTCCGAGGACGGCGGGCGGCCGTACCTGCCCCGCATCCCGGCGGAGGTGACCGAGGAGATCACCCCCGACTCCGTCGCCTACGTCCTGTTCACCTCGGGTTCCACCGGCGAGCCCAAGGGCGTGGCGATGCCGCACCGCTCGCTGGCCCACCTGGTGGCTTGGCAGAACGGCATCCCCAGCGGAGTCGTCGGCGGCGTGAGCGCCCAGTACGCGCCCATGAGCTTCGACGTCTCCTTCCAGGAGATCTTCTCCACCCTCGCGGGCGGCGGCACCCTGCTGCTGCTCTCCGAGGACGAGCGCCGCGACATGCCCGCCCTGCTCCGCCTGCTCGACCGCGAGGGCGTGGAGCGCATCTGCCTCCCGTACGTCGCGCTCCAGCAGCTGGCCGAGACGGCGGACGCGCTCGGGCTGGCCCCCCGCTCTCTGCGGGCCCTGCTCTCCTCCGGGGAGCAGCTGCGCGTCACCGACGAGATACGCAGGCTGTGCGCGGCACTGCCCGGGGTGATCCTGGAGAACCAGTACGGGCCGACCGAGTCACACGTGGTGACCGCGTACACGATGCAGGGCGATCCGGCCGGGTTCCCGGCCCTGCCGCCCATCGGGCGGGCCATCGCCGGGTCCGCGGTCCACGTCCTGGACAGCCGGCTGCGGCCGGTCCCGGCCGGGGTGCGGGGTGAGCTGTACCTGTCGGGTGCCTGCCTGGCGGAGGGGTACGTGGGCCGCCCCGACCTGACCGAGGAGCGGTTCGTCCCGCACCCGTCCCCCGCGGCCGCCGCGGCGGGGACGCGCCTGTACCGCACGGGCGACCTGGGCTTCGTCCTGCCCGGGGGTGACGTGGTGTGCCTGGGCCGGGCCGACGCGCAGGTCAAGGTGCGCGGCTACCGCGTGGAGCCGGCCGAGGTGGAGCTGGCCATCACCCGCTTCGCGGCGGGCCACCCGGGCATCGCGGAGGCGGCGGTCGTCGCCCGCCGCCGGGAGGGCAACGACTCCTTCCTCGCCGCGTTCCTGACGGGTGACCCCGACGGAGCGGACCTCACGCTGCTGCGCAAGCAGCTGCGGACGGTGCTGCCCGAGTACATGATGCCCTCGCACTTCGAGTGGCTGGCGGCCCTGCCGCTGACGCCCAGCGGCAAGCGCGACGACAAGGTGCTGCGCGCCGCCCCGCTGAGCACGGGGGTGTCCGCGGACGCCGCCGCGGCTCCGCGCGACGCGTACGAGGAGACCCTGGTGGAGATCGTCGGCGATCTGCTCCAGCTGCCCGCGCTGGGGGTGCACGACAACATCTTCGACCTCGGGGCGACCTCGCTGACGGCGATGCGCCTGGTGGTGCAGATCGAGCAGCGCTACGGGATCAGCGTCCCGCTCTCGGAGTTCGTGTCGGCGCCGACGGTGGCCGAGCTGGCCGCGCGGCTGCGTTCGGGCGAGGCGATGACCGCCTTCGACCCGCTGGTGCCCATCCGTCCGGCCGGGTCGAAGCGTCCGATGTTCTTCGTGCACCCGATGGGCGGGAACGTGCTCTGCTACGTCCGGTTCGCCAAGTACCTGGAGGAGGACCAGCCGTTCTACGCCCTCCAGGCGGCCGGCGGCGATCCCGGCACCGAACCGCTGCACAGCGTCGAGGAGATCGCGGCCTGCTACATCGAGGCGATGCGCCGGGTGCAGCCGAGCGGCCCGTACGTGGTCGGCGGCTGGTCCTTCGGCGGGTTCGTGGCCTTCGAGATCGCCCGGCAGCTGCGGGCGGCCGGGGAGGAGGTCGCCCGGCTGGTGCTGCTGGACACCACCGCCCTCAATCCGGGCCGGCGCCTGACCACGGACGACGAGGCCCTGCTGGGCTGGTTCTTCTGGGAGCTGCTGTGGCTGCGGCGCGGGGGCGACTCCCCGCTGGAGCTGATCCCGGACCGGCTGACGACGCTGGAGGAGAAGTTCGACTTCATCGCCCAGCTCGCCATCGACGAGGGCGTCCTGCCCGCGGGGAGCACCGGGGCGGTCGTGCGGCGCCTGTTCCACGTGTACGAGGCCAACTGGAAGGCGGCGTTCGCCTACCGGCCCGAGGTGGTGGACCAGGACATGGTCCTCATCCACGCCGCGCAGCCGCTGCCCGGGGTCCTCAACTCGATGCACACGGCCATCGAGAGCATGCACGCGGACCCGAGCAACGGCTGGCGCGAGCGCACCAGCGGCACGCTCGAGGTCGTGGACGTACCCGGCGACCACCTCACGATCATGGAGGAGCCGTACGTGGCCCACATGGTCCGGGTCGTCACCGAACTGATCGGACAGTGAGATGACACGGATGACAGACCGCAAGAAGGCCCTGGTGATCGGCGCGGGGATCGGCGGCCTCACCGCCGCCGTCGCGCTGCGCGAGGCGGGCCTGGACGTCGAGGTCCACGAGCGGGCGGGCGAGCTGCGGGCGGCGGGCTCCGGCCTCTCGGTGATGAGCAACGCCATCGGCGCGCTGAACTCGCTGGGCGTCGGTATCGACCTGGAGAAGCGCGGGGAGGCCCTGCGCTCCTACCGCGTCAAGACGGCCTCGGGCCGGCTGATCCGGGAGTTCCCGTTCCCGGACATCATCGGCAGGCTGGGGGTGCCCAGTGTGCTCATCACCCGGGCGGACCTCCAGCAGTCCCTGCTGGAGGCGGCACGGGGCATCCCGCTGCACCTCGGCGCGGCGGCCACCGCCTTCGAGACGGAGGGGGTGCCGGGCGGCGGCGTGCGGGTCGCGTTCGACGACGGGACCACCGCCGAGGGGGACGTGCTGATCGGGGCCGACGGGTTCAACTCCGTGGTCCGCAGGCAACTGGTGGGTCCGGAGGATTCGCAGGACAGCGGCTACATCTGCTGGCTCGCGGTGGTCCCGTTCTCGCACCCCCGCTTCACCCCGGGCTCGGTCACCCACTTCTGGGGCAGCGGCAGACGCTTCGGGCTCGTGGACATGGGCGCGGGACGGCTGTACTGGTGGGGCACGAAGAACATGCCGGCCGAGCGCTCGAAGGACTGGAAGGGCGGCAAGGCGGAGGTCCTGCACGCCTACGACGGCTGGGCGGACGAGGTGCGGCAGGCGATCCTGGCCACCCCCGAGGAGTCGATCATCGCCGTGCCCTCCCGGGACCGGGCGTTCCTGGAGCGCTGGGGCCGGGGGCCGGTGACCCTGCTGGGGGACGCCGCGCACCCGATGCTCACCAGTCTCGGCCAGGGCTCGGGCATGGCGATCGAGGACGCCGTGGTGCTCGGGCGGGCCCTGAAGGACGCGCCCGACCTGCCGCGGGCCCTGCGCCGGTACGAGGACGAGCGCCGCGAACGGACCCGGGGGATGGTGGCCGCCTCGCGCGGCATCAGCTCCTTCGAGCAGTCCGAGGACCCGTTCCGCCGGCCGGTGCGGGACGCGTACTTCCGGTTCATGCCGCAGCGCCGGCTCACCCGCACGCTGGAGGACGCCCTCACCTTCCCGGCGGTGGCCGGATGACCGCCCCCGCTTCCCGTAGGAGACAACTCGTGTCAGCCGCTTCGTACCGCGCCGCCGCCCTGTCGCCGCGCGGCCGGTCCGTCCTCGTGACCGGGGCCTCCTCCGGCCTCGGCCGGGTCTGCGCCCTCCAGTTGGAGGAGGCGGGCTTCCGGGTGTTCGCCGGTGTCCGCAAGGAGGCCGACGCCCGGGCGCTCGCCGAGGCCGGCGCGCACGGCCGGATCGTGCCGGTGCTGGTCGACGTGACCGACGGGAAGTCGGTGGCCGCGGCCGCCGAACGGGTCTCGGCCGAAGTGGGCGAGGACGGCCTGTGGGGGCTCGTGAACAACGCGGGCATCTGCGTCTCGGCCCCGCTGGAGTGCGTCTCGCCGGAGCGGCTGCGCGAGCAGCTGGACACCAACGTGGTCGGGCAGCTCGCCGTCACCCAGGCGTTCCTGCCGCTGCTGCGGCGCACCCGCGGCCGCGTGGTCAACGTGACCTCGGGCCTGGGCAGTGTGGCGATCCCGTTCCTCGGGGCGTACGCGGCGGCGCAGTTCGCCAAGGAGGCCCTGACCGACGTCCTGCGGCGGGAGCTCGCGCCGCAGGGGGTGGACGTCACCCTGGTGCAGCCCGGGGCCATCATGACGCCGATTTGGGGCAAGGTCTCCGACGTGGCGCGGGCCGCGATGGACGGTGTCCCGGAGCAGCTGGCCGAGCTGTACCGGATCCCCTTCAACCGCTTCCTGCACCACAACGAGAGGCAGGCGCGGGAAAGCCCGACCCGTCCGGAGGACTTCGCGGAGACGGTCCGGCAGGCCCTGACGGCCCGCCGGCCCAGGACCCGCTACCGGGTGGGTCCGGACGCCCGGAAGGTGAGCGTGCTCGCGCGGGTGCTTCCCGACACGGCGCTCGACCGGTACCTGCGGCCGATCACCGAGTAGCCGGGGGACCGGAAGGTTTCCGGCCCGAGTCATGGGTGCGGCCGGTGAAGGGGCCGTACAGAACAAGCCAGTTGGCACGCCCGCCGGGAGGCGGCGAGCGGTGGTATCGCGCCAGATGGTGGCTGATAGCGGCAAGTTGCGCGTGATATGGCCATCGTCACAGTTTGACCCGTCTTCTCGGCGGGCGTGCCCAACGTCCCAGATCCGGCCGGGGTTCCCCGCCGTCCCCCGCGGCTCGGGAGTCCGCCGTGCCACCGATTTCCCGCCCCACGGTGTGAACGGCCCGTCAATTCCTGTCATGACCTGACTCCGCCGTGGGTGCGAACCAGCCGAATTAGCGTGATCACCGAGGCTTTCCGGACTCGGCGGTCCCGGACCGGACCGACCCCTACCGTTCGACACAGGATGAGGACCATGGCGCACACCGCGCGGCCGCCCGTTCCCGAAACCCGCGCCGACGGCGGCGCGTTGACCCGATTCACCGCCCGGCACGGCAGCACCCTGGAACGGGCCCGCGAGGTGATCCGCACCCGCGAGCACTGGTCGCCGTACGCGGAGGACCCGCAGGATCCACAGGCCTACGGCCGGGGCGCGAGAGCCGCCGGCGAGGCTTCCTTCCGCCGGCTCCTCGGCCGGCGGTTCGACCTCGGACAGCCCGGCCGCGACGGCACCGTGGGCCCCGCCCCGCGAACGGGCGGCGAGCGCTCCCCCTACGGCGGCCCGCTGGAGGTCTCCTACCCGCACTGCGACCCGGACGTCCTGCTGCCCGCCATGCGGGCCGCCCTGCCCGCCTGGCGCGACGCGGGCCCCGAGGCCCGTGCGGCGGTCTGCGCCGAGATCCTCCACCGGATCAACGCCCGCAGCTCCGAGTTCGCCTACGCGGCCGTGCACACCAGCGGCCACAACTTCCTGATGGCCTTCCACGCGGGCGCCGTCCACGCCCAGGACCGCGGTCTCGAGGCGGTGGCCTGCGCACTCGCCGAGCAGACCCGGCTGCCGGCCGCCTCGGTCTGGCGCAAACCCCAGGGCGACGGCCGGGCGGTCACCCTGGCCAAGACCTTCAAAGCGGTGCCCCGGGGCGTCTCCCTGATCATCGCCAACAGCGTCTTCCCCACCTGGAACAGCTACCCGGCCCTCTTCGCCTCGCTGGCCACCGGCAATCCCGTCCTGGTCAAACCGCACCCGGCGGCCGTCCTGCCGCTGGCACTGACCGTCCGGATCGCCCGCGAGGTGCTGACCGAGGCCGGCTTCCCGGCCGACCTGGTGTGCCTGGCGGCCGAACACCCCGGCGAGGGACTGGCACGCGTCCTGGCCACCCGCCCCGAGGTCCGCCTCGTCGACTACGCGGGCACCACCGCCTTCGGCACGTGGCTGGAGGACAACGCCCGCCAGGCACGCGTCTTCACCGCCGGGTCCGCCGTCAACACCCTGCTCGTGGAGTCGACCGGCGACTACCGCGACATGCTCGCCAACCTCGCCTTCTCGGTCTCCCTCTACAGCGGGCAGCTGTGCACCAGCCCGCAGAACCTGCTGATCCCGCGGGGCGGGATCAGCACCGACGAGGGGCACCGGACGTACGAGGAGATCGTCGCCGACCTCGGCGCGGCGCTGGCCGCGCTGCTCGCCGACGACACCGAGGCCGCCGCCGTCCTGGGCGCGCTCCTGGGACCGCCGGTCCTGGAGCGGCTCGAACGGGTGATGGCCGGGGAGGCCGGGAAGGTGGCCGTCCCCTCGCGCGCCGTACGCGACCCCGCGCACCCGGAGGCCGTCATCCGCACCCCGGCCGTCGTGACCCTCGACGCGAACCGGGCCGCCGACCGGGCCGTGCTCCTCGCCGAATGGCTCGGCCCCGTGGTCTTCGCCGTCGCCGTGGACTCCGTCGCCGACGCGGTCGCGCTGGTCTCCCGTACCACCCGCGAGTGCGGGGCGCTGTCCGTCGGGCTCTACTCCACGTCACCGGAGGTGGAGGCGGCGATGGAAGCGGCCTGCGCCGAAGCCGGTGTGATGCTGTCCGCGAACCTGATGGGCGACTGGTACATCTCCCAGTCGGCCGTCTATTCCGATCTGCACGGCACGGGAATGAACCCGTCGGGCAACGCGGTCTACTGCGACGCCGCGTTCGTGTCCGCGCGCTTCCACACCGTCGGCGTACGCCGCTACGGCGGCGCGATATGAACAGCACCCTCACCCACCTGCCGCTGCGCGGGCGCGAGCGGGAGATGCGGCTCATCCGCGAGGTACTGGAATACGGCCGCCGCTCCGGCCCCGCCGTCCTGTCGATCGAGGGCATGCCCGGCATCGGCAAGACCCGGCTGCTGCGGGAAGCCGCCCTCCTCGCCGACGGCCTGGGCTACGCCGGACACCACCCCGATCCGTGGGCGGACCCCCGGCACCCGCGGCGCCGGACCGCTTCGGCCCGGCACAGCCGGGGCCGGCCCGGCCGCTGCCACACCCCGACGGGGCCCGTGCTCGTCCTGGTCGACGACACCCGCCGGACCGTGGACGGGCCGCCGCGCATGCCCTTCGCGCCCCGCGAGCGGCCCGGCGGCGACCCCGTGGTCTGGCTGGTGGCCCACCGGCCCGGCGAGGGGCCTGCGCTGCCGGCCGGCCTCACGGGCCGCAGCGAGCGGCTGGCACTGGGCCCGCTGGGCCCGTCCCCCTCGCTGAGCCTGGCCCGCGACCTGCTGGGCGCGCCGCCCTCACCGGCCCTGGTCCAGCTGCTCGACCAGGCCGGCGGGCACCCGCGGCTGCTGATCGAACTGCTCACCGGGCTCCAGGAGGAAGGCTCCGTGGAGACCGTGGACGACGAGGTCCGGCTGCTGTCCTCGCGGCTCCCCGCCCGCCTGGCCACCCGGGTACGGGCCACCCTGGAGCGGTTCTCCCCCGGCTGCCGCCAACTGCTGTGCGTGGCCTCGCTCCTGGGGTGCGAGGTGGTCTACGAGGACCTGGCGCTGATGCTGCGGACCTCGGTGTCCGCCCTGCTCCCGGCGCTGGAGGAGGTGGAGGCCACCGGCGTGGTGCGGGGCGACGGCGGCCGGGCGGTCTTCTCCCATCCACTGCTGCGCCGGCTCATCTCGGACTCCATGCCCGACTCGCTGCGCCTGTCCCTCCAGCGGGAAGCGGCGGCGCTGCGGGCCACGGCCGGGCTCGTCGAGGCACCGGCCGCCGGGCCGGAGCTGAGCGAGCAGCAGCGGGTGCTGGTGGGGCTGGTGCGCGAGGGCCTCACCAACCAGCAGATCGCCCGGCGCCTCGCGCTGTCCCCGCACACCGTCAACTACCACCTCCGGAAGCTGTTCAAGACCTACGGGGTGAGCTCGCGGATCGACCTGCTGACGGCGGCGGAGCACCTGGACGCCGCCGGCCGGGCCGCTCGCGCCCGCCAGAACTGACCCGCCCCACCCGCCGACCGCCCGGCACGCACCGCGCCCGCGCACCACACCGCACCGCACCCACCTCACCGCACCCAACGCACCGCACCGCACCGCACCGCACCGCACCGCACCGCACCGCACCGACCGTGGAGACCCGTACCCGTGACCGATCCCGATCTCGTCCTGGCCGGCACCTGGCCCCGCCCCGACACCCCGCCCCCGGTCCGGCGCACCGCCTGGCTGCGGGACGCCCTGCACGCCGAACCGGACGACCGGCGCTCACCGCAGCTGCTGGACGAGGTGCGCTGCGACGTCCTCGTCGTGGGCGGCGGCTTCACCGGCCTGTGGACCGCCCTGGAGATCCTGCGGCGCGCCCCGGGCACGGACATCGTGCTGATCGAGGCCGACGTGTGCGGCGGCGGGGCCAGCGGCGCCAACGCGGGCTACCTGATGCCGATGTGGGCCCGGTTCAGCAGCCTCGTCGCGATCGGCGGGCACGAGGAGGCGCGCCGGCTGGGCGAGGCCTCCGCCCAGGTCGTCGACGACATCCTCGCCTTCACCGAGACCCACGGCATCGACGTCGAGTACACGCGCGGTCCGTGGCTGTGGGCCGCCTCCTCACCGGCCCAGCGCGGGGCGTGGCGACAGACCCTGGACGACCTGCGCCGGGCCGGTACGCAGCCGCTGCACGAGGTGTCCGCCGCCGAGTCCCGGCGGGCGGTCGGCACCCGCAACCACTTCGGCGGGGTCCTCGACCCGGGCTGCGCCACGCTCCAGCCCGCCAAGCTGGCCCGCGGCATGCGCCGGGTGGCGATCGAAGCGGGCGTGCGCGTCCACGAGCGCACCCCGCTGACCGCCCTGCGGGGCGCGCCCGGCGGCGCCACCACCGCCCACACCCCCTACGGGCGCGTGTACGCCGAACGGGTCGTGCTCGCCATCAATGCCTGGGCCGGGCAGCTTGAGGACCTCGGCCGCCGGATGGTGACCGTGGCCAGCGACACCGTCGTGACCGAGCCCGTACCGGAGCGGCTCGCGGAGCTCGGCTGGGACGGGCAGACCTCGGTCTGCGACTCCCGCCGCAGGCTGAACTACTACCGCACGACCCCGGACGGCAGGCTGCTCTTCGGCAAGGGCGGCTCCGGCGTGGCCTTCGGCCGGAGCGGGGCCGACACCCTGTGGGGCGACCCGCTGCGGCCCGCCGAGCTGCGGCGCCAGCTCGCCCGGCTCTTCCCGGAGCTTGCCGACGCGCCGGTGGACACGGCCTGGACCGCCCCCGTCGAGTACTCGACCACCTCGCTCCCCTTCGCCGGCTGGCTGAAGTCCGTGCCCGGGGTCTGCTACGCCACGGGCTACTCGGGCGACGGGGTGGGCCCCTCGCGGCTGATGGCCAAGGTGCTGGCCTCCCTCGTGCTGGGCACGAAGGACGAATGGTCGGGCTCGGCCTTCACCCGTCCGCCGGGCGGCTGGATCCCGCCGGAACCGGTCCGCTACCCGGGCTCGCGCCTGGTCATCCCGGCCCTTCGCGCGGTGGAACATCGCGAGGACCGCGGCCTCGGCGTACCGGCCCTGGTGAAGCGGCTGGCCTCGATCGACCCGTCCGCCTTCCGCCTCTGACCCCCGCCCGGACGCGGAATGCCAGTGCACTCGTACTGCGACCGGAAAGGTCCACCGGGTCGCGGCGCCCGGCACGGCACTAGCCGGCCGCAGGCACCAGGCCCCGCAGCGGCCAGGCGGTGTCGATCACCGCGTCCGGGGTGCCCTGGCGGCGGAGGTAGGACTGGAAGTCCCGGGCCCACCGGGCGTGCCAGGTGCCCTGACGGGTGTGCAGGTCGGACGGGGTGAGCGCGGCCACCTCGGGGTGCCGCGCGGCTATCGCGCGGGCCACCTCCACCGCGGCCAGGGCGTCCGCCCCGGCGTCGTGCGCCGCGTCGAGGGTGACCCCGTACACCCCGCAGACCGCCTCCAGCGTGCGCTTGCCGCGCCGGTAGCGGTCGACGGCCCGGTCGATGGTCAGCGGATCCACCACCGGTCCGGTCGCCGCCCCGCCCAGCCGGTCGGCCAGCGACGGCAGCCCGTGCCGGGCCAGTTCCGCGGAGAGCAGGGTCAGGTCGAAAGCCGCGTTGTAGGCGACGACCACCGCCCCGCCCCGCCAGTGCCCGACCAGGGCCTCGGCGACCTCCTCGGCGACATCCCGCACCGGGCGGCCCTCGGCGACGGCCCGCTCCGTGCTGATCCCGTGGATCGCCGAGGCCCCCTCCGGAATCGGTATGCCCGGGTCCGCGAGCCAGCCGCGCCGCTCGCACACCTCACCGCCCCGCACCTCGACCACCGCCGCCGTCACGATCCGCGACTCCCCCGGCTCCGTGCCGGTCGTCTCCAGGTCGAATCCGATCAGCACACCGCCGTGCCAGTCCCCCATCACGCGCCCTTCCCCCCGTACACCTTCGGTCAACGACTTTCAGCCTGCCACGGGCCACTGACAAGCCGGCCGCCGGGGGCACGGCGCGGGGGACGGCGCGCTCGGGACCGCGTCACGACACCGGCCGGGAGTCCTCCCACACCGATTCGAACTCCTCGCGGTACGTCGCGAACAGCCCGTGGTCGGCGTCCTTGGGAACGCCTCGGCCACCGCCGCGCAGGACCAGGACGGGGGATTCCATGCCGCGCGCCCGGCGCAGGTACGACTGGACCACCGCGATCCCCGAGGACTGGCCCTCCACCAGGTAGGCGGTGAAGCGCGGGGTCTCGTCGAAGACGTGGATCTCGAAGCGCGAGGGGTCCCGCAGGCCCGCCCGGACCCGGCGCACGTGCAGGATGTTCATCTCCACCGAGCGGCTCAGTTCGCCCTTGCGCAGCCCGAGCTCACGCTCGCGCCGTTTGACCGCGCTGCTCGCCGGGTTCAGGAACAGCAGCCGCACCCGGCAGCCGGCCTCCGTGAGCCGGACGAGTCTTCGGCCCGAGAAGTTCTGGACCAGCAGGTTGAGACCTATGCCGATGGCGTCGAGCCGCCGCGCGCCGCCGAACAGGTCCTCCGCCGGAAGCTGGCGCTGCAGCCGCACCCGGTCCGGGTGGACCGAGATCACGTCCGCGTACCGGTCGCCCACCAGGTCCTCGACGGCGTCGATCGGCAGCCGGTCGGCCGACGGGCTGCCCGAGCCGCCGCCCAGCACCTCCAGCAGCCGCGCCGAGGCCCGTTCCGCCTGTTCCAGCACCGGCCGCGACAGCGCCCGGTTGCGGGAGACGACGTTGCGGGTGACCTCCAGCTCGTCCAGGGCGAGCTCGATCTCGCGCCGGTCGTCGAAGTACGGTTCGAAGCAGGGCCAGTGCTGGACCATCAGCTCCCGCAGCTGCGGCAGCGTCAGGAAGCTCAGCACGTTGTCGTCGGCCGAGTCGAGCAGGTAGCCCTTGCGCCGGCTGACCTCGCGCACGGCCACCGCCCGCTGCACCCACTCCTGCCCGGCGGGCCCGGCGGCCGCGACCACCCAGTCGTCCCCGCCGTGCACGGGCTCGTAGATCGGCCGCAGCACCGCTCCGACCACCGACCGCAGCCGCTGTTCGATGAGGTTCAGCCAGATGTACGCCCGCCCGGCCCGCTGGGCCCGCGTACGGACCTCGCTCCAGGCCTCCGCGCCCCAGTCCAGCTCGGCGCCGGCCCGGGCGCTCTCGGCCGCCTGCGGGGCCAGCGAAACCGCCCCGGTCACGACCCCCGCCGACGGTGCGTCCGCGGGGCCGCCCTCGTGACCGCTGTCACCAGGGGGCAGCTCCAGACCTCCCGAGCTCACCCGTGCACCGCCTTCTGCGTCTGGACGCCCGTCTCCAGTGATCACGGAAGGGTACTCCGCGCGCGCGGCCCGGTGCAGCCCGATGGCCCGTACACCGGCTGTCCGTTGACCCATTATCCGATGCCCACACAGTCGTCCGACCCGCATATCGGCTCTGCGGGTCACCCGGAGGGACCAACCCAAGTCCACGCGTGAGGACCCTCTTTCGGGGAAGATCTGGCAGTGACGCGGTCCAGCCGGATCAGCCGGAGCAGGATGGGAAGAGTCGTTATCTATGCAGGTCTGGCCGGGACAGGCGTATCCGCTCGGTGCCACGTACGACGGCGCCGGGACCAACTTCGCGGTCTACTCAGAGGCCGCCCGACGCATCGAGCTGTGCCTCCTCCACGACGACGGCTCGGAGACCGCCGTGGAGCTGCGCGAGACGGACGCCTTCGTCCGGCACGCCTACCTGCCGGGCATCATGCCCGGCCAGCGCTACGGGTTCCGCGTCCACGGACCGTACGAGCCCGACCGCGGCCGGCGCTGCAACGCGGCGAAACTGCTGCTCGACCCGTACGCGCGGGCCATCAGCGGCCAAGTGAACTGGAACGAGGCGGTGTACGGCTACCACTTCGGCCGGCCCGACTCCCGCAACGACCTGGACTCCGCCCCGCACACCATGAGCTCCGTCGTGGTGAACCCGTACTTCGACTGGGCCAACGACCGGCCGCCGCGTCACGAGTACCACCACACCGTGCTGTACGAGGCCCACGTCAAGGGTCTGACGATGAACCATCCCGACCTCCCCGAGGAGCTGCGCGGCACGTACGGGGCGCTCGCGCACCCGGCGGTCATCGGGCACCTGACCAAGCTCGGGGTGACGGCGCTGGAGCTGATGCCGGTGCACCAGTTCGTCAACGACCACCGGCTGGTCAACGACGGGCTGAGCAACTACTGGGGCTACAACACCATCGGGTTCTTCGCCCCGCACAACGGCTACGCCTCGGGCGACCGCGGCCAGCAGGTGCTGGAGTTCAAGTCGGCGGTGCGGGCCCTGCACGAGGCGGGCATCGAGGTGATCCTCGACGTGGTCTACAACCACACCGCCGAGGGCAACCACCTGGGTCCGACGCTGTCCTTCCGCGGGCTGGACAACGCCTCGTACTACCGGCTGGCGGAGGACCCGCGCCACTACATGGACACCACCGGCACCGGGAACTCGCTGCTGATGCGCTCCCCGCACGTGCTCCAGCTGATCATGGATTCGCTGCGGTACTGGGTCACCGAGATGCACGTGGACGGCTTCCGCTTCGACCTGGCGGCGACGCTGGCCCGCCAGTTCCACGAGGTGGACCGGCTGTCCTCGTTCTTCGACCTGGTCCAGCAGGATCCGGTGGTCAGCCAGGTGAAGCTGATCGCCGAGCCGTGGGACCTGGGCGAGGGTGGCTACCAGGTGGGCAACTTCCCGCCGCTGTGGACCGAGTGGAACGGCAAGTACCGGGACACCGTACGGGACTTGTGGCGCGGGCAGCCGCGCACGCTGGCGGAGTTCGCGGGGCGGCTGACCGGCTCCTCGGACCTGTACCAGGACGACGGCCGGCGCCCGCTGGCCTCGATCAACTTCACCACCTGCCACGACGGTTTCACCCTGCACGACCTCGTCTCCTACAACGAGAAGCACAACGAGGCCAACCGGGAGGGCAACCGGGACGGCGAGACCCACAACCGCTCCTGGAACTGCGGGGTGGAGGGACCGACCGAGGATCCCGCGGTGCTGGAGCTGCGCGAGCGGCAGATGCGCAACTTCACGGCCACGCTGATGCTGTCCCAGGGCGTGCCGATGCTCAGCCACGGCGACGAGTTCGGCCGCACGCAGGGCGGCAACAACAACGCCTACTGCCAGGACAACGAACTGTCCTGGGTGCGCTGGCCGGACCCCGGCAAACCCGCGCCCGCGCTGCTGGAGTTCACCCGGCGGATGGTGTGGCTGCGCCGCGACCACCCGGTGTTCCGGCGGCGCCGGTTCTTCCACGGGCGGCCGGTGGAGGGGACGTACGACGAGCTCTCCGACATCGCCTGGTTCACTCCGCACGGCGAGGAGATGCGGGCCCGTGACTGGCAGGCGCAGCACGCGCGGGCCCTGACCGTGTTCCTGAACGGGGAGGCGATCTCCGAGCCGGGGACCCGCGGGGAGCGGATCACCGACGACTCGTTCCTGCTGATGTTCAACGCGGACGCCGATCCACAGGAGTTCACCGTCCCGGCGGGCCACGGCACGCAGTGGCGGCTGGTGGTGGACACGGCGCGGCAGGACGTACTGCCACCCGACACCGGGCCGCAGTTCGCGGCCGGGGACCGGGTGGCGCTGGCAGGACGGTGTCTGGTGGTGCTTCAGCGCCCGGCGTAGGCGGAGCTCTCGTCCACGGCCGGGGATCCGGCCTGCTGCGCGGGGGTGAAGGCCTTGCCGTGGGTACGGGCGCCCGGCACGCGGGTCAGGAGGGCGAGGGTCAGGCAGAGCGCCGCGGCTCCCACGGCCACGGCGAAGGCCGCGGCGGGCCCGTAGGACTCGGCGAGCCGGCCGGCGAGCGGCAGCGCGAGGGCCTGCCCGGCGACCAGGGAGCTGGCGGCGAAGGCCATCGACTCGGCGAGCCGGGCGGGCTCCACGACCCGCTCCGTGAGGGCGAACGCGGTGATCAGGTGCGGGGCGTAGGCAGCGCCGAGGACGGTGACGACCAGGTACAGCGGCCACAGGGTGGCGGTGAAGAGCAGCGGCACGGAGAACAGCAGCGCGGCGCCGGTGGCCACCCGCCAGCGCAGCCGCAGCCCGAAGCGGGCGGGCAGCGCCCCGAGCGAGATGCCGACGACGGCGCTGACGACGCCCATGGCGGCGTACACGACGGCGGCCTGCTCGGGGACGCCCAGCCGCAGGGTGAGCGCGGCGATCCCGGCCTGGCAGGCGCCGAACATGGCGCCCTGGAGGGCGAGGGAGCCGCGGACGGCGTGGACCACGCGCGGGTGCCGGGCCCGGCGGTCCTTGGTGCGGACCCGCGCGGGGCGCCCGTCCCCCGGACTCCGTCCGGGGGGACCCCCAGTGACGGCGGCGGTCGGGTGCAGCGCGAAGGCGGTGCCGAACACGGCGACGAGGACGGCGGCCCCGCCGAGGGCGACCGCCGGGTGCGCGACGATCGAGGCGAGTCCGACGAAGGCCGGGCCCAGGACGAAGGAGACCTCGTCCAGGGTGCCTTCGAGCGAGTGGACGGCGCCGACCACGCCCTCGTCGGACTTGGCGCGGTGGGCGAGAGCCACGGAACGGGTCCGGGCGAGCGGCCCGATCAGCGGGATGGAGGCGCCCGCGACGGCTCCGACGGCGGCGAGCGGGAGGGTGGCGAGGTGGCCGAGGGCCCCGGCCACCAGGGCGGCGGTCGCGACGGCGTTGACGGCGGCGGCGGTCAGTACGACGGGCCGCTGGCCGTGCCGGTCGGCGAGCCGGCCGAGGACCGGTCCGAAGACCACCTGGCCGGCGGAGAGGGTGCCGCCGACGATGGCGCCGGTGGCGATCGAGCCGCTGGTCTGGGCGACCAGCACGACGCTGCCGAACTGGGACATCGCGACGGGCAGTCGGGCGAAGAAGGAGACGAAGGGGAGGAGGGGCCCGGTCAGGGCGATGACTCTTCGATAGGTGTTGACGGTTCCAACCACTCGAGGAACGCTAACCCGGCGCAGTCACTCGTATGCATTGGGTAATGGCACGGAATCCGGCAGGCTGGGTACGTACGTTCTCATGAGCCTGCCACGGTCACGCATTCAATCGGAATCTGACATTCCGGCACCGGTCACTCCGGCGTCGACCTACCGTCTCCAGCTGCGTCCGGAGTTCACCTTCGCCGCGGCCGAGGCAGCCGTACCGTACCTGTCCTCGCTCGGCGTGTCACACCTGCACCTGTCCCCGGTGCTGGAGGCGGCGCCCGGTTCGGAGCACGGGTACGACGTCACCGACCACTCCCGGGTCCGCGAGGAGCTGGGCGGCGAGCCGGGCCTGCGGTCACTGGCCGCGGCCGCCCGGGCGCACGGACTGGGCCTGGTGCTCGACATCGTGCCGAACCACATGGCGGTACCGTCGCCGCTGCGGCTGAACCGGCCGCTGTGGGAGGTCCTGCGCGAGGGTCCGGACTCGCCGTTCGCCCGCTGGTTCGACATCGACTGGGAGGCGGGCGGCGGGCAGGTGCTGCTGCCGGTGCTGGCCGGGCCGGCGGAGTCGTGCGAGCTGAAGGCCGACGGGGAGGTGCTGCGCTACGGGGAGCAGGAGTTCCCGCTCCGGGAGGGGACCGCGGGGCTGGGGCTGCCCGAACTGCTGGCCGCGCAGTGGTACCGGCCGGCCTGGTGGCGGGAGGCCAGGACCGAGCTCAACTACCGGCGCTTCTTCACCATTTCGGACCTGATCGGGGTCCGGGTGGAGGACCCGGAGGTGTTCACGGCCACCCATGCCAAGGTGCTGGAGCTGGTCCGGGACGGGGTGGCGCAGGGGCTGCGCATCGACCACGTGGACGGGCTGGCGGATCCGGAGGAGTACCTGCGGCGGCTCCGGACGGCGGCGGGACCGCACTGCTGGGTGGTGGTGGAGAAGATCCTGGCCCGGGACGAACAGCTGCCGTCCGCTTGGCCGGTGGCGGGCACCACCGGGTACGACGCGCTGCACCGGGTGGACGGGGTGTTCACCGACCCGGACGGGGCGGCCGAACTGGCCCGGCGGTTCGGTGAGTTCACCGGCAGCCCGGAGTGGGCCCGGATCGCTGAGGCCTGCGCGCGGGAGGTGCTGACCGGTGACCTGGCCGCCGAGCTGGGCGCGCTGGAACGCCGGGCCGGGCCGGAACTGGCGTCGGCCGTCCGCGAGTTGCTGGTCGCCTATCCGGTCTACCGGCCCTACCCCGGCGAGCCCGAGCCGGATCCGCGGGCCGTGGAGCGGGCGGCGGCGGTGGCCGGTCCCGGCGCGGTGGCCGGCGTACGGGAGCTGCTGCTGCGGGATCCCGCCTTCGCGGCCCGCTTCGCCCAGACCTCGGCCGCGCTGCGGGCCAAGTCGCTGGAGGACCGGGCCTTCTACCGGTACGCGCCGCTCCTGTCGGCCACCGAGGTCGGCGGGGACCCCGGACGACCGGCGCTCCCGCCCGCGGAGTTCCACGCGTACTGCGACCGCCTGGAGCGGGAGTGGCCGCACTCGGGGACCGTGCTGTCCACGCACGACACCAAGCGCAGCGCGGACGTCCGGGCCAGGATCTCGGTGCTGTCGCAGGCGCCGGGGACGATGGAGGGGGCGGCCGGACCGGACCCGGCGCTGGCCTGGACGGCCCGGCAGACCGCGCTGGGGCTGGGGGAGGCGCCGCAGGCCGTGCCCCGGCTGGCCGAGGCGCTGCTGAAGGGGGCCCGGGAGGCGGGCCTGCGGACCAGCTGGACGGAGCGGGACGAGGCCTACGAGGCGGCGGTGCCGGGGTACGCGCCCGGGCCGCTCGACCTGCCGGCGGAGCTGGCGGAGGCGGCCCGGGCCAATGTGCTGGGCATGGCGCTGCTGCATCTGGCGATGCCGGGGGTGCCGGAGGTGTACCAGGGCGCGGAGACGGAGTACCGGGCGCTGGTGGATCCGGACAACCGGCGTCCGGCCCGCTTCCCCAGGGAGGCGCTGGCCCGGCTGGACGCGGGGGCCGCCGCGGACGGCCCGGCCGAGGAGAAGCTGGCGCTCACGGCGGCGGTGCTGCGGCTGCGGCGGGACCGGCCGGATCTCTTCACCGGGTACGCCCCGGTGGCGGCGCGGGGGCCGGCGGCGGACCACTGCCTGGCCTTCAGCCGCTCGCCCGGCCTGGTGGTGGTGGCCACCCGGCTCGCGCACCGGCTGGCCCTCGCGGGTGGCTGGCGCGGCACGGTCCTGCCGCTGCCTCCGGGCCGCTGGACCCCGTTGCCGGGCGGCAGCCCGTACGAGGGGGAGGCGGACCTCCCCCTCCTCCTGGCCGCCTCCCCGGCGCTCGTCCTGCTCCGCACCGACTGACGACCCCGCCTCCGCCCGGCCGAGCCGGCGGGGCGGAGGTCTCGGCGCCGCAAGGGGCGAGGCCTGCTCAAAACCCGGGGCTCCGCCCTGGACCCCGCGCCTCAAACGCCGGCGGGGCTGGATGCGGCCACTGCCCACCTGCCAGGTGCACCTGCTCGCCCCAGGCCAGCCCGGGGCAGGCGCGGGGCCCGGGGCGGAGCCCCGATCTTTGAACCCCGCCGTGCACCCCCAGCCCCGCCGTGCACCCCCCCACCCCCGCCGTGCACCCCCAGCCCCGCCGAGCACCCCCCAGCCCCGCCGGCGTTTGAGGCGCGGGGTCCGGGGCGGAGCCCCGGGTCCTTGGCGCGCGGAAGACGGCGGCGGGGAACTGTGCGGGCTGCGCAGCAGTAGCGGCGGGGCCCGGCGGGCATGGCATCCCTTGTGACCCTCCTCCGCGACATGCGCTACCCCACACCGCACGAGCTCGCACTGGCCGCCCGCGCCCTCGCGGACGAACACCCCGCCTCGGTCCGGCTCCGCCAGGCCGGGACCTCCCGGGCCGGGCAGCCCCTCTGGCTGCTCTCCCTCGCGGGCACCGGCGAGGCCCTCCGGGACGTCCTCGTGGTCGCCGGGGCCCATGCCAACGAACCCGTCGGCGGCGCCACCGTCCTCTCCCTCGCCCGTCGGCTCCTGCACGAACCCGGCCCGCGCACCGGCTGCGGCTGGCACTTCCTGCTGTGCGCCGATCCCGACGGAGCGGACCTGCACCGCACGCCCCGGCCGTACTCGCTCCTCGACTACCACCGGCACTTCTTCCGGCCCCCCGGCCCCGAACAGCCCGAGTGGGCGCCGTCTTTACTGCCCCCGGACCGGCTGCCGCCCGAGACCCTGGCCCTGACCGCCCTCATCGACGAGCTGCGGCCGGTCCTCCAGGTCTCGCTGCACGCCACCGACCTCGGCGGCTCCTGGGTCCAGCTCACCCGGGACATATCCGGCCTCGCCGAGCCCTTCGGCAAGTCGGCCGCCGAGCTGCGCATCCCGGTGGAGAACGGGGCCTCCGACGCCGCCGGCTGGCCCTCCCCCGGGCCCGGGATCTTCGTGATCCCGCAGCCGGGGAGCGAGGCCGCCGGGGCCTTCCACCCCGAGGACACCCGGCTCAGCACCTGGTACCACGCCCACCGCTACGCCGGCACCACCGCGATCGTCGAAGTCCCCATGTGGGCCTCGGACCTGGTGGACGACCCGACCCCGCACCCCGACCCGCGCGGAGCCCTGCGCATGCTGGCCGCGCGGCTCGGCGAGGACACCGCGCGCGTGGCCGCCGTACGGGACGGGATCCGGCGCGGCCCGCTGCCGTACGAGGATCCGGCGGCGGCGCCCCTGCTGCGCGCGGTGGACTGGACGCTCGCGCTGATCCCCCGGATCACCGCCGAGTGGACCGGCGACGGGGCTCCCGCCGAGGCCACCGCGGCGTACGTCGCCAGCATCGACGCGTTCGGGCGGCGCCTGTCGCTGCGCGCCGCCGCGATGCTGCTGCGCGTACTGCGCACCCAGGGCCACCCGTCGGCGCCCGGGCTGGACCGGCTGGTCACGGAGTGGTGCGAGGACTTTGCGGCCCGCTTCCAGGCCCGCTGGGTCCCGGTCGCCACCCAGGTGGAGCACCAGTCCCGGACCGTCCTGGCCGCCTACGAGCGCCTCATCGCTCCCTAGTGCTGTCCACGGGCAGGCCGTACCGGCGCTTGGGCAGGCCGGTGGCGCCGAGCCGGTCGTAGAACCGGATCGCGCCCTCGTTCCAGTCGGGGGTCTGCCACTGGACCTGCCCGAGGCCGAGCTCGCGGGCCAGCTCCCGCACGCCGTCCATCAGGGCGGCGCCCAGTCCGTGGCCGCGGGCCTCCTCGGCGAGGTAGAGGCAGTCCATGTGGAGGTAGTGACCGGCGTCCCAGAAGGAGAACTCGGCCGAGCAGGCGGCGTATCCGGCCGCCTCGCCGTCCGGGGTCTGCGCGAGCAGCACCCACATCCGGGCGTCCTCGGCGAACAGCTGCGGCCCCAGCCGCTCGGCGAGGCCGGGCGGCCGGGGCGCCGACCTCTCGTACGCGATGTGCTCCCGCATGAGTTCGACCAGGCGGGGCAGGTCCCCCACGCGTGCGCGGCGCACGACAGGCATGTGTTCCATGCCCGCCACCCTGCACCACGGCTCCGCAGGCCCGGGGGCCGGGGGTCAGCTCGACGACAACCGGAAGGTCATCTTCCCGAAGCCGACCTGGTCGCCGTCCCGGACCACCGCGGAGCCGGTCACCCGGCGCCCGTTGACGGTGGTCCCGTTGGTGGAGCCGAGGTCCTTGAGCACCCACACCCCGTCGCGCAGGCTCAGTTCCGCGTGCGCCCGGGAGACGGTCTCGTGGCTGAGCCGCAGCCCGTTGCCGGGGTCGCGGCCGATCCGCAGGCCCCCCGCGCCGGGGTGCGGCAGCAGCAGCTTGGGCAGCTTCTCCGCCGCCCAGGCGCGCCGGACCCCGACCGAGACGGCGGACACCCGACCGACCCAGCCGAACAGCCGACGGGTCCAGGGGCTTTCGGGACCCTCCCGCGTCTGGAGGTCGGCGGTGAGGACGGCGAGGTCCTCGGAACGGCGGGCCACCAGGGCGAGTTCCATCCGGCGCAGGAACGTGTCATGGGACAGCTTCCCGAGGGCCGCGCCCTCCCTGAGCTGGCCCAGTGCCCGGTCGCGCTCGGCATCCGAGAGCCGCGGCACGGGGTAGGCGGGGAACTCAAAACTCGACGTCACAGGGTGATTGTCCGCCCGTCGGGGCCGGAGTGTCCAGAACTCCCCCGCCGAGCCCGGAATGATGGGCAGGATACGCATGCTGAACAGCGCCGCAGACGAGGGGAACGTCCGTGCAGTTCGAGGTGTGGGCACCGCTGACAGGTCATGTCGCCATGCGACTCGACGACGCGACGTACGACATGGCGCGCGATCCGGAACGCGACGGCTGGTGGACCGTTCAGGCCCCGGCCGCCGACGGGAGCCGGTACGGATTCCTGCTCGACGGCGACCCCGCCCCGCGGCCCGACCCCCGCGCCCGGCGGCTGCCGGACGGCCCCGACGGCCTGTCGGCGGTGGTCGACTTCGCGCTCCACCCCGAGCCGGGGGCCGCGGCCCCGCGCACCCCGCTCCAGGACGCGGTCCTGTACGAGCTGCACATCGGCACCTTCACCCCCGAGGGCACCTTCGACGCCGCCGCCGCGCGCCTGGGCCACCTCACCGGCCTCGGCGTCACGCACGTGGAGCTGATGCCGGTCTGCTCCTTCCCCGGCCGGCACGGCTGGGGGTACGACGGGGTCGCCCCCTGGGCGGTGCACGAGCCGTACGGCGGCCCGGCCGGGCTGGCCCGGTTCGTGGCGGCGGCCCACACCGCGGGGCTGGGCGTGGTCCTGGACGTGGTCCACAACCACCTCGGCCCTTCCGGCAACCACCTGCCGGCCTACGGCCCGTACTTCACCGACACCCACCACACCCCCTGGGGCGCGGCGGTGAACCTGGACGCGCCCGGGTCCGACGAGGTGCGCGCGTACCTCCTGGGCAGCGCGCTGGCCTGGCTGCGCGACTACGGGATCGACGGGCTGCGGCTGGACGCCGTGCACGCGCTCGCCGACGGGCGGGCCCTGACCTTCCTGGAGGAACTGGCCGCCGCGGTGGACGAGCTGGCGGCCGAGACCGGCCGGCCGCTGTTCCTGATCGCCGAGTCCGACCGGTGCGACCCGCGCACCACCACCCCGCGCGCCGACGGGGGCCTGGGGCTGCACGCCCAGTGGAACGACGACTTCCACCACGCCCTGCACTGCGCGCTGACCGGCGAATCCCAGGCGTACTACGCCGACTTCGCCCAGGCACCGCTGGCCGCCCTCGGCAAGACCCTGACCCGTGCCTTCTTCCACGACGGGACCTGGTCCTCCTTCCGGGGCCGCAGCCACGGCCGTCCGGTGGACCGTCGCCGCACCCCGGCGCACCGCTTCCTCGGCTACACCCAGACCCACGACCAGATCGGCAACCGGGCGCTCGGCGACCGGCTCGCCGCCTCGCTCTCCCCCGGGCTGCTGGCGTGCGCCGCGACCGTGGCGCTGACCGGGCCGTTCGTGCCGATGCTGTTCATGGGTGAGGAGTGGGGTGCGGGCACGCCGTGGCAGTACTTCACCGACCACCCCGACCCGGAGCTGGCGCAGGCCGTACGGACCGGTCGGCGGCGGGAGTTCGCGGCGCACGGGTGGAAGGCGGAGGAGATCCCCGACCCGCAGGATCCGGCGACCCGGGACCGCTCCTGCCTGGACTGGGCCGAACCGGAGCGCGCGGGCCACGCCCGCCTGCTGGCCTGGTACCGCACCCTCGTCGCGCTGCGCCGCTCGCACCCGGACCTGCGCGACCCGGACCTGGCGGCGGTCCGGGTCGCCTACGACGAGGAGCGGCGCTGGCTCACCTTCCGGCGGGGCGACGTACGGGTGGCCGTGAACCTCTCCCCGGAGCCGGTGACGATCGCGCTGGGCCGCAACGGCGTACGGGTGCTGGCCGCCTGGGAGCCGCTCGAGCACCCGGGCCCGGACGGCCGGATCCACCTGCCGGGCGAATCCGCCGTCGTGCTGGGACCGTGAGGGCCGCTACTCGACGATCGCCAGCTCGCGCGGGGCGTTGTTGAGGCGGCGCCCGCCGTCCTCGGTGACGGTCACGATGTCCTCGATGCGGACGCCGAACCGGCCGGGCAGGTAGATGCCCGGCTCCACGGAGAAGCACATGCCGGGGACCAGGGGCTGCTCCTCGCCCTCGACCATGTACGGCGGCTCGTGGGTGGTGACCCCGATGCCGTGTCCGGTGCGGTGGATGAAGCGGTCGCCGTAGCCGAACCCGGTGATCACCGCGCGGGCCGCGCGGTCCACCTCCTGGCAGGAGGTGCCGGGCCGGACCGCCGCCACCCCGGCCTGCTGGGCCTCGCGGACCACGTCGTGGACGCGCTGCTCCTCGGCGGTCGGCTCGCCCACGTGCACGGTGCGGGAGATGTCGGAGCCGTAGCCGTACCGCAGGCCGCCGAAGTCGAGGACGATCATGTCGCCGTGCCGGATGACCCGCTCCCCGGCCTCGTGGTGCGGGTTGGCCCCGTTGGGTCCGGAGCCGACGACGGTGAAGTCGACCTGGGAGTGGCCGTGTGCGCGCAGCAGCGCGGCCAGGTCCTCGGCGACCTCGGTCTCGCGGCGGCCCGCGAAGGGGACGTGGAGGATCTGCGCGTAGGCGGCGTCGGCCGCGGCGCCCGCCGCGGCGAGGCGCTCCAGCTCCCGGTCGTCCTTCACCGCGCGCAGCATGGGCAGCGCGTCGGTGAGGGGGGCGTAGGAGGTGGTGGGCAACTCCCTTTGCAGTCCGAGGAGGTGCAGGGCCCAGGTGTTGTCGCTCACCCCGAAGCGTCCGGCCGCGTCGAGCAGCGGGGCGGTGAGCGCGTACGGGTTCTTGCCGTCGGTCCAGTCCCGCAGGGTCAGCGCGGCGGCGCCGGGGGCCTTGGCGGCGTCGGGGGCCTCCAGCGCGGGCACCACGAGCACCGGCTCCTGTCCGGCGGCCAGGACCAGCAGGGTGAGCCGCTCGGTCTCGGCGGTGGGGCGGTAGCCGGTGAGGTGCGTCAGGTCGGGCCCGGGTGCGATCAGCAGCCCGGCCAGTCCGGCGTCGGCGGCCGTCTGCGCGGCGACGGCCATCCGGGCGGCGTAGTCCTCGGACGTGAAGGGTGCGGGTTCACGGGTCATACGGGTGATCCTGCCGTGGGCCGCGCGGCGAGGGTAGCGGCCGCGCCGGGCCGGCGCCCCGCCCCG
This sequence comes from Streptomyces sp. cmx-11-4, assembly GCA_049998195.1. Lineage (GTDB taxonomy): Bacteria > Actinomycetota > Actinomycetes > Streptomycetales > Streptomycetaceae > Streptomyces. The sequence continues at coordinate 43,018 of JAEBET010000007.1, forward strand.
CCCCTCCCCGCCCCTCCGCCCCCGCCGCTACCCCTGTGAGCGGGGCCACACCGCAGGCCGCGCGGCGCCCGCCCCGCAATAACGCGTCGCGGGAGCACCCCGCTGATCGGCTATGCTGTGCATGCACGTCGAACGGGTGGTCCGCCGCCCTTCGTGGTGGGTGTAGCTCAGTTGGTAGAGCACCTGGTTGTGGTCCAGGTGGCCGCGGGTTCAAGTCCCGTCACTCACCCTGTGGGTCCCGTGAGGGGTACGAGGTTTCCTCGTACCCCTCACGGGCTTTTCCGCGCCCGGCGACAGCGCGCTAGGCGCGCAGGAAGGCCTCCACCTCGGTGGCGAAGGCCACCGGGGTCTCGTGCGGCGGGTAGTGGCCGGCGCCCGGGAGGGTGCGGATCCGGCAGTTCGGGTACCAGGCCTGCCAGGTGGCGCGCATCACGTCGGCGGTCAGCGCGAGGTCGTACTCGCCGACCAGGACCAGCACCGGGACGGTGTTGCCCTTCACGGCGGAGGACAGGTCGAGGGGCTGCCAGCTCGCCAGGTAGGCGGCGAAGGCCTCGGGCCGGGAGATCTCCAGGGAGTGGGCGACCATGCGGTCCACCCAGTGCCGGCTCGCCCGGTTCCCGGTGACCAGGTCGAGGATGATGCGCCGGTTCTCCGGGGCCTCGGCGGCGCCGTGGAAGAGGGTGTGGGTCGCGTCGTCCATCTCGTAGGGCGCTGCCGGCACCGGGGCGAGCCCGATCAGCTTCTCGATCCGTTCGGGGGCGCGGACGAGGACCTGCTGCATCGCCTTGCCGCCCATGGAGTGGCCGAGGAGGGAGAACGTCTCCCAGCCGAGCTCGTCGGCGAGCTCCAGGACGTCGTCGGCGATCTCGGGCAGGTCGTACCGGCCGGTGACGTCCCGCCTCGTGCCGTAGCCGCGGTAGTCGAGGAAGGCGTACGAGAACCCCTGCGGGTCCAGGCAGTCGAGCGCGGAGCCCCAGTTGGCGGAGGTGCCGAACCAGTCGTGCAGCACGATGACGCGGACGGGCCCGCTGCCGATCCTGCGGTGGGCGATGGCCATGCGTTCTCCCTCGGTGACGGGGTCGAAGAAACCGGGCGCCGTACGTTCTGCCCACCGGGCCTACCGTCACACCGCCGTCTGAGGGCGAGTCACGCCACGGTGTACTCCGTGTCCCCGAAGTCCGCCACCACGCGAAGCCGTCCGCCGAGCGCCTCGACGTAAGAGCGCAGGGTGGCGACCTCCGTGCGGTCGGTTTCACCGTTCTCGATGGCCGACACCCTGGGGGCCGGGCACCCATGGTCTGCGCGACGTCCTTCTGGGTCAGCGCCTGCTCCTGACGGATCTCGGCCAGCCGGTAGGCCCGCACCTCGGCCATGAGCCGATCCATCGCGGCCTGCTTCTCCGCCGGAGACCGCACCGGCAGACCAGCCGCCTTCCGGCGCTCGCGCACCTGGCGGTTGGCCTCCTCCCAACCGACAGCGCTCATTAGTACTCCCTGGTGTCCAGCTCGGCGATGTCGGTCAGACGGTCTTGATCGCCGGGTCGGAGAGGCCCGGGGCGCCCGTTTCCACGTGGCCGGCGAAGCGGCGCAGGAAGGTGGTGTCCTTGTCGGAGACGACCTTGACGTCGTACCAGCGGGCCGTCGTGCGCAGGTCCACCGTGTGCGGGACCGTGGCGCCGGGGTTGACCTTGAAGGTCTGGGCCGCGCCGCCGTAGGCGTTGGTCACCGTGAGGTTCACCGCGACCGAACCGGGGTTGGTCAGGGTGAGGGCCAGGTTGCCGGTGGAGCCCACGTGGCGGGCCGTGGCCTCGGGGCCGGCCGTCTTGGCCGGGCCCTTCCAGGTGCGCAGGAAGCCGTTCGGACCCCAGACCGTGAGGTTGACCTGGTTGCCGGTGGAGCTGCTGGTGCTCCAGGTGTCCGAGAGGGTCTTGCCCGCCTCGACCGTGTAGGGCCAGGGGCCGTCCGTACGGTTGCCCGAGGTGCTGTGGAAGTGGGCGCCGAGGGTGGGGCCGGAGGAGAAGGTCAGGGTGAACTTGCCGGTGGAGGTGGTGCGTGAGCCGTCCACGTACGGGCTGTAGCCCAGGGCGCGGGTCGGCTTGGACCCGGCCTCCTGCTTGGGCAGGACGCCCGTGGCCGGCGGGGTCGGGTGGTAGGAGGGGTGGCGGTTCTTGTCCGGCGGGACGTACCCGGCCGTGGAGGGCAGGGCGGCCGGCGCCGCGTCCGCCCGGGTGAAGTCGAACGCCGAGGTCAGGTCGCCGCAGACCGCACGGCGCCACGGCGAGATGTTGGGCTCCTGCACGCCGAAGCGCTTCTCCATGAAGCGGATCACCGAGGTGTGGTCGAAGGTCTCGGAGCAGACGTAGCCGCCCTTGCTCCACGGTGAGACCACGATCATCGGGACGCGCGGGCCGAGCCCGTAGGGACCGGCCGCGTAGCCGCCGCCCCCGTTGTAGAGGTCGCCGGTCACGCTCGCCGTGGACAGGCCCCAGGCCGAGGAGGCGGGCGGGTACGGCGGCACCACGTGGTCGAAGAAGCCGTCGTTCTCGTCGTAGGTGATGAACAGGGCGGTCTTCGCCCACACCGCCGGGTTCGCCGTCAGCGCGTCCAGGACCTGCGAGATGTACCAGGCGCCGAAGTTCGTCGGCCAGTTGGAGTGCTCGCTGAACGCCTCGGGGGCCGCGATGTAGGAGACCTGCGGCAGGGTGCCGTTGACCACGTCGGCGCGCAGCCGGTCGAAGTACCCGTCGCCCGCCTTGACGTTGGTGCCCGTGCGGGCCTTCTCGTACAGGGGACTGCCGGGCGTGGCGTTGCGGTAGGTGTTGAAGTACAGCAGCGAGTTGTCACCGTAGTTGCCGCGGAAGGCGTCATTGATCCAGCCCCAGGAGCCGGCCGCGTTCAGGCCGTCGCCGATGTCCTGGTAGACCTTCCACGAGACCCCGGCCGCCTCCAGCCGCTCGGGGTAGGTCTTCCAGCCGTAGCCCAGCTCCTGGTTGCCGAGGACGGGGCCGCCGCCGGTGCCGTCGTTGCCCGTGTAGCCCGTCCACAGGTAGTAGCGGTTGGGGTCGGTGGCGCCGATGAAGGAGCAGTGGTAGGCGTCGCAGACGGTGAAGGCGTCGGCCAGGGCGTAGTGGAACGGAATGTCGTTCCGGGTCATGTACGACATGGTCGTGGCCGTCTTGGCCGGGACCCACTTGTCGTACTTGCCGTTGTTGTACGCCTGGTGGCCGCCTGCCCAGTCGTGGTTCAGGCCCTCGAGGAACTGCATCCCGAGGTCCGCGATCTGCGGGTTGAAGGGGAGGATGTCCTTGGTCCCGTTGGACTGGTGGAAGACGGACTTGCCGTTGTCCTGGAGGACCGGCCGCGGGTCGCCGAAGCCCCGGACGCCCTTCATCGCGCCGAAGTAGTGGTCGAAGGACCGGTTCTCCTGCATCAGGACGACGACGTGCTCGATGTCCTGGATGGTGCCGGTGGTGCCCTGGGCCTGGATCGCGGCGGCCCGCGCGATGCTGTCGTTCAGCATCGTCAGCGCGGCGGTGCCGCCCGCGATCTGCAGGAACCTGCGGCGGTTGAGTTCTGCCATGGCGTGACGACCTCTGCGGGTGAGGGGAGGCGAGGGGCGCCCCAAGGACAGCGCCCCCCGGGTACCGGACGGAGATCCTTGCCTGACACCTGGCCGTACAGCCGGAGAACGGCAAGGGTCACCGCCGACGGCCCGCGCGTCTGGCGAAGACGGTAGGCGAACCACCCGCCGCGCAACAGCCCCCGGAGCCACTCCACTTCGAGGTCAGCGCCCCGTGCGGGGATACTCATCCGGCCCGTGCACCGATCTGAGCATCCGTACTCAGGCCCGGGAGATGCCGGCTTGTCATCGTGTGGGCATGCCCTTTCAGCCAAGTGACCAACGGCCGCGCGCCGGGATAACCGCCGTCGGCAGCCTGCTGCCCGCCGAGGTCCTCTCCTCGGACTCCCTCCAGCGGGAGGTGGCCCTCCGCAGCGGCCTCACGCTGCCGCCGACGCTGCTGAGGCAGGCCACCGGGATCGTCTCCCGCCGCGTCGCGGGCCCGGAGGTGTACGCCTCCACGCTCGCCGTGGGCGCCGGCCGCCGGGCGCTGGACGCCGCCGGTCTGAGCCCGCTCGACATCGACCTGCTGCTCTTCGCCTCCGCCTCCCGCGACATGGTCGAGCCCGCCACCGCGCACATCGTGCAGGCCGAGCTGGGCTCGCGGGCCCACGCCCTGGACGTCACCAACGCCTGCAACAGCTTCGTGAACGGCATCGACCTCGCCCGGTCGATGATCCTGGCCGGGCGGGCGCGGCGGGCGCTGGTGGTCACCGGGGAGACGCCGAGCCGGGCGGTGCGCAAGGATCCCGCCGACGCGGCCGAGTTCCGCAGCGGCTTCGCTGGGTACACATTCGGAGACGCGGGGGCCGCCGTGGTCGTGGAGGCCGTGGAGCGCGGCGGGATCCTCGACGTGGACACCGAGACCCACTCGGAGCACTGGGAGGTCGGGGGCATCCCGGGCGGCGGTTCGCGCCACCCGCGCGGGGACGAGTACACCTACTTCCGCGGCGACGGGCACGAACTGCGCGGCGTCTTCGAGAAGGTGGGCACGGCCGTCATCGACCGGACGCTGCACCGGACGGGGATGGACTGGGACGGCTTCGCCAAGGTGCTGGTGCACCAGGTGACCGTGCCGTACCTGGAGCGGTTCGCGGAGCTGACCGGGGTGCCGGCCGGGAAGCTGGTGGTGACCGTGCCCGAGCTCGGCAACGTGGCGAGCGCGAGCATCGGGGTCCAGCTGGACCGGGTGTACGCGGAACTGGAGCCTGGGCAGCGGGTGTTGTTCGTCGGACTCGGCGGCGGCATCAGCATCATGACGATGGTGTGGGAGAAGTCGTGAGCCGGTCCCTGTGGGTGGTCGTGCCCGCGCACGAGGAGGAGGCCCGCCTCGCGCAGACCCTGCGGGCCCTCGCCGCGCAGCGGGACCGGGACTTCACCCTGCTGGTCGTCGACAACGCCTCGGCGGACCGGACGGCCGAGATCGCCCGGGAGTTCGCGGCGGGCGCGCCGTTCCCGGTCCAGGTGATCGAGGAGCCGGAGAAGGGGGTCGGCTCGGCCGTGGACACCGGGTTCCGGTACGCGATCGGCAGGGGCGCGGCCCTGCTCGCCCGCACGGACGCCGACTGCCTGCCCCGGCCCGGCTGGACGCGCGCCGCTCGGGCCGCCCTCACGGAGCACCCCGGGCTGGTGTGCGGGCGGATCGTCGCCCGGCGCGACGAGCACGGCCCGCTCGGCCGGGCCGGGTTCGGCCTGCTCGTGGCGCTCGCCGCGCTGTTCGGGCGGGTGCGGCCCCGGCACGCGCGCCGCAAGGGCTACCGGGCCCCGTACCGCATGCACGCCGGAAACAACATGGCCATCACCGCCGAGCTGTACCTGGCCGTCGGCGGCATGCCCCGGCGCCCCTCGCCCACCGACCGGCTCTTCCTCAACGCCGTACGCCGCCACACCGACCGGATCGCGCACTGCCGGGAGATGGTCGTGGAGAACTCCACGCGGCGCCTGCGGGCCTACGGGATCGCGGGCACCGCCCGCTGGTACCTGGACCAGGGCAGCGGCACGCACGGAACGGACCCCCGCTGATGCTCGACCGCCTCGACCACGCGCTACGCAGCCGCCCCGAGCGGCCGGCCGTGCTCACCGCCACCCGGACCGGCGCTGCCCGGGTCCGGGCCACCCGCGGAGAACTCGCCGAGCTGTCCGACGCGTTCGCCGCCGCCCTGCACGCGCGCGGGCTGCGCGCCGGGGACACCGTCGGGGTCGCCGTACGGCCCGGGCCGCGGGCCCTCGCCGTCCTGCTGGCCCTGTGGCGGCTCGGGCTGCGCGGGGCCGTGCTCGACCCGGGTGCGGGGCCGGACGTGCTGCGCGCCCGACTGTCCCTGGCCCGGCCCTCGCTGGTGCTGGCCGACGCGGCCGCGCAGGCGGTGGCGGGCTGGGCCCGGCCGCTGGCCCGCCGGGCGGGGCTCGCGCTGCCCGACCTGTCCGAGCTGGGCCCGGTGGCCACCGTCGGGCCCCGGCTGCCGGGCTGCGCGCCCGCGCTGGACCTGGCGGCCTCCCGGGCGGGGGTTCCCGTGCACGGGGACCACGACGGGGACGCGGTGATCGTGTTCACCTCGGGGACCACCTCCCGGCCGCGGGCCGTGGTGCACACCCGCTCGAGCCTGGCCGCCGGGATGGCCACGGTCGCCTCCCTCTTCGACGCGGCCCCGGACCAGCCCGTGCTCGGGGGCACCTTCTTCGTCCTGGTCCCCTCGCTGACGTGCGGCGCCCCCGTCGCGCTCCCGGCCCGCGACCCGCGGGTGCTGGCCCGCCAGCTCCACCGGCTGCGCCCCCAGGACACCTATCTGACCCCGCCCGGGCTGCGCGACGCGCTGGACGCGGGAGCCCGCTTCCACGGCCGGGTCTGGACGGGCTCGGCCCCGGCCGACGCCGCCCTGCTGGAGCGGGTACGGGGAGCGGGCGCGGCCCGGGCCTGGGGGGTGTACGCGCTGACCGAGCTCTTCCCGGCCGCCGCGGTCGAGGCACGGGAGAAGTCCGCCTTCGAGGGCCCGGGCGACCTGGTCGGCACCCCGCTGCCGGGCGTCGCGGCCCGGACCGACGCGGACGGCCAGCTGCTGCTGACCGGGGCCGCGGCCCGCAGGCGCTACCTCGGCGAGGAGCCCGACGCGTGGGTGCGTACGGGAGACCGGGCGCGGCTGGACGGCGCGGGCCGGATCGTCCTGGAGGGCAGGTGCAAGGACATGGTGCTGCGCCGGGCGGAGAACATCTATCCGGGGCTGTACGAGCCCGCCCTGCACGTGCCGGGGGTGGAGCTGGCCGTGCTCGTCGGAGTCCCGGCGGGCGACGGCGACGAACGGCTGGTCGCCGTCGTGCAGCCGGGGCGCGGCGCGAACGAGCACCGCCTGCGCAGCGCCCTGTCGGGCCCGCTCCACCGGATGGGCACGGCCCGCCCCGACGCCCTCCTCTTCGCCCGCATCCCCCTGTCGGGGCGCTCGCGCAAACCGGACCGGGCGGCGACCTCCGCCCTGGCGGCGCAGCGCCTCGGCCCGACGGCGTGACCCCCGGCCCGGGGCCCGCCCGGCCGCCGGGCAGGACCGCCGGGGCGACCCCGCCCGCGTCCGATTCCCGTAGTCCCGCAGTCCCGCAGTCCCGCAGTCCCGATCCTCACGAAGGTACGTACCCGATGAGCAACACGTCCCACGCCCGGGCCCGGCGGCGCGACCGCCGGGTCTACCTGGGCAGCCACCCCGTGCTGTTCGGGCTGCTCGCCGCGACGCGCGGACGGCCCCTCCGCCGGATCGGCGGCACCCTGCTGGTGCACGGGGCGCAGGCCTACCGGCAGGCGCTGACCCGGCTGCCGCTGGACCGGACCGCCGAGGGCACCACGGGGGGCGCGGCGCGCTCCGCGCTCGCGGGCGACGGGGGCGTCCTCTTCGACCAGGAGGGCAGCGGGCACCGGTCGGACCGGCGGGACCTGGCCGGGCAGCTCTCCGCGGCCGGGGTGGCGCGGCTGCGGGCGCAGTGGCAGCCGCTGCTCGTACGCCGCCTCGAACCCCTCGCGCGGGGCGAGGAGGTGGACCTGGTCGGGCTCTCCCGGGAGCTGGCCGGTTCGGTGGTCTGCGCGCTGCTGGGCGCGGACGCCGATCCGCGGGCCGTGGCCGCGGCGGCCGCCGAGGCGGCGGCCGACTCCGTACGCAGCCACCTGCCCGGGCCGCGCCGCCCGCGCGCGCAGGCCGCGGCGGTCCGGTCAGCCGCCCGGCTGCGGGACCTGCTGGCCACGGCGGGGGCTCCGGGCGAGGCGACTCCAGCCGAGAGGCCGCTGGGCGACGGGGCGCAGCGCGACGGGCGGCTGGGCCATGGGGCGCAGCACGACGGGCCGCTGGGCCACGGGCTGCCGAACGACGGGGCGCTGGCCGCGATGGTGGCCGCGGCCGCGGTCAACACCACCGTGGCCGCGCTGCCGCGCGCGGTGGCCTGGTGCGCCGACGCCGGGCTGTGGGACCAGGCCGCCGACGAGGCCTTGCGCCCGGCGCTGGCGGCCGAGCTGCTGCGGGTCACGGCGGCCTCGCCGCTGCTGCCGCGGGTGGCCGCCGCGGCCGGCACGGTCGGCGGCCGCCCGGTGCGGGGCGGCGACCGGCTGCTGCTGGTCGCGCGGCACGCCGCCGAGGCACACCGGCGCGACCCCGACGCCCGGCGGCCGGCCGGGCCGGGGACCGCCCGGCTGGTGTTCGGCTCCGGGCCGCACGCCTGCCCGGGAGCCCGGCTGGCCGAGGCGCAGCTGGCCGACGTACTGGCGGCGCTGGCCCCCGCGCGGCCGGTGGTGACGCGGGCCCGGGTGGACCGGCGGGCGGCCCTGCCGGGCTGGCGGACGCTGCTGGTGCAGGCCCGCGCATGAGCGTCCGTATCGCGGTCACCGGGGCGAGCGGCTTCTGCGGCGGGCACGTGGCCCGGGCGGCGGCCGCCGGCGGGGCGCGGGTGGTGTGCGTGGGCCGCCGGCCCGGCCCGCTGGGCGAGCACCGCTTCTGGGACGCCGCCCAGGGCGCTCCGGACCTGACCGGGGTGGACCTGGTGGTGCACTGCGCGGCAGCGGTCGGCGATCCGGCGCCCGGCACCCGGGCGGAGGCGCTGATGCGCGCGGTCAACGTGGACGGTACGGAGCGGCTGCTGCGGGCGGCGGCCGGCCGGCCGGTGGTCTGGATGAGCAGCGCCAGCGTCTACGACCCGCGGACCGACCGGAGCCTGGTCACCGAGGACCACCCGCGCACGGGCCAGCTGAACGCGTACGGCCGGACCAAGGCGGCGGGCGAGGCCCTCGCGCTGGCCGGCGGCGCGGTCGTGCTGCGGCCGAGGGCGGTCTACGGCCCCGGTGACACCCAGCTGCTGCCCCGGCTGCTCTCCCGGGTCCGGGCCGGGACCCTGCTGCTGCCGGGCCCGGACGTACGGCTCAGCCTGACGGCGGTGGAGAACCTCGCCGAGGCCTGCCTGGCAGCGGCCGGCTGGCCCCCGGGCGCCTACAACGTGGCCGACGCGCAGCCGTACGCCCGCGACCTGGCCGTACGGGAGGTCCTGCGGGCCCACGGGCTCCGGGCCCGGATCCGGCATCTCCCGCTGCCGGTGGCGCGGGCGGCGGCCCGGTTCGCGGAGTCCCTGCCGACCGCCGAACCGGCGCTCAGCCGCTACGCGGTGGACCAGCTGGCCCACCCGGTGGTCCTGGACACGACCCGGGCCCGGTCACGGGGCTGGACCCCGGCCCGGACCCTGGCGGACTACCTGGCCTCGGTGGTCTGAGCCGGCCGCGGCGGGCGGGTCACGCCGTGGCCACCGCCCCCGCGTCGGCGATGAGCCGGTCAAGGAGCGCGAGCAGGCAGGCGCGGACGTCGGGGCGGGAACGGGCGTCCAGCATGAGGACGGGGGTGTGGGGGTCGCGCAGGTGCAGCGCCGCCCCGATCTCCTCTGCGGTGTAGGGCTGTTCGCCGTGGAAGCAGTTCGCGCCGACCACGAAGGGCAGTCCGCGGCTCTCGAAGAAGTCGACCGCGGGGAAGCTGCGGTCCAGGCGGCGCGTGTCGACCAGCACGATCGCCCCGAGGGCCCCGTTCAGCAGGTCGTCCCACATGAACCAGAAGCGCTCCTGGCCCGGCGTGCCGAACAGGTAGAGGACGACTCCGGCGTCGGTGAGGGTGAGGCGGCCGAAGTCCATCGCCACGGTGGTCACCGTCTTGGACTCGATGCCGTCGAGGTCGTCGACGCCGACACCGGCGGCCGTCAGCCGCTCCTCCGTGCGCAGGGGCTCGATCTCGGAGATCGTCTCGACCAGGGTCGTCTTGCCGACTCCGAACCCCCCGGCGACGAGGATCTTGACGGGGGCCGCTTCCCGCGGGGCGGGAATGTCATATCCGGGCAAGGTTGTCCCTGATTCTCATGAGCAGGTGGACGTCGGTGGTCTCGGCCCCGTCCAGGGGCGGCCGGTGGTGGATCAGCCCGCGGTCCGCGAGTTCGCCCAGGAGGAGCGTCATCGGGGTGAGGCGGATGTGCATCCGCGCCGCGACCTCGGCGACGGCCAGGCCGCCCGGCGGCGCGCACATGGCGAGGATGGCCCGCCACTCGGTGGGCAGGCCGCCCTGGGCGTCCCCGTCGGCCGCCGCCGTGATCGTGGTGTCCATGGTGAGGACGGTGTGCGGCGCGGCCGTACGCCCGTCGGTCAGGGCGTACAGCCGCGTACGGCGGCGGCGCGGCGCGGGCTGGGGCTCGTCCTGCGGCATTACGCGGTCGGTACCTGGCCGCGCTCCGGGGTGCCCAGCCACTCGCCGAGCGCCTGGGCGGTGCGTACGGCCTCGCCGCCCAGCTCCCCGAGGCGCGCCTTGCGGGAGGTCACCACGATGAGCGTGCTGCCCTCGCCGCACCCGACGATGCACAGGTACCGGTCGTCCATCTCCACCAGTTGGCGGATGACGCGGCCGCCGTCGACCTCCCGGGATATCGCCTTCATCGTGGCCGCGATGCCGGAGGCCGCGGCCGCCATGCGCTCGGCCTGGGGCTCGTCCAGCAGGTAGGCGCTGAGCTTGATGCCGTCGTTGGACAGGAGCACCGCCCCCTGGATGCCGGCGATCCTGTTCAGGTTGTTGTCCAGGACGCTGTAGATGGCGTTGTCGGTCGCTGCGTTCGATGAGGTAGTCATGGCCGATCCCGTCGGAGCTCTTCTTCCACTGTCTGGGTCCCGCGTTCGTAGTCCGCCCAGGCATCGGCCACCTCTTCGGGTGTCTCCGTGTCCGGCCGGAGGGCTGCTTCCGGGGCGCGGGGCGCCCGGAGCTGTTCTGCGATGTGGGTCTGCGGGACGCGCTCGGGCAGCGCCGGGCGCGCGGGGGCGGCGGCCAGGGCCGGCCGCACCTCGGGCGCGGACACGGGCACGGGCACGCGCGCGGGCAGCTTCACGGGGCGGCTCGGCAGCCCGGCGGCCGTGTGCCGGTCCGGGGCGGGCCCCCGTTCCACGGTGGGGCGCGGCGTCGGGAGGGCGGCGGACGGCTCCGGGGCCGGGGCCGGGGGCGCGATCTCGCGCGGTGCCTCCCCTTCGGTCGCCAGCAGCAGTTCCCTGGGGAGGATCACCACGGCGGAGGTCCCGCCGTACACCGAGCGGCGCAGGGTGACGGTCGCCCGGAGCTGGTCGGCGAGGTGACCGACCACGAAGAGCCCGAGCCGGTGCGCGTTCTGCGCCAGGACGGAGTAGGGCGGTGCCTGGTGCAGGCGCCCGTTCATCTCTTCGTACCGCTCGGGGGTCACCCGTGGTCCGCGGTCCTCGATCTCGACCGACAGCCCGTCCGCGACCGTTTCGGCCCGGATGACCACCTTCGACCGCGGCGGGGAGAACCGGGTGGCGTTGTCCAGCAGCTCCGCGAGCAGGTGGCTGATCTGGCTGATCGCGTGCGGTTCCACGCTGGTCTCGTCCAGGGCCTGCCGCTCGATGCGCCGGAAGTCCTCGACCTCTGCCGCGGCTTCGCGCAGCAGGTCGGCGATGCGCATGGGCTCGGTGTGCGGGTCGGGGACCTCGCCGCCCGCCAGGATGAGGAGGTTCTCGATCTGCCGCCGCATGCCCACCGTGAGCTGGTCGGCCCGCATCAACTGGGCGAGCAGCGCCTCGTCGTGGCCGAAGGTGTCCTGGAGGTCCTCGGTGAGGCTCAGCTGGCGGCTGACCAGGTTTCCGGTGCGCGAGGCGATGCCCGTGGCGAACAGGCCGAACCCGTGGCGCTCGGCCGCGAGCTGCCGGTGCCCGTCGACGGACACGGCCACGGCCCGGGCGAACGCGTCGCTGATGCGCCCGACCTCGTCGCCGTCCCCGCGCACCGCCGGCAGGACCCCGTCGTCGACGGACTGGCCGCGTTGGAGCCGGGCGACGACGTCGGGGAGGGTTTCCTCGGCGACGGTCACCGTGCGCTCGTGCAGGTCGTGCAGCCGGCGCAGCAGCGACCGCGTGGTGAACACGACGACGGCAACGACGACCAGCAGCCCACCGCCGCTTCCTCCGATGAGCCAGGCGACCTCGGTCTCCAGCTCCGCGGCCTTGGCCTCACCGCGCGTGAGCACCATGCGCGCCCGGTCGATGTTGAGGGTGGCCATCTGCACCGAGAAGTTCGCGTGCGCGGACCGCCAGCCGGCGACCTCGGCGGGCAGCCTGACGCCGGATTCGACGTCCGTGTGGTCGGAGATGATCGCGTTCTCGATACGGAGCTTCGTCTGCCAGTCCGGGGAGGCCACGATCCGGTCGTAGAACCGCCGGTCGCGCTCGGGCAGGTACGGCACGATCCATGTCTCGTACAGGTGCCGGTGGGCTCCCACGGCGCTGATGAACTGGTCGAAGCCGGCGGAGTTCAGCTGCCTGGACGGCCCGGCCAGCGACAGGATCGTGTCCTCGCGCGCCACCATCTCGGTGGCGGCGAGCATGGACACCACGGGCCGGTTCTCCTGGACGATGTCGGCGTCGTCCGCGTGGCTGAACTCCCGCTGGTACGCCTGGATGACCGCGTCGATCACCCCGGTGTAGTAGGCGAGGGTGCCGTCGGCGCCACCGGTGCGGGCATCCGCGCGCTGGCGGTACGCGGCCAGGCCGTCCAGCCGCCGGTTCACGTCCTCGAACGAGGTGTCGGCAGCGGCGGCCAGCCGCCGGAATTCGGCCACGCCCTGGTCGCTGGCCTCGCGCCGGGTCCGCAGCTCCTCCTCGGCGCCGGCGGTGCCCGCCCACACTGCGGCGGTCATCGTCCGCTCGGCCTGCATGTCGACCATGAGCGTGTACAGCGGTACGCCGATCCGCTCGGCGGCCGCGACATCGGCCCGCAGGTGCTCGGACTGCGACAGCAACCGCTCGGCGGTCACCGCCACTTGGGTGCCCATCGCCGCGGTGGGGATCACGGCCAGCCAGATGAGCAGGGTGCGCAGGCGCACCCGGCGCCGGCGACGGGCCGTCGACTGCCCTCGTACGCCTTCGGGTTCTATCGGAGACATCGGACCTCGGGAACGGGGGCGGCGGGGGCAGCCGGGCAGCCGGACCGGTCACAACCAGTCGGATTGCGGCGGGATATGAGGGTGCCGATCATAACCAGCCATCCCGAGGAAACAGATAGGTGTCTTCCGCGGCCAAAGCGTGCTATTGGCGGCGGATCACCGCGGGCGGGAGACCTGATCGGAACCCGACCGCGACGTCCCCGACACCTGGGCGGCCCTCCCGGCCCGGCACGAGGTCGGAGGGGCCCGCCGGGGAGCGCGCGGATCAGGCCCCGTCGGGGGCCGGGGTGAGGCGCAGCGAGATGGAGTTGATGCAGTAGCGCTGGTCGGTGGGGGTCGGGTAGCCCTCGCCCTCGAAGACGTGGCCCAGGTGGGAGCCGCACGTCGCGCAGCGGACCTCGGTACGGACCATGCCGTGCGAGGTGTCGGCGATCAGCTCGACCGCTTCGGTGTCCTTCGGGTCGTAGAAGGACGGCCAGCCGCAGTGCGAGTCGAACTTCTCCGAGGAGCGGAACAGCTCGGCGCCGCAGCCGCGACAGGAGTAGACGCCTTCCGTCTTGGTGTCCGTGTATGCACCGCGGAAGGCCGGCTCGGTGCCCGCGAGGCGCAGCACCTGGTACTCGGACGGGGTCAGTTCCGCCTGCCACTGCTCGTCCGTCTTCTCGACCTCGTACGACATGACTCTCCCGCTCCTTTAGTTCGACAGGCGGGCGAGGATGGCCGGACCGAGGTCCGTGACGTCGCCCGCGCCCATCGTGAGAACGAGATCGCCGGGCTTGGCCATTCCCGCGACGACGTCGGCGACGGCGCCCTTGTCGTGCTCGGCCGTGACGTCGGCGCCCGCGGCGCGGGCGGCGGCGATGATGATCTCGCTGGTGATGCCGGGCAGCGGGTCCTCGCGGGCCGGGTAGATGTCCAGGACCACGGAGGCGTCGGCGAGGGTCAGGGCCTGGCCCATCTCCTTGCCGAGCTCCTGGGTGCGGGAGAAGAGGTGCGGCTGGAAGACGACCAGGATCCGGGAGTCCCCGGCGGCGCCGCGGATGGCCTCCAGGTCGGCGGTCATCTCGGTGGGGTGGTGCGCGTAGGAGTCGATGACCTGGACGCCGGCCGCCTCCCCCTTGAGCTGGAGGCGGCGCTTGACCCCGGTGTACTTGCCGAGGGCGGAGGCCAGGTTGTGCGCGGGGATGCCCAGGGCGACGCCGGCGGCGAGGGCCGCGACGGCGTTGTGCGCGTAGTGGCGGCCGGGCACGGAGACGGTGAAGGTGAGCATCCGCCCGCCCAGGACGACCGTGACCTCGCTGGTCAGCCCGCGCGGGGTGATCTTGGTGATCCGGACGTCGGCGTCGGGCTCCTCGCCGTAGGTGACGACGTTCAGGCCCTCGCGTCCGGCGACCCGGCGGGCGATCTCGGCCGCGCCCTCCTGGCCGTGGGCGACGACCAGGGTGCCGCCGGGCACGATCTTGGAGACGAAGGTCTCGAAGGACTCGTAGATCTCCTCGATCGACGCGTAGTTCGCGTGGTGGTCGAGCTCCGCGTTCAGGATGATCGCGACCTGCGGGGTGTACTTGTGGAAGGTGCGGTCGCTCTCGTCCGCCTCGGCCACGAAGATGTCGCCCTCGCCGTGGTGGGCGTTGGAGCCGGGGGCGTCCAGGTCGCCGCCGATGGCGTACGAGGGGTCCAGGCCCAGGGCCGACAGGGACACCGCCAGCATCGAGGTGGTGGTGGTCTTGCCGTGCGTACCGGCGACGGCGATCGGGCGCAGGCCGTCCATCAGGGCGGCGAGGGCGTCGGAGCGGTGCACGACGGGGATGCCCAGCTCGGCGGCGCGGGCCAGCTCCGGGTTGTCGGCGCGGATGGCGCTGGAGACGACCACGCAGGTGGAGTCGTCGGCGAGGTTGCCGGGGGCGTGGCCGCCGTGGACCGTGGCGCCGTGGGCGCGCAGCGCCTGGGCGGTCTCGGAGTCCCCCCGGCTGTCGCTGCCGGCGACCCGCGCGCCGCGCTGGGCGAGGATCTTCGCGATGCCGGACATGCCGGCGCCGCCGATGCCGATGAAGTGGGGCCGTTCCATGGCGGTCGGCAGGCCGGGCTTCATTCAGGTCGCTCCAGGATCGAGGGTGTGCTTCGAGCTCTGACCGCCCCAGCCTATTCGTTGTGGGCGAAGAGCTTGAGCACCGGAACGCCGACCTTGTGACGGGCCCGCGAGGCCCAGTCCCGGTGGAAGAACTCCTCCACGAAGTGCGGGGCGGTCAGGACGATCACTTCGTCGGCGCCGGTCTCCTCGACGACGGCCTTCAGTTTGTCGAGCGGGTGGTCCTCGACGATCTGCCCGATGACGTTGGCGCCCTTCTTGCGCAGGGCGGCCATGGAGTGCTCGAGGGCCAGCTCGGCGGGGCCGCGGGCCGCCTCGCCCTCGGGCACGTCGCCCTCGCGGACGGCCTCGGGGAGCTCACCGAGCGCTACGTCGTCGATGGCGCGCAGCAGTCGGTCCTGGTCGCCGCGGGGTTGCATGAGGACGACGAAGGAGACCGAGTCGTCTCCGTGCAGGGTGGTGACGAAGTCCACGTCCACCGTGGTCAGCGGCTGCTCGATCATCAATACGCTCGTGAACACGGACGCCCTCTCCTTCATGGGCCGAGGCCGGCTGGCCGGCCCCTGCGGAAACCATCCTGCCCCGCTCTCGCGCGGGGCCTTGCGCAGATATACGTGCCCAGGTTTGTGCCCAGCGGAAGCAAAGCGGAACGAGAAATTCCGCCCCTTGTCAGATCCGACGGTAGCTGGTGAAGAGGAACCCGGCCTCTTCCAGTACGGAGGCCGGCGCGAGCCGGTGCGGAACCGTGACGGAGGGCCCTCCCGCGATCCTCTGGGCGCCTCCCGCCGTGAGCGTCGGCGAGATCGTCAGGCACAGCTCGTCGAGCGCGTCGGCGGCCACGAGCTGGCCCAGTAGCCGGGGCCCGCCCTCGGTGAGCTGGCGGCGCAGCCCCCGCCCGGCGAGTTCCCGCACGGCGCGGGCCGGGTCCACTGCGGCCCCGTCGCCCGCCACCACGACCTCGGCCCCGGCCGCGAGGGCCTCGGCGACCTTGTCGGCGGGCGCGGCGGCCCCGGTGACCACCAGGGTCGCCACGAGCGGGGAGGTGAACAGGGGCAGGCCGAAGTCCAGGTCCAGACTGGCGGTGACCACGGCGATGGCGGCGGCCGGGCCCTGTCCGGCGGCCGCGCGGCGGGCGGCGAAGTCCTCCCGGGCCCGGGCCGGGCGGTAGCCCTCCTGGCGAACCGTTTCCGCTCCGACGACCACCACATCGGCCAGCGCCCGCAGGGTGCCGAAGATCCGCATGTCGGCCTCGCCGGAGATCGGCTGGGAGCGGCCCTCGTGCTGGGCGGCGCCGTCCAGGGTGGAGACCATGTTCGCCCGCAGCCAGTGGGCCCCCTCGCCGAGGGAGGGGTACGCGTACGCCTCCGCGAGCTCGTCCAGCGACCACTCCCGGTCGGCCGGGGCCGGGGACGGGGCTGATGTCTGATCGGTCACAGGGAACAGGCGTCGCATCGGTGCAGTGTGCCACGACCCGTAGAGTTGAGTGCTGTGTCAACATCACTCTCCACCTCCGGTGCCACGTCCAGTCGGCCTCAGATAGCCGACGCGGGGCCCCAGGCCCTGTGCGCCCGCGAGCCCCGGGTGCCCGCCGAACGGCTGGTGGCCGAGATGGTGCCGCCGCCGCGTTTCGACTCGGTGCGCTTCGACACGTACAACCCGGACCCGGCCCAGCCGAGCCAGTCCGAGGCTGTCACCGTCCTCAGCGGCTTCGCGGCCGGCCTGGGCGGGGCGCACGCGAGCGGAGCCGGCAGGCGGCGCTGGTTCAGCAAGAAGCCGGCACCCGCGGCCGCACCGCGCGGGGTCTACCTCGACGGCGGCTACGGCGTCGGCAAGACCCACCTGCTCGCCTCCCTGTGGCACGCCACCCCGGCCGAGCCCGCGCTCAAGGCCTTCGGCACCTTCGTGGAGCTGACCAACCTGGTCGGCGCGCTCGGCTTCCAGCAGACCGTGCAGACCCTGGGCGGGCACCGGCTGCTGTGCATCGACGAGTTCGAACTGGACGACCCGGGCGACACCGTCCTGGTGTCCTCGCTGCTCAGCCGCCTGGTCGAGCAGGGCGTGGCGCTGGCCGCCACCTCCAACACGCTGCCCGGCAAGCTCGGCGAGGGCCGTTTCGCCGCCGCGGACTTCCTGCGGGAGATCCAGGGCCTGTCGGCGCACTTCCGGCCGCTGCGGATCGACGGGCAGGACTACCGCCACCGCGGGCTGCCCGAGGCTCCGGCGCCGTTCTCCGAGGAACAGGTCGCCAAGGCCGCCTACGCGACCGACGGCGCGAGCCTGGACGACTTCCCCGGCCTGCTGGAGCACCTGGCCCGGGTGCACCCGAGCCGGTACGGCGCGCTGACCGACGGGATCACGGCGGTCTGCCTGACCGACGTCGGCCCGGTGCCGGACCAGTCGACCGCCCTGCGGCTGGTGGTGCTCGCCGACCGGCTGTACGACCGCGAGGTCCCCGTCCTGGCCTCCGGGGTGCCCTTCGACAGGCTGTTCAGTGAAGAAATGCTCAACGGCGGCTATCGGAAGAAGTACTTCCGCGCCATATCGCGGCTCACCGCGCTCGCCCGCGACGCGAAGCCCCTGGTGTCGCAGTAGGTTGGGGAACGCCGGGCGCCCTGGCGGGTGTCCGGCTGTTTCCACTTCTGCGAAGGGATCACCATGGCCACCACGCGTCACGCGCACACCGTCTGGGAAGGCGACCTGCTCAAGGGCAAGGGCGTCGTCACCCTGGACTCCTCGGGCATCGGCTCGTACGACGTCTCCTGGCCCGCCCGCTCCGAGGCCGCGAACGGCAAGACCAGCCCCGAGGAGCTGATCGCCGCCGCCCACTCCAGCTGCTACTCGATGGCCCTGTCCCACGCCCTCGCGGGCGCCGGCAACCCGCCGAGCCGCCTGGAGACCAAGGCCGACGTCACCTTCCAGCCCGGTGAGGGCATCACCGGCATCCACCTCACGGTGAAGGGCGAGGTCCCGGGCATCGACGCGGAGGCCTTCGCCGCCGCCGCCGAGGACGCGAAGAAGAACTGCCCCGTCAGCCAGGCCCTGACCGGCACGACGATCACCCTGAGCGCCGAACTCGCCTGACGGCCGAGTACATCCCCCGGCGGGGGACCCCCGCCCGGCCGGTCCGGTGTGGTACCACGGGCCGATGTCCGTCACCCGACGCAGTCTGCTCGCCGCCGGCGGGATCGCTTTCAGCGGGGCGCTCGGCGCCCTGTTCACCAGCCGGGCCGGCGCCGTCCGGCCGACGCGCGGGTACGGGCCGCTCCTGCCCGACCCGCGCGGGCTGCTCGACCTGCCCGCGGGGTTCTCCTACCGGGTGCTCTCGCGCGCGGGCGGTCCGCTGCGCTCGGGTGAGGGCGCCGTCCCGGCCAACTGCGACGGCATGGCCGCCTTCGGCGCGGGCGGCGGCCGCGTGCGGCTGGTCCGCAACCACGAGAACCGCGCCACGGCCGCCCTGCGCGTGCCCGCCGTCGCCGGGCTGACGTACGACCCCGGCGCGCTGGGCGGCTGCACGGCCCTGGAGCTCGGCCCGGACGGGCGGGTCACCGGCGAGCGGGTCGCTCTCGCCGGTACCGCCGTCAACTGCGCGGGCGGCCGGACCCCTTGGAACACCTGGCTGAGCTGCGAGGAGACCGAGGAGCGGGCGGGCACCTCCGGTTACACGCGGGACCACGGCTACGTCTTCGAGGTGGACCCCGCGGACCCGCGCCGCTCGGGGGCGGTCCCGCTCACCGCGATGGGCCGCTTCGCCCACGAGGCCGTCGCCGTGGACCCGTACCTCGGGGTCGTCTACGAGACCGAGGACGCCTTCGACCCGCCCTTCGGGCTGTTCTACCGCTTCCTGCCCGCGCGGCCGCTCGGCGGCGCGGGTTCGCTGCGGGCCGGCGGCGCGCTGGAGGCGATGCGCGTGCCGGGGCTGGCTGACCTGGCCGTGGTGGACCGGCCCGGGGCGCAGTTCCCGGTGGAGTGGGTGCGCGTACCCGACCCGTCGGCGGCCGGGACCGCGATCCGGTTCCAGGACTTCGGGCGCGGCGGGATCACCCACGCGCAGAAGCTGGAGGGCTGCTACTGGGGCGGCGCCGGCGTCCACTTCGTCTCCAGCTACGCCCGCCGTGGCGAGGGCGCGGGCGCCGACCACCACGGGCAGGTGTGGTTCTACGACCCGCTGCGCGCCCGGCTCCGGCTGGACGTGCTGTTCGGCCCGGCCGCCGACGTCCGGCTTCCCGGGGACTCCCCCGACAACATCTGCCTGGCCCCGGACGGCGGGCTGATGGTGTGCGAGGACGGCGGCGGGGCCCAGTACGTGTTCGGCGTGACGGTCGGCGGCGAGGTGTACCCGGTGGCCCGCAACGCCGACGACATCGGCCGGCCGGGCGCGCCGGAGTGGGGGGAGTTCGCCGGGGTCACCTTCTCCCCCGACGGGCGGACCATGTACGTCAACGCCTATGCGCCGGGCACCACGTTCGCGGTGACGGGGCCGTGGCAGTGACCCCGCGGCCCCTGCGGGAACTGCTGCGCGTCAGGGCCGGCGGGGGGCTCGACCTCGGCCGCTTCGATTCCGCCGCGACCCCGGCGGGCCCCGCGGACAAGGCGGCCGGCCGCGCGGCCACCGCCGCGATGGCGCAGCCGCTCGCCTCGCTCCAGGAGCGGCTCTACGCCGCGAGCACCGCGGGCGACCGGCGCCGCGTGCTGCTCGTCCTCCAGGGGATGGACACCAGCGGCAAGGGCGGCACCGTCAAGCACGTGATCGGCCTGTTCAACCCGTCCGGCTGCCGGATCAAGGCCTTCAAGACGCCCACGCCGCAGGAACGGGAGCACCCCTTCCTCTGGCGTGTCAGGAAGGCGCTCCCCCAGCCGGGCGAGATCGGCATCTTCGACCGTTCGCACTACGAGGACGTGCTGATCGCCCGCGTCCGCGAGCTGGTGCCGCGCAGCCGGATCGCCCGCCGCTACGCGCAGATCAACCGCTTCGAGGAGTCCCTCGCGGACGACGGCGTGACCCTGGTGAAGGTCTTTCTCCACATCAGTTACGAGGAGCAGCGCGAGCGGCTCCTGGAGCGGCTCGGCAATCCCGACAAGCACTGGAAGTTCAGCCCGGCCGACATCGACGAGCGCGCGCTGTGGCCCGCGTACCAGGAGGCGTACGAACTGGCCCTGGAGCGCTGCTCCACCGACGCCGCGCCCTGGTTCATCGTCCCCGCGGACCGCAAGTGGTACCGCAACTGGGCGGTCAGCAGGCTGCTGCTCGAGCACCTGGAGGACATCGGCCCGGCGTACCCCGCGGGTGACTTCGACGTCGGGGAGTGCCGCGCACGGCTACTTGCCACATAGTCATATATTTTGCCTGTGTGACCATTTCCGTGCGCAAAGCGGCGTCCGCAGCCGTGCTCAGTGCCGCCCTCGGTGCCGCCCTCGCGGGGTGCGGGGGCGGCGCCGGCCCGTCGGACGCCGGCCGCGAGGCCCGTCTGGGGACCCCGGCGGCGTCCGCCCCCGCGTCCGCATCCGCCCCCGCCCCCGCACCCGCACCCGCACCCGGCGCGCCGTCGGCAGGCGGAGCCGCGCCGCAGGCCGGCGCCCCCGCCAAGCCCCCGACCATGGCGCCCGGTCCGAACGGCCTGACCCCGGTCTTCGAGCGGGCGAAGCAGCACACCGACAAGACCGTGGCGCTGACCTTCGACGCCGACATGACCGCCGACCAGGGGCCGCGCGCCGCGGGCGGGGAGCGCTTCGACAACCCCCAGCTGATCACCACCCTGCGCACGCTCAAGGTGCCGTCGACGATCTTCATGACGGGCCGTTGGGCCGAGGAGTACCCGGACCAGGCGAAGGCGATCGGCACCGACCCGACCTTCGAGGTCGCGAACCACTCGTACAGCCACCACGCCTTCACGTCCCCCTGCTACGGGCTGCCCGCGCTCGACGCCGCCGCCGCCCGCGCCGACGTGGACCGGGCCTTCGCCGCCTTCCGCACGGCGGGCGCGGTCAACACCGTCCCCTACTTCCGCTTCCCCGGCGGCTGCTACGACGACCAGGCGCTGCGGGCCCTGTCCACGGCCAAGGTCACGGCCGTCCAATGGGACGTGGTCAGCGGGGACGCCTTCGCCAAGGACCCCGACGCGGTGGCCGAGCAGGTGCTGGCGGGGGTCAGGCCCGGCTCGGTGGTGGTCATGCACTGCACGCGCAGCGCGGCGCCGGTCACCGAGGAGGCCATCCGCAAGATCGTCCCGGAGCTGCGCAAACGCGGCTACCGGTTCGTGAAGGTCTCCGAACTCATCGGCACGTAGCGCCAGGACACCCGCCAGGCGCCGCGAGCCCGGCCTGATCGGCAAGAGACCCGCCTGGGCCTCAGCCCGAACAGGCCGTGCGCTGCGCGTCCTGCCACTCGCACACCGGGCACAGCACCACGCCCGGGGTCGCGACCCCGTATTCGGTGGGCTTGCCGCACTCCAGGCAGTCGGCGTACGGAGGCCCGGCCACCCGCCCGGCCGGGGCGGCGGGGGCGGGGCAGTACGACGGGTTCCCGTCCGGCTGATCCATGCGAACGAGCCTACCCGGGACACTGGTAGGAAACTTTCCTTCCTGTTAGTCTCCCGGGCGGCGGCTTGGCGCGGTGCCCGCTTCGGTGGGCATGACGCGCTCAGCGAGAGCTCTGACCCGGCCGCCGTGCACCGCTCCCTGCCCGCACGCGGGCCGGGGCGCGCTGCTCCGCGCCAGAGTCCAGCTCTCGCCGCCCCCAAGGCCAGGGAGTCCAGGTATGCACCTGAACGCTTCCGCTCCATCCTCCTTAGTCCGCAGCAGACTCCGCACCCTCCTCCTCGCCGGCACCGCCGTGCTCGCCCTCGTCGGCGGGCTCCTGCTCGCCTGGCCCGAACGGGCCGGGGCCGCCGCCGACCAACTCATATCGCTCGGGAAGCCCGCCACCGCTTCCTCCGTCGAAACCTCCTCGCTCAGCGCGAAGAACGCCTTCGACGGCGACCCGGCCACCCGCTGGGCCAGCGCCGAAGGCAAGGACCCGCAGTGGATCCGGGTCGACCTCGGCGCCTCCGCCACCGTCTCGCGGGTGCGGCTGCGCTGGGAGGCGGCCTACGCGAAGGCGTACCGCGTCGAGGTGTCCGCCGACGGCGCCTCCTGGACCCCGCTCGCCACCGAGACCGCGGGCAACGGCGGCGTCGACGACTGGGCCGGCCTGTCCGGCAAGGGCCGGTACCTGCGCGTCCACGGAACTGCGCGCGGCACCGCCTACGGCTACTCGCTGTACGAGGCCGAGGTGTACGGCACCCTCGACGGAGGGCCGCCGCCCGGCGGCGCCTTCACGGTGGTCGCGGCCGGTGACATCGCCGCGCAGTGCACGGCCTCCGACAGCGACTGCGCGCACCCCAAGACGGCCGCGCTCGCCCAGCGGATCGACCCGAAGTTCTACCTGACCATGGGCGACAACCAGTACGACGACGCCCGGCTCTCCGACTTCCGCGCCTACTACGACAAGAGCTGGGGCGCCTTCAAGGCCAAGACCCGCCCCGTACCGGGCAACCACGAGACCTACGACCCGGCCGGCTCCCTCGCCGGGTACAAGGCCTACTTCGGGAGCATCGCCTTCCCCCAGGGCAAGAGCTGGTACAGCTACAACGAGGGCAACTGGCACTTCATCGCCCTCGATTCCAACTCCTTCGACCAGGCCGCCCAGATCGACTGGCTCAAGGCCGATCTCGCCGCCAACACCAAGAAGTGCGTCGCCGCCTACTGGCACCACCCGCTGTTCTCCTCCGGCGGGCACGGCAACGACCCGGTCTCCAAGCCGATCTGGAAGATCCTGTACGCCGCAAAGGCCGACCTCGTCCTGGGCGGCCACGACCACCACTACGAGCGGTTCGCCCCGCAGGACCCCGACGGCCGGGCGACAGCCGACGGGATCGTGGAGATCGTCGGCGGAATGGGCGGCGCCGAGCCCTACCCGATCGAAGAGGTCCAGCCCAACAGTCAGAAGCGGGTCAGCGGCCCGTACGGCGTGGTGAAGCTGGAGTTCACCGACTCCGGCTACGGCTGGACGTACGTCGCCACGGACGGCCAGGTCAAGGACACGAGCCCGAAGTACAGCTGCCACTGATGTACCTGGCCGCCAACGGCCGCCCGGACGCGCCGCCCCGCACCCCAGGGGCCCGGCGGCGCGTCCCCGCCGCCGTCCTCGCGCTCGGCGCGGTCAGCCTGGTCACCGACATCTCCTCGGAGATGGTCACGGCGGTGCTGCCGCTCTACCTCGTCCTCGGGCTCGGCCTCTCCCCCCTCCAGTTCGGCTTCCTCGACGGGATGTTCAACGGCGCGACCGCACTCGTACGGCTGCTCGGCGGGCGTCTCGCCGACCGCGGCGGCCGCCACAAGCGCGTCGCCGGGACCGGCTACCTGCTCTCCGCGCTGTCCCGGCTCGGACTGCTGCTCGCCGGGGGCGCCACCGCCGGGATCGCCGCCTCGCTCGCCGCCGACCGCCTCGGCAAGGGCATCCGCACCGCCCCGCGCGACGCGCTGATCTCGCTCAGCGGGCCGCCCGAGGCACTCGGCCGGTCCTTCGGCGTGCACCGCGCGATGGACACCACGGGCGCCCTCCTGGGCCCGCTCGCCGCGTTCGCCGTGCTGTGGGCCACCGCCGACGCCTACGACGCGGTGTTCGCAGTCAGCTTCTGCGTCGGCCTGCTCGGCGTGCTGCTGCTCGTCGTGTACGTCCCGGCCGCGCCCGCCGCCACGCCCACGGCCGCACCCCCGCGCCCGCTCAGGACCACTGCCCTGCGCGACCCCGCCTTCCGCCGCATCCTGTACGCCACGGCCCTGCTCGGCGCCACCACCATCGGCGACGCCTTCCTCTACCTGCTGCTCCTGCGCGGTCTCGACCTGCCGCCCGCCCTGTTCACGCTGCTGCCGCTCGGCGCCGCCGCCGTCTACCTCCTGCTCGCCGTCCCGGCGGGCCGGATCGCCGACCGGTACGGGCGGCGGCCGGCCTTCCTGCTCGGGCACGGCGCCCTGCTCTGCGCGTACGCCGTGCTGCTGGCGCCCGTCTCCTGGCCGACCGTCGTCGCCGTACTGGCCCTGCTGGGCATCTTCTACGCAGGCACGGACGGCGTCCTGATGGCACTGGCCGCACCGGTGCTGCCCGCACACGGCCGGGCAGGCGGGCTCGCGCTGCTGCAGACCGGCCAGGCACTGGCCCGGCTGCTCGGCGCCGCCGGGTTCGGGGCGGCGTGGACCTTCTGGGGACAGCGGCCCGCCCTGTGGGCGGCGGCCCTCGCGCTGGCCGGGGCGCTCGCGGCCGGCCGGCGCGTCCTGCCCTCCCCCGCCGCCTCCCCCGCCCCCGCCGGCACCCTCACCCCGGAGCCTTCATGAACCTCCGTCACGGGCGGCTGCGCCTCGCCCTCGTCGTCACGGCCGTACTCCTCCTCGCGGCCGGCTCCCTCGGCTACGTCCTGCACGCGCGGCACCGCGAACGGCCGGCCCGGCAGGCCGAAGCCAGTGCCTCGTTCGGCCTCGCCGAGCCCGGCCTCTACTTCCGGGACGCGGCCACCGGACGGGTCGCGCGCCGGCCCGCCGCCGACGGACCCCGCGTGCCCGGCGGACCGTCATGCGACCGCTTCCACGCCGCCGGGGAACACGCCCTGTGCCTGCGCAAGCTGCCCGGCGTCCCGGCCCGCACCGATGCCCTCGTACTCGACCGGCAGCTGCGCGAGATCCGCCGGGTGACCGTGCCCGGCATCCCCAACCGGGCCCGCGTCTCCGCCTCGGGACAGCTCCTGTCCTGGACGACCTTCACGACCGGCGACTCGTACAACACCTCCGCCTTCTCGACCCGGACCTCCATCCTGGACCTGCGCACCGGCTACCTGGTCAAGTCGATGGAGCAGATCCCGCTGACCCTCGACGGGGCCCGGCACCACGATTCCGACGTCAACTACTGGGGCGTCAGCTTCGCGGGCGACGACAACCGCTTCTACGCCACCGTCTCCACCCGGGGCCGCACCCACCTCGTCGAGGGCGACCTGCGGAACTGGTCGGCGAAGGCGCTGCGCGAGAACGCCGAATGCCCCTCGCTGTCACCGGACGGCACCCGCGTCGCCTTCAAGAAGAAGGTCTCCGACGACGCCCGGGCGCCCTGGCGGCTGTACGTCCTGGACCTGGCGACGATGCGGGAGCACCCGCTGGCCGAGCCGCACAGCGTCGACGACCAGCCCGCCTGGCTGGACGCGGCGACCGTCGGCTACGGCCTCGACGGCGACATCCGCGCGGTCCCGGCGGACGGGACGGGGGCGCCCCGCCTCCTCGTGCGGGACGGGTCGTCACCCGCGTACGTCAGTGGGCCGCCGACGTCTCCGTGACCTCGCTCGGGCGGACAATGACGAAGCCCTCGCCGCGCAGCATCAGCTGGACGGCCTCGCCGGAGCCGCCGCGGATCATCGAGCCGACCGACTGGGAGCGGTGCAGGCCGGTCTCCAGCTGCGCGCTCCAGCCGACCACCGCGTCCGTGTCCACGTAGACGGGGGCCTGGGCGGTGACGGGGATGACGATCGGGCTGCCGTCGCAGACCACGGCGAGCTTGCCGGTGCCGGTGAAGAGGCTGTTGAAGAGGCCGCCACCGGTCATTCCGGCGCCCTTCAGCATCCTGATCTCGTAGGACAGGGTGGCGTCGAAGCACAGCACGTTGCGCCCGTTGATGGTCAGCGCGTCGCCGGCCTCGAACTCGATGACGAAGCAGTTGCCCGCCTGGTGGGCGAACCACGCCTCGCCCTGGCCCCGTACGGACATCAGCGCCAGGCCCTCGCCCGTGACGGCGCGCTTGAGCATGCCGCCGATGCCCTGCCCCTTGCGTTCGAACTGCAGGTCGCCGCGGAAGGCGACCATCGAGCCCTGACGGGCCAGCATCTCGCCGTTGACGGCGTACTTCACGGACTTGGCGTTCTGCAGGGACATACCGGGGGCGGCGGCCGGCCGGGCCAGGTTCTCGGACGCGAAAAGGTCGCTCTTCATGGCTTCGATCCTCACCCGGCCCGGCCCCCCGCGGCATCATCCTGAAGGGGGAGGCTGGCATCCTTGGCGGGATGAGCAGCCAGCACACGAACGACACCACAGACGTACCCGCGGTCGGCGCGGACAGCCCTTTCCGGCAGGAGCACGCACTGCGCGACGAGGCCCCGCAGTTCGTCCTGCCGCTGGTGGTGAGGATCGAGAAGACCGAGCCGCCCGCCCGGACGGACGCGCTGGAGACGGCGGCCCGCGCGGTGCTGGTCCTGCTGAGCGACGAGCGGGCGCGGGGCGAGGGCGAGTGGGCCGAGGCGGTGCGGGACTGGCAGGACGCGCGGATCCGCAAGGTGGTCCGGCGGGCGCGCGGGGCGGAGTGGCGCAAGGCCGGCACGCTGCCGGGTGTCACGGTGCACGGTGACACCTCGGAGGTACGGGTCTTCCCGCCGGTGCCCCTGGACGGCTGGCCCAAGGAGCTGGCCAAGCTCCAGGTGTCGGGCACCGACCTGGACGACCCGGAGCCCGTCGCCGCGGACACCGAGGCGGGCCTGCCCGTGCTGTGGTTCAACCCCGGCCTCGACATGTCGGCCGGCAAGGCGATGGCCCAGGCCGGGCACGCGGCGCAGCTGGCGTGGTGGGAGCTGACGGACGCGGAGCGGGCCGAGTGGCGGGACCGCGGTTTCCGGCTGGCCGTACGGACGGCGCCGGGCGAGCGGTGGGCGGAGCTGGGCGGCAGCGGACTGCCGGTGGTCCGGGACGCCGGTTTCACGGAGATCGCACCCGGCAGCGCGACGGTGATCGCCGACCACCCGGCGCTGCGCGCGCGGTTCTGAGGGGCGAACCTCAAATGTTGCTCTGAACGTCCCCTCTTCGTGGTTGGCCCGACTCCGCCGGGGCCATCACTTCGGCACACGGTGCGATGAACCGCACTGAAAGGGGGGCGAGGGACATGAAGCCCATGGCACACCTGGGGGTGGGCGTCGGCTGGCGGCCTGAGATCGCGGACGCGGTCGAGCGGCTGCCCGGCCTGGACTGGGCCGAGGTGGTGGCCGAGAACATCTGCCCGGGCCATCTGCCCGAGGCGCTGATGAGGCTGCGCGAGCGCGGTGTCCGCCTGGTTCCGCACGGGGTCTCGCTGGGCCTCGGCGGCGCCGACCGCCCCGACCCGGCGAAGCTGGCGGCTCTCGGGGAGCGGGCGGTGGCGCTGGGGGCGCCGCTGGTCACCGAGCACATCGCCTTCGTCCGCAGCTTCTCGCCCACGCTCGAAGCCGGGCACCTGCTGCCGGTGCCGCGCACGCGCGACGCGCTGGACGTGCTGTGCGAAAACGTGCGCATCGCGCAGGACGCGCTGCCCGTGCCGCTGGCGCTGGAGAACATCGCCGCGCTGTTCTCCTGGCCGGGCGAGGAGATGACGGAGGGGCAGTTCCTGACGGAACTGGTCGAGCGGACCGGCGTCCGGCTGCTCATCGACGTGGCCAACCTGCACACCAACCGGGTCAACCGGGGCGAGGACCCGCTCGCCGTGCTGGACGCGATCCCGCTGGAGGCGCTGGCGTACGTGCACGTGGCGGGCGGTGTCGAACGGGGCGGGGTCTGGCACGACACCCACGCGCACCCGGTGCCACCGGTGGTGCTCGAGCTGCTGGCCGCGCTCCGCTCCCGGGTGGACCCGCCGGGCGTGCTGTTGGAGCGCGACGACGACTTCCCGCCGGAGCCGGAGCTGGCGGCCGAGCTGGCGGCCATCCGCGCGGTGGTGACGGCCGGGCCGGCCGTCCCGGCGGACCCCCGGCTCGCGGCCGGGGCACAGGACCGGCACGCGCCGCCCGACGAGGCAACGCGTACGCGGGTGGGGCTCGGGCAGGCCGCACTGCTGTCGGCGCTGGTGGCCGGGACGCCGCTGCCCGAGGGCTTCGACCGGCAGCGGATCCGGGTGCAGTCCCGGGCGCTGGCCGCCAAGCGGGCGGACGTGGTGGCCCGGCTGGCTCCCGAACTGCCCGGCATCCTGGGCGGCGGGGGACCGTACCGCACGGCCTTCCTCGCCTACGCCAAGGGGCGCCCGATGACCGCCGGATACCGCCGGGACGCGCTGGACTTCGCCGAGCACCTGCTGATCCGTGACCTGCCGGCCGACCCGGCCGCCCGGCGCCGGCTCACCGCGTGGTGGCGGGACCGGGCCGGGGCGCGGCCGCCCCGCCGGGTCGTGCGCTGGGCCCGGACCCTCGTGGGGAGGGCGGCATGAACCTGCTCGCGCTGGCTATCTGGCTCGCCGTCGCCGCGTCCAGCGGCCTGCTGGCCCTCCGCCTGTACCGGGCCCGGCCCCGGGCGGCCGGTCCTGCGCCGGTCCTCCACGACCTGTCCGAGGCGGCGTTCATGGCGGGCGGGCCCGGCGCCGTCGTGGACACCGCCCTCGTCTCGATGCTGGGGGACGGCCGGCTGATGGTCGGGGGCCCCGGCATCGTCCACGTACACCCCGGGGCGCGGGCGAACGACGCCGCCGAGCGCGCCGTCCTCCAGGCCCACGCCGGGGCGCCCTCGGGCTGGCTGTACCAGGTGCGGTACGCGGCCATGGTCGACCCGGCCGTCCAGGAGACCGGGGACGGGCTGGCGGCCCGCGGGCTGCTCTCGCCGCCCGGCTGGGGGCGGACCTGGCGGCGCTGGGGCCTGGTCCAGGCCACGGCGTGCGGACTGCTGGTGCCGGTGTCGCTGCCGCTGACCTTCATCGCCTTCGTCATGGACCCGGACGGGCAGGTGCCGTTCATCGTCAAGGTGCTGCCGGTGCTGCTCGGCGGGATCCTCGTCGGGGTGCTCTGCGCCGCGGCGGCGGGCCGCCGGATCACCCCGGCGGGACGGCGGGCGCTGCGCGAGATCCGCTCCCACTACGTGAACGACCGGACCCCGCACGTGCAGACCGCGCTGTTCGGGCTGCGCGGCCTGCGGGACCCGTTCCTGCGCGGGCAGCTGGTGCCCGCCGCGCGCGGCACCCGGCTGGCCGCGGCACAGTCGGGGTCCCGTCCCGCGCGCCACTCGCACTCCTCGTCCTCCTCCGGCGCCGAGCTCCTGCCGGTGCTGTGGTGCGCCGGGAGCGACGGCGGCGGAAGCGGGGGCGGGTCGGGGTCGGGCTGCGGCTCGGGGTCCTCCTGCGCGGGCTCCGGCGGCGGCTGCGGAAGCGGCAGTTCGAGCTGCTCCGGCGGGAGTTCCAGCAGTTCCAGCTGCAGCAGTTCGTCCGGTTCCAGCTGTTCCAGCAGCTCCAGCAGTTCCTGACGTCCCATCACAGGGGCGTCACGGGCTGCTCACACGTCGGCTCACGCGGCGACGGCACCCTCGACCGGGCATATCAACAGACTATAGAACTCACTCATGTTCTGGGTTCTGTTCCTCCTGGTGGCCTGGGCCGGGGTGCTGACGTCGTGCACCCTGCTGCTCAGAGCCGCCGCCCACGCCGCGGAGCCTCCCACCGGCTCCGCCGCCGCGCACCACCACGACGAGCTGAACCTGTACGAGGCCGCCTACCTCGCCGGCGGACCGCTCCGAGTGGCCGACCTGACGCTGCTGTCCATGCACCGTCAGCGGCGGCTGCTGCTGGCCCACACCGGCTGGGCGACGGTCGTCGACCCGGTCGGCCGCGACGCGCACGAGCGGTCCGTCCTCGGGGCGTTCGGCCCCGACGGCCAGTCGCCGGTGCCCGAACTGCGTTCCACGGTGGCGGGGGACGAGGCGGTACGGGCCCTCGCCGAGCGGCTCGGCGAGGCGGGCCTGGCCCTGCCCGCCGGCACCCTGCTCGGCGTCGGCAACGGGGTCCGGGCGGTCCGCGCCGCCACCCTGCTGGTCCTCGCGATGGCCGCCGCCGCGCTCGCCGCCCCGACGGACGGGACCACGACGACCCTCGTCCTGGCCTGGTTCGCCCTGCCGCTGATGCTGGGCGCCGGCTGCCTGGCCATCGCCCGCTTCGAGTCGCACCCGTACTCCCGCTGGGCCTCCCCGGCGGGACAGCGGCTGCTCCGCGCCCTGGAACACGAGCGCGGCGCGGGCGAATCGCTGACGGCGGTGGCGGTGCGCGGGGTCCGCGCGGTCGCCGATCCCGGGCTGCGGGCGGCGCTGGGGTGCGGCAACCGGGGGTGGCCCCCCCGGCAACGGGGCCATTGAGGCCGACACCGTCCGGTGATCCTTTACTTCGGGGCGGCGCCCTGGTCGTCTCATCGGACCATCGGCACGAAGGGGCCGCCATGCGGACGACGCCCGCACGCTACGGAGCCGCCGCGACGGCCCTCACCCTGTGGGCCACCGCTGCCGCCGCCCTCCCGGCGGCAGCGGCCCCAATTCCGGACGCCGAGTCGGCCGGCGCCGCCCTCGCCGCCCGCCGCGCCGCCACCGCGGGCCTCGGCTTCCGGGCGTGCCCCGCCGTCGAGGAACTGCCCGACCCCGTGCGCTGCGCGACCCTGCGCGTTCCTCTCGACTACGCCCGCCCCGACGGCCCGCAGATCACCCTCACCGTCAGCCGGGTGGCGGCCGGCCGCGCCGGCGGCGCCGTCCGGCAGGGCGCACTCGTCCACAACCCCGGCGGCCCCGGCGCCTCCGGCATGTACTTCCCGCTGCTCGCCGGACTCCCCGCGTGGCAGCGCATCGCCGCCGCCTACGACCTGATCGGCTACGCGCCGCGCGGCGTCGGCCGCTCCGCCCCGCTGTCCTGCCAGGACCCGGCCGCCCGCGCCGCCGGCCCCACCCAGGTGCCGGCGCACCCCTCCCCCGCGTACAAGGAGCGGCGCCGCGCCGCCGCCCGGGCGTACGCCCGCGGCTGCGCCGAGCGGGCCGGAGCCGCCCTGCCGCACTACACGACGCTGAACAACGTCCGCGATCTGCACGTGCTGCGCGCCGCGCTCGGCGAGGAGAAGCTGACCTTCGCCGGCGCCTCGTACGGCACCTACCTGGGCGCGGTCTACGCCACCCTGTACCCGGGCCACGTCCGCCGCATGGTCCTCGACTCGGCGGTCAATCCCGACCCGGCCCGCGTCTGGTACCGCAACAACCTCGACCAGGCACCCGGGTTCGAGCGCCGCTGGCACGACTTCCGCGCCTGGGTCGCCCGCCACCACGCCGCGTACGGTCTCGGCGGCACCCCGGCGGCCGTGCAGGCGAGCTACGAACGGGTCCGCGACGCGGTGGCCCGCACCCCGGCGGGCGGCAGCGTCGGCACCGGTGAGCTCCACGCCGCGTACCTCGAGACCGCCTACCGCGACGAGGTCTGGCCGGACCGGGCGGCGGCCCTGGCGGCCTTCCTGCGCGGCGATCCCGACCTGCTGGCCGGTCAGGCGGCCCCTGACCCGGCCACCACGACGGAGGCGGAGAACGCGACGGCCGTCTACACGGCGGTGCTGTGCAACGACGCCGCCTGGCCGGAGGACTGGGAGACCTGGGACCGCGACCACACCCAGCTGGCCCGCACTGCGCCCTTCGAGACCTGGTCCAACGCCTTCCTGAACCTGCCGTGCGCCTCCTGGCCGGTGCGGGCCCGGCAGCGGCCGGTGGCGGTCGGCGGGGCACGTCCGGCCCGGCTGCCCCGCACGCTGATCGTCGCGGCGGAACGGGACGGGGCGACTCCGTACTCCGGCGCGCTGGAGCTCCAGCGACGGCTCGGCGCCGAGGCCGCGCTGGTCACGGAGAAGGGGGCCGGCACCCACGGAGTCTTCGGCGGACGCAATGACTGCGTGGACCGTCACGTGGAGCGGTATCTGCTGACAGGTGACACCGCAGGGTGGCGTGTCACGTGTGCGCCGCATCCGGAGCCCGCACCGGTGTCGCTGGACGACCGGGCAGCACGTGCCCGCGGGGCAGTGCTGCCGCCAGTCGTCTGAACTTCCGGGCGGGGTCTCCGGCTGCGTCGTTTCGGGGGCAGGGCCTCCCGATCCGCCGGAGTCCACTCTTGTGTCACGAGTGTTCCTCCGGCCCTTCCCCCCAGGGGAGGTATCAGGCGAGCCCGGCCACCAGATCGGCGACGGACTTGCGGCGTCCGGTGTAGAAGGGCACCTCTTCACGGACGTGCATACGGGCCTCGGAGGCGCGCAGGTGACGCATGAGGTCGACGATGCGGTAGAGCTCGTCGGCCTCGAAGGCCAGCAGCCACTCGTAGTCGCCCAGGGAGAAGGAGGCCACGGTGTTGGCGCGCACGTCGGGGTAGCCGCGGGCCATCTTGCCGTGGTCGGCGAGCATGCGGCGACGGTCCTCGTCGGGCAGCAGGTACCAGTCGTAACTGCGCACGAAGGGGTACACGCTGACGTAGTCGCGGGCGACCTCGTCGGCCAGGAAGGCCGGGATGTGCGACTTGTTGAACTCGGCCGGGCGGTGCAGGGCCATGTTCGACCAGACCGGCTCCAGGGCGCGGCCCAGCTTGGTGCGGCGGAACAGGTTGTACGCGCTCTGCAGCTCGTCCGCGGTCTCCGCGTGCCACCAGATCATGATGTCCGCGTCGGCGCGCAGGCCGGAGACGTCATAGGTGCCTCGGACGGTGATGTCCTTGGCGGCCAGCTGGTCGAACAGCTCCTGGACCTCGTCGGCGAAGCCGGTGCGGTCTTCCGGGAGGACGTCCTTCAGCTTGAAGACGGACCACAGGGTGTAGCGGATGACCTCGTTGAGGTCCTTCGCCTTCTTCCCCGCGTTGGGAATCTTCTCTGGTGCAGTCATGTGCCTATTGTCCCGTGTGCTGATCAGTGGTCTGCGCCAGGGGTGCCGAACCCGCGCCGAAGGCGGCGGTCACCGCGTCCACGGCCTTGCCCGCGCCGGCGACGCACGCCGGAATGCCCACGCCCTCGTAGAGCGCGCCGCACACGGCGAGGCCCGGCAGGGCGGCTACGGCCGTACGGATCCGGGCCACCCGGCCGAGGTGGCCGACCGGGTACTGGGGCAGCCCGCCCTCCCAGCGGGTGACGGTGGAGGCCACCGGCCGGGCCGCGAGGCCCACGGCCTCGCCGAGGTCGGCGAGCGAGACCTCGACCAGTTCCGCGTCCTCGCGCCCCAGGTCCTTCTCGTCGCCGTGGCGGCCGACGGAGGTGCGCAGCAGGAAGAGGTCGGGATCGGTCCCGGCCCAGGCCCACTTGTTGCTCGAGAACGTGGAGGCCTTGATGGTCCGGCCGTCGACGGGCGGTACGAGGAACCCGCTCGCGCCGCCTTCGGCGATGGCGGCGGGCAGGTCGGAGCGGCGGAAGGCCATGGTGATCAGGGCCATGGAGGCGTACTCGACCCCGCGCAGCTCGGCCGCGGCGGCCGGCGCGAGCCCGTCGAGCAGCCGGGCGGCGGGTCCGGCGGGGATCGCCAGGATCACGCCGTCGGCCTCGACGGCCTCCGCGCCGGCCACGACCCGCCAGCCCCCGGGGGTACGGACGAGCTCGCGGACGGGGGCGTCGGTGACGATCCGCGCCCCGGCCGCGCGGCAGGCCTCGGCCACCGCCACCGGGAGCCGCCCGATCCCGCCGTCGATGCCGGCGAAGACCGGACCGGCCGACTGGGGCTGCGTCTGCGCCCGGCGCTGCAGGTCCCGTACGCCGTCGCCCAGCAGCGCGTGCGTACGGGCGGCCTCGAAGAGCTGGGGCACGGCGGCGCGCATGGAGATGCGGTAGGCGTTGCCCGCGTACACCCCGCCGAGCAGCGGTTCCACGAGCCGGTCGACGACCTCGCGGCCCAGCCGGGCGGCGACGTACGCACCGACGGCGACGTCCTCGCCGATCTCGGCGGGCGGCAGCGCGTGTTCGGCCTCGATCCGGGCGAGGCCCTCGGGGGAGAGCACCCCGGAGGCGGCGAGCGGCCCGAGGTCGCCGGGCACGCCCATGACGTGCCCGCGCGGCATCGGCCGCAGCGCGCCCCGGGTCCACAGGTGGGCGGTGGCGGTGGCGGGCGGCTGGAGGGCCGCGCCGAGGCCCACGGCCTTGGCGAGGTCCACGGCTTCGGGGCGGCGGGCCAGCACGGATTCGGCGCCGAGGTCGACGGGGACGCCGGCGAGCTCACCGGAACGCAGCTTGCCGCCGAGCCGCGGGCCGGCCTCCAGCAGCGTCACGCGGACGCCCTCGGCGAGCAGCTTGTGGGCCGCCGCCAGGCCCGCGATGCCGCCGCCGATGACGACGACGTGCCGGGCCCGGCCGGGGCGATCCGTACGCATGTCCGTTTCGTGCATGGACACATCGTCTCAGACCGATCACCGGCCGCGCACCGAGGCCGGACCGTGACCGCATCGGGATCGGCCCGGGACCGCCGGAGTGAAACCCGCGACGGGACTCTGTACGTCGAAACGGCAACACCAGCCGAAACTCGGGGGTTTGACACGATGCATCGCTCTGCGGTGGCCCTGGCGGCCGCCCTCTCCCTGGCCGGGGCGCTCACGCTCACCGGTTGTGGCGCCTCCGGCGAGAGCCGGGACAGCGCGAACGACAAGGCGGCGGTCGCGCCCGCCCAGGGCGACAAGGCCCCGGAGGGGGCGCCGGGGGCCGCTGCGGCCCCTGCCCCGGCGGCGTCCGGCGCCTCCCCCGCCGACAAGAACGGGCAGCAGCCGGTCACCGTCCGCCCGAACGTCATCCGCACGGCGACGCTCGGCATCGAGACGGAGGACGTCCAAAAGACCCTGTCCGCGGCCCGTACGGCGGCCGACGGGGCGGGCGGCTACGTCGGCAACGAGTCGACCAAGCGCGGCGGGGACGGCCGGATGACCTCCACGCTCACCCTGCGGGTGCCGGGCGAGCGCTACGACGCGGTGCTCGGGGCGATGGAGGGCAGCGGCAAGCTCCTGCACCGCAAGGTCGACGCGCAGGACGTCACGGAGAAGGTCGCCGACATCGGCAGCCGGGTGGCGTCCCAGCAGGCCAGCGTGGCCCGCGTGCGGGAGATGATGGGCAAGGCCTCGGCGCTGAGCGAGGTGGTGATGCTCGAGAGCGAGCTGAGCCGCCGCCAGTCCGACCTGGAGTCGCTGCTGGCTCAGCAGACGGCGCTGAAGGACCGGACCTCGCTGGGCACGATCACGCTGGAGGTCTCCGAGCCTCCCGCGAAGCCGGTGGCGGAGGAGAAGAAGAAGGAGAAGGACCCGACCTTCCTCGGCGCGCTGCGCGGCGGCTGGGAGGTCTTCACCAAGATCGTGCGCTACCTGACGGTGGCGGTCGGCGCACTGCTGCCGTTCGCACTGGCGGCCGCGCTGGCGGCGCTGGGGTTCCGGCTGTACCGCAAGTTCCGCCCGGCCAGGCCGAAGACGGATCCGGCGCCGAAGAAGGCCGTGGTCCCGGCGGCCCGGCCGGCGCCTTCGACGTCGTCTCCGGACGGCGCCGCGGAGGCCGGCGCACAGGACTGAACGCGCGTTCGCCCGTAGCGTGTTCCCCATCCGGTGGGCGGCGGCGAAGGGGCGGTGCGGACGATGGCGGCGGCAAGGGAACGACTGGTGGTGGTCGGCGGTGACGCGGCGGGCATGTCCGCCGCGTCACAGGCCCGGCGGCTCAAGGGCCCGGCGGAGCTGGAGATCGTCGCCTTCGAGCGCGGGCACTTCACCTCGTACTCCGCGTGCGGGATCCCGTACTGGGTCGGCGGCCTGGTCCCCGAGCGGGACGACCTGATCGCCCGTACCCCCGAGGAGCACCGGGCCCGGGACATCGACCTGCGCACCCGCACCGAGGTCGTGGAGCTCGACCTGCCCGGAGCGCGGGTCCGCGCCCGCGATCTGGACACCGGATCCGAATCCTGGACGGGCTACGACAAGCTCGTCCTGGCGACGGGCGCCCGTCCGGTCCGTCCCCGGCTCCCCGGCATCGGCGCGCACGGGGTGCACGGCATCCAGACCCTGGACGACGGCCTGCGCCTGATGAGGGACCTGGATCCGCAAGAGGGCGCGGCCGGTACGCAGGGCCGCCGGGCGGTCGTCGTCGGCGCGGGCTACATCGGCGTGGAGATGGCGGAGGCCCTGGTGGGGCGGGGGTACGAGGTCACCGTCCTGCACCGGGGCGAGCAGCCGATGGCCACCCTGGACCCGGACATGGGCGGCCTGGTGCACCGCGCGATGAACGGCATGGGGATCCGTACGGTCTCCCGCGCCGAGGTGACGCAGATCCTCACCGACGAGCAGGGCCGGGCCCGCGCGGTGGCCACGGCGGCGGGCGAGGAGTACCCGGCGGACGTGGTCGTGCTCGGCATGGGCGTGGAGCCGCGCACGGCCCTGGCCCGCGCCGCCGGCCTGCCGCTCGGTTCCTCGGGCGGCATCCTCACGGACCTCTCGATGCGGGTCCGGGGCCACGAGAACATCTGGTCGGGCGGCGACTGCGTGGAGGTCCTGGACCTGGTCGCGGGCCGCACCCGGCACATCCCGCTGGGCACGCACGCCAACAAGCACGGCCAGGTCATCGGCTCG
Source organism: Streptomyces sp. cmx-11-4 (assembly GCA_049998195.1). GTDB lineage: Bacteria > Actinomycetota > Actinomycetes > Streptomycetales > Streptomycetaceae > Streptomyces. Next base: position 79,515 of record JAEBET010000007.1, read on the forward strand.
GGCGTGGGCGGCGGCTACGCGACCTTCCCGGGGGTGGTGGGCACGGCGGTCAGCAAGGTCTGCGAGCTGGAGATCGCCCGGACGGGCCTGCGCGAGCGGGACGCGCGGGAGGCGGGCCTGCGGTTCGTGACGGCGACCATCACCTCCACCAACACGGCGGGCTACTACCCGGGCGCGGCGGAGATGACGGTGAAGATGCTGGCGGAGCTGCGCACCGGCCGCCTGCTGGGCGTGCAGATCGTGGGCGCGGCGGGCTCGGCGAAGCGGGTGGACATCGCGGCGGTGGCCCTGACCGCCGGTATGACGGTGGAGCAGATGGTCTCGCTGGACCTCGGGTACGCCCCGCCGTTCTCCCCCGTCTGGGACCCGATCCTGGTGGCGGCGCGCAAGGCGGTCTCGGCGGTGCGGGGGGCGGGCTCCTAGACCGTTCCCCGGTGGACCTTTACGGTCGCGGCACTAGGCTGGTAGAGGCCTTCGCCTCGGGGACCGTGCGGATGAGGTGACGCAATTGCGCGCATCCAGGGGAATCCCCGCCCTCGCCACTGTCGCCGCCCTCGCCGCCGCGTGCCTGCTGCCCGGGCCGGTGCTCGCCGCTCCCACCGCCGCTGCCCCCGGGGACGGTCCCTGCGCGACCTCGCTGCCGGACAGTTTCTGGCGCGCCCCCGTGGACGCGCTTCCCTTGCACCCGAGCTCCGCCCGGTACGTCTCCTCGATCGGGTCCGAGGAGCCCCTGCACCCGGACTTCGGTTCGGGACTGGTCGAGGGTCAGCCCTTCGGCATCCCCATCACCGTCTCGGACGCTCAGGTGCCGGAAACGAAGGTCACCCTGGACTACCCCGAGGAGAGCGAGACGTCCGGGTACCGGATCCCGCAGGACGCCAAGGTCGAGAACGGGCCGGCGAGCGACGGGGACCGGCACGTCATCGTCTGGGACCGCGACCTGTGCAAGTCCTACGAACTCTTCGACGCGAAGCAGCAGGGCGCCAACGCCTGGCACGCCGGCTCGGGCGCGATCTTCGACCTGCGGTCGCACGAGCTGCGCCCCGACGGCTGGACCTCGGCCGATGCCGCCGGCCTGGCCATCCTCCCCGGTCTGGTGCGCTACGACGAGGCGGCGGCCGGGCGGATCGACCACGCGATCCGCATCACCGTGCCCCGCTCGGACCAGAGCTACCTGTGGCCGGCCCGGCACCAGGCGGGCGCCGCGGCGGACGCCTCGCTGCCCCCCATGGGGCTGCGGCTGCGGCTCAAGAGCTCGGTGGACACCTCGCAGTTGGCGCCGCAGGCCAAGGCGGTGGCCGAGGCGCTCAAGAAGTACGGCGCCATCGTCGCGGACAACGGCTCGGCCTGGTACATCACCGGCGAGGAGCACCCCGGCTGGGACAACTCCCAGCTCGACGCGCTCAAGGACTTCAAGGGATCGGACTTCGAAGCGGTCGACGCGTCCGGACTCCGGCTGTCGCCGGACTCGGGAGCCGTCGCCCCGAAGTGATCCCTCCGGGACGCGCCGACCGTACGCGGCGCCTTCGGCTCAGCGGGCCGTCTTGGTGTGGACGTGGTCCACCAGGCGGGTCAGGGCGTCCGGGTCCGTCGTCGGCAGGACGCCGTGGCCCAGGTTGAAGACGTGGCCCTCCAGGCCGGCGGCGGCCGCGAGGACCTCGTCCGTCTTGGCCTCGACGGCCTCGGGGGTGGAGAAGAGCACCGCCGGGTCCAGGTTGCCCTGGAGCGCCTTGCCCGGGCCGACCCGGCGGACGGCCTCGTCCATCGGGATCCGCCAGTCGACGCCCATGACGTCCGCGCCGGCCTCGCCCATCAGGCCCAGCAGTTCCCCGGTTCCCACGCCGAAGTGGATCCGCGGGATCCCGTACGAGGCGACGGACTCGAAGACCTTCGCCGACGCCGGCATCACCGAGCGGCGGTAGTCCGCCGGGGCGAGCGCGCCGACCCAGGAGTCGAAGAGCTGGATCGCGGAGACCCCGGCCTCGATCTGGACCTTCAGGAAGGCGGAGGTGATCTCCGCGAGGCGGTCCAGCAGGTCCGCCCACAGCTCCGGGTCCCCGTACATGAGGGCCTTGGTGTGCTCGTGGTTCTTCGAGGGGCCGCCCTCGACCAGGTAGCTCGCGAGGGTGAAAGGCGCACCCGCGAAACCGATCAACGGCGTGGCGCCCAGTTCACCCGTGAGCATGCCGATCGCCTCGGTGACGTACGAGACGTCCTCAGGGGTGAGGTCGCGCAGCTGTGCGAGGTCCTCGCGGCGGCGGATCGGCTGGGCGACGACCGGGCCGATGCCCGGCTTGATGTCCAGGTCGACGCCGATGGCCTTCAGCGGGACCACGATGTCGGAGAAGAAGATCGCCGCGTCCACCTTGTGGCGGCGCACCGGCTGGAGCGTGATCTCGGTGACCAGGTCGGGCCGCATGCACGACTCGAGCATCTGGGTCCCCTCGCGCACCTTGCGGTACTCGGGGAGCGAGCGCCCGGCCTGCCGCATGAACCACACCGGGGTGTGCGGCACCGGCTCCCGCCGGCACGCCTTCAGGAAGGCGGAATCGTACGTCTGACTCGGCTGGCCCGTGGGGCGGTCGTTGGCGCTCACGACCCAAATCTTCGCACGTATGAAGAGTTGCCCGGCCCGGTGCGGGTGTCCCTGCGCCGTACGGGCGCCCGTTCCGCCTAGTCTTCCCCGCATGGCTGCGGCTCAGGGACGATTTTCAGATGGCGCTGACGGTATGGACAGCGCGGAGGAGAGCTCCGTCCCGCTCCCGTTCCGGCGGGCGGTCGAGGGCTTGAAGAAAGCGCGGCTGCGTCCGGGGATCGAGATCGACCCCACCAAACCGCCCCAGAGACTGGCGCCGTACGCCTACGCCCTGGAGGCGGCGGTCGTGGACGGCGAGGAGGACCTCGCCGACGGCCGGCTCATCCTGCTCCACGATCCCGCCGGGCACGACGCCTGGCACGGGACCTTTCGGCTGGTGACGCTCGTACGGGCGGAACTCGAGCCGGAGATGGCCGTGGACCCGCTCCTCCCGGAGGTGTGCTGGTCCTGGCTGACCGGTGCGCTGGAGGCGCGCGGGCTGGCGTACGGGGAGGCGAGCGGGACCGTGACCATGGCGAGCTCGCACTACTTCGGCGGGCTCGCGGAGCGGCGCCCGGCGACGCAGATCGAGATCAGAGCCTCGTGGACGCCGCGTGAGGGTGTGGGCGGGGTGCCGGACACCTCGGTGCACCTGGCGGCCTGGTGCGAGCTGCTGTGCCAGATCGCGGGGCTGCCGCCGGTGGGGCCGACCGACAGCGTCACGGGCGTGGTCTCCCTGCCACAGCGGCGCGGTCCGCACCACCCGTAGCCCAGCGGCCGTCCGGCGCCGGACGGGGCCGGCGGCGCAGAACGCGTGGTCGAACTCCGCTACCGAGTGTCAGAACGGGGCGTCCGTTGCGGGCTTCTGATCACCCTATGATCGATCGTGCGTCCGAATTGCCCGAATTGTTACTCACCAAATCGTGATCATTCCCTAAAGCCGGGCGGGTGACGTGCCGAAGGAGTCAGTGACCATCCGCACGGTTCGCACCGGCTTCCTTCCCCGAGCCGGCCGTCCCGCCACTCCCCCAGGAGGCCTAGGTGTCCGTTCTTCTCGAGCAGCCCGCAAGCCTGGTCGCCTACCGCCCGAACAAGCCGACGGCCATGGTCGTCGTGGCCGACCCGCGCGTCCGTTCCACCGTGACCCGCCATCTGTGGGCCCTCGGAGTACGTGACGTCATCGAGGCGTCGTCCATCGCGGAGGCCCGCCCCCGCGTCGGCAGCCCGCGCGACATCTGCGTGGCCGACGTACACCTGCCCGACGGTTCCGGTCTCACCCTGCTCTCGGAGACCCGCGCCGCGGGCTGGCCGAACGGTCTGGCCCTGTCCGCCGCCGACGACATCGGCGCCGTACGCAACGCCCTCGCGGGCGGAGTGAAGGGCTACGTCGTCACCGGCACGCGGACCAACATCGGGCTCCCCAGCCGGCCCGGCGCCGCCCCCATCGGCGCTGCCGCCGCCCGTATGCACCGCCGCCCCCCGGGTGCCCCGAGCCACCCGGGCGGCTACCGGGAGCTCTCCGGCCGCGAGGTCGAGGTCCTGCGCCTCGTCGCGGAGGGCCAGTCCAACAAGGCCATCGGCGTCTCGATGGGCCTGTCCGCCCTGACCGTCAAGTCCCACCTCGCCCGGATCGCCCGCAAGCTGGGCACCGGCGACCGGGCCGGGATGGTCGCCGTCGCACTCCGGACCGGAATCATCCACTGACTCGACTCCGAGGCTCCCGGGCGAATGCCGGGGAAACCCCGGGAAACGTCCGCCTTCCCCTCTCGCGCCCGTCGACGGATCGTTCCGGCGACGGGCGCGTCGCATCCACGGATACCCTTGACCGGTGACCGACGCCCAAGAGACCGCAGCAGACCTGCGCACCACCACCGGGGGCGGCCCCCCGGACGACGTCGTCAGTTCGTCCGATGGGCCGCCGATTCCGTTGCTGGAACCCCGTGAGGGGATCCCCCCGGTCGTCGCCGACGCCGACTCCCTCGCCCGAGTGGTCGCGGCCTTCGCCGCGGGCACCGGCCCCGTGGCCGTCGACGCCGAGCGCGCCTCCGGATACCGCTACGGCCAGCGCGCCTACCTGGTGCAACTGCGCCGCGAGGGCGCGGGCTCCGCGCTCATCGACCCGGTGGGCTGCCCCGACCTCTCCGCACTCGGCGAAGCCCTGGCCGGCACCGAGTGGATCCTGCACGCCGCCACCCAGGACCTGCCGTGCCTGCGCGAAATAGGCATGGTGCCCACCTCCCTGTTCGACACCGAGCTGGCCGGCCGCCTCGCCGGCTTCCCCCGGGTCGGGCTGGGCGCGATGGTCGAGAGCGTGCTCGGCTACGCGCTGGAGAAGGGCCACTCCGCCGTCGACTGGTCGACCCGCCCGCTTCCCGAGCCGTGGCTGCGCTACGCCGCCCTGGACGTGGAGCTGCTGGTCGACCTGAGGGACGCGCTGGAGAAGGAACTGGACCGGCAGGGCAAGCTCGAATGGGCCCACCAGGAGTTCGAGGCCATCGCCGCCGCACCCCCCGCGCCGCCGCGCAAGGACCCGTGGCGCCGTACGTCCGGCATGCACAAGGTGCGCCGCCGCCGGCAGATGGCGGTCGTACGGGAGCTGTGGGAGTCGCGGGACCGGATCGCCCAGCGGCGTGACGTGTCACCCGGCAAGGTGCTCGGCGACGCCGCGATCGTCGAGGCCGCCCTGTCCCTGCCGGCCAACGTACAGACCCTGTCCGCCCTGCCCGGCTACGGACAGCGCATGGGCCGGCGCCAGCTGGAGCAGTGGATGGCCGCCGTGGACCGGGCGAAAGCGCTGCCCGAGAGCGAGCTGCCGCAGCCCGGGGCGACCCCTGCCGGTCCCCCGCCGCCGCGCTCCTGGGCCGACAAGGACCCGGCGGCCGCGGCCCGGCTGTCGGCGGCCCGCACGGCCGTCTCGGGGCTGGCGGAGGGACTGAACCTGCCCCAGGAGAACCTGATCACCCCCGACACGGTCCGCAGGCTGTGCTGGGAGCCGCCGCAGCGGCTCGAGGCGGATGCCGTGGCCCAGGCCCTGGCCGGCTACGGGGCCCGCCCGTGGCAGGTCGAACAGGTCACCGCCGCCTTGGTCACGGCCCTGGCCGCGACCGACTGACCCCCCGCACCCGAAAGACCCCCGAAGACCCCCGGCACCCGCCGGGGGTCTTCTTGTTACGCGTTCATGACCCTCCCAGGGCTTTTGAACACGCTCAACAATCGATTAGATTCTTGAACATGATCAAAACCGGGTACGCGGCATGGGTGGACGAGTTCGAGGCCGAGCGGGAGCGCCGGGCCGCGCTGGGGGACCCCGACTGGCGGCGCGGGGCGCAGCTGCCGCCCGAACTGGTGCGCAGCATCCAGAAGTTCCAGGTCGGCGAGGACGGGGACGGCTCGGCGCTCCTCGGCAAGGCCGACCGGGCCGGCGATCCGGTGTACGCCGAGGCCGCGCGGCTGTTCGTCGCCGAGGAGCAGAACCACGCGCGGATGCTCGCCCTGCTGCTGGAGGCGGGCGGAGCCGGGACCCTGGACGGCCACTGGAGCGACGCGGCCTTCGTCCGGGTGCGCCGGCTGCTCGGGCTGCGGGTGGAACTGTTGGTGCTGATGATCGCCGAGGTGGTGGCCCTGGCGTACTACAGGGCACTGCGCGACGGCGCCGGGGATCCGCTGGCCTCGGAGGTCGCGGGCCGGATCCTGGCGGACGAGCGGCGGCACGTGCCCTTCCACTGCCTGCGCCTGAACGAGGGGCTGGCCCGGCTCCCCCGTCCGGCTCGGCGGGCCGTGACCGCCGGGTGGCGCGGGCTGCTGTCCTGCGCGGGCCTGCTGGTCGCCGTGGACCACGGCCCGGCCCTGCGCACCGTGGGGGTGAGCCGGCGCGCCTTCGTCGCGGAGGTGTTCCGCTCCTCGGCCGCGCCGGCCTCGGCGATGGCGGACGGGCCGGTGACGGCGCCCGCGGCGGTGCCCGCGACAGTGTGACCTTCGCCGCTCCTCGGGGAGGGGGTGTGCACATGGGTTACCCGCAAGTAGCATGGGCCGGGTGAGCGGGCGCTCAGCAATGCGTGCCGAGCCGCCCCCGCGCAGCAGTGCACACCCGCACCTGGAGGAGAGCCAAACGTGCCTCGTACCGTCAGGGACGTCGTCTTCGTCGACGGCGTCCGCACCCCGTTCGGCAAGGCGGGCCCGAAGGGCATCTACAACGGGACCCGCGCCGACGACCTCGTCGTGAAGGCGATCCGGGAGCTGCTGCGCCGCAACCCGGACCTGGACCCCAAGAAGATCGACGAGGTCGCCATCGCCGCGACCACGCAGATCGGCGACCAGGGCCTCACGCTGGGCCGTACCGCAGGCATCCTCGCGGGCCTCCCCCAGTCCGTCCCGGGCTACTCGATCGACCGCATGTGCGCCGGCGCGCTGACCGCCGTGACCGCCGTCGCCGGCGGTGTGGCCTTCGGTGCCTACGACGTCGCCCTCGCCGGCGGCGTCGAGCACATGGGCCGCCACCCCATGGGCGAGGGCGTCGACCCGAACCCGCGCTTCGTCTCCGAGAAGCTGGTCGACGAGTCCGCCCTGTTCATGGGCATGACCGCCGAGAACCTGCACGACCGGTACCCGACGATCACCAAGCTCCGCGCCGACGAGTACGCCGTGCGCTCGCAGGAGAAGGCCGCCAAGGCGTACGCCGACGGCAAGATCCAGCAGGACCTGGTGCCGATCTCGGTGCGCAACACCAACGAGGCCGCGGGTGAGACGGGCTGGGGCCTGGTCACCACCGACGAGCCGATGCGCCCGGGTACCACCCTGGAGAACCTGGCGAACCTGAAGACCCCGTTCCGTACGCACGGCCGGGTCACCGCGGGCAACGCCGCCGGTCTCAACGACGGTGCCACCGCCGCGATCATCGCGTCCGAGGACTTCGCCCGCGAGAACAACCTCCCGGTCAAGATGCGCCTGGTCTCGTACTCCTTCGCGGGTGTCGAGCCCGAGGTCATGGGCTACGGCCCGATCCCGGCGACCGAGAAGGCCCTGGCCCAGGCCGGCCTGACGATCGACGACATCGGCCTCTTCGAGGTCAACGAGGCCTTCGCCGTACAGGTGCTGGCCTTCCTGGAGCACTACGGCATCGCCGATGACGACGCCCGCGTGAACCAGTACGGCGGCGCCATCGCGTTCGGCCACCCGCTGGCCTCGTCCGGCGTGCGCCTGATGACGCAGCTGGCCCGCCAGTTCGAAGAGCAGCCGCACGTCCGCTACGGCCTGACCACCATGTGCGTCGGCTTCGGCATGGGCGCCACGGTCATCTGGGAGAACCCGAACTTCAACGCCGAGGGAGACTCCAAGTGAGCACCACCGCTGAGCTCCTGAAGGGCGCGGCCGAGCTGTTCCCGGACGAGGTCGTCACGTCCGCGCACGTCCGCCACCTGGACCTGCCCTTCGGCGCCGGGCGCTTCGCGCTCATCACGCTGGACAACGGCTTCGACCACACCAAGCCGACCACCTTCGGCCCGCAGTCCCTCGCCAACCTGAACGCGGCGATCGACCAGGTCGAGCAGGAGGCCACCGCCGGCTCCATCGTCGGCGCGGGCATCACCGGCAAGCCGTTCATCTTCGCGGTCGGCGCCGACCTCAAGGGCGTCGAGCTGCTGAAGAAGCACGACGAGGCGCTCGCCATCGGCAAGGGCGGCCACGACGTCTTCAAGCGCCTGTCGGCGCTGGCGGTCCCGACCTTCGCCTACTACAACGGCGCGGCGATGGGCGGCGGTGTCGAGGTCGGTCTGCACTGCACCTACCGCACCGTCTCCAAGGCCATCCCGGCCTTCTCGCTGCCCGAGGTCTTCCTCGGCCTGGTCCCGGGCTGGGGCGGCTGCGCCCTCCTCCCGAACCTGATCGGTGCGGAGCGTGCGGTCTCGGTCATCATCGAGAACTCGCTGAACCAGAACCGCCAGCTGAAGGGCAAGCAGGTCTTCGAGCTCGGCATCGCCGACGCGATCTTCGAGGGCGCCGACTTCCTGGAGCAGTCCCTCATCTGGACCGCGAACGTCCTCAAGGGCGACACGCAGGTCGTCCGCGCCGAGATCGACCGCGGCGAGGCCTGGGACGCGGCCGTCGCCAAGGGCCGCTTCATCGCGGACTCCAAGGTGCACGGCGCCGCTCCCGCCGCCTACCGCGCGCTGGACATCATCGCCGCGGCCAAGGACGGCGACCTCCAGGCCGGCTTCGACGCCGAGGACACGGCCCTGGCCGACCTCATCATGGGCGGCGAGCTGCGCTCGGGCATCTACGCCTTCAACCTGGTCCAGAAGCGCGGCAAGCGCCCGGCCGGTGCTCCGGACAAGTCCCTGGCCCGTCCGGTCACCAAGGTCGGCGTCGTCGGCGCGGGCCTGATGGCCTCGCAGCTGGCGCTGCTCTTCCTGCGCCGCCTGGAGGTGCCGGTGGTCCTCACCGACATCGACCAGGAGCGCGTGGACAAGGGTGTGGGCTACGTCCGCGCCGAAATCCAGAAGCTGCTCGGCAAGGGCCGCATCAACCAGGACAAGGCCAACCGCCTGACCGCCCTGGTGACCGGTGTCCTGGACAAGGCCGAGGGCTTCGCGGACGCGGACTTCATCATCGAGGCCGTGTTCGAGGAGATGTCCGTCAAGCAGAAGGTGTTCGCGGAGGTCGAGGCGGTCGCCCCGGCGCACGCGATCCTCGCCACCAACACCTCCTCGCTGTCGGTGTCGGAGATGGCCTCCAAGCTCCAGCACCCGGAGCGCGTGGTCGGCTTCCACTTCTTCAACCCGGTCGCGATCCTCCCGCTGCTGGAGATCGTCCGCGGCGAGCAGACGGACGAGGCCTCGCTGGCCACGGCCTTCGGTGTCGCCAAGAAGCTGAAGAAGACCGCGGTCCTCACCAAGGACGCCCCGGCGTTCGTCGTGAACCGCATCCTGACCCGCTTCATGGGCGAGATCCAGAACGTCATCGACGAGGGCACCCCGGTGGTCACCGCCGAGAAGGCCATCGAGCCGCTCGGCCTGCCGATGTCCCCGCTGGTGCTCCTGGAGCTCGTGGGACCTGCGATCGGTCTGCACGTCTCCGAGACCCTTAACCGCGCCTTCCCGGAGCGCTTCACCGTCTCCCCGAACCTGGCGGCGGTCGTCAAGGCCGGCAAGCGCGGCTTCTACGTCTACGATTCCGGCAAGCCGGAGCTGGACCCCGAGGTCGCCGCCCTTCTCGTCCAGGGCGACGTGGTCCTGACGGAGGAGCAGGTCCGCGACCGCGTCCTGGACGCGGTGGCGCAGGAGATCGGCCTGATGCTGGAGGAGGGTGTCGTGGCCGAGGCCCAGGACATCGACCTCTGCCTCATCACGGGCGCCGGCTGGCCCTTCCACCTGGGCGGCATCACGCCGTACCTGGACCGTGAAGGCGTCTCGGAGCGCGTGAACGGCAAGAAGTTCCTCGCCCCCGGCCTGGCGAGCGTCCCGGCCTAGTCCGGGTCGCGGACCGGTATTCCACGGCGTGGCCCGCCCCCTGCCGGGGGCGGGCTTCGGCCGTTCGAATATCTGTCTAAGATTCACCCCCATGACGGACACGCACGCGCGGCCCAGGCGCCGCCGACGCCGCATTCTGCGGATCACCCTGCTGCTGGTCGCGGTGCTGATCCTGGGCTCGGCCGGGGCCGGCTGGTGGGCCTACAGCCACCTCGACGGCAACATCTCCAGCGTCGACCTGGATCAGGCGATCGGCGACAACCGGCCGCCGAAGGTGGCCGCGAACGCGCAGAACATCCTGGTGCTCGGCTCCGACTCGCGGGCCGGAGCCAATGGCGATCTCGACCACGGCGACGTCGGCGGGGCCCGCTCGGACACCGCGATGCTGGTGCACATACCCGAGGGCCGGGCCAAGGCGACCGCGGTGAGCATCCCCCGCGACACCCTGGTCACCCGGCCCGAGTGCAAGGCCAAGGACGGCAAGACCGTGCCGTCGGCGAAGCGGGTCATGTTCAACTCCGTCTACTCGCTGGCCGGTCCGGCCTGTGTGGTCAACACCGTGGAGCAGCTCTCCGGGGTTCGCGTGGACCACTTCGTCGAGGTGGACTTCGCCGGCTTCAAGGGGCTGGTCGACGCGCTGGGCGGGGTCACCGTCACCCTCGACAAGCCGATGAGCGGAGCCAAGGGCGGCCTGAAGCTGGACGTGGGCACGCACCGGCTGAACGGCACCGACTCGCTCAAGTTCGTCCGTACCCGCTACGGCTACGGGGACGGCAGCGACCTCGGACGCATCGGGCTCCAGCAGCAGTTCATGATGGCCATGCTGTCCGAGATAAAGAAGCAGGACGCCTTCGGGAACCCGGCCCGCCTGTACAAGCTGGCCGACGCCGCGACCCAGTCGCTGACCACCGACTCCGACCTCGCCTCGCTCACGGCGCTCTCCGACTTCGCGCGGAGCATGAAGGGCGTGGACCCGGAGACGATGGAGACGATCATGCTGCCGGTCGCCTACGACAAGGTCGACCCCAACCGCGTGGTCGTGGCCGAGCCGCAGGCGACCCAGCTGTGGGAGGCCCTGCGCAAGGACCAGCAGATACCGGCCTCGGCGAAGAAGTCTCCCGCCCAGGCCGGCTGAATCTGCCGGAGGTCGCCGCGCGGGGTGTCAGCCGCCCGGCGCCGGGGACCCCGGCGGCTTGTCCAGAGCAACCGGAGTGCCGGGGGTGCCCGGCGTGCCCGAGGTGCCCGGCGTGCCCGGCGTGCCCGAGGTGCCGGGCGTGCCCGGCGTGCCCGAGGTGCCCGGCGTGCCCGGCGTGCCCGAGGTGCCGGGGTTCGCTCCGGTGTCCCGGCCCACCCGGCTGTGCCAGACGCCGTAGAACGCGTAGACGACGAAGCCGAAGGCCATCCAGATGCCGAACCGGACCCAGGTCCCGGTCGGCAGGTTCAGCATCAGCCAGACCGAGGCCGCGATCGACGCGATGGGGACCACCGGCACCCACGGGGTACGGAACGCCCGGTGCAGGTCGGGGCGGGCGCGGCGCAGGATGATCACGCCGAGGGCCACGACCACGAAGGCGAACAGCGTCCCGATGTTGACCAGTTCCGCGAGGTCCTCCAGGCTCGTGAAGCCGCCCAGGACGGCGATGAAGACGCCGAGGACGACGGTCGCCCGGTAGGGCGTGCGGTACTTCGGGTGGGTGACGGAGAAGAAGCGCGGGAGCAGCCCGTCCCGGCTCATCGCGAAGAACACCCGGGTCTGGCCCAGCAGCAGGATCATGCACACCGTGATCAGGCCGACGGAGGCCCCGAGACTGATGGCGCCGGCGAAGAAGGGCTGGTCCACCGATTTGAAGGCCTCGGCGAGCGGGGCGGTCGGCGACATCTCCGTGTAGCGCTGCATGCCGGTGACCACCAGCGTCACGGCGACGTAGAGCACGGTGCAGATCACCAGCGAGCCGAGGATGCCGCGCGGCATGTCTCGCTGGGGGTTCTTCGTCTCCTCCGCGGCGGTGGCCACGACGTCGAAGCCGATGAAGGCGAAGAAGACCAGCGAAGCCGCGGTGAAGATGCCCATGATGCCGAAGTTGGTGGGCGCGTAGCCGAACAGCTCCTGGAGCAGCGGCGCGTCGAAGCCGCTGCCCGCAGGCTGCGGCTGGGCCGGCGGGATGAACGGCTTGTAGTTCTCGCCCTTGATGAAGAACAGCCCCGCGACGATGACCAGCAGCACGACGGTGACCTTGATGGCGACGACGATCGCCGTGATCCTGGCCGATAGCTTCGTCCCCACGACCAGGATCGCGGTCAGCGCCAGGATCAGCAGGAAGGCCAGCAGGTCGAAGGTTCCGCCCGCATCGGGCCCGCGCAGCGCGACGGGCATCTCCCAGCCGAGGTTGGTCTGCATCAGGGAGCGCACGTACCCGGACCAGCCGACCGCGACCACCGCGGTACCCAGGGCGAACTCCAGCACCAGGTCCCAGCCGATGATCCAGGCGGGAACCTCGCCGAGTGATGCGAACGAGAACGTGTACGCCGAGCCGGCCACCGGCACGGTGGACGCGAACTCGGCGTAGCAGAGCGCCGCGAGGGCGCAGACGATGCCCGCTGCCACGAAGGCCAGTGCGGTGGCGGGGCCGGCGTTGTTCCGCGCCGCGATGCCCGTGAGGACGAAGATGCCGGTGCCGATGATGACGCCGACGCCGAAGACGGTCAGGTCCCAGGCCGAGAGCGACTTCTTGAGCGCGTGTTCCGGCTCCTCCGTGTCGCGGATGGACTGCTCCACCGTCTTGGTACGGAATGGGCTGTTGAGATCCGAACTCACCGACGCACCTCCGAACAGGTGACGACGTACGCGAACGGGCCGGGAGGCCCACCCACTCCAGGGTGATCTCCCGGCCCGTGACGTGCAACCGCGCAGCGATCTACGCAGCGCGAGCGCGGCGCTTTCCGGACTAGTCGACGGTGGCGGCCGGCTCGCTGTCGTAGCGCCCGTCGAGCTTGGCCACCAGGCCGGTGACCTGCCGGGCGATGTCCGGAGCGGTCAGCCCGATTTCGGCCATGACCTCCTTGCGGGAGGCGTGGTCGAGGAAGCGCGGCGGGATGCCGAAGTCGCGCAGCGGCACGTCGACGCCCGCGTCCCGCAGGGCCTGCGCGACGGCCGAGCCGACGCCGCCGGCGCGGCTGTTGTCCTCGACGGTGACGACCACGCGGTGGCGGTCGGCGAGCGGGGCCAGCGCCTCGTCCACCGGCTTGACCCAGCGGGGGTCGACGACGGTGGTGGAGATGCCCTGCTTGTCGAGGAGATCGGCGATCTCCAGGCACATCGGGGCGAGAGCGCCGACCGAGACCAGCAGTACGTCCGGACGGGTGACTTCGGGGGCCGGGGCGCGCAGCACGTCCATGCCGCCGATGCGGCCGACGGCCGGGACGGCCGGGCCGACGACGCCCTTGGAGAAGCGCACCACGGTCGGCGCGTCCTTGACCGTGACGGCCTCGTTCAGCTGGGCGCGCAGCTGCTCCGCGTCGCGCGGGGCGGCCAGGCGCAGGCCCGGGACGACCTGCAGGATGGACATGTCCCACATGCCGTTGTGGGAGGCGCCGTCGGTGCCGGTGACACCGGCACGGTCCAGGACGAAGGTGACCCCGCACTTGTGCAGGGCGACGTCCATCAGGACCTGGTCGAAGGCACGGTTGAGGAAGGTCGCGTACACCGCGAAGACCGGGTGGGCGCCGCCGGTGGCCAGGCCCGCCGCCGAGGTGGCGCCGTGCTGCTCGGCGATGCCGACGTCGAAGATCCGGTCGGGGTAGGCGTCCGCGAACTTCTTGAGGCCGACCGGCTGGAGCATGGCCGCGGTGATCGCGACGATGTCTTTGCGCTCCTTGCCGAGCTTGACCATCTCGTCGGCGAAGACGGAGGTCCAGCTGGCGGCGTCGGTGCTGACCGGCAGGCCGGTGTCCGGGTGGATCACGCCGACCGCGTGGAAGCGGTCCGCCTCGTCCTGGACGGCGGGCTCGTAGCCGCGCCCCTTCTGGGTGAGGCAGTGCACGATGACCGGGCCGCTGAAGCGCTTGGCGCGCTGCAGGGCCGACTCCAGGGCCTCGATGTCGTGGCCGTCGATGGGGCCGATGTACTTCAGGCCCAGGTCCTCGAACATGCCCTGCGGGGCGATGAAGTCCTTGAGGCCCTTCTTGGCCCCGTGCAGGGTCTCGTAGAGCGGCTTGCCGACGACCGGCGTACGCTCCAGGAGGTCCTTGCCGCGGGCCAGGAAGCGCTCGTAGCCGTCCGTGGTGCGTAGGGTCGCCAGGTGGTTGGCGAGGCCGCCGATGGTGGGGCCGTAGGAGCGCTCGTTGTCGTTGACGACGATGACCAGGGGACGGTCCTTGGCGGCGGCGATGTTGTTCAGCGCCTCCCAGGCCATGCCTCCGGTCAGCGCGCCGTCGCCGATGACGGCGGCGACGTGGTGGTCCTCGCGGCCCAGCACCTCGTTGGCCTTGGCGATGCCGTCGGCCCAGCCCAGCACGGTGGAGGCGTGCGAGTTCTCGATCACGTCGTGCTCGGACTCGGCGCGCGAGGGGTAGCCGGACAGGCCGCCCTTGGTGCGCAGGCCCGCGAAGTCCTGGCGGCCGGTGAGCAGCTTGTGGACGTAGGCCTGGTGGCCGGTGTCGAAGAGGACCTTGTCCTTGGGCGAGTCGAAGACCCGGTGCAGGGCGATCGTCAGTTCGACCACCCCGAGGTTGGGGCCGAGGTGCCCGCCGGTCTTGGAGACGGCGTCGACGAGGAAGGACCTGATCTCGGCGGCGAGCTGGTCGAGCTCCTCCTGGCTGAGCCGGTCCAGATCGCGCGGTCCCTTGATGCGGGTCAGCAGCACCCGTGCCTCCTTGCAGTTGCTTGCTGGTCTGTCGAGTCTAATGTTCCGTCGGCGGGCGCGGTCATCGGGCCGTCCCGGCAGGGTCACACCTTTGTCATACATGTACGCACCACCCCGGGGTCACACAACACAAACGGGCGTATACCCGCACAGGCGTACCCGACCGCGCACGCACGGATGCCCGGTGCCACACGAAGTGGCACCGGGCACTGTGACGGGTCTTACCGGCGACCCGGGCGACCGGGCAGGCGTCAGGCCCGTCCGGCCGTCTTCTGGGTCTTGCGCGTGACCGAGTCGATGACCACGGTGGCCAGCAGTACGGCGCCCGTGATCATGTACTGGATCGGAGTCGCGATTCCCTCCAGGGCCAGACCGTACTGGATCGAGGTGATGACCATGACGCCGAGGAGGGCGTTCCAGGTCCGGCCCCGGCCGCCGAAGAGGCTGGTGCCGCCGATGACGGCCGCCGCGATCACGTTCATCAGCAGGTCGCCGGCGCCGGCGCTCTGGTTGGCCGCCGCGATCTTGGAGGCCCAGAAGAGCCCGCCGATGGCGGCGAAGGTGCCGGCGATGGCGAAGACCGCGATGCGGATCCCGGTGACGTTGATGCCCGCGCGGCGGGAGGCCTCGACGCTGCCGCCGAGGGCGAAGACGTTGCGGCCGAAGGTCGTGCGGCGCAGTACGAAGTCCGTGGCGACCAGGGCCAGCACGAACAGCACCACCGCGAGCGGCAGTCCCTTGTACTGGTTGAACACGATCGCGGGACCGAAGGTGAACACCGCGAGCAGACCGGTGCGCAGCAGGATCTCGCCGAGCGGCCGGGAGGGCACCCCGGCGGCCTCGCGGCGGCGGTTGTCGAAGAAGGTGGCGAGGAAGTACCCGACCACCGCGACCGCCGCCAGGCCGTAGCCGACGGCCACGTCCGAGAAGAAGTACGTGGTCAGCTGCCCGACCACGCCCTCGGAGTCGAGGTTGATCGTGCCGTTGCTGCCGAGGATCTGCAGCATGGCGCCGGACCAGAAGAGCAGGCCCGACAGGGTTACCGCGAAGGCCGGGGCGCCGATCTTGGCGAAGAAGAAGCCGTGGACGGAGCCGATCAGGGCGCCGCCCGCGATGGCCGCGAGGATGGCCAGCCATTCGTTCACGCCGTTGGTGACGGCGAGGACGGCGACGATCGCGCCCGAGACACCGCTGACCGAGCCGACCGAGAGGTCGATCTCGCCGAGCAGCAGCACGAAGATGATGCCGACGGCCATCATGCCGGTGGCGACCATCGTGATGGCGATGTTGGAGAGGTTCTCCGGGGAGAGGAAGTTCGAGTTCAGGCCCTGGAAGATGGACCAGATGATGATCAGACCGAGGACGACCGGGATGGATCCCAGGTCGCCGGCCTTCATCTTGCGCCCGAATTCGCTGAGGTATCCGGACAGGCCCTGCTCGCGGACGAGCAGGCGGGGGTCCACGGCCGGGATGGCGTCCGCCGCCGCGGCCGGGTTGACGACCTCGTGCTCCGCGGCGTTCGCCGCCGCCTTGTCGAGCGGGTCGGCGGCTGGGTTGTCGGTGCTCACTTGCGAGCCTCCCCGGTGCGGGCCGCCCGGCGGGTCACGGCGTTGTCCGTGGCTCCCGTGATGGCGGAGATGATCTCTTCCTGCGAGGTGTCGGCGACGGTGAAGACGCCGTTGTTGCGGCCCAGCCGCAGAACCGCCACCTTGTCGGCGACGGCCTTCACATCGGCCATGTTGTGGCTGATGAGGATCACGGCGTGGCCGCGCTCGCGCAGCCGCTCGACCAGGTCGAGGACCTGTGCGGTCTGCTCGACGCCGAGGGCGGCGGTGGGCTCGTCGAGGATCACGAGCTTGGGCTCGCCGAGCATCGAACGGGCGATGGCCACGGTCTGGCGCTGTCCGCCGGAGAGCGAGGCGATGGGGATCCGGACGCTGGGGATCCGGATGGACAGCGTGGTCAGGAGCTCGCGGGCGCGGCGCTCCATCTCCACCTCGTCCAGGACACCGCGGCGCTTGAGCTCGCGGCCGAGGAAGAGGTTGCCGACGACATCGATGTTGTCGCACAGGGCGAGGTCCTGGTAGACCGTCGCGATGCCCAGGTTCTGGGCGTCGTGGGGCTTGCCGATGGAGACCGGGCGGCCCTCCCACTCGATGACGCCGTCATCGATGGGGTGCACGCCGGCGATCGTCTTGACCAGCGTGGACTTGCCGGCGCCGTTGTCGCCGACGAGGGCGACCACTTCACCGGAGTGGATCTCGAGTTCTACGTCGGTCAGGGCCTGAACGGCGCCGAACCGCTTCGAGACCCCTCGCAACGCCAGCACGGGCGCAGCGGACACATGAACCATCTCCTTCGCCGCCTGACCGGCGGGGATGTCGTGCAAAAGAGCAGGAGCGGGGCGAATGGGGGATTTAAGGCTTGGGGAGAACGTTTCTGCCCGGCGCCCCGCGGGTGGCGGGGAAGAAGGGGCGGGGCGCCGGGCAGGCACGGGGGGTCGCCTCGTGGGCGACGGGGGCCTTACTTGAGGCCGAGGGTGGCGCAGGCGGCCGCGTACTTGTCGGTGCAGATCTCGTCGGCCGTGTAGACGCCGTCCTTGATGACGGTGTCCTTGATGTTGTTCTTGGTGAGCGAGACGACCGGGATCAGCACGGACGGGACGCCCTTGGTGGTGGGGCTGTCGACCGTGGAGGTGGTGACGCCGGTGACCTTCTCGCCCTTGGCGAGGGCGACGGCCATCTTCGCCGCGGCCTCGGCCTCGGGGGCGTACGGCTTGTAGACGCTCATGAACTGCTCGCCCGCGACGATGC
The DNA here is from genome assembly GCA_049998195.1 of Streptomyces sp. cmx-11-4. GTDB lineage: Bacteria > Actinomycetota > Actinomycetes > Streptomycetales > Streptomycetaceae > Streptomyces. The sequence goes on from JAEBET010000007.1 coordinate 97,228, forward strand.
GCTGCACACCGGCGAGTTCGGCGTCCTGGCCGGTGACCGGGGGCAGGGGGGACACGCCGGCGGCCTTGAGGGCGGTGATGATGCCGCCGGCCATGCCGTCGTTGGCGGAGTAGACGCCGATGACCTTGTCCTTGCCGAGCGCCGAGAGGGCGGCCGCCATGTTGGTGTTGGCGTTCTCCGGCTTCCACTCGACGGTGTCGTACTCCTTGCCGATGTTCACCTTGCCGTCGAGGACGGAGTGCGCGCCGGACTTGAAGAGCTTGGCGTTGGGGTCGGTGACCGAGCCGTTCATCATGACGACCTGGCCGTCCTTGGCCTTGTCGCCCAGCGCCTCGAGCAGCGCCTTGCCCTGGACCTTGCCGACCTCTTCGTTGTCGAAGGAGGTGTAGGCGTCGATCGGGCCCTCGGCGAGGCGGTCGTAGGCGACGACCGGGATGCCGGCCTCCTTCGCCTTCTTGACCGAGCCGGCGATGGCCTTGGAGTCCACCGCGTCGACGATGAGGACGTTCACCTTGTTGGTGATCATCGTGTCGACCTGGGAGTTCTGGGTGGTCGCGTCCTGCTTGGCGTTGGCGTAGACGACCTCGCCCTTGCCGCCGGTCAGTTCCTTGACCGTCTTCTCGATGAGCGGCTTGTCGAACTTCTCGTAGCGCGCGGTCTGGTTCTCCGGGAGCAGGAGACCGACCTTGATGGCGTCGCCCGCGGCGGCTCCGGTCTCCTTGGGCTTGTCTCCGGCCTCCTTGGCACTGCCACAGGCGGCAAGCGAGACGGCCATGGCACCAGCGGCTACGGCTACGGCGGCTCTGCGCATACGCGTGTTCATTACTTGAACCTCCCTGACGAGGCCGCAACGCTGCGGCCGAGGTGGGTGTGAGTCAACCCCGGCCGCAAGTTTGCCGTCAAGGAGTGAATCCTTAACGAGATGACAACGGTGCCATCCGTTATCTAACTGAAGACATGGCGGCTGGAGTTCGCACTCCACTTCCATGGTCTGACAAAAGCGTCGAATCGCCCATCTCGCTGAGCACCAGGGCGAGTGCGCCCAGCACCTCGGCCCGCCCGCCCAAGGAGCCCGTCAGCACCGAAAGCTGGCGGGCGGCGCTCGGGATCGCGTACCTCCCCACGGATTCACGGATGGGAGCCAGGACGAGTTCACCGGCCTCCGCGAGCGAGCCGCCGAGGACCACCCGGCTCGGGTTCAGGAGGTTGCAGAGACTGGCCACGCCGCTGCCGACGTGGCGGCCCACGTCGGTGATCACCCGGCGGCAGCCCGGGTCCCCGTCCCGGGCCAGCTCGACCACCCGTTCCATCGTCAACTCCGGTCCGTGGCTGCCCTGGAGGAGGGGGAGCACGTACCGGGCCGCCGCGAAGGTCTCCAGGCAGCCGCGGTTCCCGCAGCGGCAGACGGGGCCGGATTCGTCGAGGGTGATGTGCCCGATCTCGCCGGCCGTGCCGCCCGGGCCGCGGTAGATCTGACCGTTGATCACCAGCCCCGCGCCGACACCGCTGGCCACCTTGATGTAGGCGAGGTCCTTCACTCCGCGCCCGCTCCCCCAAACGAGTTCACCGAGCGCCCCGAGGTTCGCGTCGTTGTCCACGTACACGGGCACGCCGAGGCGCCGCGAGAGCTCCTCGCGCGGGTTGATCCCGGCCCAGCCGGGCAGGATCGCGGTCGAGCCGAGGGTCCCGGACTCCACGTCGATCGGGCCGGGGACGCCGAGGCCGACGCCGATGGCCTTGTGCAGGCTCACCCCGATGCCCGTGAGCAAGCGTCCGACCAGCGCTTCCGCCCGGTCGAAGCCCTCCACCCAGGAGGCGTCCACGTCCAGCGGCTCGGCCTCCTCGGCGAGCACCTGGTGGGCGAGGTTGCCGACGGCCACCCGCAGGTGGGTGTGGCCGAAGTCCACGCCGATCACGATGCCCGCGTCGCCACTGAGCGACACGCTGCGGGCCCGCCGCCCGCCCGCGGAGGTGTCGGTGACCTCGACGGTCCCGCCCTCCTTGAGCTCACGGACGATGTTGGAGACCGTGGCCGCCGACAGTCCGGTGGCACGGGCGATCTCCGCCTGGGTCAGCGAACCCGCGAGCCGCACGGCCCGCACGACCCGTTCGAGATTCGCGCGATGCAGCGAGGACTGCGATCCGGGAGTCTGCACGACTCATCCACTCCTGCCCATAAGCGACGGCCAGCCGTCGCCCCCCGGCCGGGGGAACGGCGCTGCGCGCTCCGAGACCCCGGCGTCTCTCCAACTTGTGAACCTTAAGTCGAGCCTTTGCGCCTCCAGACGTCAAGAGGCTGACACGGGACCAAACCACCACATCCGCCATAAGAGGGAGAGAACGGTCGCGGAGATCGTGCTACGGTCGCTGAGGCGCCGGTCCTCTGCGGCCTTTCCGGCCGGACCGCGCCCCGTAATGACAGCGCTACGCGAGGAGGTGTTCGGGATGAGTCCCGATCGAAGTCCTTCCCGCGCTCTCGCTCTCGCCGGCTGATCCGTCGGTCTTTTCGACCCACTGATCACCGATCCGCTGATCGGTCGGCTTTTCCCTGAGCGCGCACGGCCGCGGTGGTCCACCGCACCTCCGTGCGTTTCGCGTTTTTCCCTTTCCTTGCGCATGTCCTGATTCTTCTGTCAGGCATACGTCATCCATGCCTTCGGCGCATCCCGTGGCCCGTCCGCGGCACCCTGCGCCCATCCGTGATCACTCCACGTGACCGTGCGGCTCCGCGCTGCCCGGACGCCGTGGAGGGAGGTAGTCGTCATGACCATGCTCACCCCTCGCACCCCTACGAAGCTCGCTCCGCCGGGCCGGCCCCGCCGCGAGCGCAAGACCGCCGAGCTGGAGTCCCGCACCCGCCTCGCCGGCGAGCGCCTGACCGGGCTCAGCACCCGCCCGGGCGTCCACGCCCTGCAGTCCGTGGACGCCTCGCGCCACGGCCTCACCCACGCCGAGGCGGCACTGCGCCTGGAGCGGCACGGCCCCAACGTCGTCGCCCAGGAGCGTGCGCCGCTCTGGTTCGTCCAGCTGGCGAAGGCGTACTGGAACCCCTTCATCGCCGTCCTCGTCTTCCTGGCCGCCGTCATGTACTGGCAGGACCCCGAGGACCCGGGCGTCGTCATCCTCTCCGTGATGGTGGGGATCAGCGGTCTGCTGCGCTTTTGGCAGGAGTACCGCTCGGGCCGCGCCGCCGACGCCCTGAAGAAGCTCGTCACCACCACCTGCGCGGTGCAGCGCCGGGCCGGCAGCGGCTCGGGGCCCACCACCTTCGAGGTGCCCATGGACCAGGTGGTCCCGGGTGACGTGGTCAAGCTGGCCGCCGGCGACCTGATCCCGGCCGACCTGCGGCTGATCACCTCCAAAGACCTGATGGTCAGCCAGGCCGCGCTCTCCGGCGAGTCACTGCCGGTCGCCAAGGCCGACACGCGCACGCAGGACCTCGGCCAGCAAGAGACCACCGACCCGGTCGAGGCCGACAACCTGTGCCTGATGGGGACCTCGGTCACCTCCGGCACCGCCACCGGAGTCGTCGTCGCCACCGGCACCGACACCTATTTCGGCTCGATGGCCGGCTCGCTGGTCGGCGAGCGCCCGCAGACCAACTTCGACAACGGCGTGCGCAAGGTCAGCTTCCTGCTGATCCGCTTCATGCTGGTCATGGTCCCGGTGGTCTTCATGGTCAACGGGCTCACCAAGGGCGACTGGAACGAGGCTTTCCTCTTCGGTATCGCCGTCGCGGTCGGCCTGACCCCCGAGATGCTGCCGATGGTGGTCTCCGCCAACCTGGCGCGCGGCGCGGTCGCCATGTCCCAGCGCAAGGTGGTCGTCAAGCGGCTCAACGCCATCCAGAACCTGGGCGCCATGGACGTGCTCTGCACGGACAAGACCGGCACCCTCACCGAGGACCGGATCGTCCTGGACCGCTACCTCGACGTGCACGGCAACGAGGACAACGAGGTGCTGGAGTACGGCTACCTCAACTCGCACTTCCAGACCGGTCTGAAGAACCTGATGGACCAGGCGGTCATCGACCGCGTGGGCGAGGCCGAGGAGGTTGTCGTCGACGCACGGTTCTCGATGGTCGACGAGATCCCCTTCGACTTCGCCCGGCGCCGGATGTCCGTGGTCCTGGACCGGAACAGCATCGTGGGCGACGTCGGCCGCTCCGAGCACGTCATGATCACCAAGGGTGCGGTCGAGGAGGTCCTGGACCTCTGCACGCACATGACGGACCGCGGCGAGAAGGTCGAGCTGACCGAGCAGCTGCGCCGGCACGTCACCCTCATCGCCGAGGAGAACAACCGGGGCGGACTGCGGGTCCTGGCCGTCGCCACCCGCACGATCGCCGCGCCGCGCGACACCTACACCGTCGCCGACGAGGACGGGCTGACGCTGATCGGCTTCCTCGCCTTCCTCGACCCGCCGAAGGCCGACGCCGCCCGGGCCCTGCGGGGCCTGGCCGACAAGGGCATCGCGGTCAAGGTCGTCACCGGCGACAACGACCTCGTGGCCGCCCGGGTCTGCGCCGATGTCGGCATCGACGTGGGCCACGTGGTGCTCGGCTCCGAGATCGACGCCCTCGACGAGCCGGCGCTGCGCGCGCTGGCCGCCCGTACGACCGTCTTCGCCAAGGTCAACCCGGTCCAGAAGGCCCGGATCGTGCGGGCCCTGCAGGCGGACGGGCACACCGTCGGGTTCCTCGGCGACGGCATCAACGACGCCGCCGCGCTGCGCGACGCCGACGTCGGCATCTCCGTGGACACCGCCGTCGACATCGCCAAGGAGTCCGCGGACATCATCCTGCTGGAGAAGGACCTGACCGTCCTGGAGCAGGGCGTGGTCCAGGGCCGGACCACCTTCGGCAACACGGTCAAGTACATCAAGATGACGGCGTCGTCGAACTTCGGCAACGTCTTCTCGGTGCTGGTGGCGAGCGCCTTCATCCCCTTCCAGCCGATGCTCGCGATCATGCTGCTGGTGCAGAACCTGGTCTACGACATCTCCCAGCTGGCGACCCCGTGGGACCGGATGGACGAGGAGTACCTGCGCAAGCCCCGCAACTGGGACGCCAAGGGCATCTTCCGCTTCATGGTCACCATCGGCCCCGTCAGCTCCCTCTTCGACATCTCGATGTTCCTGATCATGTGGAACGTCTTCGCCGCCGACAGCGAGGCGAGCCAGTCGCTCTTCCAGTCCGGCTGGTTCATCGAGGGCCTGCTCTCGCAGACCCTGATCGTCCACATGATCCGTACCCGGAAGATCCCCTTCATCCAGTCCCGCGCCTCGTGGCCGGTGATGGTGATGACGATCCTCGCGGTGCTGACCGGCCTGTACCTGCCGTTCTCCCCGCTGGCCGCCTCGCTGGGCTTCGTGGCCCTGCCGGCGAGCTACTTCCCGTGGCTGATCGGCGTACTGCTCGCGTACTGCACGCTCACCCAGCTCGTGAAGACCTGGTACATCCGCAGGTTCAACACCTGGCTCTGAGGTCCGAGAAGGGGGAGGCGGACGCCCGATCCTCCCCCAACTTCGGCCGGGGGACCCCACGGTCTCGGCGGTCAGGTGGGCGGTCGTCCCTACTTGAGGGTGGCGGAGGTCAGGCCGGCCTGGATCTGGCGCTGGAAGGAGAGGTAGACCGCCAGCATCGGGATGATCGCGATGGTGGCTCCGGCGAACAGCACCGGCAGGTCGGTCTCGTAGCCCATCTGGTACTGGAGCTGGACGAGCCCCTGCGTGAGCATGTAGCGCTCGGGCTCGCCGCTCGTCTGGGGCTGCATCAGCACGGCGGGCAGGATGTACTGGTTCCACTGGCCCAGGACGTTGAAGATCCCGACGCTGATCAGGCCGGGCTTGGCCATCGGCAGCATCACCTGGAAGAAGATCCGGGTGTCGGAGGCCCCGTCGATGACCGCCGCCTCGTGGATCGCCGTGGGCAGCGTCCGGAAGAAGGAGTGCATGAAGAAGACGGTGAACGGCATCGAGTAGGCGACGTACACCAGGATCAGACCCTGGTAGGTGTTCAGCATGTCGAAGCGCTTGACCATGAAGAACAGCGGTACGAGCGCCAGGAACACCGGGAACATCGCCCCGCTGACGAAGAAGTAGTAGATGACCCGGTTGCCCTTGAAGGGGTAGCGGGCCAGTACGTACGCGGCCATCGAGCCGAACAGCATGGTCAGTGGAACGGAGAACACCAGCACGATGAACGTGTTGGCGAAGTAGCCGCCGATGCCCTTGTCCCAGGCGCGGCCGAAGGCGTCGAAGTGCCAGTTCGCGGGCCAGCTGAGGGCCGATCCGCCGATCTGCGCGTCGGTCTTGAAGGCGCCGAGCGCCAGCCAGATCAGCGGAAGCACGATCATTATCGCCCAGAGGGCGAGGAACCCGTGCGAGAAGACGTTGAGGACCACGCCCTCGGAGCGGCGCTTGTCCCCCTCCCCCGGCCGGCCGGCTTTCCCGGACCGCTCCGCGGCCTCTTCGCCCGGAGCCTTGATCACTGTGGACTGTGCAGTCATCGTGGAACTCCGCTCAGAACTCGATGCGCTCGCGGCGGGTGGCACGCAGCGTGATGACAGAGAGGATCATGGTCAGGACGAGCATGACCACGCCCATGGCGCAGGCGTAGCCGCTCTTGCCGAAGTACAGGAAGTTGCGCATCAGCACCGTCGCCATGACCTCGCTGTGGTGGTCGGGTCCGCCGCCGAACTGGCCCGAGGTCATGGTCGACACGAGGACGAACATGTCCATCGCGGCGATGCCCAGGTAGACCGCGGAGGTCTGCACAGAATCCCACAGGAGCGGCAGTGTGACCTTGAAGAAGGTCTGGGCGCGTCCGGCGCCGTCGAGCAGGGCCGCCTCGTAGATGTCCTTGGGGACGGACTGCATGGCCGCCGAGAACAGGACGAGGTAGAAGCCGACGCCGTGCCAGACGACCACGAACAGCAGGCACCAGAGCACGAAGTTGGGCTCGTTGAGCCATTCGACCGGGTGCTGCGGGGAGATCAGGCCGGTCTTGATGAGGAAGCCGTTGAGCAGGCCGCCCTCGTCACTGCGGTAGATCGCGCCGAAGAGGACGGCGAGGATGGCGAGGGACAGGACCTGCGGGAAGAAGTAGACGACCTTGTAGAAGCGCGAGCCGCCGACGCCCTGCACTCCGCCGGCCCCGCTGCGCCCTCCCGCGTTCACCATGAAGGCGAAGAAGAGGGCGAGCAGGATGGTGATCACCGGGACGAACACCAGGAGCAGCAGGTTGTGCCAGAGCGCGCCGCGGAAGACCTCGTCGTTCAGCAACGTCGCGTAGTTGTCCAGGCCGACGAAGTCGAACGTCGGGGACTGCCCCGTCCAGTTGGTGAAGGAGTAGCCGAACGTCTGCACGTACGGCCAGATGACGAAGGTCAGATACAGCGCGAGGGGCGCGAAGAGGAAGCCGGTGATGAAACCGGCCCGCCCCTTGCTCTGGGCTACGTGGCTCATGGTGTCCGTCCCTGCGGTGTCAGCTGCGGCGGTTGTTCTTGGCGTTCGGGTCCTTGGCCGCCTTGTCTACCGCAGCCTGGGCCCGCTTGATCCACTCCTTTGGCTGGATGCGCTGCGCCATCAGCTCATTGGACGCGTTCTGGATCTCGGTGTCCATTTCGCTGTACCAGTCGGGGTAGCGGTAGCTGAAGGTGTTGGTGCCCGCGGCCTTGAGCGCGTCCACCGCCGACTGGGTGCCCGGCCGCAGCTTGACGCTGGGGTCCACGCCGTCCTTGACGACGGTGAGCGAGTTCGCCTGCTGGGCGAAGATCGTCGACCATTCGCGGGACAGCATGGAGCGGAGGAACTCCATGCCTCCGGCCTTGTTGGCGGCCTTCTCGGGGACGATGAAGGGCTCGTCGACGCCGGCCCGGATGGCCTCGAAGGGCAGCTTGCTGTCGGCGAGCAGGGGCATCGGCAGGAACTTCATGTCGAAGTCCTCCGGGGTCTGCTTCAGCTGCTCGTTCTCCAGCCAGGAGCCGGAAGGGATGAACGCGGCCTTGTACTGGTTCCAGGCGGTCTGGGACTCCGTGTGGGTGAGGCCGTTGGTGCCGGGCATCAGCAGGCCCTTCTCCACCACCTCGTAGACCGCCTCGACCGCGGCGAGGGCGGCCGGATTGCCCTCGAAGGCGTTCGGCTCGAGGTGGTCGATCGCCTTCATGGCGTCCAGACCGCCCTTCTTGGCGATCAGGTCCATGATGACCACGTTGATGTAGTACGGGTACTTGCCCTGGTGGGCGAGGCCGCCGATGCCCGCCTCCTTGGCCTTGGTGCAGACGGCCAGGAACTCGTCCCAGGTTTTCGGCGGGGTCCAGCCCTTCTCCTTGAAGAGCTTGCCGGAGTACCAGAAGCCGAACACCGCGTACACGTACTTCAGGGCGACGAACTTGCCGCCCAGCATGCCCTGTTCGACGGCGCCGGCGACCAGCGTGTCGCGCACCTTCTTGGTCGGGTCGTCGAGGGAGGGCGCGTCGAGCACGGCGGTGAGGTCGGCGAGCTGGTTGCCCTTGGCGAGTACGTCCAGCTTGATCTGCTGGGCGCCGGAGTCGTCGACGACGTCCGGCGGGTTGCCGCCGTTGAAGCGCGGCTGGAGCTTGGCGGTGATCTCCTGGGTGCCCAGGTGCGCGCTGGTCGTGCCCCACTTCTTGTCGAAGGCGGCCTCCCAGGCCTTGGCGTAGTCGTCGCCGAAGCCGCCCTTGAAGACCACGACGTCCAGCTTGCTGCCCTTGGCGACGCCGAAGGGGTTCTCCTTGGAGACGACGCCCTTGTCCGGGCCCTTCGTGCTCTCCTCGCCGCCGGAGGCGCAGGCGGACAGGAAGCTCATCGTCGGCACCGTGATCAGTCCGAGTGCTGCGGAGCGCTTGATCAGATCACGGCGCCCGAGGCCCTCACCAGTGGATCCCATGCTCATGTCCTCGCCTTCGTCAGAAGTGTGAAGGAGGCCGGGAATTCACGACGGTTGCCGTGCAAGCGGACATCGCCGCAGGTCCCCGCCCGTCCCCCCGGTCCGGACCGCTCGGCTCGCGATGATCCGGACGGGCACAGGTATAGTCCACTTCCGCTCACGTGAGCAAGATCATGCACACGGATGGCGGCCAGCTTTTCCGAGTTGAGACCTGGCCGTCATCTGCGCCGGCCGCCGGACAAGCGGAAGGGCCGTACCCCCTTGGCGGGGATACGGCCCTTCGGCGTCGGTCCGGAGCCGGACCGCGGTGGTGCTCAGCCGCGGATCAGGTTGCGGAGCACGTACTGCATGATGCCGCCGTTGCGGTAGTAGTCCGCCTCACCCGGCGTGTCGATGCGGACGACCGCGTCGAACTCCACGCCCGTGTCGGTGGCGACCTTGACGGTGCGCGGGGTGGTGCCGTTGTTCAGCTCCTCCACACCGGTGAAGGAGAAGGTCTCCTCGCCGGAGAGGCCCAGGGAGGCCGCCGTGGCGCCCTCGGGGAACTGCAGGGGCAGAACGCCCATGCCGATCAGGTTGGAGCGGTGGATGCGCTCGTAGGACTCGGCGATGACGGCCTTGACGCCGAGCAGCGCGGTGCCCTTGGCCGCCCAGTCGCGGGAGGAGCCGGAGCCGTACTCCTTGCCCGCCAGGATGACCAGCGGGATGCCGGCGGCCTGGTAGTTCTGCGAGGCGTCGTAGATGAAGGAGACCGGCGCGCCCTCGACCGTGAAGTCGCGGGTGAAGCCGCCCTCGGTGCCCGGCGCGATCTGGTTGCGCAGGCGGATGTTGGCGAAGGTACCGCGGATCATGACCTCGTGGTTGCCGCGGCGGGAACCGTACGAGTTGAAGTCGCGGCGCTCGACTCCGTGCTCCGTGAGGTACTTGCCGGCCGGGGTGTCGGCCTTGATCGCACCGGCCGGGGAGATGTGGTCGGTGGTGACCGAGTCGCCCAGCTTCGCCAGCACGCGGGCGCCGGCGATGTCGGAGACCGGGGTGGTCTCCATCGTCATGCCCTCGAAGTAGGGGGGCTTGCGGACGTAGGTGGACTGCGGGTCCCACTCGAACGTGTTGCCGGTCGGGATCGACAGCGCCTGCCACTGTGCGTCGCCCGCGAAGACGTCCTGGTAGGACTTGTTGAACATGTCCTCGCCGATGGCGTTCGCCACGACGTCGTTGACCTCGGCCTCGGAGGGCCAGATGTCCTTGAGGAAGACCGGCTTGCCCTCGGTGTCGATGCCGATGGCGTCCTTGGTGACGTCCACCTTCATGGAGCCCGCGATGGCGTACGCGACGACCAGCGGCGGGGAGGCCAGGTAGTTCATCTTGACGTCGGGGTTGATCCGGCCCTCGAAGTTGCGGTTGCCGGAGAGCACCGAGGTGACCGCGAGGTCGTGCTCGTTGATCGCCTTCGAGATCTCCTCGTCCAGCGGACCGGAGTTGCCGATGCAGGTGGTGCAGCCGTACCCGACGAGGTTGAAGCCCATCTTGTCGAGGTACGGGGTCAGGCCGGCCTTGTCGAAGTAGTCGGTGACGACCTTCGAGCCCGGGGCCAGGGTGGTCTTGACCCACGGCTTGCGGGTCAGGCCCTTCTCGACCGCCTTCTTGGCCACGAGCGCCGCGGCGACCATGACGTAGGGGTTCGAGGTGTTGGTGCAGGAGGTGATCGCGGCGACGGTGACGGCGCCGTGGTCGATCTCGAAGGACGAGCCGTCGGCCAGGGTGACCAGGGTCGGCTTCGACGGGGCGCCGTCCGGGTGGTTCGCCGGGGCGTCGGAGGCCGGGAAGGACTCCTTGCCCGCCTCGTCCACGTCGTCGACGTAGTTGCGCACGTCCTGCGCGAACTGCTCGGCGGCGTTGGCGAGGACGATGCGGTCCTGCGGGCGCTTCGGGCCGGCGATGGAGGGGACGACCGTGGAGAGGTCGAGCTCCAGCTTCTCGGAGAAGTCCGGCTCGGCGGCCGGGTCCAGCCACAGGCCCTGCTCCTTGGCGTACGCCTCGACGAGCGCGACCTGCTGCTTGTCGCGGCCGGTCAGGCGCAGGTACTTCAGCGTCTCGTCGTCGATCGGGAAGATCGCGGCGGTGGAGCCGAACTCCGGCGACATGTTGCCGATGGTGGCGCGGTTCGCGAGGGAGGTGGCGGCGACGCCCTCACCGTAGAACTCGACGAACTTGCCGACGACGCCGTGCTTGCGCAGCATCTCGGTGATCGTGAGCACGAGGTCGGTGGCGGTGGTGCCGGTCGGCAGCTCGCCGGTCAGCTTGAAGCCCACGACGCGCGGGATCAGCATGGAGACCGGCTGGCCGAGCATCGCGGCCTCGGCCTCGATGCCGCCGACGCCCCAGCCCAGCACGCCCAGGCCGTTGACCATGGTGGTGTGCGAGTCGGTGCCGACGAGGGTGTCGGGGTAGGCCACGCCGTTACGGACCATGACCGTGCGGGCCAGGTGCTCGATGTTGACCTGGTGGACGATGCCGGTGCCCGGGGGGACGACCTTGAACTCGTCGAAGGCGGTCTGGCCCCAGCGCAGGAACTGGTAGCGCTCCTTGTTGCGGCCGTACTCCAGCTCCACGTTCTGGGCGAACGCGTCATTGGTGCCGAACTTGTCGGCGATGACCGAGTGGTCGATGACCAGCTCGGCCGGGGCCAGCGGGTTGATCTTGGACGGGTCGCCGCCGAGGGCCTTCACGGCCTCACGCATCGTGGCGAGGTCCACGACGCAGGGGACGCCGGTGAAGTCCTGCATGATCACGCGAGCCGGCGTGAACTGGATCTCCTCGCTGGGCTGGGCCTGCGAGTCCCAGTTGCCGAGCGACCGGATGTGGTCGGCGGTGATGTTCGCGCCGTCCTCGGTACGGAGCAGGTTCTCCAGCAGCACCTTCAGGCTGTAGGGCAGGCGGGCCGAGCCCTCCACCTTGTCCAGCCGGAAGATCTCGTACGACTCGTCGCCCACCTGCAGCGTGCTGCGGGCGTCGAAGCTGTTCGCCGACACGACAGTCTCCTTCATGCATGAATTTCGCGCGTATGACCGCATCCTGCCGCCAAGCCCCTTGGCCAATCCGCTAAGGTAAGGCTAAGTTAGGTCACCCTTACCAGCGGGGGCGGCTGCGGTACGCCTTCGGCAGATATCTCGATGTCGAGATAACTCTAGTACATGACCGGGGGCAGGGACGAGGCACGCACCCGTAGGGATGCGGGGACGGTGTGCTGACCCGGCGATTCCGCATGCCCCGATTCGATCAGCGTGACCAGGGCGGACACCGCCGCCTCGGCAATCCGTTCGGGGTAGAGGGTGACGGTGGTCACGGGAGGCTCCGCCGCCGCGTACGCGGGGTCCTCACTCGCGCAGACCAGCAGGAGCCCCCCGGGCGTACGGATTCCGTGCCGCGCGGCGGCGGCCAGCACCTGGTGACCGCCCGGATCGTAGAGGCTGTAGACGGCGTCGGGGCGGCCGGGCGCGGAGAGAGCGCGGTCGAAGGCCCGGCCCTCGGCGTCCTCGGGATCAAAGGGGACCACGAGCGGAGGTCGACCGCGCTCCGAGCACCAGCGCGCGTAGGCGGAGGTGACGGCGGAGGTGTAGAACTCCCGGCCGAAGGCGGAATGCAGGGCGATGCGGCGGGCCCCGGCTGCGGCGAGGTGGTCGAGCACCTCGCGGGTGGTGGCCTCGTGGTCGTTGTCCACCCACACGTCGTCGGGCCGGGGCTCGGCGGGCCGCCCGTCGAAGACCACGGGCAGGCCGCGTGCCCGCAGGGCCCGGAGCACCGGATCGTCCTCCGGGCTGTCGAGCAGCAGCATCCCGTCGACCGCGAGGGTGTGCCACAGGGGCTCGGCCCCGCGGTCCGCGGGCAGGGTGGTCAGGGCGTAGCCGCGGGCGTGGGCGGCGGAGGTGGCGGCGGTGAGCAGCCGGGAGAAGTAGGCGACGCCCGCGAAGTCCCAGTTCCAGTCGGCGTAGGTGGTGACCGCGAAGCCGAGGGTGCGGGTGCGGGGGCCGCGGTGGACGCCGTAGCCGAGGGCGGCGGCCACCTCCCTGACCCGGCGGCGGGTGCCGTCACCGAGGCGGCCGGTGCCGTTGAGGGCGTGCGACACGGTCGCGGTGGAGACCTCCGCGGCGCGCGCGATGTCGGCGATGGTCGGTCCGGGCACGCGGGCCATCGTACGGATTCCGTCGTGCGGGGTGGGTTCCGGTTACGGGGTTAACCAAAGAGTGTCCTGGCCACATCGACGATCGGATCGGATGGGTGATGACGCCTTCTTCTCCTCGGCCCGCCTCTTCTTCTCTTCCTTCCTCTCCTTTTCCCGCCTCTTCTTCTCCTCCTTCCTCTCCATCCCGGCCTTCCCTGTCCCGGCGGGGGCTGCTCGCGGCAGCCGGGGCCGCCGGGGCGGCGGGTCTGCTCGGCGCGGCGGCCGGCAGCGCCTCGGCTGCGCCTGCGGGGCGCGGCCCGGCCGCCCTGGTCATCCACAACGCGCGGGTGTTCAGCGGCGTCGCGCAGGGCCGTCCGGCGCAGGCGGTTGCCGTCGGCCGGGACGGTAGGATCCTGGCCACCGGGGAGGGCTCGGCGCTGCTCCGGTTCGTGGGCCGGGACACCGAGACGGTCGACGCCGGCGGCAACACCGTGATGAGCGGCATCCATGACGGGCACGTGCACCCGCTGGGCGCCGGGGACCGCTCGCTGCGGCCCTCGCTGGACGGGGCGCAGACCACCGAGGCCGAACTGCGCGCGATCCTCGTCGGGTTCCTGGCCGACACCGGGGGCGCGGGGGCCGAACCGGACCGCTGGCTGGTGGTGGAGGACTGGAATCCGGTCGGGCTGCTGCCGACGGGGACCGTCCCGCACCACTCGATGCTGGACGCGCTGGCGACGCGCCGCCCGATCGCCCTGGTCGGCGGTGACGGGCACAACATGTGGGTCAACCGGCGGGCGCTGGACATCGCGGGGATCACGGCGGCCACCCCCGACCCGGTGGGCGGCCGGGTCGTGAAGGGGCCGGACGGGCAGCCGACGGGCGTGCTCAAGGACGACGCGCAGGGCCTGGTGAAGCGGCACGTCCCCGAGCCCTCCCGGGCCGAACTGGTCGCGGCCTGCTCCCGGGTGCTGGAGCTGGCCGCCGCGTCCGGGATCACGACGATGATGGACGCCCTGGTCGGGCGGCACGAGCTGGAGCTCTACCGCGCCCTGGCCGGCGCCGGGAAGCTGCCGCAGCGGATCGTGCCCGCGATCCGGCTGGACGCCGCGCAGAGCAAGGATCCGGCGGGCTCGCTGGAGTACGCGCGCGGACTGCGACGGGAGTTCGAGGGGACGCGCGGGCTGCGCTTCGGGATGGTCAAGGTGTTCCTGGACGGGGTCATCGAGTACCCGGCCCAGACGGCCGCGCTGCTGGAGCCGTACCTGGACGGGAACGGCAGGCCGACGAAGAACCGCGGCGAGCTCTACACCTCGGCGGCCGAGTACGGCCGGCTGACCGCGGCCTTCAACCGGGCCGGCTGGCAGATGCACGCGCACGGGCTGGGCGACCGCGCCGTACGCACGGCCCTCGACGGGTACGCGTACGCGCGCCGGGCCACCGGGCAGCGTGACCCGCGCAACGCCGTCGCCCACCTCCAGATCGTGGACCCGGCCGACCTGCGGCGGTTCGCGCAGCTCGGGGTGGCGGCCTGCATGCAGCTCCAGTGGGCGGCGAAGGACACCTGGACGATGGAGGCCCTGCTGCCGTACATCGGGCCCGGGCGGCACCGCTGGATGTACCCCGCGCGGAGCCTGGAGAAGGCGGGCGCGCGGCTCGCCGGAGGTTCCGACTGGCCGGTGGACGCGCTCCAGGTGTGGAACCAGATCCGTACGGCGGTCGACCGGCGGGGCGCGGAGGGCGAGGGCGAGCTGTACCGGGAACTGGAGGGCCTGAGCCGTACGTCGGCCCTGCGGATGCACACGGCGGGCACGGCCTGGCAGCTGCGCCAGGAGGGGCTCACGGGCACGGTGGAGCGGGGCAAGGCCGCGGATCTGGTGGTGCTGGACCGGGATGTGACCCGCTGCCCGGTGGCCGACATCAGCGGCACGGAGGTACGGCTGACGCTGGTCGGCGGCCGGGTGGTGCACGACGCGGAGTCCGCGACGGGCAGGGCGGCTTCGGCCCGGGCCGCGCGCGCGGTGCCGGGGCCGCGCCCCGCCTCGTACACGGCGGTGCACGGTGGCCGGCACCGCGCGTGCGGGTGCGCCGGCGGGGCCTGAGCAGGGCCTGCCCCGGCGGCTGCCGGGGCAGGCCTCCGGGCACGGGGGCCGGCCGGCCACCAAGGGACAACTGGGGCAGACGGCCGCAAATGGCATCACCCGTCCGGCGGCCCCACCATGGGACCTGACGGTCGGTAACACCCGTTCGGCCTACCCCGCGCGATCAACATCTCATATCTGAGATACGGTGCAGGCATGGCAGACGACTACCTCGTACGCATCGGCAAGCTCATCCGTGACGCCCGGCAGCACCGGGGCTGGACACAGAGTCAGCTCGCCGACGCACTCGGCACCAGCCAAAGTGCCGTGAACCGGATCGAGCGCGGCAACCAGAACATCAGCCTTGAGATGATCGCCCGTATCGGCGAGGCGCTCGACAGCGAAATCGTCTCTCTCGGCTACGCCGGCCCGATGCACCTGCGCGTGGTCGGCGGCCGTCGGCTGTCCGGTGCCATCGATGTCAAGACGAGCAAGAACGCCTGTGTCGCCCTGCTGTGCGCCTCGTTGCTCAACAAGGGCCGTACGGTCCTGCGGCGCGTCGCCCGCATCGAGGAGGTCTACCGGCTCCTCGAGGTCCTCGGCTCCATCGGTGTCCGCACCCGCTGGATCAACGACGGCGTGGACCTGGAGCTGATCCCGCCGGCCCGCCTCGACATGGAGGCCATGGACGCGGACGCCGCCCGCCGGACCCGGAGCATCATCATGTTCCTGGGTCCCCTGCTGCACCGGATGGACCAGTTCCGCCTCCCGTACGCGGGCGGCTGCGACCTCGGCACCCGCACCATCGAGCCGCACATGATCGCACTGCGCCGCTTCGGCCTGGACATCACCGCGACCGAGGGCATCTACCACGCGCGGGTCGCGACCGGGGTCTCCCCCGACCGCCCGATCGTGCTGACCGAACGCGGGGACACGGTCACCGAGAACGCCCTCCTGGCCGCCGCCCGGCACGACGGCGTCACGGTCATCCGCAACGCCTCCTCCAACTACATGGTCCAGGACCTGTGCTTCTTCCTGGAGGCGCTGGGCGTCAAGGTCGAGGGCATCGGCACCACGACCCTGACCGTCCACGGCATCCCCAACATCGACGTGGACGTGGACTACTCCCCCTCCGAGGACCCGGTCGAGGCGATGAGCCTGCTCGCCGCCGCGGTGGTCACGGAGTCGGAGCTGACCATCCGCCGGGTCCCGATCGAGTTCATGGAGATCGAGCTCGCGGTCCTGGAGGAGATGGGCCTGGACCACGACCGCTCGGCGGAGTACAGCGCCGACAACGGCCGCACCCGCCTGGTCGACCTCACGGTCCGCCCGTCGAAGCTCGAAGCCCCGATCGACAAGATCCACCCGATGCCGTTCCCCGGGCTGAACATCGACAACGTCCCCTTCTTCGCGGCCATCGCCGCCGTGGCCCAGGGCCAGACCCTGATCCACGACTGGGTCTACGACAACCGCGCCATCTACCTGACCGACCTCAACCGCCTCGGCGGCCGCCTCCAACTCCTGGACCCCCACCGCGTCCTGGTCGAGGGCCCCACCCGCTGGCGCGCGGCAGAAATGATGTGCCCCCCGGCCCTGCGCCCGGCGGTGGTCGTCCTCCTCGCGATGATGGCGGCGGAGGGCACCTCCGTCCTGCGCAACGTCTACGTCATCAACCGCGGCTACGAGGAACTGGCCGAACGCCTCAACTCGGTGGGCGCCCAGATCGAGATCTTCCGGGACATCTGACACACCGCCGCCCCCGCGTGGGCGGCACCCGAGGCCCCTTCACTCTCCCCGCAGAGCTGGAGGGGCCTTTTCTTCTGGGGCGACATCATCATTTCGCCTCGTCGCTATTCGGCCCTTTTGGCCGGGATCCTCGCCCTTACGGCCGGTGACCGGCAGAATCGGGGTTTCGGGGCGGGAACGAGGGGGCGGTCATGGCAGTTGGGGCGGGCACGGGTACCGGGATGGAGGTGCCCGCTCTGGCGGGGGCGCCGTTGGTGGGGTCGCTGTTCGAGTTGAAGTCGGACTCGCTCGGCGCCTACCTGCGGGCCCGGCACGAGCACGGGGACGTCGTGCGGATCGTCGCCGGGCCGCCCGGGCTGCGGGCCGAGTTGTACTGCGTGTTCTCCGCGGAGGGGGCGCAGCAGGTGCTCGCCTCGGAGTCGGCCAACTTCCGCAAGGACAACCGCTTCTACCAGGAGATCCGGGATTCCTTCGGCAACGGGCTGCTGACCAGCCAGGACGAGGACTACCTGCGCCAGCGGCGGTTGGTCCAGCCGTTGTTCACGCGGCGCCGGGTGGACGGGTACGCGGGCGCCATCGCCGCCGAGACCGAGGCGGTCCTCTGCGCCTGGGAGCAGGCTCCGGGCGGGGTGGTCGACGTGTCCGGGCAGATGATGCACCTGGCGTTGCGCGCCGTCTCACGGATCCTGTTCGGGACCGACGTGGAGGCCACGGTCGATGTCGTGGACCGGTGTTTTCCGGTCATCACGGAGTACGTGCTGCGTCGCGGCTACTCCCCCGCCAACTTCCCGCGCAACTGGCCGACCCCGGCCAACAGGCGGGCGGCCGCCGCGATGGACGAGCTGTATGCCGTCTGCGACAAGATCGTCGGGGAGCGGCGTTCCGGCCTCGCGGGCGGCCCGGGCGACGCCTCCGGCTCCAGCTCCGGCTCCGGCTCCGGCGAGGACCTGCTGACGCTGCTCGCCGCCGCCGGGAGCGCGGACGACGCGGAGTTCGACGTCACCGAACTGCGCGACCAGGTGCTGATCTTCCTGCTCGCCGGGCACGAGACCACCGCCACCTCCCTCGCCTTCGCCCTGCACCTGCTGGCCCGTCACCCCGAGGAACAGCGCCGGGCCCGCGAGGAGATCACCCGGGTCCTGGGCGACCGTACGCCCGAGGCCGCCGACCTGGACCGGCTTCCGTACCTCACCCAGGTCCTCAAGGAGACGATGCGGCTCTACCCGGCCGCCCCGGTGATCGGCCGCAACGCTGTCGCCGCCACCGAGGTCGACGGATACGCCATTCCCGCGGGCGCGAACGTGATCCTGGCGCCGTGGGTGACGCACCGCCATCCGCTGCACTGGCCGGACCCGGACCGCTTCGACCCGGAGCGCTTCACCTCGGAGGCGGAGGCCAGCCGGCCGCGCTACGCCTGGTTCCCCTTCGGCGGCGGGCCGCGCGCGTGCATCGGGCAGCACTTCTCGATGCTGGAATCGGTGATCGCGCTGGCGATGATCCTGCGGGCCTACGAGTTCGAGGCCGTGGACACCGAGATCCCCGTCAGCGCGGGCATCACCCTGCGGCCGAACGGTCCGGCGCGCTGCCGGGTGCGCCGCCTGGACGGCTAGTGCTGTGGCTTCCGGTCACAGCACTAGCGGTAGGACTCGAGCGTGCCGCGGCGCCGGACGTCGAGCGTCGCGCAGTGGAACGAGCCGGCGAACGGCGCGTAGTGCAGCAGGTCGCACGGGATCGGTTCGAAGCCCCAGCGCTCGAGTGCGCGCAGCATGCCGGTGTGGTGCCGTTCCGCGATCACCCGGTGTTCGTCGATCATCAGCACGTTCATGCTGAGCCATTTGCCGCACATCGAGGTGATCCTGAGCAGGCGCTCGTCGATCGGGTCGGGTTCGGGGGCGACCAGGACGTCCCATGAGCTCAGGACCTCGGGCAGGCGGTCGACGTCGACGTAGTCGGGGTTGACCAGGACCTTTCCGGGGGCGAGCGGGACGAACGTCGTGTCGATGTGCATCGGCGTGCGGCAGCGGCTCTCGATCTCGTGGATGCGGTAGCCGGGCCCGAGATGGCGGCGCAGCCAGTCGATGCCCATGCGGTTGGTGACGTTGCTCCGCGTCACGAACAGGTCCCGTCCCGCCCGTACGAAATCCGCCGCGTCGAAGACCGGCTCGAACTCGGTGAGAACGTAGCGCATGGGCTCGCCGGCCGCCGGGATGCGGAAGTCCCCCTCGAACAGCTCGTCCGTGAGCTGCGGCTTGGGCGCCGCCGTCCAGCGCGCGCCGCGCCGGAAGTAGTCCTTGAGGATCGTGCGGTAGGCGTGGGTCTCGAAGTACCGGCACGGCCACGCCATCGGGGTTTCGATGATCTCGTCCCCGATCACCAGCATGCTGTCCCGCGGGCAGGTGTTGGAGAACCCGCGCGAGGTCCAGTCGGGCGTGCCGAAGCGCGCTCCGTGGTCGAGCGTGTCCGGGCGCCTGACCGTGACCCCGAGGCTCTGGAGAAGGGCGATGAACTGGTCGAGCTCGTGCTGCGCCGGCCCGATCAGCGCGCGCGGGTACTTCAAGCCGGCGGCGAGCCCCTGCAACCGCGCGCCCCACGGGGGGATGTTGCAGGCCACCACCGGGTGTTTGGAGGGAATGGTCGCGCCTTCGAGCCGGCCGACGACGACCTCCTCGAGGGGGTCCCACTCGTTGTGCGAGTTGACCGGCGAGACGAGCGGTTCCGCGACGCGTTTCGCGACGGGTTCCGCGACGGGTTCCGCGACAGGTTCCGCGACAGGTTCCGCGACAGGTTCCGCGACAGGCTCCGGGAGCGGTCCCGAGAGGGGTTCCGCGTCGCGCTCCGCGAGAGGATCCGCAGCCACGGCTAGACCTTGGCCGGGGTGTGGTTGCCCTGCAGACGTGCGAGGTCGGAGGGCCGGACCTGGATGGCGAACAGGGCGATCACCGCCCCCGCGAGGGTGAACAGGGCGGCCACGACGAAGGCCGCGCTGATGCCGGAGGTCAGCACCTGGTCGCTCCAGGGTTCCGGGAACTGTCCGGTGCGCTCGAAGGAGGCCCGCTGTTCGGGGGTCGCGGTACGCAGGAAGCCCGGCACCTGCTCCTTGGCCTCGTTGCGGCTCGCCGTACCGAAGACGGTCACCAGGATCGACAGGCCGAGCGAACCTCCCACCTGCTGCGTCGCGTTGAGCAGCCCGGACGCCGCGCCGGACTCCCGGTCCGGGACGCCGGACAGGGCCATCAGCGTCAGCGAGACGAACTGCAGGCCCATGCCGAGGCCGAAGAACAGCATCGGGCCCAGGATGCTGCCCACGTACGTCGAATGGACGTCGGTCTGCGTGAGCCAGCCGAGTCCGACCGCGGAGCTCAGCGCGCCTGCGACCATGAACGGCTTGGGACCGTACTTCGGCAGCAGTTGGGAGGTGATCGCGGCGCCCACCGCGATCACGGCGCTCACCGGCAGGAAGGCGAGGCCCGCCTGCAGCGGGCTGAAGTCGAGCACGATCTGCACGAAGAGCGTCAGGAAGAAGAACATGCCGAAGATCGCGCAGGCGAGGAACAGCATGATCCCGTACGTCCCGGCCCGGTTGCGGTCCGCGAACATGTGCAGCGGGGTGATCGGCTGGGGCGACTTCCGCTCGTTCAGGACGAAGAGCGTCAGCATGACCACGGCGGCGCCGAAGGAGCCCAGCGTCCATGGGTCGCGCCAGCCCTCCTGGGCCGCGCGGATGAACCCGTACACCAGCGCGACCATGCCCAGCGTGGACAGCATCGCGCCCGCGAGGTCGAAGTGTCCCGGGTGGCGTTCGGACTCGCGGATGACCTTCGAGGCCAGCACGGCGATGAGTACGGCGATGGGGACGTTGACGAAGAGCACCCAGCGCCAGTCGAGCCAGGTGACCAGCAGGCCGCCCGCGAGGAGCCCGATCGCGCCGCCGCCGGCCGAGACCCCGGCGAACACGCCGAACGCCCGGTTGCGGGCGGGGCCTTCGCGGAAGGTGGTGGTGATCAGCGCGAGGGAGGTCGGGGAGGCGATGGCGCCGCCGACGCCCTGGAGGGCCCGGGCGGCCATCAACTGGCCGGCGTTCTGGGCGAATCCGCCGAGGAGGGAGGCCAGCCCGAAGAGCAGGATCCCGAAGATGAAGACCCGTTTGCGGCCGAGGATGTCGCCGGTGCGCCCGCCGAGCAGCAGCAGTCCGCCGAAGGTGAGGGTGTAGGCGTTGACCACCCAGGAGAGGCTCTCGGTGGAGAAGTCGAGCGCGGTCTGGATGTGCGGCAGCGCGATGTTCACGATGGTGATGTCGAGGACCACCATCAGCTGGCAGGAAGCGATGACGAACAGGGCGAGTCCGTTCCCGCTTCCTCGGACCTTGCCGTCGGTCCCGGTGCTGGTCGGCGATGCGTTCGGGTCCACCCTGTCGACGCTAAGCCCGGACACAGGCGGTCACCACTCGAACAGCCTAGTCGATGTGATATTTCACATGTCACACTACGATCATGGATGACTTCCTCGGGCTCTCCGCGAGCACCGCCCGGTACACGTACGGCGCCCCGCGCGCCTTCGCCTTCGGGGACGACGGGCGGCTGCTCTGGTTCCTCCGGTCCACGGGCCCCACCGACCCCTTCGACGGCCTCTGGGTCCTCGACACGGCCACCGGCACCGAGTCCTGCCTTGCCGACCCCCGCGCATTGTGCCCCGAGCCCGGCGAGCTCCCCGCCGCCGAGCGCCGGCTCCGCGAGCGGATCCGCCTCGTCGCCGCCGGGATCGGCTCGTACGCGCTCTCCGGCGACGGGCGGAGCGCCGTCTTCGCGCTCTACGGGCGGCTGTACGCGGTCACCGCCGACGGGACCGGCCGGCCCGAGCCCGTCCCGGCCGCCGGACCCGCCCTGGACCCCCGCCCCAACGCCGACGGCTCCCGCACCGCGTACGTCAGCGCCGACGTCCTGTACGTCGCCCCGGGCGGCCGGGTCAGCCCCGACGACGGGGCCCGCTGGGGCGTCGCCGAGTTCGCGGCCGCCGAGGAGCTGAGCCGCTCCCGCGGCCACTGGTGGTCCCCGGACGGGGTCACCCTGCTGGCAGCGCGCGTCGTCGAATCCGCCCTCCAGCGCCGGTACTTCACCGATCCCGCGCAGCCGGAGCTCCCGGCCGAGGACTTCGCGTACCCGGAGGCGGGCGGGCCCAACGCCGACGTCCAGCTGTGGGTGCTGGGTCCGGACGGGGAGCGGATACGGCTCGACTGGGACGCCGCGACCTATCCGTACGTCTCCGACGCGGGCTGGGAGTCGCCGAAGGAGATCCTGCTGACGGTCCAGGACCGGCTCCAGCGAAACGTCCTGCTGCTCTCCGCGGACCCGGCCACCGGCCGCACCCGGGAGCTGTCCCGCACCACGCACCCGCAGTGGGTGGACCCCCTCCCCGGCACCCCCGCCCGGCTCCCCGACGGGCGGATGCTGACCTCCGCCGACACCACGGCGGGCGCCGCCCGCGCGCTCGCGGTCGACGGCGTGCTGCTCACCGGCGACGGGACCCAGGTCCGCCGCGTGGCCGGGGTCCACGAGGGCCGGCTGCTGATCGAGGCCGGACTGCGCGACCCCGCGGAGCAGCAGGTGCTGCTGCTCGACCCCGTGACCGGGGAGCAGACCTCGCTCGCCGACGGGCCCGGGGTGCACGGCGTCCAGGCCGGTGCCGGGACCCTGCTGCTGACCTCCGCCGACGCCGACGGGATCCGGCGCCTCGTACGGACCGCCGACGGACGGGAGTTCGTCCCCGCGGACCTGTCCCAGCCCATGCCGTACCGGGTGGCGCCGGTCCTGGAGCGGGTCACCGAGCACGGCGTCCCCACCTCCGTGGTGCTCCCCCGCGACCACGTCCCCGGGCGGCGGCTGCCCGTCCTGATGGACAGCTACGGCGGCCCCGGCTTCCAGGACGTGTCCGCCGAGCCGCGCCGCTGGCAGGCCCGTCAGTGGTGGGCCGACCAGGGCTTCGCGGTGGTGACGGTCGACAACCGCGGGACCCCGCACGTCTCCCCCGCGTTCACGCACGCCATGTACCGCGGGTTCTCCGAGGTCACCCTGGAGGACCAGGTCGCGGCCCTCCAGGCACTCGGCGCCCGCCACCGCGACCTCGACCTCGGCCGGGTCGGCATCCGCGGCTGGTCCTACGGCGGCTACCTGTCGGCCATGGCGGTGCTGCGCCGCCCGGACGTCTTCCACGCGGCGGCCGCCGGCGCGGCGCCGACCGACTTCCGGCACTACGACACGGCGTACACCGAGCGCTACCTGGGCCTCCCCCAGGACAACCCGGAGGTCTACGACCGGGACTCGCTCCTCCCCGACGCCCCGAAGCTGACCCGCCCGCTCCTCCTGGTCACCGGCCTGGCCGACGACAACGTCCACCCCTCCCACACCCTGCGCCTCTCCCAGGCCCTCACGGACGCGGGCCGCCCGCACCACCTGCTGGCGCTGCCGGGCGTCACGCACATGACCCCGGGCGGCACGCGCGAGAAGGTGATGGCTCTGGAGCTGGAGTTCTTCCGCCGCGAACTGGCCTGAAAAGCCCCGAGGGCCCCGGAGACGCCGTTGTCTCCGGGGCCCTTCCTTCCCGTGATCCCCGTCAGTCACCCGGGAAGTGACAGGCCACCTCTCTCGAAGCGGCGAGCTGGAGCAGTGGGCGTTCGGTGCGGCAGATGTGCTGCGCCTTCGGGCAGCGTGGGTGGAAGGTGCAGCCCGGGGGTGGGGCCGCCGGGCTCGGGGGGTCGCCGAGGAGGACGATCCGCTCGCGGCGGCGTTCCGCCGCCGGGTCGGGGAGGGGGACGGCCGACAGCAGGGCGCGGGTGTAGGGGTGCTGGGGGTTCTCGTAGAGGGACTGTTTGGGTCCGATCTCGACGATCCTGCCGAGGTACATGACGGCGACCCGGTCGCTGACCCGTTTGACGACGGACAGGTCGTGCGCGATGAACACGTAGGCCAGGCCCAGTTCGGTGCGCAGCCGTTCCATCAGGTTGACGATCTGTGCCTGTACGGAGACGTCGAGGGCGGAGACCGGCTCGTCGGCGATGACGAGGCGGGGGCTGGTGGCCAGGGAGCGGGCGATGCCGATGCGCTGGGCCTGGCCGCCGGAGAACTCGTGCGGGTAGCGGTCGATGTGCTCGGGGATCAGGCCGACCAGGTCCATCAGCTCGGCCGCGCGGCGGCGGGCGTCCGCCGCGCTCCAGCCCTGGACGAGGAGCGGGTCGGAGATGATGCGGGCCACGGTCTGGCGTGGGTTGAGGGAGGAGTGCGGGTCCTGGAAGACCATCTGGATGTTCTTGCGCAGGGGCCGCAGGGCCCGCTGGGACAGTCCGCTGATGTCGTTGCCCTCGAAGGTGACGCTGCCGGACGTGGGCTCCAGGAGGCGTACGAGCATCCTGCCCGTGGTGGACTTCCCGCAGCCCGACTCACCGACGAGGCCGAGGGTCTGACCGGCCGCCAGATCGAAGGAGACCCCGTCCACGGCGCGCACGGGCGCCCCCCGGCGCCCGGTCGCGGAGCGCTTCCCGGGGAAGGTCATGGTGAGGTCCCGTACGGACAGGAGCGGGTCGGTGGTGGTCATCGGGCCGCCTCCTCGACGGTACGGGCGCCGGCGAAGTGGCAGGCCACCGTCCGCCCCGGTGCGTCCCCGTACGTCTCCAGTTCGGGGCGTACGTCGGTGCAGCGCTCGGCGGCGCGCGGACAGCGCGGGGCGAAGGCGCAGCCAGGGGCCGGGGCGAGCAGGGAGGGCGGGGAGCCGGGGATGAAGGGCAGCGGTTCGTCGTCCGGCGCGTCGAGGCGGGGCAGCGAGTCGAGCAGGCCACGGGTGTAGGGGTGCGCGGGTTCGGCGAACAGGTCGTCGACCGGAGCCTGTTCGGCGGCCCGGCCGCCGTACATGACCAGCACCTCGTGCGCGACGCGGGCGACCACCCCCAGGTCGTGGGTGATCATCACGACGCCGAGGCCGCGCTCCTGCTGGAGCCTGGCGATCAGCTCCAGGATCTGAGCCTGCACGGTGACGTCCAGGGCGGTGGTGGGCTCGTCGGCGATCAGCAGGTCGGGCTCGCACGCCAGGGCCATGGCGATCATCGCGCGCTGGCGCATGCCGCCGGAGAACTGGTGGGGGTACTCCCCTGCCCGGCGGGCCGGTTCCGGGATGCCGACCTCGCCGAGCATGTCGACGGCCCGCTTGCGCGCGGCGGCCCGCCCGGCCTTGAAGTGCACCCGGAAGTGCTCGGCGATCTGCTCGCCGACCGTGTAGTAGGGGTGGAGGCTGGAGAGCGGGTCCTGGAAGATCATCGCCATCCTGCGGCCGCGGATGGCGGCCATCCGGCGTTCGGGGAGGCCGGTCAGCTCCCTTCCGGCCAGAGCCACGGAGCCCGTGACCTCGGCCGCGCCCCGGTGCAGGCCCATGACGGCCAGCGAGGTGACGGACTTGCCGGAGCCGGACTCGCCGACGATGCCGAGGGTGCGGCCCGCCTCGACGGTGAAGCCGAGCGAGTCGACGGCCCGTACGGTGCCGCGCGGGGTGGTGAAGGTGACGCGCAGATCGCGTACTTCGAGGAGCGGGGCGGTGGTTGCGGCGGTCATCAGTACCTCACCCTCGGGTCGACGACGGCGTAGAGGAGGTCGACGACGAGGTTGGCGACGACGATGAAGAAGGCGGCGAGCAGGGTGACCCCGAGGACCACGGGCTGGTCCGAGCTGACCAGCGCGCCGTAGAACAGCCGTCCGATGCCGGGGAGTCCGAAGATGGACTCGGTGATCACGGCTCCGGCGAGCAGTCCGCCGAGGTCCATGCCGAAGATGGTGAGGATGGGGGTCATCCCGGAGCGCAGTCCGTGTTTGACGACGACGGTGCGCTCGGGCATGCCCTTGGCGCGGGCGGTACGGATGTACGGCTCGGCCATCGCCTCGATCATCGAACCCCGGCTCTGGCGCGCGTACATGGCGGCGTAGAGCAGCGCGAGCGCGGTCCAGGGCAGGAGGAGGTTGGAGGCCCAGCCGAGCGGGTTGTCGGTGAAGGCCTGGTAGGTGGGGTAGGGCAGCAGGCCGGCGATGCGGATGACCCCGTAGATGAGCATCACGGAGGTGAAGTAGACGGGCAGGGAGGCGGCGGCGACCGCGCCGACCATCAGGGCCTTGTCGGTGGCGGTGTCCTTGCGCAGGGCGGCGGTGATCCCGGCGCCCAGGCCGAGGACGAGCCAGAGCGCGGCGGCGCCGACGGCGAGGGAGGCGGAGACCGGGAGCCGGTCCATGAGCAGGTCCCAGACGGGCAGGGAGTTCTCGTACGAGTAGCCGAGGCACGGGAAGTCGCACTGGACGGCGTACTGGCCGGTGCCGAGGGTGCGGCCGGTGAAGATGCCGGTCAGGAAGTCGGCGAACTGCCGCCACAGGGGCTGGTCGAGGCCCAGGTAGGCCCGTACGTCGGCGAGGCGCTCGGCGCTGCAGGTCTTGCCGCAGGCGGCCGCGGCCGGGTCGGAGGGCAGGACGTAGAAGATGAGGAAGGTGACGGCGGCGATGGCGAGGAGCACACCGGCCAGGGCGAGGAGCCGGCGGGCGAGGTAGAGGATCACGTGCGGCCGCCCCTCGGGTCGAGGATGTCGCGCAGGGCGTCGCCGAGCAGGGTGAAGGCGAGCACGGCGAGGAAGAGGAAGACGCTCGGGATGACGAAGTACATGGGGTCGGTCTCGTAGAAGGCGACGGACTCGGCGATCATCTGGCCCCAGGAGGGGGTGGGCGGGCGGACGCCCACGCCGAGGTAGCTGAGCGCGGCCTCGGTGCTGATCATGCCGGGGATGAGCAGGGTGGTGTAGGCGATGACGGGGCCCGCGACGCCGGGGAGGATGTCGCGGGTCAGGATCCGCCAGGCGCTCGAACCGCCGACGCGGGCGGCGTCCACGTACTCGCGGTGTTTGAGGGAGAGGGTCTGGCCGCGGACGACGCGGGCGACGCCGGGCCAGCCGAAGACGCCGATGACGGCGGTGATGAGGACGATCCGGTTGACGTCCTTGGCCACGGACAGCATCGCGATCATGAAGATGAGGGACGGGAAGGACATGGTCAGGTCCATCAGCCGGGACAGCACCGCGTCGGTGCGGCCGCCGAAGTAGCCGGCGGCGATTCCGGCGGCGGTGCCCGCGAGGACCACGATGGCGGTGGCCGCGAAGGCGATGAGCAGGGAGACCTGGGCGCCGTGGACCACGCGGGCGAACAGGTCGCGGCCGGTGACGGGTTCGACGCCGAGCCAGTGCTCGGGGCTGATCCCGCCGAAGGAGCCCAGCGGCAAGCCGCCGAGGTAGGGGTCGATGGCGGTCTTGTCGAACTCCTCCGGGGACCAGCCGCCGAGTGCGCCCAGCCAGGGGGCGGTGACGGCCATGAGGACGAAGAGGAGGACGACGCCGAGGCTGACGCGGACGGCGGGGCGGCGGCGCAGTTCCCGCCGGGCGAGCTGCCAGGGGCTGCTGCCGGGCGCTGCCGCGGCGGGCCCGTCCTTGGCGGCGCCGGGGTCCGGTGCGCCGCCGGGGTCCGGGTCCGGGACCGGGGCCGCCTGGCCGCCGGCGCCCGGTGCGGTGGTGGTCATGGTGTCGTGGGCTCCGTCTTCCTCAGCCCTGGCTCTTCGACGGGTCCTTGAGACCGACCGTGGCGTAGTCGATGGTGCCGGTCCACACCGGGTGGCCGTAGGCGCCCGCGATGTTGGGGCCGACGAGCAGCGGCTTGCGCTCGAGCAGGATCGGGACGGAGGGCGACTTCTTCATGAGCTCGGCGTCCAGGTCGATCCAGGCCTGGTTGGCCTGCTTGGCGTCGGCCATGGCGTTGATCTCGTCGATCCGCTTCATGGTCGCGTCGTCGCGGAACTGGCTGTGGTTGCCCTGGTTGCCCTTGTCCTTGATGGTGCGGCCGTCGAAGACGAAGGGGATCCAGGTGGAGCCGGAGGGGTAGTCCGGGCACCAGCCGGTGAGCGTCATGTCGGGGGTGGTGGAGAGGTCGCCGATGACGTCGTAGTACGCGCCGGGGTCGACGGTGTCGACGACGACCTCGATGCCGACCCGGGACAGGCCCTGCTGGATGGCCTCCGCCTTGCCCTTGTCCCCGGTGGAGACGGCGAGGGAGACCTTCAGGGTCTCCTTGCCCGCGGCCTTGAGCAGTTCCTTGGCCTTGGCCGGGTCGCCCGCCGGGGCGATCCCCAGGGTGTCGGCCTGCTTGCCGCCGGAGAGGGCCGGGGGCAGGTAGGCGGTGGCGACCTCGTTGAGGGCCGGGCCGCCGCCCGCGGTGATCACGGCCTCCTTGTCGACGGCGTACTGCATGGCCTCGCGGACCTTGGGATCGTCGAAGGGCGCCCGGGCGTTGTTCAGGTAGAGCATTTCGGTGCAGCCCTGGGACTCGGCGAGCAGCCGCGCCTTGACGTCCGGCTTGGGGAGCACCTTCGGCGCGCTCTCGGGCCGCATGTCGGCGTACTGGACGGCGGAGGCGTCCGCGCCCTCGCCGGCGATGATGCGGTCGTCGATCTGGCCGCCCTTGAGGCCCATGACGACCACGAACTTGTCCGGGTAGGCCTTGCGCACGGTGTCGGTCTTGGCGTCCCAGTGCTCGTTGCGGACCAGGACGAGCTTCTTGTCGCGGTCGTACGACTCGATCTTGTACGGGCCGGAGGAGAACGGGCGGGCGTCGTACTGGGTGCCCTTCTCCTGGGACTGGGGCACGGGCGCGAAGGTGGGCAGGGTGGCGGTCGCGGAGAACTCGGCGACGGGCCGCTTGAGTTCGAAGACGATGGTGCGGTCGTCGGGGGTCTTCACCGAGTCGAGGTGCTTGCCCTGGAGCGGGCCCTTGTAGCCCTCGGTGCCGGCCAGGTACTGGGCGGCGTAGTCGGGGCCGCCGGTGAGGTCGGGGGCGAAGGAGCGCTCGACGTTGTACTTGATGTCCTGGGCCTTGATCGGCGAGCCGTCCTCGTACTTGACGCCCTCCTTGAGAGTGAAGGTCCAGGTGCGGCCGCCGTTGGAGGGGGTGCCCAGGTCGGTGGCGAGGTCGGGGACGAGCTCGCTGCCGGCCTTGCCCGGCTCGGCCTTGAAGGTCACGAGGGTGCGGTAGAGCAGCCGGGTCCCGAAGTCCATGGTCGGCATGACCCAGTTGCGGGCGGGGTCGAGGTGGGCGAAGTCCTGGTTGGACAGGACGGTGAGGGTGCCGCCCTTGACCGGGGTGCCGCCGAGGATCTTGCCGTCGTTGGCGGCCGCGGGGTTCTCGGCGGAGGCGCCGCCCTTGCCCTTCTTCGCGGTGTCGGAGCAGCCCGAGACGCCGAGTGCGAGAGCGGCCACCAGGGCGGTGGCGAGGGCGAGTTGGGTGCGCTTGGTCATGGGTCACTCCAGTGAAGGGCCGCGCTCTACGATGTGACCGGTAACATAGTAATGTGAAATTGCACTGACAAGAGGTTGAGCCCGCCGTTATCCAGCCGTGTCCAAATCATCGGCACAGAACGCGAGTTGGGCCCGGACCAGAACGGTCCGGGCCCTTGGCGGGTGCGAGGTCGGCCTGGGAGAGGCGCCGGGCAGCCCACGGAGAGCGCCGGGTCAGCCCACGGAGCGGCGCCGGGTCAGCCCTTGGCGGTGCCGCCGAGCCCGCCCGGGGTGCGGCCTACCGGCTCGTCGCGACCCTGCGCCCACAGGGAGCGGACGTGACCGAGGTGGCGCACCATGCAGGCCTCGGCCGCCGCCGCGTCACCGGAGAGCATCAGGTCCAGCAGTTCGAGGTGCTCCTGCGCCGAGGACACCAGCTTGCCGGCCTCGTCCAGGCCGGTCAGCCCGTACAGCCGGGAGCGCTTGCGCAGGTCGCCGACCGTCTCGACGAGACGGTCGTTGCCCGAGAGGCCGAGCAGCGTGAGGTGGAAGCGGCGGTCCGCCTCCAGGTAGCCGATGAGGTTGTGCTCGCGCGCGCTGGTGACGATCTCCTCGGCGATGGGGCGCAGCTCCTCCAGCTGCTCGGCCGTGGCGATCTTCGTGATCCGGCCGATGGTCGGCACCTCGATCATCGTGCGCAGCTCGGTGTACTGGTCGAGGTCGCGCTCGCTGACCTCGGTGATCCGGAACCCCTTGTTGCGGACCGGCTCGACCAGGCCCTCGCGGGCGAGGTCGAGCATCGCCTCGCGCACCGGCGTGGCCGAAACGCCGAGTTCGGCCGCGAGGCCGGGCGCCGAGTAGACGCTGCCGGGGCGCAGCTCACCCGCTATCAGGGCCGCTCGGAGGGCGTGGCCGACCTGGTCGCGGAGCCGTTCCTGGGCCTTGATGAGACTGTGCTGCTTCAGGTCACCCATTGCTTTTCCTCCGAGACGCCCGACACTCCCCCCGCTACCGCCGGGGGCACCCTCAGCGATGGGGATGGGCAGAGGAACAGCGTACAATGTCACGTTTCTCTGCTTGCCCCAGCGGCCTCGAACAGCGCGACCGCCACGGCAAGATCTTCCCAGGCCATGCCCACGCTCTTGAAGAGCTGTGGACAACCCGGCGTCCCGCCCACCGGCATCCGGCCCGTGACGAGGTCGGCGAGGGTGCCGGTGATGTGGCCGGGCCCGATCGCGCCCTCGGCCTCCGGAACCAGCAGGTCCCCCGCCTCGCGCAGGGCCGCCGCCCGCGACTCCACGTACACCGCCGCGCGTCGCACGAGGGCGGTGTCCGTCTCCCGGGCCGCCGGCTCGTGCGAACCGACGGCGACGACCGTGGCCCCGGAGCCCACCAGCCGCCCGTCGAAGAGGGGCTCGCGGGCGGTGGTGCAGCAGATGACCAGATCGGCGCCGGCCACGTCCTGCGCGGTGCCAGTACGGGCGGCCGGGCCCAGGGTGCGGGCGTACGCGGCGAGTTCCCGCGCGGCCTGCGGCCGCCGGGCGACGACCACCACCTCCGCCAGCTCCCGCACCGCGAGGGTCGCTTCCAGGTGCCCGTACGCCTGCGGCCCCGAACCGAAGAGCACCAGCCGCAGCGACCGCCCGGCCGGAGCCAGGTGGCGCAGCGCCAGGGCGGAGACCGCCGGGGTGCGCAGGGTGGTGAGGGCCGCTCCGTCGAGCAGGGCGAGCGGGCGCAGGGTGGGCCCGTCCAGCAGCAGGTAGGACCCGGTGATCCGCGGCAGTCCGCGGGCCGGGTTCCCCGGCTGGATCCCGGCGATCTTCACCCCGGCGTACGAGCCGGACGCGGCGGGCATCAGCAGCAGTTCGCCCCCGCCGGGTACGGCGAGCGCCGTGCGCTGCGGGCAGCCCTCCGGGTCGAGGCCGGTCCGCAGGGCCTCGGCCAGGGCGTCGGCGGCGGCCGCCGGAGTCAGGAGCCCCGCCATGTCGGCGGCGCTGAACTGCGGGAGCCCGGGCGCGGCCGGCGCCTGCGCGGCGCCCTCCGGCGCGGGCCTCCCCGCTCCGGGCCCGCTCACAGCAGGAACCCCGTCCCGAGGGGGTCGTACGGATCCACCGTGAAGGCGTGTTCGCCGGTGCGGTAGGCGGTGCCGGTGACCTCGGTGACTGCGCCGGGGAGCATCCTTCCCGTGAACACCGTGCCCGTCACCGACTCGTGCAGCAGGTCCTCGCCGAGGCCGAGCCGCCCGTCCTCCGCGAGCAGCGCGAGCCGCGTCGAGGTGCCGGAGCCGCAGGGCGAGCGGTCGATCTGCCCGTCGGCGAAGACGGTGACGTTGCGCTGATGCGGCCCGAAGGGAGTGTCGGGGAGTTCCTCGTGGAGGATCACCCCGTAGACCCCGGACAGCAGCGGGCCGTCGGGGTGCCAGGTGGCGGGGTGGGTGGCCAGCGCGGCCCGGATCTCCTGCCCGGCGCGCACCAGGCCGGGCAGCGCGGCCCGGGAGACGTCGAGGCCGAGGTCGCGGGCGGCGACCGAGGCGTAACAGGCCCCGGCGTGCGCGATGTCCACCTCCGCCATGCCGAGGGTGGTCGCCACCGGCACCTTGCGGGCGCTCACCCGGGCCGGGACGTTGCGGAAGGTGACGCCGGTGGTGCGGCCGCCGTCCCGGTGCACGGTGGCGGTGACCCGCCCGGACGGCACGTCGACGCGCACCTGGGCGTCCCCGTCGTCCGGGGCCGCGACCCGGCCGGTTTCCACCGCCCAGACGCCGAGGGCCATGGCGCCGTGGCCGCAGGCGGTGGAGAAGCCGTCCTTGTGCCAGAACAGCACCCCGAAGTGGGCCCCGTCGTCATCGGGCGGGACGACGAAACCGCCGTACATCCCGGCGTGACCGCGCGGCTCCTGTACGAGCGTCCGCCGTACGTCGTCCAGCGCGCTCCGGCGCGGAGCGGTCCCGGAGCCCCCCGGGCCGACGGCGGTGGCGCAGCGCTCGGCGACGGTGTCCCCCGGGACGGGCGGGATCCCCGTGGCGGCGGCGTCGACGATCCGGAAGGGCTCGCCGGCCGTGTGGTAGTCCGTGGTGCGGACGGTGATCACAGGAGGAAGCCTCCGGGGAAGGGGTCGGCCGGGTCGAGGAAGTACTGGGCGGTGCCCGTGATCCACGCCCGGCCGGTGACGGTGGGGACCACGGCGGGGTGGCCGCCGACGGTGGTCTCGCCGACGAGCCGGCCGGTGAACTCGCTGCCGATGAAGGATTCGTTGACGAAGTCCGCGCCGAGCTCCAGGAGGCCTCGGGCGTGCAGTTGGGCCATGCGCGCGCTGGTGCCCGTACCGCACGGCGAGCGGTCGAACCAGCCGGGGTGGATGGCCATGGCGTGCCGGGAGCGGCGGGCGTCGGAGCCGGGGGCGGCGAGGTAGACGTGTTTGACCCCGGCGATGGAGGGGTCCTCGGGGTGGACGGGACGGTCTCCGCTCGCGTTGACCGCGTCCATGATCGCGAGCCCGGCCGCGATCAGGTCGTCCTTGCGGGCGCGGTCGAAGGGGAGGCCGAGGTCGTCGAGTTCGACGAAGGCGTAGAAGTTGCCTCCGTAGGCGAGGTCGTAGGTGACCGTGCCGAAGCCGGGGACCTCGGCCTTGAGGTCGAGGCCGACGCAGAAGGACGGGACGTTGGTGAGGGTGACGGCAGTGGCCGCCCCGTCCTCGACGCGGACGTCGACGCCCACCAGTCCGGCCGGGGTGTCGAGCCGGACGGTGGTGACCGGCTCGACGACGGGCACCATGCCGGTCTCCACCAGGACGGTGGCGACCCCGATGGTGCCGTGCCCGCACATGGGCAGCAGGCCCGACACCTCGATGTAGAGCACGCCGAAGTCGGCGTCGGGGCGGGTGGGGGGCTGGAGGATGGCGCCGCTCATCGCGGCGTGCCCGCGCGGCTCGTACATGAGCAGGGTCCGCACGTGGTCCATGTGCTCGATGAAGTGGAGCCGCTTCTGCGCCATGGTGGCGCCGGGGACCACCCCGATGCCCCCGGTGATGACGCGGGTCGCCATGCCCTCGGTGTGCGAGTCCACCGCGTGGTAGACGTGTCGCGTGCGCATGAGGTGTCCCCGATCTGCTTAGTTGAGGCCCTCGGCCAGGGCCTTCTCGGTGGCGGCCCGGACGGCCGCCTCGGTGTCGCCGGTGAGCGGGTAGCGCGGCGGGCGAGTGGCGCCGCCGGGGCGGCCCGCCAGGTCCATGGAGAGCTTGATGGCCTGCACGAACTCGGTCTTGGAGTCCCAGCGAAGCAGCGAGTGCAGGGACTTGTAGAGCGGCAGGGCGGTGTCGAGGTCACCGGCGACGGCGGCCTGGTAGAGGGTGGCGCAGGACTGCGGGAGGGCGTTGGGGTAGCCGGCGATCCAGCCGACGGCGCCGGCGAGGGCGAGTTCGAGGAGGACGTCGTCGGCGCCGATGAGCAGGTCGAGCCCGGGGGCGAGTTCGGCGATCTCGTAGGCGCGGCGCACGTCCCCGCTGAACTCCTTGACGGCGACGATGGATCCGTCGGCGTGCAGGCGGGCCAGCAGGGCGGGGACCAGGTCCACCTTGGTGTCGTACGGGTTGTTGTACGCGACGACGGGCAGCCCGGCGCGCGCGGCCTCGGCGTAGTGGGCGCGTACGGTCTGCTCGTCGGCCCGGAAGGCGTTGGGCGGCAGCAGGAGTACGGAGCCGGCCCCGGCCTCGGCGGCCTGCTCGGCCCAGCGGCGGGCTTCGGCGCTGCCGTAGGCGGCGACGCCGGGCATGACGCGGGCGCCGTCGCCCGCGGCCTCCACGGCGGTACGGACGACGCGCGCCCGCTCCTCGTCGGTGAGGGTCTGGTACTCGCCGAGGGAGCCGTTGGGAACCACCCCGTCGCAGCCATTGGCGATCAGCCAGGCCACGTGCTCGGCGTAGGCGTCGTAGTCGACGCTGAGGTCCTCGCGCAGCGGGAGGGCGGTTGCGACCATGATGCCGTGCCAGGGGCGGGTGCGGGTGTCCGGGCCGGAGGTCGTGCGGGGCGCGGGGGTGGGCGCGTCGGTCATGAGATGACTCCCTAGTGTGGTGTGTGACATTTTACTAGCGGGCGCGAGTCGGCCACAAGGGCCGGGGGCGGTCCGATCAGCGCGCGTCCGGGGGAAGTTCGGCGAGCCGGCGCAGCGGGACGGGGCAGGACAGCGGCCGCCGGTCGGGGGCCGGGGCCTCGCCGGCGAGTGCGGCCACGGCCGGGCCGCACATCCGGCCCTGGCACCAGCCCATGCCCGCGCGGGTGAGGAGTTTGACCGTACGGGCGTCCCGCGCGCCGAGTTCGCCGGCGGCCTCGCGGATCGCGCCGGCCGGCACCTCCTCGCAGCGGCAGACGACGGCGTCGTCCCGGAGCCAGCCGGTCCAGCCGGAGCCCGGGCGGTGGGCGGCGGCCATCGCGTCGGCGAAGGCGCGCAGCCGCGCGCGGGTACGGACGAGCCGGGGGACGCGGCCGCCGCGCCGGGCGGTGGGGCCTCCGGGCGCCCCCGGGGCTCCGCGCAGGGCGGCCGCGATGGAACGGGCCGCCAGTTCGCCCTCCACCAGGGCCAGTTGGGCCCCGCCGATGCCGCCGGTCTCCCCCGCCGACCAGATACCGGGGACGGAGGTCCGCTGTTCGGCGTCCAGTTCCAGGGCGACCGTGCCGTCGGGGCTGTGGCGGGTGGCGCAGCCGAGGCCGGTGGCGAGTTCCAGCTGGGGCACCAGGCCGTGGCCCACGGCGAGGGCGTCGCACGGGATCCGGCGTGCGGTGCCGGGCAGCGGTCGCCAGTCGCGGTCGAGGCGGGCGACGGTGACGGCCTCGACGCGGCCGGCGCCGTGGGCCTCGGTGACGGCGTGCCGGGTCAGGAGGCGGACGTGGTGCCGGGCCAGGGCGGCGCCGTAGGTCGCGGCCTCGGCGAGCTTGCCGGGGTTGCGCAGCAGCACCGGGGTCCGGGCGGCGTACGCGGTGTACGCGGCGGCCTCGACGACCGCGGGGACGGCGGCTCCGGCGGCGGCGAGCGACCCGGCCACCGCGAGCAGCAGCGGGCCGCTCCCAGCGACCACCACGCGCTTGCCGGGCAGGACGAGCCCGGCCTTGAGCATGGCCTGGGCCCCGCCGGCCCCGACGACCCCGGGCAGGGTCCAGCCGGGGAAGGGCAGTTGGCGCTCGTAGGCGCCGGTGGCGAGGAGCACGGCCGCGGCGTGGACGGTGGCCGGCTCCTCGGCTCCGCCGATGGCGTGCAGGGTCCACCTCGCGGGCCGCCCGGCGGGCGCGGGGCCGGCGGCGGCTGCTGCGTCGGCGTCGGCGTCCGCGTGTGTGCCCCCGGCCGGGACCACCGTCCACACGTGGTGGAGCGGGAGGTACGTGATGCGGCCCGCCGACTCGTGGGCGCGCAGGGCGGCTTCGCGGGCGGCGAACTCGGGCCAGGCGTGGTGCAGGGCCTCCGGGCGGGCGGCGCCGAGGCCGGGCGCGGGGTGGCGGTAGAACTGCCCGCCGGGCCGCTCCCCCGTGTCGAGGACGGTGACGCGCAGGCCGAGGCCGGCGGCCGTGACGGCGGCGGCCAGGCCGGCGGGGCCGGCGCCGACGATCGCGAGGTCCGCCCGCTCGGACCCGGCGGGCTCAGACGGCGAGGTCGGCATGGCCGGTTCCTTCCTGGGTGGTGACGGTGTCGCCCTCGCGGGCGGGGACCAGGCAGGCGCGTTGGTTCGGGCGGCCGTTGACCGTGACGAGGCAGTCGTAGCAGCTGCCGATCCCGCAGAAGGCACCGCGCGGGGCGCCGCCCTCGCGGGTGGTGCGCCAGGCGAGGATGCCGGCGGACCACAGCACGGCGGCGATGGACTGGCCCGCCTGCGCGGGGAGCTCGCGCCCGTCGAAGCCGATGGTGTACGTGGCCGAAGGGGCGCCGCCGACCAGTGAGCGGGGGGTGCGCATCAGGGGATCCTCCTCGGGGTGGTGCGGTGTCCCTGGCCGGGGGCTCGGGGGGCTGGGCCGGGGAGCCCGGGGGCTCGGGGGGTCTGGCCGGGGGCTCGGGGGGTCTGGAGCGGGCTACGCCGGGGGCGGCGTCCCTGGCCGGGGGTGTCCCTGGCCGGGGGCTGCGTGTGGGGGACGGGGGCGGGGGGGGGTGTCGTCCGGGACTCATGATTTATGGCGCCTTGGGCGGGCTGCGCTGGTGCGGGCTGCTGCCGCGCCAACACATCACGTTCTACGTCCCGGACAACACCCCACCCCGCCCCCGTCCCCGTCGACTCCGGCCGGGCATTACCCAGCCCCGCCGGCGATTGAGGCGCGGGGTCTGGGGCGGAGCCCCGGGCCTTTGAGCCTCGCCGGCGTTTGAGGCTCGGGGTCTGGGGCGGAGCCCCGGGCCTTTGAGCCTCGCCGGCGTTTGAGGCTCGGGGCCGGGCGGAGCCCGGGGAACGGTGGAAGGGTGGGGCGGGGAGAGGATCCGCGCAGCGGTAGGTACGCCTGCGGGGTCACGGGAAGCGCTCCGGGCGGAAGGCGGAGAGGCAGAGCGCGGGTTCGACTCCGGCGAGGGCCGCCGCGATGAGCAGGCCGGTGGCCGGGGCCAGGCCGATGCCCGCGCCCTCGTGGCCGCAGGCGTGCAGCAGGCCGGGGCGGCGCGGGTCCCGGCCGATCGCCGGGAGGTGGTCGGGCAGGTAGGGGCGGAAGCCGTGGTACGTCCGCAGGACCTTCACGTCCGCCAGTACGGGGAAGAGGGCCGCCGCCTGGGTGGCGAGGCGGCGCAGGGCCTCCGTGGACAGGGTGCGGTCGAAGCCGACCCGTTCGCGGGTGGCCCCGATCAGGACGGGGCCCGCCGGGGTGCCCTCGACGACGGCCGAGGACTGCAGGGCGGCGGAGCCGCTGGCGACGTCCGCGATGTAGTCGGCGGCGTAGACCTTGTGCCGCACCACCCTCGGCAGCGGCTCGGTCACCAAGACGAAGCCGCGGCGCGGGAGGACGGGCAGGCTCACCCCCGCGAGCTCCGCGACCGCTCCGGCCCAGGTGCCCGCCGCGTTCACCACGGCGGGGGCCAGGAGTTCGCGGCGTGCGGTGCGGACCCCGCGCACCGCCTCCCCGGAGCGCACGAAGCCCGTCACCTCCTCGCCGAGGTGGACCTCGGCGCCCGACGCGGCCAGCAGCCGGGCCGCCGCCTGGGCCGGCTGCACCTGGGCGTCCTGCGGGTAGAGGAAGCCGCCCGCGAGGCCGGGTGCAAGATGGGGTTCCAGGCTGCGCAGGTCGTCGGGGCCCGCCTCGGCCGCGTCGACCCCGGCCTTGCGCTGGCCTTCCGCGAAGGTCCGCAGGGCCTCGAGCGAAGCCTGGTCCGGGGCGACGACGAGCCCGCCCTTGGCCTCGTACTCGATCTCCTGGGGGAGGACGGCCGCGAGGTCGCGCCACAGTCCGGCGGACAGCAGGGCCAGGTCGAGCTCCGGGCCCGCCTCCTTGTCGGATACGAGCAGGTTGCCTTCTCCGGCGCCCGTCGTGCCGCCCGCGACCGGGCCGCGGTCGACCACGGCCACGGAGAGTCCGGCGCGGGCCGCGTAGTACGCGCACGCCGCCCCGACGACGCCGGCGCCGATGATGACGGCGTCCAGGGAGTGTCTCTTGAGCACGACAGTAATATGTCACATTCTTTAGTGGCTGCCCAGGCCGGCCCCGCGAGGGGGCCGGCCCGGTACGGATCAGCTGCGGAGCGGGCCCTCGCAGCTGTAATTCGACGACCCCGCCACCTTGTTCGACCAGATCTCCACCGGGCCGAAGGAGCAGTTCATGTCGGCCAGGTTGTTGGAGGCCGCGCCGGCCCGGTCGAGGATGAAGTAGTCGACCGTCTCGGACATGTCCTTGAAGTTCTGGTCGTCGCTGCGCCAGTTCTTCAGGTTCGCGGTGATCCGCCCGGTGCAGGTGAAGCGGCGCTTGCCGGGGTCGCCGTTCTCCACGCAGTCCGGGGTGTTGTACGTGGCCGTGGCGAAGGAGGACTTCACCGAGGCCAGCGCCGCGTCGCGCAGCTGGTCGTTGGGGGTGAAGGAGGTGTTCGGCACGAAGAGCTGGTCCACCTTGGCGATCTGCGCGTTCAGGAAGCGGTCGTAGTCGCGCTGGAGGTAGGTGTCGGCGCCCAGCCGGTGGCGCCACTCGTCGTACGCCGCCACGTCGTTGGCCCGCAGGTGGGTGTACATCTCGCGCACCAGCGAGGGCTTCTCGGTCCACAGGAACTCGAAGAAGGTGCCGGCGTAGCTGTAGAAGCGGAAGCCGTCGCCCTCGTAGGTGGCGTTCAGCAGCTGCTCGACGGTCATCCGCGGACCGCCGTTCGCGGTGTCGTTGATGATGCTCTTGACCAGGGACTTGCGGACGGCGATGCCGTTGTCGCGGGTGGCTCCGTCGAAGAACTCGGCCGTGCCCTCGTCCATGGCGGTCGTACGGTCGCCCTCGTACCAGGGGCCTTCGCCGAAGAAGCCGGGGACGGCGAAGCGGCCGTTGAGGTAGTGGGTGTACTCGTGGCGGAAGAGCTCCTCGAGGGTGAGGGAGGAGTCCTGCGGGACGCGGCGCTGGTAGGTGTAGAAGGTGGCGCCGTTCTCGATGTAGATGCCGCCGTTGTTGGTGTCGTAGCCCGTCAGGATCGGGTGGTAGTTCTCGTAGTCGGCGCGGGAGCCGTACAGCACGATGTTCAGCGTGGTGTTGGGGTCGCCGGCCAGCGGCTGGTCGGTGCCCAGCACGCGGTGGAACTGTGTCTTGACCTGCTTGCTCGCGTAGTAGAGCTGGTCGACGGTGGCCCGGTCGAGGCCGGTGCGGACCTTGATGGCGCCGTTGTCGTAGACGAAGGTGTTCGGGAAGATCTGCTTCTCGATGTCCTCCTTGCACACCCCGTACTGCTTGCACGCCTCGTAGAAGTTGAGCCAGGAGACGACCTTGGCCCACGGCTCGGTGCCGAGCGAGGCCTTCACCGGCTCCAGCATCGCGCCGAGGTCGGCGACGACCTGGCCCCGCAGACCCTCGACCTGGCCGAACCGGGCGTACTCGCTGAGGGCGTCGCGCGCCACCCAGGCGTTGCCCGTGCCCTTGAGGTGGGTGTAGCCCGCGAAGGCCTTGAAGGCGGCGCGGTAGGAGGCGTCGCCCGCCACGGCGGCGTGGAAGGCGGCGTCCTGGTTGCCCG
Source organism: Streptomyces sp. cmx-11-4 (assembly GCA_049998195.1). GTDB lineage: Bacteria > Actinomycetota > Actinomycetes > Streptomycetales > Streptomycetaceae > Streptomyces. Next base: position 136,607 of record JAEBET010000007.1, read on the forward strand.
GGTAGACGCCGAGGTAGTTGACGGAGAGGGCGGCGAGGGCGGCGCCCGCCCAGCCGGCGTCGAGGTGGGTGGCCGGGTGGGCCGGGTCCATGGTGGCCAGCACCTTGGTGATGAGACCGAGCTGGTGCTGGCGCAGGCCCGGCGCGCTGCCCGCGTACAGGGCCTCGCGCAGGGTGCGGGCGTTGGAGGCGGTCACGTCGAAGGTGCGGGCGGCGTTGCCGAAGTCGGCGATGGCCTGGCGCATGGCGCCCACGGTCGGCGCGTCGGTGACGTCGATCTCGGAGCGGGAGTAGTCGTGGTAGGCGACCGCGTGCAGGTAGGTGAACATCTCCTCCAGGTGGGAGGAGTTACGGCCGTCGTGGGCGGCGGCCAGGCTGGATATCCGGCGCGAGACGGCCTGGACGTGCGCATCGGACATCACCGGCGTCAGCCGGGCGTCCCAGGTCCAGATGAGGCCGCGCAGACAGCCGTCGGCGAGGACGGCCTGGTCGGCGAGGAAGTCGGCGAACTGCTCCGGGCCGAGGCCGGTGATCCCGTCGAGGGTGCAGGGGACGCCCGCCGCGACGCCGCGGGCGGTGGGGGCCGCCTGGGCAGCCGCCTTGCGGCTCTTCTCCGTGCGCTCGGCGGGCGCGGCGGCGGCCGTGGCCGCGCCGGGGACCTGCCCGGTGATGGCCTGCCCGCCGGGGGCCGGGGCGGGGGCGGGGGTCACCTCGGTCGCGTTGGCGAGATGGTCGACCTCGTCGAAGGGGTTCGCGGCGGGCGCCGGGGCGGCCTGGGGGCCGGCGAAGGTGGCCGGGACCGGAGCCTCGGCGGCTTGCGTCGTCGCCTGCCCGGCGGAGGCGAGGAGGGTCACGGCGACGGCGGAGGCGAGGAGGGACGAGCGCACAGCTCTGTGCTTGAACACCGAGAACTCCTGGTGGAAGAGGCTGAGGTGGGGGGTGGTGCGGTGAACGGCCCTGCGTCACACGGCGTTTGACGGGGATTAACGTGCCGCGGTGTGAGCTGTAACATAGTAATGTGAAATTGCACTGACAAGACCTGTGCGACCACCAGTTCGCACCTTCTTGAGGGAGCCCCCGTGACCGACACTCCGCCCCGCCTCCACACGGGCAGCCACGACATGCCGGTATCCCCGGAGTTGTCCCGTTTCATGGCGGACGACTGGGCCGCCTCCCCACTGCCCGGCTCCGAGCGCGTCCCCGGCCACGCCGTCACCCCGGCCCGCCGGGCGCGGCTCTCCGCCCGCTTCCCGGGCGAGCGGCTGATCATCCCGGCCGGCGGGTTGAAGGTCCGCTCCAACGACTGCGACTACCGCTTCCGCCCGCACAGCGCGTACGCCTGGCTCACGGGCCTGACCGGCGAGGACCAGGCGGGCCACGTCCTGGTGTTGGAACCCTCCGGACCGCACGCGCACGAGGCGGTGCTGTACCTGCGGCCGCGCTCGCCGCGGGCGGACGGGAACGAGGAGTTCTTCCGCGACCGCCGGTACGGGGAGTTCTGGGTGGGCCGCCGCCCGGACCTGGCGGAGGCGGAACGCCTCACCGGCGTCCGCTGCGCGCACCTGGACCTGCTGGGGTCCCCGGCCGGCCGCGACGCGTCCACCGACCCCGAACTGGCCGCCGCCCTCTCGGAACTGCGCCTGGTGAAGGACGCGTGGGAGGTCGAACAGCTCCAGTCGGCGGTCGACCACACCGCGGCGGGCTTCGAAGACGTCGTACGGGCACTGCCGCGCGCCCTGGCCCACCCGCGCGGGGAGCGGTGGATCGAGGGGGTGTTCAACCTGCGCGCCCGGGCGGAGGGCAACGGCACCGGGTACGAGACCATCGCGGCGGCGGGCGCGCACGCGTGCACGCTGCACTGGATCCGCAACGACGGCCGGCTGAACGGAGACGAACTGCTGCTCCTGGACGCGGGCGTGGAGACGGACACCCTCTACACGGCGGACATCACCCGCACCCTCCCGCTGTCGGGCCGTTTCACCTCCGTCCAGCGGCAGGTCTACGAACTGGTCCTGGCCGCCCAGGACGCGGGCATGGCCGCCCTGCGCCCCGGGGCGAGCTTCGGCGACTTCCACCGGGCCGGGATGCGGGTGATCGCGGAGGGCCTGGCGGAGTGGGGAGTCCTCAAGGACGCGCGGGGCGACCTGCACCGGCGGTACACGCTGTGCAGCAGCGGGCACATGCTGGGCCTGGACGTCCACGACTGCGCGAAGGCACGGGCGGAGACCTACCTGGGAGGGGTCCTGGAGGAGGGCCAGGTCCTCACGGTGGAACCGGGCCTGTACCTCCAGCCGGACGACGAGACCCTGCCGCCGGAACTGCGCGGCATCGGCGTGCGCATCGAGGACGACCTGGTCGTCACGGCGGACGGGGCGCGCCTGATGTCGGGGGCCCTGCCGCGCACGGTGGCGGGGATCGAGGAGTGGATGGGCCGGCTCCTGGAGGGCTAGGACCCGGCCGTTGTCGGGTCGGTGAGGCGGCGGGTGAGTTCCTCGACGAAGGTGTCGAGGTGGGGCGGGCGCGGGCCGGTGCGGGTGGCGCAGAACCACGTACGGGTCAGCGGCTCCTCGCCGATGCGGACCAGCGCGAGGCCGTGCGAGGACGCGTACGGGGCGGCCACCCAGTTGGGGAGCACCGTCACTCCCTGTCCGCCCGCGACCATCTCGATCACCAGGTCGGTCACCACCGGCATGGTGGTGATCCTGGCGGGCCGGGCCCCGGCGGGGATCGGCAGGGGCGTCGAGGGGATGCGGCTCTGGTCGTAGCCGTCGTAGAGGACCAGGTCGGCGCCGTCGAAATCACGGGCGGTCAGGTGCTCGCGGGAGGCCCACGGGTGCCCGGCGGGCACCACGGCCATCATCTCGTCGTCGAACAGCCTGGTCAGGGAGACCCGGTCCACCTGCAGGTCCGGCTTGGTGACCAGCGCGACGTCGACCTGGTCGGCGAGCAGCGCCGGGATGGGGGCGTCGTCCGCGACGGACTCGATGCGCACCTCGGTGTCCGGCTCGCGCTCGCGGAAGGCGCGCAGGACCGGCGGCAGCCACGGGAGGGTGGTACTGCACTGCGCGGTGAAGCGGACCCGCCGGTCGCGCCCGTCGCGGAGGTCCCGCAGGTCGCGGGAGGCCGACTCCAGTTCGCCGAGGATCTGGCGGGCGGCGACCAGCATCCGGCGGCCCGCCGCGTTGGGCACCAGGCGGCGGCCCTTGCGGTCGAAGAGCTGTATGCCGAGGCGGGCTTCGAGCCGGGTGAGCCGCTGGCTGAGGGCCGGCTGGCTGACGTACAGCCGCTCGGCGGCGGCCGTCAGCGAGCCGGCCTCGGCGGTGGCGTCGAGGAGCTCGAGGTCACGCAGATCCACATCCATAACCTGGGATTATCACACGCTCCAATTTACGTCGTGGTGTTATGGGTTGAAGGTTCATAGGTTTCTGGTGTCACCGAGCGAACCCGCCGCCCCGAAAGGCACACGCACCATGACCGACATCAAGCCCGACACCAGCACCAGCAGCGGCACCGGCACCGGCACCGCCGGAACCACCGCTCTGATCACCGGCTCCTCCAGCGGCATCGGACTGGACATCGCCCGCGCCTTCCTGGAGAGCGGCGCCAACGTCGTCCTGAACGGCCGCGACCCCGAACGTCTCCAGAAGGCCGCGGCGGCCCTCGGCCGGCCCGACCGCACTGCCTGGGCCGCGGGCAGCATCGCCGCGGCGGCGACGGGCGAGGCGCTCGTCCGTATCGCCCTGGACCGGTTCGGCGGCATCGACGTACTGGTCAACAACGCCGGCACGTTCGCCTCAAGGCCCTTCACCGAGGTCACCGAGGACGAGCTCGACGGCTTCCTGACCGGCAACCTGAAGGGCACCTACCTCACCACGCAGGCGTTCGTACGGGCGCTGCGCGCGCAGGGCCGGGGCGGCAGCATCGTCAACATCGGCACCGTGCTGGTGGACCACGCGCTGGCGGGCTTCCCGGCGTCCGCGCCGGTGGTGAGCAAGGCCGGTGTGCACGCCCTGACGACGAGCCTGTCCGCCGAGCTGGCGGCCGACGGCATCCGCGTGAACCTCGTGGCGCCGGGCATCGTCCGCACGCCGCTGCACGAGGGCGCGGACGTGGACTCCTACGGCGGGGTCGCCCTGCTGAACCGGGTCGGCGAGGTGTCCGAGATCTCGGACGCCGTGCTGTACCTGGCGGGGGCGCAGTTCATCACCGGCCACGCCCTGCGCGTGGACGGCGGCCACGTCACCGGCCGCTCCTGACCGCCCCCGCCCCGCACCCTCCCCTCCCTGCCCCGCCCCGCCCCGCCCCGAAAGGACGTCCTCGTCATGCCGTACGTCAACGTCAAGATCACCCGTGAAGGCGCCACCGCCGCTCAGAAGGCCGAGATCATCGCCGGTGTCACCGACCTGCTGGTCAAGGTCCTCGACAAGGACCCGGCCACCACCTTCGTCCTCATCGACGAGGTCGCGCTGGAGGACTGGGGCGTGGGCGGCGTCCCCACGGACGAGTACCGCCGCCGCGCCCGCGGCTAGCCCGTACGGCACCACGCTCGTTACGGGCACACCGGCATCGGCCTGATCGTGCTGGGGCACGACCCTGCCCCGGTCACGGCAGGACCGCGACGCCGTCGAGTTCGAGGAGGGCCTGGTCGTCCCAGAGGCGGACCACGCCGATGACGGCCATCGCCGGATAGTCCCGGCCCGCCAACCTCCGCCAGATCCGGCCGAGTTCCCCCACACAGTCCCGGTAGGCCGCCACGTCCACCGCGTAGACGGTGACACGGGCCAGGTCCGCCGGGGCTCCGCCGGCCGCGGCGAGGGCCGTCAGCAGGTTGGACAGGGCCCGCTCGAACTGCTCGGGCAGGGTCTCCCCCACCACCTTCCCCGCCGCGTCCAGCGCCGTCTGGCCGGCCAGGAACACCAGCCGGGAACCGGTCGCCGCCACCGCGTGCGAGAAGCCCGTCGGCGGCGACAGCTCCGGCGGGTTGATCCGCTCGAGGCTCATCGCGCGCCCGCCCCCCGGTACAGCTCCTTCGCGATGATCGTGCGCTGCACCTCGCTCGCCCCCTCGTAGATCCTCGGCGCCCGCACCTCCCGGTAGAGGTGCTCCAGCAGGTGCCCCCGCCGCAGGGCGACCGCCCCGTGCAGCTGGACCGCGTGGTCCACCACGTACTGGGCGGTCTCCGTGGCCAGGAGCTTCGCCATCGCCGCACGCCGCGGAACGTCCGGCGAGCCCCCGTCGTAGGCGCCGGCCGCCGCGTACACCAGCAGCCGGGCCGCCTCCGTACGCGTGGCCATCTCGGCGACCCGGTGGGCCACCGCCTGGAGGTCGCTCAGCCGGCCGCCGAACGCGGCCCGGTCCGCCGTGTACGCGAGCGTCGCGTCGAGCGCTGCCCGCGCCATGCCCACCGCGAACGCCCCGACGCTCGGCCGGAACAGGTTCAGCGTGTCCATCGCGACCCGGAAGCCCTGTCCGGGCTCACCGAGCAGGTCCTCCCGGCCGACCGGGACGCCGTCGAAGGCCAGTGAGCCGATGGGGTGCGGGGACAGCATGTCGAGCGGCTCGCCGGTGAGCCCGGGGCGGTCCGCCGGGACCAGGAAGGCCGACACCCCCTTGGCCCCCGGACCTTCACCCGTCCGGGCGAACACCGTGTAGAAATCCGCCTCCGGGGCGTTGGAGATCCAGCACTTCTCACCGCTGAGCCGCCAGCCGCCACCGGGGCCGGAACCGGAACCGGGGCCGCGATCGGGGACCGCGGCCAGCTCCAGCGCCGCCGCGTCCGACCCCGCCCCCGGCTCGCTCAGCGCGAAGGCCGCCACCGCCCGCCCGGCGCGCACCTGCGGCAGCCAGCGCGCGCGCTGTGCCTCGCTGCCCGACCGCAACACCGGGTACGCGCCCAGCCCCTGGAGGGCGAGCGCCGTCTCCGCCTCCGTGCAGCCGTAGGCGAGCGACTCGCGCAGCAGGCACAGGTCCAGGGCGCCCGAGGCGAACACCCGCTCCAGCAGGCCCAGCTCCCCCAGCGCCACGAGCAGCGGGCGGTTGACCCGGCCCGGCTCCCCCTTCTCGGCCAGCGGCCGCAGCCGGTCGGCCGCCTGTGCGCGCAACTGCCCGCACCAGGCCTCCTGGTCCGCCCCGAGCGCGAATCCGTTCATCCGAACATCCCCGCTTCTATCGCGTCCTGTTGACTGCCGTCACCATCACGATACGCTGCTTTGGGGGCCCCTCCCAGCGGTAGCTGGGGGAGACCGCACGGCCGGCTCCACCCCACCCGGGACCGTCGCAAGGGGGCGAACCCGCCTTGGATCTCAAGCCTTCCGCTCATGCCGACACCTTCGCGCGCGATCATCTGCCACCCCCGGACACCTGGCCGGAGCTCCTCTTCGAGCTGCCCGAACTGGCCTATCCGGACCGCCTGAACTGCGCGGCCGAGCTGCTCGACGCCACCATCGCCCGGTTCGGGCCGAAGGGCGCCGCCCGGCCGGCCTTCCGCAGCACGGCGGGCGAGGTGTGGACGTACGGCGGACTGCGCGAGCGCGTGGACCGCCTCGCCCACGTGCTCACCGACGATCTCGGGGTCGTCCCCGGCAACCGGGTGCTGCTGCGCGGACCCACCGGCCCCTGGCTCGCCGCCTGCTGGCTCGCGGTGGTCAAGGCGGGCGCGGTGGCGGTCACCGTCCTGCCGCAGCAGCGCGCCCAGGAGCTCGCCACGGTCTGCGCGATGGCCCGGGTGCGGCACGCACTGTGCCACGTGGGCGTCCTGGACGACCTGGTCAAGGCGGAGGTGCCGGGGCTGCGGATCACCGCGTACGGGGGCGAGTCTCCGGACGATCTGCTGCACCTCGCCGAAGGACACGCGGGCCGGCCGTTCCCCGCCGTCGCGACCTCCGCCGACGACGTCGCCCTGATCGCCTTCACCTCCGGAACCACCGGACGGCCCAAAGGGTGCATGCATTTCCACCGGGACCTGCTGTCCATCGCGGACACCTTCTCCCGCACCGTGCTGCGCCCCCGCCCCGACGACGTCTTCGCGGGCAGCCCGCCCCTCGGGTTCACCTTCGGTCTGGGCGGGCTGGTCGTCTTCCCGCTGCGGGCCGGGGCGTCCGCGCTGCTGCTGGAGGAGGCGGGGCCGCGCCACCTGCTGCCCGCGCTCGCCGAGCACCGGGTGACGGTGCTGTTCACGGCGCCCACCGCCTACCGGACGATGCTGGACGCGCTGGGCCCGTACGACGCGGGCATGTACGACCTCTCCGCGCTGCGCCGCTGCGTCTCGGCCGGGGAGAACCTGCCCGCCGCGACCTGGCAGGCCTGGTACGAGCGCACCGGCCTGCGGATCATCAACGGCATCGGGGCCACGGAACTGCTGCACATCTTCATCTCCGCCGCCGACGGGGACATCCGGCCCGGTACCACGGGCCGGGTGGTCCCGGGCTGGCAGGCCCGGGTGGTGGACCGCTCCGGGCGCCCGGTCGCCGACAACGAGCCGGGCCTGCTGGCCGTGCGCGGCCCGGTCGGCTGCCGCTACCTGGCCGATCCGCGGCAGGGGGAGTACGTACGGGACGGCTGGAACCTGACGGGTGACACCTACGTACGCGATCCGGAGGGCTACTTCCGCTACGTCGCCCGCGCCGACGACATGATCATCTCGGCGGGGTACAACATCGCGGGCCCGGAGGTGGAGGAGGCCCTGCTGCGCCACCCGGACGTGGTGGAGGCCGCGGTGGTGGGCCGCCCGGACGAGCGACGCGGGCAGGTGGTCGTGGCGTACACCGTCACGCGTGAGGGCGTGGTGCTCACGGAGGAGGACCTGCGCACCTTCATGCGGACGGAACTGGCCCCCCACAAGTGCCCGCGCTCGTTCGTCTTCCTGCCCGCCCTCCCCCGGACCGCCACGGGGAAGCTGCAACGGTTCAGGCTGCGGGATCTAGAGTGAAGCCGTGGTTGATCAGCACAGTCCGCGATCTTTGATCGTCACGTTCTACGGCGCCTACGGGCGGGCCTTCGAGGGCCCGGTCCCGGTGTCCGCGCTGGTGCGCCTGCTGGGCGCGGCCGGCATGGACGCCCCGTCGGTCCGCTCGTCGGTGTCCCGGCTGAAGCGGCGCGGCTTCCTGCTGCCCGCGCGCGCGGCGGACGGTTCGGCGGCGTACGAGCTCTCCGCGGAGGCGCGGCAGCTGCTGGACGACGGCGACCGGCGGATCTACGGGAGCCCCGCCGCCGGGGCGGGGCGGGCCGAGGAGTGGCTGGTGGCCGTGTTCTCCGTCCCGGAGCAGGAGCGGCACAAGCGGCACCTGCTGCGCTCCCGGCTGGCCCGGCTCGGCTTCGGCTCGGTGGCGCCGGGCGTGTGGATCGCCCCGGCCCGGCTGTCCGGGGAGACCGAGCACACGCTGGAGCGGCTGCACCTGACCCCGTACGTGGAACTCTTCCGGGGCGCCCACCTCGGCTTCGCCCCGACCGCCGATGCCGTGGCCCGCTGGTGGGACCTGACGGCCCTGGCCAAGCAGCACGAGGAGTTCCTCGACCTGCACGAACCCGCCCTGCGCGCCCTCCAGTCGGGCCCCGCCCCGACCCCGGGGGAGGCCTACCGCGGCTATCTGCTCGCCCTGGACAGCTGGCGCCGCCTGCCGTACGCCGATCCGGGCCTGCCGCGCGAACTGCTTCCGGCGGACTGGCCGGGCGACCGCGCGGCGGCGGTGTTCGCCGAGCTCCACACCCGGCTGCGGGACGCGGGCGCACGGTTCGCGCAGCCGTAGCCTGCCGACCGGCGGCGCGACCGCGCGGCCGACCGGCGCGGCCGCGCGGCGGCGCGCCCCGCGGGAAACCCGTCGGGAAAAGCGGATGCGCAGGGCTCCGGAGCCGCGCCAGGATGTGCCATGACCTGGACCTTCACCTCAGACCTCGCCGCCTATCTGGCCGCGGCGGGCCCGGCCGTGGCCGCGCAGCCCGTGTCCAACACCCTCCTGCTGACCGTGGCGGACGCGCTGGAACGGCGCGGACCCCATGCCTTCGGCCCGGCCGACCCCGTCTTCGGCTGGTGGACCGGGCCCGACGGCACCGTCGCCGCCGGGCTGCTGTGCACCCCGCCCTACCCCCTCCAGCTCGGCTCGGTGCCCCCGGAGGCCGTCCGGGCGCTGGCGGACTCCCTCGCCGCCGAGCCGCTGCTCGCCGGACTGCACGGCTTCAACGCCCGCCGCCCGGACGCCGAAACACTGGCCCTGGCCTGGGGCCGGCCCACCCGTGTGGCCGAGGAGACCCGGCTCTACCGGCTGGGCGACCTGGTCGCCCCGGATCCCGCGCCCGCCGGGCGGGCCCGGCGCGCCACCGGCGAGGACCTGCCGCTACTGCGGAAGTGGATCGCGGCCTTCGACGAGGAGCTGGGGCAGCCGGCACCCGCCTCCGAGGCCGCGCTGCGTGACCGGATCTCCTACGGCGGCTTCCTGCTGTGGGAGCACGACGCAGCCCCCGTGTCGCTGGCGTCCTTCTCCCGCCCGATCGGTTCGGCCTGCCGCGTCGGCCCCGTCTACACGCCGCCGGAGCTCCGCGGCCGCGGCTACGCCGCCGGGGTCACGCACGCGGCGAGCGAGGCGGCGTACGCGGCGGGCGCCACGGAGGTCCTGCTCTTCACGGACCTGGCCAACCCGACGAGCAACGGCATCTACCTGCGCCTGGGGTACACCCCGGTCGAGGACCGTGCCGAGGTCGTCCCGGCCTGAGGGCGGTGAACGGGCCTCAGCCGCGGCCCGTCGGCGGCTTGCGGCTGCCCGCCCGGTACGGCAGCGGCCAGGGCGCGGCCGGGCCCTCGTAGGACTGGTCGGCGGCCGCGTGCAGGGTCCAGTGGGGGTCGTAGAGGTGGGGCCGGCCGACGGCGCACAGGTCCGCGCGCCCGGCCAGGAGCAGGGAGTTCACGTCGTCCCAGGAGGAGATGGCGCCGACGGCGATGACGGGCACGCCCAGCGCGTTGCGGATCCGGTCGGCGTACGGGGTCTGGTACGAGCGCCCGTACTCCGGGGTCTCGTCCGCGACGACCTGGCCGGTCGAGACGTCGATGGCGTCCGCGCCCCGGGCGGCGAACGCGGCCGCGGTCCGGACCGCCTCCTCGGGCGAGGTGCCTCCGGGTGCCCAGTCGGTGGCCGAGAGGCGGACCGTCATCGGCCGGTCCTCGGGCCATGCGGCGCGGACCGCGTCGAAGACCTCCAGCGGGAAGCGCAGCCGGTTCTCCAGGGTGCCGCCGTAGGCGTCGGTGCGATGGTTGGTCAGCGGTGAGAGGAACCCGGAGAGCAGGTAGCCGTGGGCGCAATGCAGTTCCAGCAGGTCGAAGCCGCAGTCGGCGGCGCGGACCGCGGCGGCCGCGAACTCTGAGCGGACCGCGGCCATGTCCTCGCGGGTCAGGGCGCGCGGGACCGCGGAGACGCCCGGCCGGTAGGGCAGTGCGGAGGCGGCCACCAGGGGCCAGTTGCCCTCCGGGAGGGGGTCGTCCATGCCCTCCCACATCAGCCGGGTGGAGCCCTTGCGGCCCGAGTGCCCGAGCTGGACGCCGAGTGCGGTGCCGGGGGCCGAGGTGTGGACGAAGTCGGTGATCCGCTGCCAGGCGGCGGCCTGTTCCCGGGTGTAGAGGCCGGTGCAGCCGGGGGTGATCCGGCCCTCGGCGCTGACGCACACCATCTCCGTCATGACCAGGCCCGCGCCGCCGAGCGCCCGGGCGCCCAGGTGCACCAGGTGGAAGTCGCCGGGCACGCCGTCCTGGGAGCAGTACATGTCCATGGGTGAGACGACGACCCGGTTGCGCAGGGTCAGTCCGCGCAGGGTGAAGGGGGTGAACATGGGCGGGGTCCGTCCGTCCGGGCAGCCGAAGTCCCGTTCCACGGACCGGGTGAACCGTTCGTCGCGCAGGCGCAGGTTGTCGTGGGTGACCCGGCGGCTGCGCGTGAGCAGGTTGAAGGCGAACTGCCGGGCGGGCTGGCCGGTGTATCCGGCGATCTCCTCGAACCAGCGCATGCTGGCGGCCGCGGCCCGCTGGGTGCTGGCGACCGGGGGCCGCCGGGCCGCCTCGTACGCGGCGAGCGCGGCCGGTACGTCCGGCTCGGTACGGACGGCCTCGGCGAGGGCGAGGGCGTCCTCCACGGCCAGTTTGGTGCCGGATCCGATGGAGAAGTGCGCGGTGTGGGCCGCGTCGCCGAGCAGGACCACGTTGCCGTGCGACCACCGCTCGTTGACGACGGTACGGAACTGCGTCCAGGTGGAGCGGTTGCCGTGCAGCGGCCGCCCGCGCAGGGCCTCGCTGAAGATCTTGGCGCAGCGGGCCGCGGACTCGTCCTCGTCGCACAGGTCGAAGCCCGCCGCCCGCCACACGTCCTCGCGCATCTCGACGATGACGGTGGAGGCATCGGCCGAGTAGGGGTAGGCGTGCAGCTGCATGACACCGTGTTCGGTCTCCGCGATCTCGAAGCGGAAGGCGTCGAAGGCGAAGTCGGCGGCGAGCCAGACGTACCGGCACCGCCCGCCGGTCACGGTCGGTGCGAAGTGGCCCGCTCCGGCCTCCCGGGTCGCGCTGTGCACCCCGTCCGCCGCGACCACCAGGTCGTGGGAGCCGGCCAGTACGAAGGCGTCGGGGGCCTCGGCGCGGAAGCGGAGCCGGACGCCGAGCCCGGCGCAGCGCTCGTGCAGGACCTCCAGCAGCCGGCGCCGCCCGAGGGCCGCGAAACCGTGGCCGCTGGAGGTCAGCAGCCGTCCGCGGTGCACGATGTCCACGTCGTCCCAGCGCACGAACTCCGCGCTCAGGGCGGCGTACACCACGGAATCGGCCTGTTCGATCCCGCCGAGGGTCTCGTCGGAGAGGACCACGCCGAAGCCGAAGGTGTCGTCGCGGGCGCCCCGTTCCCAGACCTCGACGCTGTGGCCCTGGCGGGCCAGGAGTGCGGCGGCGTACAGCCCGCCCGGTCCCCCGCCGACGACGGCGACCCGCATGGCGTCCGCGGACATGTGGCTACCTGCCCTTCCACTCCGGCGGGCGCTTCCCGGTGAAGGCCGCGTGGAACTCGGCGTAGTCCTGGCCGGTCATCAGCAGGGCCTGGGTGCTGGCGTCCAGCTCCACGGACGCGGCGAGCGGCATGTCGAGCTCGGCGGTGAGCAGCGCTTTGGTCTGCGCGTAGGCGAGGGCGGGCCCGGCGGCGAGGTGCGCGGCGAGTTCGGCGGCCCGTACGTGGGCCTTGCCCTCCTCGGTGAGCTCGCTGAGCAGGCCGATCCGCTCGGCCTCGGGGGCCCGTACGGGCTCTCCGAGCATCAGCAGCCGGGTGGCGTGGCCGAGGCCGACGACACGGGGCAGCAGGTAGGCGGCGCCCATGTCCCCGCCGGAGAGGCCGACGCGGGTGAAGAGGAACGCGAAGCGGGCGCTGGGGTCGGCGATCCGGAAGTCGGCGGCGAGCGCGAGGACGGCGCCGGCGCCGGCGGCGACCCCGTGCACGGCGGCGATCACCGGGAAGGGGCATTCGCGGAGGGCGCGCACGACCTGGCCGGTCATCCGGTTGAAGTCGAGGAGCTGGGCGGTGTCCATGGCGAGGGTGGCGCCGATGATCTCGTCCACGTCGCCGCCGGAGCAGAAGCCGCGCCCCTCGCCGCCGAGCACGAGGGCGCGTACGGACCGTTCACGGGACAGTTCGGCGAGCAGGTCGCGCAGGTCGGCGTAGGCGCCGAAGGTCAGCGCGTTGAGTTTCTCGGGGCGGTCGAGGGTGACGGTGGCCACGCCGTCCTGCCGGGTCACCCGCAGGTGGCGCCACCGTTCGGTCGCTTCTGTGGAACCGGTGAAGGGGCTCACACGACCGACGGTATCACTGAATCGTGACTGCCGTCACAGAAACGCGACACGTTGTCGGGGCGGTCCGCCACACGTGCCGAAGGTCCGGACCGCCCGGTACCGCGGTCCCTTGCGGTTCGGACGGGGTGCCCTACAGGGGCGGATTTCGGCTTCGTATGGTTGAAACCAGGATTTCCTGCCGCTGCACCTCCTGCCGCCCCCTGCGCCCCCCGGAACGGAGGGACCTGCCGTGCCCGACGCCTCCGCCTGGCGGATCGCCCTGCCCCACACGACGGCCGCCGTTCCCCTCGCCCGCGCCCTCGTCCGTACCGCGCTGGCCGAGGTCGACGCGCCCGCCGACAGCGACACCGCGGAGCTGCTGACCGCGGAGCTGGTCGCCAACGCCGTCGAGCACACCCGCCCCGGCGTCCCGATCGAGCTGGTCGTGGAGCTGCTGGAGAGCGGCTGCCAGGTCGAGGTCCACGACGGCGATCCGCAGCCGCCCGGCGATCTGACGGCCCGCCCGGACGACACCCACCCCGACCCCTGGCAGGAGCACGGCCGCGGACTGCTGCTGATCCGCACCCTGAGCTCGGCCTGCGGCCACCGGCCCACCCCGTACGGCAAGGCGGTGTGGTTCACCCTGCCGGCGCGCAGGGCACCGCGCGTATGACTATGCGCCCGGCTTCGCGAGCGTCGCGACGAGCACGGCCTTGATGGTGTGCAGCCGGTTCTCGGCCTCGTCGAAGACGACGGAGTGCGCGGACTCGAACACCTCGTCCGTCACCTCCAGTGATTCCAGCCCGTGCCGCTCGTGGATCTCCCGGCCCACCTTGGTGCCCAGGTCGTGGAAGGCCGGCAGGCAGTGCATGAACTTCACGTCCGGATTGCCGGTGGCCCGCAGCACGTCCATGGTCACCGCGTACGGGGAAAGCGCCGCGATCCGCTCGTCCCAGACCTCCTCGGGCTCGCCCATGGACACCCAGATGTCCGTGACGACGAAATCGGCCTGGGCCACGCCCTCGGCGACCTCCTCGGTCAGGGTGATCCGGGCTCCGCTGCGCGCCGCGAGCTCGCGCGCCGCGGCCACCACGGGCTCGGCCGGCCAGTAGGCCTTCGGCGCGACGATCCGTACGTCCATGCCCAGCAGCGCGCCGGTCACCAGGTAGGAGTTGCCCATGTTGAAGCGGGCGTCGCCGAGGTAGGCGAAGGAGATCCGCTCCAGCGGCCCCGCGCAGTGCTCGGTCATGGTGAGGACGTCGGCCAGCATCTGGGTGGGGTGCCAGTCGTCGGTGAGACCGTTGAAGACGGGGACCCCGGCGTGGGCCGCGAGCTCCTCGACCGTGTCCTGGCTGTCGCCCCGGTACTCGATCCCGTCGAACATCCGGCCCAGCACCCGGGCGGTGTCCTTGACCGACTCCTTGTGGCCCATCTGCGAGCCGGAGGGGTCCAGGTAGGTCGTACGGGCACCCTGGTCGGCCGCGGCGACCTCGAAGGCGCAGCGGGTGCGCGTCGAGGTCTTCTCGAAGATCAGCGCGATGTTCCGGCCCTGGAGCAGGGGCCGCTCGGTGCCGGCCTTCTTGGCGGCCTTGAGTTCGGCGGCGAGCTCGACGAGGCCGCGGAACTCGGCGGCCGTGAAGTCGAGCTCCTTGAGAAAACTGCGGCCGGCGAGGTCGGTGGCCATGGGGTCGCTCCAGCGTCACGGTGACAGGGGATATTGGAAGTCTATACGACCCACTGTATTGATATACAGCCCCCTGGGTGGTGCGCGGCCCGCCGCCCCCTCGCAATCCCCCGTCAGACGCCGTCAGACGCCGTCACGCTCCACCGGGCAGCTCATACAGCGCGGCCCGCCCCGCCCCCGGCCCAGCTCGCTGCCCGGAATCTCGATGACCTCGATGCCCTCCTTGCGCAGATGGGTATTGGTGGTCACGTTCCGCTCGTAGGCGACCACCACCCCCGGCTCGACGGCCAGCACGTTGCACCCGTCGTCCCACTGCTCGCGCTCCGCCGAGTGCACGTCCTGCGTCGCGGTCAGCACTCGGATCGAGTCCAGCCCGAGCGCCGCCGCGATGGCCCGGTGCATGTGCTCCGGGGCGTGGTCGGTCACCTTCAGCTCCTGCGGCTCGGCGCCCGGCTCGATCGTGTAGGAGCGCAGCATGCCGAGGCCCGCGTACTGAGTGAACGTATCTCCGTCGACCATCGTCATCACCGTGTCCAGGTGCATGAACGCCCGCCGCTTCGGCATGTCCAGGGCCACGATGCTGGTCGCCGACCCGGCCGCGAACAGACCCCGTGCCAGCATCTCCACCGCCTGCGGGGTGGTCCGCTCGCTCATCCCGATGAGCACCGCGCCGTTCCCGATGACCAGGACGTCACCGCCCTCGATCGTCGACGGGTAGTCGGCCTGACCCTGCGACCAGAAGTGGAAGGCGCCCGACGAGGTGAAGAGCGGGTGGTGCCTGTAGATCGCCTCGAAGTGCACGGTCTCGCGCTGCCGCGCCGGCCAGCGCATCGCGTTGATGGACACCCCGTCGTAGATCCACGCGGAGGTGTCCCGGGTGAACAGGTGGTTGGGCAGCGGCCCCAGCAGGAAGTCGTCCAGATCCATGGCGTGGAAGCGCACCGACACCGGCTCGGCGTGCCGCTCAAGGAACTCCCGCTTGGTCATCCCGCCGACCAGCGCCTCGGCCAGGTCCGCCGAGCCCAGCGCGTCGAAGACCGCCCTGAGGTGGTCGGTGGCGAGCGGCCCGTACTCCTTCTCGTCGAACACCCGGTCCAGGACGAGGTGTCTCGCCTCCGGGATGTCGAGTGACTCGCACAGCAGGTCGCCGAAGAGGTGGACCGCCACGCCCCGGTCGCGCAGCACGTCCGCGAAGCCGTCGTGCTCCTGGCGGGCCCGGCGCACCCACAGCACGTCGTCGAACAGGAGCGCGTCCTTGTTGCTCGGTGTGAGCCGCTTCAGCTCCAGGTCGGGCCGGTGGAGGATGACGCGGCGAAGCCGCCCGGTCTCGGAGTCGACATGGAATCCCATGCCGTACACGTTCCCAGACCGGACGGCCTTTTGACGTGGCGTCCGCTCAGCGAGGGGTTCCCAGACCGAGAAGTGCCGTCGGGGTACCCACGAGCTCCGGGGCGATCACGCCCAGCTTGGGCGTGGTCAGGTTCGGCAGACCGGAGTTGGAGGCGTCGGGCATCGTCAGCGGGGAGCCGAGGAGCGCACCCGGGGTCCGGGCGCGCATGGTGGTGGCCGGGGAGTCGAGGGAGCCCTCGCCGTCCGTCGCCGGTTCGCCCAGCAGGTTCGGCACCGGAGAGGTGATGAGGGTGTTGCCGAGTTCGGCGGCGATCGGTACCGCGGGGAGCAGCGGGGTCGGGAGCATGTCCCCCCGGTGGAAGCGGGGCGCCTCGGGCGCTCCGACGACCGGCACCGGCACCCCGGTGGCCACGCGGGGGGCGTCCACGCCCAGCGTGGTCTCCACGGCCTCCAGCGGGACTCCGACCGGGACCGACGAGGCCACGGCCGGGGTGGCCGCGCCGGCCGCCGCCATACAGGTCAAGAGCGCCGCAAAGCTTCCGCGCGCGGTCATCTTCATAGGTGAGGTTCCGTCCTTCCAGGGTCGCGGACAGTCCGCTGCCCTGGATGAACGATCCCGCCGGTGGTTTTCCCGGCGTTCTCCGCGAAAGTTCCCCCATACGACCTAATTCGCGGCCGTACGGGGGCCTCGGCTTTACGCGCCCGTGCGGCCCGGACGGCGTCAGAGGCGCGGGTCCACCGGCTCCGACTCCAGGGCGAGCACCGCGAAGACGGCCTCGTGGACCCGCCACAGCGGCTCGTCCGCCGCCAGCCGGTCCAGCGCCTCCAGCCCGAGCGCGTACTCGCGCAGGGCCAGCGACCGCTTGTGGCCGAGGAAGCGCTCGCGCAGCCGCTCCAGGTGGTCGGGGCGGGTGTACTCCGGACCGTAGATGATCCGCAGGTACTCGCGCCCGCGGACCTTGACCCCGGGCTGCACCAGGCGGCCCTTGCCGTCCCGGGCGTACGCCTGGAGCGGCTTGACGACCATGCCCTCGCCGCCGGCGGCCGTCAGATCCAGCCACCAGTCGGTGCCCGCCCGTACGGAGTCCTCGTCCGCGGTGTCCACCAGGATCCGGCCGGTGCGGCGCAGCAGCCCGGTGCCCGCCGCCTCGTCGGCGGCGACCAGCCGGTCCAGCCAGAACAGCTGCTCGTCGTGGGGCACGGCGGCCAGCGACCGTCCGGCCACCGCCAGCAGCTGGAACGGCGCGAACCGTACGCCGTCCAGCCCGTCGGTGGTCCAGCAGTAGCGCCGGTACGCCTCGGTGAAGGCGGCCGCGTCGGCGGCCCGGCCGCGCTGGCGCTCCAGCAGCTCACCGGTCTCGATGCCCCGGGCGGCGGCCGCCTCCAGGGCGGCGATCGCGTCCGGGAAGACGGCGGCCGAGGCCGCGCCCACGGCGGCGTACTGGTTGCGCAGCAGGCCGCCGGACTTCAGGGACCAGGGCAGGAGTTCGCCGTCGATCAGCAGCCAGTCGGTGGCCAGTTCCTCCCACAGGCCGGCGTCGGTGACGGCCGTACGGAGCCGGGCGAGGACCTCCTCGGTGACCTCGGGCTCCTTGAAGAACGGCCGGCCTGTGCGGGTGTAGACGGACCCGGTCGGGCCGTCGACGCCGAAGCGCTCGCGGGCCGCGTCGGCGTCCTTGCAGAGCAGGACGGTGGCACGGGAGCCCATGTGCTTCTCCTCGCACACCACCTGGGCGATGCCGTCCTTGCGGTACTGCGCGAAGGCCTCGGCCGGGTGCTCCAGGTAGCCTCCCTCCCGCGAGGTCGCGGTCGGCGCCATGGTCGGCGGCAGGTACGGGACCAGCCGGGGGTCCACGGCGAAGCGGCTCATGACCTCCAGGGCCGCCGCCGCGTTCTCCTCCCGGACGGTGACGTTGCCCAGGTGCCGGGTCTCCACGATCCGGCGCCCGTGGACGTCGGCCAGGTCCAGCGGGCGGCCGTCCTGCCCGCCCGGCGCCTCGGCGGCGAGCGGCTTGACCGGCTCGTACCAGACCTTCTCGGCCGGTACGTCGACCAGTTCGCGCTCGGGCCAGCGCAGGGCGGTCATCTTCCCGCCGAAGACGGCCCCGGTGTCGAGGCAGATGGTGTTGTTGATCCAGGAGGTGTTCGGGACCGGGGTGTGGCCGTAGACCACGGCCGCCTTGCCGCGGTAGTCCTCGGCCCAGGGGTAGCGCACGGGCAGGCCGAACTCGTCGGTCTCGCCGGTGGTGTCCCCGTACAGGGCGTGCGAGCGGACCCGGCCCGAGGTGCGGCCGTGGTACTTCTCGGGCAGCCCGGCGTGGCAGACCACCAGCCTGCCGCCGTCGAGCACGTAGTGGCTGACGAGGCCGCGGATGAACTCCCGTACTTCCCGGACGAACTCCTCCGGCTCCCCCTCCAGCTGCTCGATGGTCTCGGCGAGGCCGTGGGTCCGCTGGACCTTGGAGCCCTTGAGGTAACGGCCCAGCTTGTTCTCGTGGTTCCCGGGCACGCACAGGGCGTTGCCGGACGTGACCATGCCCATGACGCGGCGCAGGACGCCGGGACTGTCCGGGCCGCGGTCGACGAGGTCGCCGACGAAGACGGCCGTGCGCCCCTCGGGGTGGACCCCGTCCTCGTACCCGAGCTTGGCGAGCAGGGTCTCCAGCTCGGAGGAGCAGCCGTGGATGTCGCCGATGATGTCGAAGGGGCCGGTGAGGTGGGTGAGGTCGTTGAAGCGCTTCTCCAATACGACCTCGGCGGCCTCCACCTCGTCGACGGAACGCAGCACGTGCACCTTGCGGAAGCCCTCGCGCTCCAGTCCGCGCAGGGAACGCCGCAGATCGCGGCGGTGGCGCTGGATGACCGCGCGCGGCAGCCCGGCCCGGTCGGGGCGGGCGGCGTTGCGCTCGGCGCACACCTCTTCGGGCAGGTCGAGGACGATGGCGATGGGCAGGACGTCGTGGCGGCGGGCGAGTTCGACGAGCTGCCTGCGGGCCTCGGCCTGCACGCTGGTGGCGTCGACGACGGTGAGGCGGCCGGCCTCCAGCCGCTTGCCGGCGATGTAGTGCAGGACCTCGAAGGCGGCCTTGCTGGCGCTCTGGTCGTTCTCGTCGTCGGCGACGAGCCCGCGGCAGTAGTCGGAGGAGATGACCTCGGTCGGCTTGAAGTGCTTGCGGGCGAAGGTGGACTTGCCCGATCCGGTGGCTCCGACCAGGACGACGAGGGACAGGTCGGTGACGGGAAGGACGCGGGTCCGGTGGGTCTCGGTGGCCTCGGTGGTCTCGGTGCCTGCGGTGGTCATGCTGCCTCGCCCTCCTTCGGGGTATCGGTGGTGGTGCTGGTGTCGGTGCTGGTGCTGGTGTCGGTGGTGCCGGTGTCGGTCTGCGTGAAGACGGCCATCTGGGTCGGCGGCCCCACCTCGGGGTCGTCGTCCCCGACGGGCACGAACCCGACGCCGTACCCGTGCCGTTCGGCGACGGCGCCGGCCCAGGCGCGGAACTCCTCGCGGGTCCACTCGAACCGGTGGTCGCCGTGCCGGACCTGCCCGGCGGGCAGGGACTCCCAGCGGACGTTGTACTCGACGTTCGGAGTGGTC
The DNA here is from genome assembly GCA_049998195.1 of Streptomyces sp. cmx-11-4. Classification (GTDB taxonomy): domain Bacteria; phylum Actinomycetota; class Actinomycetes; order Streptomycetales; family Streptomycetaceae; genus Streptomyces. Next base: position 156,016 of record JAEBET010000007.1, read on the forward strand.
ACGAGGACCGTGCGGGGACGGGCCGAGCCGAACACCGCGTACTCCAGCGCGGGCAGCCGCTCCGGGTCCAGGTGCTCGATGACCTCGCTGAGCACGGCGGCGTCGTAGCCGGCCAGCCGCTTGTCGGTGTAGGCGAGCGAGCCCTGGAGCAGCCGGACCCGCGTGCTCTGCCGCTCGCCCATCCGCTCCAGCCGCAGCCGCTTGGCCGCGAGGTTCAGGGCCCGCACGGACACGTCCATGCCGACGACCTCGGTGTACGCAGTGTCCCTCAGCAGCGCCTGGACCAGCTGCCCCTGGCCGCAGCCGAGGTCCAGCACCCGCTGGGCGCCCGCGCCGCGCAGGGCGGCGAGGATCGCGTCCCGCCGCTGCACGGCGAGCGGTACCGGCCGCTCCTCCGTATCGCGCGACTCGTCGACGGCGTTGTCGAGCTCCTCGACCTCGCTGCCGTCGGCCTCGGCGAGGCGGACCAGCTCCAGGCGCTCGAGGGCGTCCTGGGTCAGCCGCTTGTGACGGGCGAGGTAGCGGGAGCTGATCAGGCCGTTCTCCGGGTGCGCGGCCAGCCAGCCGTCTCCGGCGCGGAGCAGCTTGTCGACCTCGTCGGGGGCGACCCAGTAGTGCTTGGCGTCGTCGAGGACGGGCAGCAGGACGTACAGCTGGCGCAGGGCGTCGGCGAGCCGCAGCTCGCCCTCCAGGACGAGCCGTACGTACCGCGAGTCCCCCCACTCGGGGAACCGCTCGTCGAGCGGCACGGGTTCGGCCCGTACGAGGTCCCAGCCGAGCGGGTCGAACAGCCGGTGCACGAGCTCGGCCCCGCCGCGTGCGGGCAGCGCCGGGATCTCCACGCGCAGCGGCCGTACCTGCTCCGGAAGCTCCGGACGGGCGGTGCACTGCCCCTTCAGCGCACTGCGGAAGACACCGCTGAGCGCGACGGCGAGCAGCGAGGAGGCCGCGTACGGCCGGTCGTTGACGTACTGCGCGAGCGCGGCGTCGGGCGCTCCGCCCCGCCCCTTCGCCTGCCCGCGCCGCACCAGCGCGACGGGATCCACCTCCAGCATCAGCGCCGCCGTGCACCGCTGCGCGGTGGCCTCGGGGTAGAACACGTGGGCGGTGCCGTGGGAGGTGGAGAACGCCTGCGTCTTCCCGGGATGCTTGTGCAGCAGGTAGCCCAGGTCGGTAGCGGGTCGTTCAGGGGAGCCGGTGGTGGAGATCGTCAGGAACACACGACCGATTGTTGCTGGTCACCCGCCCCGGCTGCCTCCGGTTTTTCGCGCGTCGGCGTCGCCGCGTGTTCCGGCGGACGCCCCGGTCAGGTCGGACGCGCGGCGAGGGCCGCGATGTGGGACGGGCCGATGCGGCAGCAGCCGCCGATGAGGCGGGCGCCCGCGTGGTGCCAGGCGGCCGTGGGCCAGGCGGCCTGGGTTTCCGGGGCGTGCCAGGTGGCGGTGGCGGCTTCCCAGACGGAGCCGTCGTTGGGGTAGGCGAGGAGCGGTGTACGGGTGGCGGCCGCGGCTGCTTCGAGGGCCGGCAGGACCTCCGCCGGGTCGCAGCAGTTGACACCGACCGCGAGGACCTGCGGGGACGCCGCCGCGAGGGCGAAGGCCTCGGGGAGGGGCGCGCCGGAGCGGGTACGGCCGTCGGCGACGGTGTAGCTCAGCCAGGCCGGGGCGCCCGTTTCCCCGAGGACGGTGAGCAGGGCCCGCGCCTCGTCGGGGTCGGGGATGGTCTCCAGGGCGAGGACGTCGGGGCCCGCGGCGAGCAGGGCCTCGACGCGGGGACGGTGGAAGGCGGCGAGTTCGCGCACGCTCAGGCCGTAGCGGCCGCGGTACTCGGAGCCGTCCGCGAGCACGGCGCCGTACGGGCCCACGGAGGCGGCCACCCACACCTCGTGGTCGGCGGCCTCGGCGGCGCGGGCGGCGAGGGCGACGCTGCGGTGCAGCAGGTCGGCGGCCCGGGGGTGGCCGGGGCCGATCTGGTAGCTCGCGGTGATCAGCACCTCGGCGCCGGCCCGTGCGTACGCCGTGTGGGCGGCCTCCACCTGGTCGGGCCGTTCGGCGAGCACCCGGCCCGTCCACAGTCCGCCGGACAGGTCGCAGCCCTGGGCGGCGAGCTGGTTGCTCAACCCGCCGTCCAGGAGCACGGTCCGCCGGGCCAGGGCTTCGGCGAGCGGGCCGGTCGCGCGGGTCATCTTCGTTCCGTCCCCGGTCAGCCGAGCTGGGTGAGGACCTGGCCGGCGATCAGCTCCAGGTGGTCCAGGTCGTCGAGGTCGAGCAGCTGGAGGTAGACGCGGGAGGAGCCGATGGCGCCGTAGGTCCCGATCTTCTCCACGACCTCGGCCGGAGAGCCGGCCAGGCCGTTGGCCTTGAGCTCGTCCACGTCACGGCCGATCGCGGCGGCCCTGCGGGCGACCTCGGCGTCGTCCTTGCCGACGCAGACCACGAGGGCGTTGGAGTAGACGAGGTCCTCGGCCTTGCGCCCGGCCTCCTCGGCGGCCTCCCGGACCCGCCCGAACTGGCGCTCGCTGTCGGCGAGCGACGCGAAGGGCATGTTGAACTCGTCGGCGTACCGGGCGGCGAGGCGCGGGGTGCGCCGCGCGCCGTGTCCGCCGATGAGCACGGGCACCTTGGCCTGGGCGGGCTTGGGCAGCGCGGGCGAGTTCTCCACCTGGTAGTGGCTGCCCGCGTAGTCGAAGGTGGCGCCGGTCTCGGTGGCCCACAGGCCGGTGATGATGGCCAGCTGCTCCTCCAGCCGGCCCATCCGCGCGGCCGGGAAGGGGATCCCGTACGCCTTGTGCTCCTCCTCGAACCAGCCCGCGCCCAGGCCCAGTTCGATCCGGCCGCCGGACATCTGGTCGACCTGGGCGACCTGGATGGCGAGCACTCCGGGCAGCCGGAAGGTGCCGGCCGTCATCAGGGTGCCCAGCCGGATCCGCCGGGTCTCGCGGGCCAGGCCCGCGAGGGTGATCCACGCATCGGTGGGCCCGGGCAGGCCGTCGGCCGTGCCCATCCTCAGATAGTGGTCGGACCGGAAGAACGCATCGAAGCCCAGGTCCTCGGTGGCCTTGGCGACGGTCAGGAGGGTGTCGTAGCTCGCACCCTGCTGGGGCTCGGTGAAAATGCGAAGATCCATGCCTCCCATCCTGCCCGTCCCATCCCCGCCGGGTGAATCTGCGTCAACCGGACGGTCCACCCCGGACGCCGCCAGTGACCACCCCGGAAAGGGATCGTTGGCTCGGACGGAGCCGGACCGCCCGGCCCGCGCGCCGGCGGCCGCATCGCCGGTGCGTCCACCGCGCCCTTCCGCCCCGGAAGGGCCAGGCCGAGGAGGCCGCCATGTCCCACGAGGTCGTGCCGGAGACCCACCGACAGACCGGACAGTCCGGACAGGCAGCACACGAGGAAGCACTCCAGGAGCCCGCTGTTCCCGCCGCGGGCGGCGCACCGAAGGGCCTGCTGCAGCAGATGGAAGAGCTGATGGCGGCGCTGAACGCCGACCTGTCCCAGCTCGACGCCGACCCCCAGTCCTCCACCGACCGCGCCCCGGGCACGCCCGCCCCCGAGGGCGAGCGCCCGTCCTACCGGTCACTGTGACCGTGCGGGTCCCGTCGCGCCCGGCGGGACCCGTGTGACACCTCAGGCGACCCTCAGGCCACGCCCGAGGCGGACCCCCGCTCGCGCACCGTCATGCGGCGCAGGATCGCCCGTACCCGGTCGCTCGACTCATCAGCCGCGTCGATCGACTCTATGCACTGCCAGTACAGGGTCTCGTCGTCCGTCCCGCAGGCCACCCCGACCAGGGCTATGCCCACTTCGCCCAGCAGTGCCTGGAGTCCGAGCAGTACCTGCCGGACATCCGACACCAACGTCAACTGCGCGGCCCGCGGCGGATATTCGGGCGCGCTGCCCTCTCCGCGCAGGGCCGCCCGGTCGATCACCCCGCAGCCTCTGCCTCCCGCTTCCCCCAGTCCCCGTGCCTCCGCTCTCATCTCCGGCGGCCCGGTGACCGCCAGATAGCTCCCTACGCCCTGCGCGAGCGCCTGGGCCTGCCAGGCCTCGCCCACGATGTCCCACGCAGCCCCGCTCTGTGCCAGCGCGTGCCGGCCGGCCGCGATGAGCCGTACCGCATCCATATGCCGTCCCCCGTCCGCACGACATCCCGCCGTTGTCACCACTACCCAGAGTGAGGGCAATGAGTCAGTAAAGCCAGGGGTATTCGGAAAATGTGGACACAAACGTGATTGTGAGGGAGTCCATCACTCCGAAGAGTGACGATTCACTGCCGATTCGCCCGTCGGGGGGAAGCGGAGCTCGTTCCTCTCGATCTTCGCGGCGAGCGCATCCAGCACATCCACCCCGAGGACCTCACAGAACTGCAGGAGATACGCGAGTACGTCGGCCACCTCATCGGCCACGCGGTGGGCGGTTTCCGGCTTCTCCATGACCTTCGCTGACTGTTCCGGCGTCAGCCACTGGAAGATCTCGACCAGTTCGGCCGCCTCCACGCTCAGCGCCACCGCCAGGTTCTTGGGCGTGTGGTACGGCTCCCAGCCGCGCGCCGCGGCGAAGTCGGCGAGCCTGCGCTGCAGCAGGTCCAGCCGCGCGTCGTGCGGTGCGCGGCGCGGATCCGCGTCGTCCGCGTCGTCCGCGTCACGCGGGTCCTCCGTGCCGTCCCCCGCGTGGTCGGCGTTGTGCATGCCGTGCGTGTCGTTCATGTCCTGGGCGTCGCTCATGGATCACAGGTCTACCACCGTGACCCCCGCCAGCAGCCGGGCGGCCGCCGCGGTCTCCTCCCCCACCGATGCCACCAGCCGGACGTGCCCGCGCCCGCACGACAGCAGGGCCAGGCGCAGCAGCTCGGCGCCCTGCCGGCGGTCCAGGCCGCGGTCGAAGCCGTCGGCCAGCACCGTCAGCGCCTGCTGTGCGGCGAGCAGTTCGGCGGCCGGGTCCATGGCGAGCACCCCCGGGCCGGTGAGCAGGACCAGTGCCAGGGCGAGGAAGCGCAGTTCGCCCGCGCCGAGGCGGGCCAGTTCGGTGGCGGGCCGGCCGGGGCCGCGGTCCAGTACCGCCGTGACGGGGCCGTCGGCGGGGGCCCGTACGTCCAGCCCGGCGACCGGTCCCGCGCAGCCGGTACGGGCGGCCTCGGCCAACAGCGCGTAGCGGGTGCCGCATTCCTGGCGGGTCCGGCGCAGGACGTCGGCCAGGTTGGCGCAGTCGCCGAGCAGCCGGCCCTCCCCCGGCTGGACGGGCGCGCGCATCCGGCCGGGCCGGGGGTCGCAGGGGAACACCGACCGCAACGCCACGACGACCTGCTCGGCGGCGGCCAGGACCTGGCGCTGGCCGGCCGTGGCACCGGCCACGCGGAGCGGAAGCAGGGCCGTGCCGAGCCGGTCGTCCGGCAGCGGGGCCCTGGTGACGCCGATGGCGCCGCCGGTCAGCCAGGCACCCTGCACGGAGCGCCGGCCGGGGTCGCGCAGGGCGGTCGCGAGCAGGATCTGCCCCGGCTGCGAGAGCCGTTCGCCGACGATGCGCAGGGTGGGCTCGGCCTGGACGGCGAGGTCGAGGCGGACCGGTCCGGCGGGGCCGTCGACCGTGCAGCCGATTCGGAAGCCGCGCCGCCGGTCGGCGTCGGGGACGGCCAGTTCGGGGATGCGGGCGGCGGCGTCGGGGAAGGCCTCCTCGAGGGTGGCTCCGGAGCCCAGCGCGGCGAGGGCCGCGTAGGCGGCCAGGGCCTGGGACTTGCCGCTGCCGCTCGGCCCGGCGAGGAGGGTGACGGGCCCGAGCGCGAACGCGGCACCGCGGTGCGGCCCGAAGGCGGACAGCCGCAGCTCGGTGACCCCGGGCCGGTGGAGCCGCACGGCCTGCGCGGGCACGGTCGGCCGGCCTTCCCCGGCTAACGCGACGGCGGGCTGGACGGCGTAACGCGCGGACGGCCCGGCGGGCAGCGGGGCGCGGAGCCCGACGGCGAGTGCAGCGGGGTCGGCTGCGGAAGGTTCGGCATCGACCGCCGCGGAAAAGGCGGCGGGCGGCCCGGCGGGCCGTGGCGCGGGGAGCTCGGCGTCGATCGGGGCGGGGCGCCCGGCAGCGGTCGGGGCGGGGGGCCCGGCCATGGCGGGGCGGGCCGCGAGAGGTCCGGTGGGAAGGGTGGCGGGGAGGGTGGCGTCCATGCCGCGGACGGTACGGGCCACCGGACCCCGCAGGGGCCCGGCGAACCGTTACCTCGCGGCGACCTTCCTACGATCGGGGGACGGCCGCCGCCGCGATCCCCTCGACCTCGGTCCCCACCGGCGCCAGCAGGAAGACGTTCCGGTCCACCCGGTGCATCCCGCTGCCGAGCCCGAAGACCACACCACTGCTGAAGTCCAGGATCCGCTTGGCCACTTCGCTGTCGGCCCCGGTCAGGTCCAGCAGCACCGGGATCTGCGCGATCAGGTACTCCGCCACCTCCCGCGCGTCCGCGAAGATCTGAACCCGGATCACCACGAAGCGCCGCTGCTCCGCCGCCGACGCCCCGGGCGCCGTGGGGATGGTGCGGTGGTCCACCCGGGAGGGCCACTCGTTGCGGCTACGCAGGGGGACCACCTGCGCGAGCCCCTCCCACTGCTCGTCGGTGACGTCGTACCTGCTCACCGGGCCGCCTCGGCCACGCGCTTCATGTGCATCCCCCCATCCTCTCGCGTTTCACCCGTTCAGCCCAACACCGACACGGACCAGACCCGCTACTCCCAACCAAGGAAATGGGTTAGGTTAGGCATACCTAAGTTCTCGGGATGATGGAGAGATCCAGATGCGCATGTCCGGTGCCCCTGCCACCCCGGCCGCCCGGCCCACCGACGCCGAACGGGTGCGGTCGATCCTGGCCGCCGCCCACTCCATGACGGCGGTCGCCGACGGGCTGCGTTCCGAAGTCCGCCATCTCGACGGCGGCGACCCGATGGGCCGCCTGCACCTGCACCCCGCCGAACCGGGCGGGGAAGCCGAGCACCGGGCCGCGATCCGGCTGGAGTTCACCGACATCGCCCCGACCCCGGTGCGCGACCGGGTGCGGGCCCGGGTGACCATCGTGGGCCGCCTGCTCACCCCGTACGCCGACGAGAGCACAGACCTCGAACACGAGAGCACCTGCATGGAGTTCGGACAGGCCGTCCTGGAGACGGCGGACGGCCTCTCGTGCATCGGGCTCGAAGAGCTGGACGCGGCCCGCCCCGACCCGCTGGCCCCGTACGAGGCCGGCATGCTCACGCACCTCCTCGACGACCACCCCGACCTCGTCACCCTGCTGCTGCGCCTGGTCCAGCCACTGCCCACCGCCTCGGTGCTCCGCGCGCTGCCCGTCGCCATGGACCGGTACGGGATCACGCTGCGGCTCGAGGAGCGCAGCGGCCACCGCGACGTACGGCTGCCCTTCCCCTCGCCGCTCGACGACGTGGAGCAGTCCGGCGCCCAGATCCAGGCCCTGTTCAGCGCGGCTCGGCGGCGCTCGCACCGCAACACCCTGCCCGCCTGACCCGTGCCCGCCTGACCTCTGGCCGCCTGACCTCTGGCCGCCTGACCTCTGGCCGGAAAGCGCCGGAAACGGCAGGGGGCGGGCCTGGGCGGGCCGGACACCGGGAATAGCGTGCGCCCGCGCCCGGTTGGCGGTGATCATGAAGGCCATCAGCTACAGCGCATACGGAACTGCCGCCGATCTCACCCTCGTTGACGCACCGGATCCCAAGGTCGGGCCGGGCGAGGTGCTCGTCCGCGTGAAGGCCGCCGGGGTCAACCCGGTGGACTGGAAGCTCGCCGCCGGATACCTGGACCCGATCCTCGAAGTCCGCTTCCCCGTCATACCCGGCTGGGACGTCGCCGGAGTCGTCGAGGCCGTCGGCCCGGACACCTTCGACTACGCCGTCGGCGACGAGGTCTACGGGTACGTCCGCAAGGAATGGACCGAGCTCGGCACGTACGCCGAACTGGTGACCGCTCCCGTCCGTACCCTCGCCCCCAAGCCCCGCGAGCTGACGTTCGAGCAAGCCGCCGGCATCCCGCTGGCCGGGCTCACCGCCTACCAGTCGCTCCGGCGCGCGAACGTCGAGGCCGGCGAGACCGTCGTCATCCACTCCGCGGCGGGGGGCACCGGCTCCCTGGGCGTGCAGATCGCGGTCGCCCTCGGCCTGCGCGTCATCGGTACGGCCGGCGCGCACAACCACGACTACCTGCGCTCCCTCGGCGCCGAGCCGGTCCTGTACGGGGACGGGCTGGCCGACCGCATCCGCGAGCTGGCGCCCGAAGGCATCGACGCGGGCCTCGACTTCTACGGTGACGGCGCCGTCGAGCTGCTGCAGTCGCTGGTCAAGGAGCGCGACCGGGTGGTGTCCATCGCCGACTACGAGGCGGCGGCCAAGGGCGCGCACCAGCTGTGGGTACGGCCCGACACTTCCGACCTGACCTTCCTGGCCGTGCTCGCGGACAGCGGCCGGCTGACGGTCAACGTCGAGCACGCGCTGCCGCTCGCGGAGGCCGCCAAGGCGTGGGAACTGAGTGCCACGGGCCGGACCCGGGGCAAGATCGTGCTCACGGTGTGAGCGTCTGAGAACGCGCGGGGGCGGTCCCCTCGGACCGCCCCCGCCACCGCCCCCGCACCCGCCGCCTCCGGCGCGCTCAGGCGGGACGGCCGATCATGCGCCGACCGCGCTCGCGTAGCGGTTGGCGGGGCGCGGCAGGCCGTAGTTCTCGCGCAGGGTGCGGCCGGTGTACTCCGTCCGGAAGAGCCCGCGCCGCTGGAGGATCGGCACGACGTGGTCGACGAAGTCGGTCAGGCCGGTGGGCAGGACGGGCGCCATGATGTTGAAGCCGTCGGCGGCTCCCCGTGTGAACCACTCCTCCAGCTGGTCGGCGATCTGCTCGGGAGTACCGGCGAAGACCCGGTGGCCGCGGCCCGCGCCGAGCCGGGCGATCAGCTCGCGCAGGGTGAGGCCGTCGCGGCGGGCCAGTTCCGCGACGAGGGTGAACCGGCTCTTGTTGCCGTTGATGTCCCGCTCCTCCGGGAGCTCGGGCAGGGTGGCGTCCAGGGGCCGGCCGGTGAGGTCCACGCCGAGCATCGAGGAGAGCTGTGCGAGCCCGTACTCCGGCACCTGGAGGTCGGTGAGCTGCTGCTCCAGGGCCTTGGCCTCGGCCTCCGTGGAGCCGATGACGGGCGCGATGCCGGGCAGGACGAGCAGGTCGCTCTCGGCCCGGCCGTACTTCGCCAGGCGCGACTTGAGGTCCTTGTAGAAGGTCTGGCCGTCGGCGAGGGTCTGCTGTGCGGTGAAGACCGCCTCGGCGTACTGGGTGGCGAACTCCTTGCCGTCCTCGGAGGAGCCGGCCTGCACGAGGAGCGGATGGCCCTGCGGGGAGCGCGGCACGTTGAGCGGGCCGGCCACGCCGAAGTACTCGCCGCGATGGGCGGCGGGGTGGAGCTTGTCGGTGTCGGCGTAGATGCCGCGCTCCTTGTCGAGGACGATCGCGTCGTCCTCCCAGCTGTCCCAGAGCTTGGTGGCGACGTCGAGGAACTCGCGGGCGCGCTCGTAGCGCAGGCCGTGCTCCAGGTGCTCGTCCCGGTTGAAGTTGCGGGCCTCGTCGGCGCTGCCGGAGGTGACGATGTTCCAGCCGGCGCGGCCGCCGCTGATGTGGTCGAGGGAGGCGAACTTCCGGGCCAGGTTGTAGGGCTCGTTGAAGGTGGTGGAGACGGTGGCGATGAGCCCGATGTGCTCGGTGACGGCCGCGATCGCGGAGAGCAGCGTGAGGGGTTCGAAACCGCCGACGGCGTTGTAGCGGGCCTTGCCCCAGAGGGCGACCCCGTCGGCGAAGAAGATCGAGTCCAGCCGGCCGCGCTCGGCGGTGCGGGCCAGCTCCTGGAAGTACCGCAGGTCGGTGACGCGTTCGGGGGCGCTGTCCGGGTGGCGCCAGGCGGCGTCGTGGTGACCGGCGTTCATGAGGAACGCGTTGAGGTGGAGGGTGCGGGGTGCGGTCATGGCTGTTCCTGGTTTCTGTGGCGAGACCGGCGGCCTCACGGGGGGGGTGCGATCGGCGGGGACCGGCGTCAGGCGGGGACGCGCCAGAGGCTGAGGCGGCGTTCGACGGTCACCAGCAGCTGGTTGAAGGCGACGCCGATCGCGGAGATCGTGACGATGCCCGCGTACATCTGCGGGATCGCGAAGTTGAACTGCGAGGCGTTGATCAGGTAGCCGAGTCCCGCTTTCGCGCCGATCATCTCGGCGGCCACGAGGACGAGGATGGAGACGGCCCCGGCGAGCCGGATGCCGGTGAAGATCGCCGGTACGGAGGCCGGGAGGATCACCTTCTGGAACAGGCGGGGCGTGGAGAGGTCCATCGACCGGGCGAGCCGGATCAGGGTGGGGTCGGCGTTCCGGACGGCGCTGATGGTGTTGAGCAGGACGGGCCAGAGGCAGGCGTAGACGACGATCGACACCTTCGAGGTTTCGCCGATGCCGAGGAGCAGGACGAAGACCGGGAGCAGCGCGAGGGCCGCGGTGTTGCGCAAGACCTCCAGCAGCGGCCCGAGGAAGTCGGCGAGGGGCCGGTACCAGCCGATGAGCAGGCCGAGCGGGACGGCGACGGCCACGGCGATGCCGAAGCCGCCGAAGGAGCGGATCAGGCTGGCCTGGGTGTGGTCGGCGAGCTGGCCGTCTCCGGCCAGCCCCCACCAGGCGACGGCCACCTCGCTGAGGGGAGGCAGGAAGGTGGCGTCGACCAGGCCTGCGCGGGGGGCGATCTCCCAGAGGGCGATCAGGGCGAGGATCGCGGCGGTCCGGACGGCGACGGCCTTCAGGACGCGTACGACGGCCAGTGCGGCGGACTTCGTACGGGCGGTGGCCGGGGCCTTGCCGACCGGACCGTGCCCGGCCTCGTCCGGGGCCTTGCCGACCGGGGTACGGGCCGGGTCGGAGTCGGCCGGCGCCGGGGCCTTGCCGACCGACGCCCCGGCCTCGTCGGTCCCCGCGGGGGCCGAAGCCCTGCGGGCCGGGGTCTCGGTCGCCCCGGGCGTCTCGGCGGGGGCGGCCGGGGCCGTGAGGCCCGCGGCCGCCAGGGCGGTGGTGTCGGTTCCGGTGGTCATACGGCTGCCGCCTCCTTCTCCAGTTGCTGGGCGCGGGCCACCTCGTCGTGGAGGAGGTTCCAGATCTCGTGCCGGTAGCGGGCGAACTCCGGGCTGGACCGCAGGGCCTCCCCCAGCAGTCCGTCGCGGTCGCCGAAGGAGACGGGGACGACCTCCTTGACCCGGCCGGGCCGGGACGTCATGACGGCCACCCGCTGCCCGAGGTAGACCGCCTCCTCGATGCCGTGCGTGATGAAGACGACGGTCTTGCCGGTGCTCTGCCAGATGCGGCGCAGCTCGTCCTGGAGGGACTCGCGGGTCTGCGCGTCGAGCGCGGCGAACGGCTCGTCCATCAGCAGCACGTCCGGGTCGTAGGCCAGCGAGCGGGCGATGGCGACGCGTTGGCGCATGCCGCCGGAGAGCTGGTGCGGGTGCCGGTCCTCGAAGCCGGTCAGCCCGACCAGTTCCAGGAACTCCTTCGCCCGGGCGGCGCGTTGCCGCCGCGGCACACCGGTCGCTTCCAGGCCGAACTCGACGTTGCCCTGGGCGGTGCGCCACGGCAGCAGCGCGTACTGCTGGAAGACGGTCCCCCGGTCCAGGCCCGGCCCGGTGACCTGCCTGCCGTCGAGCAGGATCCGCCCGGCCGTCGGGGCCGACAGTCCGCCGAGCAGGTCGAGGAGCGTGGACTTGCCGCAGCCGCTGGGGCCGACGACCACGAGGAACTCCCCGCTGCCGATCTCCAGGTCGATGCCGTCGAGGGCGGTGAAGTCCCCGAAGGTCTTGCGCACTCCCTCGAACACGATCTTCGTCATGTCGGGTCAGCCCTTCCCGTAGCCGTTGAACTCGTTGGTGTAGAGGTCGGACGGCTTGAACTGCCCCTGCTTGATCTCACCGCGCTCGCCGAGCCAGTCGATCCAGAGCTGGAACTCCTTGTCGGGTATCCGGCCGCCCGTCTCGGCGATCCCGAAGGAGCGCCAGTACTGCAGGGCGGTGGTGTCCTCGTTGCGGCCGCGCTTCTTGACGATCTCGGTCATCCGGGCGACGGCCTCCTCGCGCGGGGTGGCGCGGGACCACTCGATGGCCTTGGCCACGCCCGTCACGAAGGTCCGTACGGTGTCCGGGTTCTGCTTGATGAAGCGCTCCGTCATGATGTAGGTGCCCGCGCTGAACGGGCCGAGCAGGTCCACATCGGTGAACAGCGGCCGGATTCCGCCGGAGGCCACGGCCTTGTCGCGCAGGATGCCGGTGAGCACCCCGACCTCGATCTGCTTGGCGCGCAGCGCCTGGTCGGTGTTGACGGGCGGTATGACCAGGGCCTCGACCTTGGCCGCGTCCGCCTTGGAGAAGCCGTTGCGGCTGAGGTAGGTGTCGAGCAGCGCCTGGTAGTGGGCGCCCAGGGTGTTCATGCCGACCTTCTTTCCGATCAGGTCGCGGGCGGACCGGATCGGGCTGTCCTCCAGGACGAAGTAGCCGGCGTAGGAGTACTGGTCGGAGCCGTAGGAGGAGATGACGGCCTTGATCGGGGCGTTTCCGGCGGCGAGTTTGATGACCGCGCCGTTGAAGGCGCTGCCGAAGTGGGTCTGCCCGGTCGCGGCGGACTGGATGTCCTGCGGTCCGCTGATGGTGTTGCCGACCCATTCGAGCCGGACGTCCTCGAAGTAGCCGAGGTCCTGGGCGAGTTCGGGGAGCGTGACCGCGCCGACCGCTCCCTGGTACTTCAGGGTCTTGATCTGCTTGCCGGATCCGCCGCCGTCGGCGGTGGCCGTACCGCAGCTCACCGCGGCCGCCGAGATGCCGAGCAGGGTGAGGAACTGGCGCCGGGAGGTGGTGGTCGAGGTGAGGGCTGCGGGCATGGCGGATCCTTGTCGGTGCGGAGGTTGTGGGGCGGCCGAGGCGTTACGGGGTCGCCGCGAGCGCGGTCGGGTGCGCGGACGCGTACGGAGCGGCGCCGCGCAGGGCGGCCGCGAACTCGTCGACGGCCTGGAAGAGGTCCAGCTCGGCCTCGGGCCGCAGCCGGTCGGGGCCGGAGCCGCGCTCGACGGAGGAGTCCAGGACGAACCGCCCGGCGGTGACGTGCCGGGCGCCGAGGGCGCAGAGCACGGGGCGCAGGGCGTAGTCGATCGTCAGGACGTGGGCGAGGCTGCCGCCGGTGACGAGCGGGAACACCGTCTTGCCGGCGAGGCCGTCCTGCGGGAGCAGGTCGAGGAAGGCCTTGAGCAGTCCGGTGTACGAGGCCTTGTAGACCGGGGTCGCGATGACGATGCCGTGGGCCTCGGCGACGGCCTCCAGGCCCCGGCGGATCTCGGGCTCGCCGCGGCGGGCGGACAGCAGGTCGGCGGCGGGCAGTTCGCGTACGGAGAGGTGCCCGGTGGTGAAGCCGGCGTGGGCCAGGCGGCGCAGCACGTGGTCGGCGACGACGGCGGTACGGGAGTGGGCGGAGGGACTGCCGGTGATGGCGAGCAGCTGGGGCACGGGGGGCTCCTTGGATGTCGTACGGGGAGCGGACGGTCAGGCGGCGGAGGCGGAGGCCGGGGCGGGGGCTCCGGCAGCCCCCGAGGTTCCGGAAGCTCCCGAACCTCCCGAGGCTCAGGAACCTTCCGAGGCTCCGGAACCTCCCGAGGCTCCGGAACCTCCCGAGGCTCCCGAAGCTCCGGAGGCGATGCCGAAGGCCGGGTCCGGGACGCTCGAAGGGCTGAGCAGGCGGGAGGGCTCGCCGTCGGGGCCGACCGGGATGTCGCCGTCGACGGTGACGCGGCGCAGGGTGCGCTCGTGGTCGTCGGAGTCGTCCACGCCGTAGTGCTGGGTGGCGCGGTTGTCCCAGATCGCGACGTCGCCGGTCTGCCACTGCCAGCGGACGGTGTTCTCGGGGCTCTCGATGTGGGCCTGGAAGAGGTCCTGGAGCACGCGGGAGTCGTGGCCGGTGAGCCCCTTGATGCGCTGGACGAAGTTGCCGAGCAGCAGGGTGCGTTCACCGGTCTCGGGGTGGACGCGGACCACGGGGTGCTCGGTGAGGAACTTCGTGGAGGTGAAGACCTCGCGGTACTGGGCCAGGGCCTCGGGCAGCGCGTCGGGCTTCAGGGCGGCGTAGTCGTACTCGTTGGAGTGGACGGCGCGCAGGCCGTCGGCGAGGGTGCGCAGCGGCTCCGGGAGGTGGGCGTAGGCGGTGGCGGTGTTGGCCCACAGGGTGTCGCCGCCGTACGGGGGGATGGTCACGGCGCGCAGGAGGGAGAAGGCCGGGTAGGCGGGGACGAAGGTGACGTCGGTGTGCCACTGGTTGGCGCGGGCGCCGTGGTGGGAGTCGATGCCGAGGGCGTAACGGCCGTCCGCGGACGGCACGGTGGGGTGCGCGACCGGGGCGCCGAGCAGCTGGGCGAAGGCCTCGTGACCGGCTTCGTCGAGGTGGTCCTGCCCTCGGAAGAAGACGACCTTGTGGGCGAGGAGCGCGGCACGGATCTCGGCGACGGCGCCGGCGGGCAGGTCCCCGCCGAGCCGCACACCGCCGAGCTCGGCCCCGATGCGGCCGCCGATCTTGGTGACGGTGACGGAGGTGATGGTGGCAGTGGCCATGAGAACTCCCTGGACAGGGGTGTGGGTGAGTTGGGTGAGTTATTTCCGCAGCGGAAGAAATGGAGGTACGGGGCCGGCCGGCGGGCAGCAGGCAGCGCGGTACGACGCGATGCGGGCGGTGCGGGGGCGATGCGGGTACGGGCAGACGCGCGGGCCGCGCCTCGGGAGCCGACGGCCACGCAGGCACCGGTCGACGAGGCGGGCCGCCGGGCCGTGGGCCCTGGAGCAGCCGGGCTCAGGCGCGGTGCGGGGCCGGACAGCGGCCCGGACACCCGCCGGGCGCGGTACAGAGGCCGGAGGTGTGGAGCCGCGGGACGAGAAGTGCGTTCGCGGTCATGGCTCGGAGCCTGACAGCGCCCCCGCCCCCGGTCAACCCCCGCCGAAGGCCCTCCGGAGCGCCGCACCCCAAAGCCCCGGCTGCCCCTGCACACCCCTTATGACCTGGGCTTTCCCGGCATCCGGGAACAGCGCGCCCACCCGGCCCGGCGGCCGGAAACCGTGGCCGGATTTCACGCCCCCGCAACGAGGCCGCCACGCGGTCGCCGGATGCGGCCGCCGCTGCCCGGGGTCGGGGCCGGGGCGCCGCACACCGCGCGGAGCCCCGGCCGGGGACCGGGCATGATCGGGGGCACGCCCCCGCCCCGAGGAGACCCCCGTGACACGCATGGCCGGTGACAGTCGAGCGACGACCAACGCCGCCACCGTGCTGCGGACGGTGCTGGAGCACGGGCCCGTCGCACGCGGCGGCATCGCACGCCTGTGCGGACTGAGCCCCGCCGCCGTCTCCCGGCAGACCACCGCGCTGCTCCGCGGCGGACTGCTGCGCGAGCTCCCCAATCCCGCCGACGGGGTGGGGCGGCCACGGATTCCGCTGGACCTGCACACCGGCGCCGTCGGGGGGCCGGTCGCCGCCGGGCTGCACATCGGCGTGCCCTCCTCGACCTTCAGCCTCGTCGACCTCCGGGGCCGGCTGCTGGCCCGGCGGGCCTTCCCCCACGAGGGGCGCCCCCCGGCCGCCCTGTCCGGCGAGATCGCCACCGGACTGGGCCGGTTCCTGGCCGAGTTCGACTCCGGGCGGCCGCTGCTGGGGGTCGGGGCGGCCCTGGGCGGATGGATCCGCCCCGACGAGGGGATCGTCGTGCACCACCCGGTGCTGCGGTGGCGGCAGAAGCCGCTCGGCGCCGAGTTGTCCGCCGCGCTCGGACTGCCGGTGCGGGTCGACAACCACGCCCGGGCCGTCGCCCGGGCCGAGATCCTGTTTGGCCGGCCGGAAGCCCGCGGCAGCCTGGTGCACCTGTTCATCGGCAACGTCGTCGACGCCGCCTTCGGGATCGGGGGGACCGTGCACCAGGGCCCGGGGTCGGCCGCCGGGGACGTGGCCCACCTGCCGGTGCCCGGGTCGGCGGCCCCCTGCGCGTGCGGACGTACGGGCTGCCTGCAGGCGACCGCGTCCGACACCGCCCTGGGCGCCGAGGCGGTGCGCCGGGGCATCGTGCCGGACCCGTCCGTCACCCTGCTGGTGGACGCGGCCGCCACCGGCGACCCGCGCGCCGACCGGCTGCTGCGCGAGCGCGCCCGCGCCGTGGGCCGCGCGGCGGCCCTCCTGTTGGATGTCTTCAATCCGGCGCTCATGGTCGTGACCGAGCTGTCGAGCGTCCTCCACGAGGGATATCTCGAGGAGATCCGCACCGCCGCGACGGCGCTCTCGCACGTCTGTGACGACCCCCAGCGGATCGTGGTCCCGCACGCGGGCCCGGCCGTGCTCCCGGAAGCGGCCGCAACGGTGCTGCTCAGCCGGGTGTTCCGTGACCCTCGCCGCTCACATGAGAGGGCGAGATCACACCCGTCGGTGTAGTGCCGCTTGAGCGTCCTCCCCTACATTCAAGGCCATGACGGTCCTGCCTGACGACGGGCTCTCCCTGGCCGCCGAGTTCCCTGTCGCGACACATGAGCAGTGGCAGCGCCTTGTAGAAGGCGTACTGCGCAAGTCGGGCAAGGAAGCCTCCGGCGAGGCCGCTGAAGAAGCGTTGTCCACCCAGCTCGAGGACGGGCTCACCACCCGCCCGCTCTACACCGCGCCGCCCGACAGGTCGGCCGCCGACACCGGTTTCCCCGGATTCGCCCCCTTCGTACGGGGCGGCAGGCCGGAGGGCACCACCACGAACGGCTGGGACGTCCGCCAGCGCCTGGTGGGCACCGATCCGGCGCGCCTGAACGAGGCGGCCCTCGCCGATCTGGAGAACGGGGTCACCTCCCTCTGGCTGACCACGGGCCGCTCCGGCATCCCGGCCGACGGTCTCGACCGCGCTCTGGACGGGGTCTACCTCGACCTCGCCCCGGTCGTCCTGGACGCCGGAGCCGATTACGCCGAGGCCGCCCGTACGCTGCTGAGCCTGTACGCCGAGCGCGGCGTCTCCCCCGAGGCCGCGCGGGCCTCCTTCGGCGCCGACCCGCTGGGTTACGAGGCCCGTACCGGTGAGGCGCTCGACCCCGCGGACGCCGTGGAACTGGCCCTGGAGGCCGCCGCCGGCTGGCCCGGGGTCCGGGCCCTGACCGTCGACGCCCTGCCCTACCACGAGGCCGGCGGCAGCGCCGCCGAGGAGCTGGCGCTGTCGCTGGCCACCGGTGTCGCGTACCTGCGCGCCCTCACCGAGGCCGGGCTGAACACCGAAGCGGCCCTGGGCCAGCTGGAGTTCCGCTACGCGGCCACCGCCGACCAGTTCCTCACCATCGCCAAGCTGCGCGCCGCGCGCCGCCTGTGGTCCCGTGTCGCCGAGGCGTCGGGGGCCCCGGCGGCGGGCGCCCAGTACCAGCACGCGGTGACCTCGCCGGTGATGATGACCCGCCGTGACCCGTGGGTGAACATGCTGCGCACCACCGTGGCCTGCATGGCCGCGGGCGTCGGCGGCGCGGACGCGGTGACCGTGCTCCCCTTCGACCACGAACTGGGCCTGCCGGACGCCTTCGCGCGCCGGATCGCCCGCAACACCTCCACCATCCTGCTGGAGGAGTCCCACCTGGCCCGCGTGATCGACCCGGCCGGCGGCTCGTACTACGTCGAGCGGCTCACGGACGAACTCGCGCACGCCGCCTGGGAGTTGTTCCAGACCCTGGAGAAGGCCGGCGGCCAGGGCGCCGCCCTGCGCTCCGGGCTGGTCGCCGAGCGGCTCGCCGCCACCTGGGCCGCCCGCTCGAAGAAGCTGGCCAAGCGCCGCGAACCGATCACCGGTGTCAGCGAGTTCCCGCTGCTGTCGGAGAAGCCGGTCGTCCGCGAGCCCGCGCCCGCCGGACCCACCGGCGGCCTGCCGCGCGTCCGGCGCGACGAGGCGTACGAGGCCCTGCGCACCCGCAGCGACGCGCACCTGGCCGCGACCGGCGCCCGGCCGAGGATCTTCCTGGCCGCGCTGGGCCCGGCGGCCGCGCACACCGCACGGGCCACCTTCGCCTCGAACCTCTTCCAGGCGGGCGGCATCGAACCGGTCCACGACCCCGTGTCGGTCGACGCGGCGACGGCCGCCGAGGCCTACGCCGCGAGCGGCGCGGACGGCATGGCCGTGCTCTGCTCCAGCGACGCGCTGTACGAGGAGCACGCCGAGGCGGTGGCCGGCGCGCTGCGCGCGGCGGGCGCCACGACCGTGTTCCTCGCCGGCAAGCCCGGCACCGCAGAGGCTTCCGTGGACGAGTACGTCTTCGCCGGCTGTGACGCCGTCGCCGTGCTGTCCTCCGTACTCGACCGGATGGGAGTGCCGTCTTGAGCATCCCCGATTTCTCCGAGCTGGCGCTCGGCCCCACCGCCGCCGCCGGGATCTCCGAGGACCAGTGGCGCGCCTCGGTGAAGGAGTCCACCGGCACCGCGGCCGCGGACCTGCTGTGGGAGACCCCCGAGGGCATCGGCGTCAAGCCGCTGTACACGGGCCGGGACGTGGAGGGCCTGGACTTCCTCGAGACGTACCCGGGCGTGGCCCCGTACCTGCGCGGCCCGTACCCGACGATGTACGTCAACCAGCCCTGGACGATCCGGCAGTACGCCGGCTTCTCCACCGCCGAGGAGTCGAACGCCTTCTACCGGCGCAATCTGGCCGCCGGCCAGAAGGGCCTGTCGGTGGCCTTCGACCTGCCGACGCACCGCGGCTACGACAGCGACCACCCGCGGGTGACCGGCGACGTCGGCATGGCGGGCGTCGCGATCGACTCGATCTACGACATGCGGCAGCTGTTCGACGGGATCCCGCTGGACAAGATGTCGGTGTCGATGACGATGAACGGCGCGGTGCTGCCCGTTCTCGCCCTCTACATCGTGGCGGCGGAGGAGCAGGGCGTCTCCCCCGACAAGCTCGCCGGGACCATCCAGAACGACATCCTCAAAGAGTTCATGGTCCGCAACACCTACATCTACCCGCCGAAGCCCTCGATGCGGATCATCTCCGACATCTTCTCCTTCACCTCGCAGAAGATGCCCCGGTACAACTCGATCTCCATCTCCGGCTACCACATCCAGGAGGCCGGGGCCACGGCCGACCTGGAGCTCGCGTACACCCTCGCCGACGGCGTGGAGTACCTGCGGGCCGGCCAGGCCGTCGGGCTGAACGTGGACGCGTTCGCGCCGCGCCTGTCCTTCTTCTGGGCGATCGGCATGAACTTCTTCATGGAGGTCGCGAAGCTGCGCGCCGCCCGCCTGCTGTGGGCGCGCCTGGTCAAGCAGTTCGACCCGCAGAACCCCAAGTCGCTGTCGCTGCGCACCCATTCGCAGACCTCGGGCTGGTCGCTGACCGCGCAGGACGTCTTCAACAACGTCACGCGTACGTGCGTCGAGGCGATGGCCGCGACCCAGGGCCACACCCAGTCGCTGCACACCAACGCCCTGGACGAGGCGCTCGCGCTGCCGACGGACTTCTCGGCGCGCATCGCCCGCAACACCCAGCTGCTGCTCCAGCAGGAGTCGGGGACCTGCCGGTCGATCGACCCGTGGGGCGGCAGCGCGTACGTCGAGAAGCTGACGTACGACCTGGCGCGGCGGGCCTGGCAGCACATCGAGGAGGTCGAGGCGGCCGGCGGCATGGCGCAGGCCATCGACGCGGGCATCCCGAAGCTGCGCGTCGAGGAGGCCGCGGCCCGTACGCAGGCGCGGATCGACTCGGGCCGGCAGCCGGTGATCGGCGTGAACAAGTACCGCGTGGAGAACGACGAGGCGATCGACGTCCTGAAGGTCGACAACTCCTCGGTGCGCACCCAGCAGATCGCCAAGCTGCGCCGGCTGCGCGAGGAGCGCGACGAGGGGGTCACGCAGGACGCGCTGCGGGCGCTGACGAACGCGGCGGAGCGGGGCTCGGCGGGGCAGGGCCTGGAGGGCAACCTCCTCGCCCTGGCGGTGGACGCGGCGCGCGCCAAGGCGACCGTGGGTGAGATCTCGGACGCACTGGAGAAGGTGTACGGGCGGCACGCGAGCCAGATCCGTACGATCTCGGGTGTGTACCGCACCGAAGCAGGCGAGTCCCCGTCCGTGGAGCGCACCCGTGCGCTCGTCGACCGCTTCGAGGAGGCGGAAGGCCGCCGTCCGCGCATCCTGGTGGCCAAGATGGGTCAGGACGGCCACGACCGCGGCCAGAAGGTGATCGCGACCGCCTTCGCCGACCTGGGCTTCGACGTGGACGTCGGCCCGCTGTTCCAGACCCCGGCGGAGGTGGCCCGCCAGGCCGTCGAGGCCGACGTCCACGTCGTGGGCGTCTCCTCCCTCGCGGCCGGCCACCTGACCCTCGTACCGGCGCTGCGCGAGCAGTTGGCGGAGGAGGGCCGCGAGGACATCATGATCGTCGTGGGCGGGGTCATCCCGCCGGCCGATGTGCCGACGCTCCTGGAGATGGGCGCGACGGCGGTGTTCCCCCCGGGAACGGTCATCCCCGACGCCGCCCACGACCTGGTGACGCGGCTGGCCGCGGACCTGGGCCACGAGCTGTAGGCGGGCCGCCGGTGCCGAAGATCGACATCGAGGCGTACGCGAAGGGCGTGCTCGACGGGAAGCGCTCGTTCATCGCGCGGGCCATCACCCTCGTCGAGTCCACCCTGCCCGCCCACCGGGCGCTGGCGCAGGCGTTGTTGACGGAGCTCCTCCCCCATGCGGGGAAGGCGCGCCGGATCGGGATCAGCGGGGTGCCGGGGGTGGGCAAGTCCACCTTCATCGACGCGTTCGGCACGATGCTGACGGGGCTGGGCCACCAGGTCGCGGTCCTGGCGGTGGACCCCTCCTCCAAGCGCACGGGCGGCTCCATCCTCGGCGACAAGACGCGGATGGAGCGGCTCGCCGTGGACCCGGCGGCGTTCGTCCGCCCCTCGCCGTCCGCCGGGACCCTGGGCGGGGTCGCGAAGGCCACCCGCGAGTCGATGATCGTCATGGAGGCGGCGGGCTACGACGTGGTCCTCGTCGAGACGGTCGGCGTCGGCCAGTCCGAGACCACGGTCGCGGGCATGGTCGACTCCTTCCTCCTGCTGTCCCTGGCCCGTACGGGCGACCAGTTGCAGGGCATCAAGAAGGGCGTCCTGGAACTGGCCGACGTCCTGGCGGTGAACAAGGCGGACGGCCCGCACGAGCGCGACGCGAAGGCCGCAGCCCGCGAACTGTCGGGCGCGCTGCGGCTGATGCACCCGGTGGACGCGGCATGGACCCCGCCGGTGCTGACGTGCAGCGCACGGGAGTCGGCGGGCCTCGACGAGATCTGGAACCGCCTCGAACAGCACCGCCGGCTGCTGGACGCGAACGGCCGCCTGGCGGCGAAGCGGGCGGCCCAGCAGGTGGAGTGGACCTGGTCGATGGTCCGCGACGAACTCCTGGACCGCCTCCGCGCGAACCCGTCCGTCCGCTCCCTGGCCCCGTCCCTGGAAGCCTCGGTCCGCGCGGGCACGGTAACGCCCACGTCGGCGGCGGACCAGATCCTGGCGGCTTTCGGCGCCTGAGCGCGCGTCCAGCCCCGCCGGCGCTTGGGGGCGCGGGGTCCGGGGCGAAGCCCCGGACTCCGGCTCAGCCACATCCCAGCCCCGCCGGCGTTTGAGGCGCGGGGTCCGGGGCGGAGCCCCGGCAGCCGGCCCGCAGGGCGGCTACGCCCTGACCAGCACCGACCCCGGCGCCCCGAGCACCTCGTGCAGAATACGAACCTGCTCGGCCGCTTCGTCGGAGGCGAGCAAGGCCGACAGCACGGCGATCCGCGCCTGCCCCGCCCGCAGCGTCCCCGTCGGCACCGCACCCGCCGCCACCAGGTCCACGGCCCCGCCGTGCGTGTAGATCTCGGTGACCGGCCCGGCCATGACCCGCGTGGTCAGCGCGACCAGCACCCCGCGCCCGACAGCGGCCTTCACCGCGTCCACGATCTCGGGCGTCGCGTTGCCCGCGCCCGTCCCGACCAGGACGACACCCCGCGCACCGGCCGCCACGGCCGCGTTCAGCAGCACCGCGTCGCCGTCGGCGTGGTGCACCACCACGTCCACGCGCGGCGGCAGCTCCGGCATGGCCGGCAGCGCCAGCGGCGCGGGCCGCTGCGGCGTGCGCAGGATGGCGACCTTGCCGAAGCCGACCTTCCCGAGCAGTTCCTTCGACGGGTCGGCGAACGCGTCCAGCGCCACCGCCTGCGTCTTCACCGTGCCCCGCGCGCCATGCACCCGCCCCGCGAACGCGACCAGCACGCCCAGCCCGCGCGTGGTGGCGGCGGTGAGCAGCGCGTCGTACAGGTTCTCCGGCCCGTCCCCGTCCGCGGTGCCCATGGGCTTCTGCGACCCGGTGAAAACCACGGAGCGCGCGTCATGGTGGTGCAGGTCGACGAGGAACGCCGACTCCTCCAGGGTGTCCGTGCCGTGGGTGACGACGATGCCGTCGACACCGGGGTCGGCGAGCACCTCGTGCACGGTGCGCAGCAGGGTGAGCTGGTGGGCGGTGGTGAGCCGCGGGCTGTTCACGCTGAACAGGTCCACCACCTCGACGGTGATGCCCTCGGGCAGCGGCGCGGTGGCCATGACCTCACTGCCGTCGGCGTCCGCCGCGAATCCGGAGCCCTGCCAACGGCTGGCTATCGTTCCGCCGGTGCTGATGACGACGATCCGCCCCATGGCCGCGGCCACCTCTCACTCGCACGTATGTACTGAAACCGCAATGATAGAGAGATCTACGCGCAATGCGATTGCTTCTTTCACCACGGCCGTAACACTCGTAGGGAGATAATTGCGCCATGGACTCCATCGACCGCGATATCTTGCGCGAGCTCCAGGCGGACGGCCGCCTGAGCAACCAAGAACTCGCCCAGCGGGTCGGACTGACCCCCTCCCCTTGCATGCGCCGCGTGCGCCAGCTCGAACAGGACGGGGTGATCCAGGGCTACCGCGCCGTGATCTCCCCGGAGGCGGTCGGCCGCGGCTTCGAGGTGCTCGTCTCGGTGGAGGTCCGCCGCGACCGCGAAGCGGTCGAAGCCTTCGAGGCGGCCCTCCAGGACATCCCCGACGTCATCGAGGCCTACCGCCTCTTCGGCAGCCCGGGCTGCCTCCTCCGTATCGCCGTCGCGGACCTGCGCGCATACGAACGCCTCTGGATCGAAAAACTGACGGCCCTCTCCGGCGTCACCGAGGTCAACTCCCAGATCATCATGAAGCGCATCAAGGAACCGACGGGCCTGCCGGTAGCCCGCTGACCCGGGCTACCCGTCGCGCACCCGCGATGTCAGCGGGCGCTGCCTTCGCCCATCAGCTGCTCGATGGCCGCGAGTACCTGCCGCAGCGCCGCCGGCTGGGTGGACAGTGCTGCCAGCGGGACCGCCGGCCAGCCGGTGAAGCCCTTGTCCTCCTGCGTCGCGATCTTGTGCCGGAGGCCTTCCACAGCCGGAAGGGCGTCCGCGAAGGCAGAGGTCACGTCGCGTCCCAGGTGGTGGGTGATCGACCCGAAGCTGAAGGCGAGGTCGTCCTTGTCCGGAGCCTCGCGCAGTGACAGCGTCCAGACGGGAACCTCCCTGCCCGAGGCCGGGAAGTAGACGGAGACGCTGGGGTATCCGGCTCTGTTCCCCACAGTGCGACCCGCCCCCTCCGCGTGATCGAGCAAGGCGAGGGCTGCCTGCCGCTGCTCCGGGCTCCGGCTCTCCAGCGCCGCCTCCATGTCTGCCCTGGTCCACCTCCGGGCCGCCTGACCGGACCTGGACTGCGTCTTGTTCGCCGTGGCCACCTCGCCGTGGACCCTCGGGACGAGCACACGGTGATCACCGCTGCCCCGGTACTGGGTCAGCTCGACGGCATAGACATCGGTCTGCCGCAACTGCCGGTTCAGGAACTCGACGATGGCCCTCAGCTCCAGAGGGATCCGGTCCGCCACGAAGAGCAGCCGCATCCGGCCGGCCGCGAGCCGCTCCTCGACCGTCACCCAGAACTCCTCCGGTGACTGGCCGCCCAGCAGCTCCCGGTAGGCGTCCTCAACAGGCCGCCCGTCCATCGCGCAGGTCTCCTCGAAGGTCCGCTGGAGCAGCGCGGCAGGCCAATAGCGCGCTCCGTTGGCCGCGTAGTCGAGCATCTGGCCCACGACTTCCCGTCGTATGCGGGTGTCGGCTGCCCTCTTGACCTCCACCAGGGTCGGCACGCCGTCCGCGTCCACGAACAAGTGGTCCAACCAGTACGCGGCGCCGCTCTCGCTGCTGGTTGGGACCCTCATCTCGCGCGCCACGAGAAAGAGCCGAAGGGGACGGCCGTCAGCGAGAGAACCGAAGTCCAGGATGCGGGGATGGCGTGCCAGCAACGCCTGGAACTCGACCTCGGTATCGAAGGCGGCGGGCTCCAGAGCACTCAGCCCCTCGCCCAGCAGGAACACGGGCTGTTCGGCCATCCCCATCTCCATCCCCCTGAACGTCGATCACCACTGCCGACAGACTTATCAGACGGCGCTGACGAACGAGCGGGATTGGTCGTGGCCGCAGGTCCGCATCGTCATCACGCAAGGCCGGGCAGGAGGAGTCGGGCGGCGCCCCGCGTCCCTGATAGTTTCGAAAAGGCGTGTTGATCGGTGACGGGCGACGGGGAGACAGACCATCATGGGGTTCGAAGAGGACTGGGGTAGGGCGAGGTCCACCGCGGCGGATCAGGCGGCGTTGCGGCTGAACTCCGGCCCGCCCCCTGGCCCGTCGCTCCCCGGCACCGGCGACTTCGGCTCCACCCCCGCAGAGAAGAAGGCCGCGGCCAACACCATCGAGAACGACCTGGAGCCGAGCACCAGGAAGGCCGCGGAGCACGCGGACGAGGCTTCGAACGGCGCCGTCAAGGCCTTCGACGGCTGGAGCACGGCGGCCGGGCTGAAGAAGGTGCAGACGACCTGGGACCGGCAGGTGACCGGGTTGATGGGCCGGCTGGCCTCGGAGAAGACCGCGCTGCGCGGGACCTCGAACCTGTTCCTGCGCAACGACATCGCGACGGGCGAGGGCTTCGGCATCCTGAAGCCGTCCCCGGACTCGAAACTGCACGGAATCTAGGCGGCGGACGACAGCGATGCTGACATACCACGAGGTCATGACGACCGACTTCGGACACCTCGCCACGACCGCCACCAAGTGGGACGACATGGCCGGGGAGTTCAAGAAGATCGAGGACCGCTACCGGGACAGTGTCCAGAAGATCACCATGGGGGGTCAGGCCTGGACGGGCGTGAGCGTGGGCGCGGCCCAGACCAACTTCGCCGGCACCCGCTACGAGTACTCGGCCGCGCAGACGCAGGCGAAGGCGATCGCCGGCCTGCTGCGTGACGCGCACGAGCAGTTCACCGACCTGAAGAAGAAGGTCGAGTCCGCCCGGGACGACGCGGTGAAGGCCGGTATGAAGGTGTCCGACCAGGGCCGGTGCACCTTCGACTTCTCCAAGGCGGACGCGGGCACGGCCAACGCCGCCCGGCACGACCCGGACCTGAAGAACGTCGAGAACTCCTGGTCACAGCACATAGAAAGCGCGGTCAAGGCCCTCGACGACGCCGACCAGGGCGTGAAGATCGCGCTGGAGGCGGCTTGCGCGGACGGCTACGGCGAGAAGAACGACACCACCTTCGGCACCGGCTTCAACGGCAGCGCGCAGGGCGACGTCGAGGTGTACGAAGCCCGGAACGCGGAGGCCATCGCGACCCGTCTGGCGGGGGGCGAGAAGATCCCGGCGGCCGAGATGGCGGAGCTGCAACGGTCCTTCCGCGACAACTCCGGCAAGCCCGAGTTCAGCCAGGTGTTCATCAACGGGCTGGGCGCGAAGGGCACGATCGAGCTGACGAACCGGCTCAGCGATCAGATCCACGTCAAGAACCCGTCGAACAAGGCGGACTACTCGGATCTGCAGAAGGGCCTGGGGGCCACGCTCGCCTCGGCGACGCAGGACCCGAAGTCGGAGGTCTACAAGAAGTTCCGGGCCGACATGCAGAAGGAGGGCCTCGAGCGCCGCAACACCTCCTTCACGGATCTGCGGCTGGAGAAGGCGTACGGCTACCAATCACTGGTCACGCTGATGGGCCAGGGCGGCGGGGACTACTCGAAGCAGTTCCTGCACGACATGGGCGACGACATCATGAAGGCGGAGAAGGGCCGGGACGACATCTGGGTCATGAAGGGCGGCGAGTACAGCGGGGAGCGGACCGGCTGGTTCGCCAACGACCCGATGGACGGCCTGCTCGGCGTGATGAGCCACGACCCGGACGCCTCGGCGTCCTACCTCAAGGACGAGGACCGGATGAAGCACCTCATGGGGCGCAACTGGGAGGTGGTGCTGGAGGCGCACGAGCACGGCAACTCCACCCACTACTCCGCCGGCCTCGACAAGGACGACCGGGCGGGCTTCGCCGCCGCGCTGCAGGCCGGTGCCACGGGCACCGACCCGTCGGCGGAGAACCCGAAGTTCGTCGAGCACACCGCGGACAACAAGGCCGTCTTCAAGAACTCGATCGACCAGTTCGCGAAGGCCGGCGACGACCTTCCCGAATCGCTGCGCGAGCCGATGGCGAACGTCCTCGTCAACCATGCCGGCACGGTGCACGAGGTCACCAGCAGCGTGGACATGCGCTCCCTGCCGGTGCCGCAGAACGACATGTACGAGGTCATCAAGCAGGTATCCAAGGACCAGGAGGCCTACGGGAACCTGAACTACGGGATCAACCAGGCCATGGTCGCCGACATCCACGAGGCGGGCCAGAAGCACCCGGAGGAGTCGCTGCTGCGGGCCGGGCGCACGGTGGGCTTCCTGGAGGAGGCCCGCACCGCGGCCGTCGGACCGGCCGAGACGGCTGCCTGGAACGAGAAGTGGATATTCGACACGGCGATCGGTTACCTGCCCGCCTATGACGCGGAGGTCCAGGCCGGCTTCGACTACGTGGTCGACAAGTGGCAGGCCGACGAGCAGAAGCACATCGACCAGGAGTTCGCGGACAAGGACTACAAGGCCTATGAGAAGCGGAACGGCCAGCTGATGGCCCTCACCGACGAGTGGATGAAGCAGCACGACAAGGACGGCGCTCCCTTCGACCACCAAAACAAAATGGACCTGGCCGCCGGGGCGGGCGAGAGCCGGGCCAAGGGCGTCACCCCGCCGCAGAGCGGGGGTGCCGGATGAGGCGGGCCCTGACGGCGGTCACGGCCGGCGTCGCCCTCCTGCTGTCCCTGGTGGCGTGCGGCGCCGCCGACGAGGCTGCCCCGGGGACGATCTGCGGGACGCCCATCTCTCCTGAGCTGTCCGACCCCCTGCTGAAGCCGTACGGGAAGATCGCAGAGGGCAGCAAAGTGGACCGGAACGAACCACAGGTGTCAGCGCCCTGCGTGCTGACCGTGGACGGTGAACGCGCGCTCGCCTTCCGGTTCAGCTGGCACAAGGGCGCACCGGGCGACCTGCTGGCCCTCTCACGTGAGAGCACGATTTACGATCTGGCGGAACCCTCCCGGGTGGACCTCGGCTTCGAGGACTCGGTGGTCGGCAACGACGGCGCCACGGCCACGACCCCGTGCAAGACAACGGGGGGCGACCACTTCACCCTGCTGGTGCAGGTGGAACGCGCGGACAAGGCGAACCGGGACCTCCGGCCCGCCGTCGAGGCGTTCATGCGCACGTACATGGCGGAGACCCTGAAGACCCTGAACTGCGGCTGACGGCCTCGCCGAGATGCGCGTGACCAAGCCCGTAGACACCCACCGGGCACGGTACCCGCGGCCCCGCCGCTCCGGGTCGACCGAGCCCACCCCCGTGAAGCTCGATCCCGACCCGGACGGCGCCGCCGCCACTCCCCTCGACACTTCAGTGGCGACGAAGCATTGGTAACGTACACCAGAGTGACTGTCCGGCGTCAACCAAAGTGTCGCCGGTGCCAGCCCCCAAGGGCTTCGAGAAACACTGTGGTGGGCAAGCCTCGGCATCACGCAAGGAGGTCGTGTACGTGGAGGATGACCAGTCGCCCACCTTCGCCCAACTCCTGGACCACCTCTTCCGCGTGGTGCACCCCCCTTCCCGGGGGCCCTACACCTACGCGGAGGTCGCCGAGGGAATCCGCAAGGTTGCGACCGGAGAGGGGCGCGGGGTGACGGCGAGTGCCATCCAGCAACTCCGCACCGGTGCCAAGAAGAACCCGACGCGACACACCATCAAGGCCCTGGCCGACTTCTTCGGCGTACCGGCGGGCTACTTCGTCGACAGCGCGGCGGCCGAACGGACCAGGGCGGAGATCGACCTCCTCGCCGCCATGCGCGATCAGGACGTCCGCAAGGTGGCCCTGCGCGCCAACGGGTTGAGCGTCGACAGCCTGAAGATGCTGTCCACCGTGATCGAACAGGCCCGGAAACTCGAAGGACTCGCCACCGACGACCCGGCGCAGGACCTCAACCTGGACGACTGAACGGCGCACCGGGCCTCGATCATCCGGTCCCGCCCCGCCATGACACCCCCCTCTGATCGCTCATCGGCAGGGGGCATCAGGCGTTTCCCGGCACAAGCCCGGCATCCCGAGCCGCACGGCCCGACCGCGGCGGCACCCCGCCCTCAAAACAGAGTCGCGAACATGTCAACATTGGGGCGCGCGTACCGGGCTTCCAGGGAGAGGTCCGACCCGGCCGACCACCCCCGATCGGCGTCACAGAGTGAGGACATGGACCTTGAGCAGCTTCGCGCCACGTGTGAGGCGCGCATCGAGGCACTTCGGCTCCCGCACCGCTTCAGCACCCGCGACCTCCGCGACGCCGTGGCCGAACACCGCGGACGCCCCATCCTCCTGCGCCCCCTGAGCACCCTGGGCGCCATGGACGCCATGGACGCCCCGTGCGGCATCCGCCTGGAGACCCCGGACGCCGACCTGTTGTTCTACGAGGAGGCCACCTCCCCCCTCCACCAGAACCACATCCTCGCCCACGAGATCAGCCACATCATCTGCGACCACCCCGGCAGCCTGGAACTGGACCAGGACACCCTGCGCGCGATCGGGTTCAACCCCACCCTCGTACAGCGCATGTCCGGCCGGACGAGCTACACCAGCGAGGACGAACGCGAGGCCGAGGTGATGGCCAGCGTGATCCGACAACTCATGTACCGGGGACGCGAAGGCCCGTCGAGCCGGCCCGCCAGCGGCGCCGAGAGCTGGGACGCGCTGTTCGCCAAGCCGCACAGGAAGAAGCGCCACCCGAAATGATCAACATCCTCTTCACGGGCACGGCCGTCGTGCTGCTGTGCTTCGCCGTCTACTGGGTGCGAGGGCGCGGCGGACACCGCCCCACGGGCACCTGGGCGATGGCGGCGCTGCTGACCTCGTTCGCCCTCGCCTTCGCCTCGTACGCCCCCGCCGTGGAGCGCGCGGTCGAATCGGTGGTCCCCCACGTCGCCCGGCTCCTCAGCAACACCTTCACCCTGACGGCGGCCACCTCGGTCCTCGCCTTCCTCTTCCAGCTCAACCTGGACGGCGAACGGGCCCGCCGGCAGATCCGACTGCGCGTCATCGCCCTCGCCATCTCCGTCGCCGGCATGACGACCTTCTTCGTCGCCGAACAACTCACTGGACGAAACCCGGCGTTGTACGCGTGCTACGTACTCATCTACATCTCCTGCCTGGGCTACACGGCCAAGGACTTCCTGCTGCAGACCTGGGCCCAGTCCAAGCGCTCGACCCGCCGCAGTCAGCGCTGGGGCCTGCGCACGACCTCGGTCGGCTGCGGCTTCGCCCTCGTCTACGCCGCGTACAAGCTCTTCGCCCTGGTCTCCATCGGCCTCGACCTCGGGCTCGTACCCGACGGCGCCCGGTGCTCGACGCCGCTGACCCCCTTCCGCTGCGCGTTCAGCGTGACCGCGCCCGCCGTCGCCGTCCTCCTCATCACCGTCGGACTCACCCTCCCCGCCCTGCTGTGGCCGCTCAGCCAACTGCGCCGCCGCCGCTGGGAACGGAACTCGTTCACCGCACTGGAACCCCTGTGGCGGGAGGTCACCTCGGCGGTCCCCGAGGTCGTGCTCGACCCGGACAGCCCCGGGGCCGACACCCACGACCTCGACTTCCACCTCCACCGCCGGGTCATCGAGATCAACGACTGCGTGCTGGCCCTGCGCCGGTACCGTCAAGCTTCGGTACGCGACGCCGCGGCCGCCGAGGTCGCCCGCCGGGGCGCGGCCGACACCCCCGAAGGCGATGCCGAGGTGGAGGCGGCGGTCATCGCCGCGGCCGTCAGCGCGAAGCACGCCGGGCTCCCCCTCGACGGCGACGAGGCCCCGCCCTCCGCCGGCACCCGCTCCCGCAAGGGCGACCTCCCGGCGGAGACCGCGTGGCTGCTGCTCGTGGCGGACGCCTACGCGCGGCGCCCGGCACCCGAGAACGCGGGCGCGGCCTCGTGACCGCCCCGCGGCAGGACCCCCTGCGCGACCCGCGCTTCTTCGCCGACCCCTACCCCACCTACGACCGGCTGCGCGAAGGCTGCCCGGTCCAACGGGTCCCCACCGGCTCCGGCGGACACCACGCGTACCTGATCACCGGCCACCCCGAGGCCCGCGAGGCGTTCACCGACCCCCGCCTGTCCAAGGACACGGCCCGCTTCTTCGCCGACCGGCCCTCGAACCGCGACCTGCACCCGGCGATCTCCCGCAACATGCTGTCGAGCGACCCGCCCGCGCACACCCGCCAACGGCGGGTGGCGACCCGGCTGTTCACGACCGGCCGCGTCCGGGAACTGCGCCCGTTCATCACCCGGGTCGTGGACGACCTCATGACCACGTGGCGACCTGGCACAGACATCGACCTGGTGGCGGACCTGGCGGTGCCCCTGCCGGTCACCGTCGTGTGCGAACTGCTGGGGGTGCCGCAATCCGACCGCGCCACGCTCGCCGGCTGGTCCCACGACCTCTTCGACGCGACCGACACCGACCGCGTCGACGCCGCGTCGCACCACATCGGCGACTACCTCACTCACATGACCGACACGGCCCGGGCGGACCCCGGCGACGGCCCGCTCCACTCCCTCCTGCGCGACTGCGACGAGGGCGGCCTCGACCGGGACGAGGCCGTCTCCCTGGCCGCCCTCCTCCTGGTCGCCGGACACGAGACCACCACCCACTTCATCGGCAACGCCGTCCTGGCCCTGCTCCGGCACCCGGAGGCGCTCGACCGCCTGCGCCGGGACCCGGACCTGATCCCCGGCGCCCTCGACGAACTGCTCCGCTTCGACTCCCCGATCAGCGTGGCCACCTTCCGCCACAGCACGGAGGACCTGCGCGTCGGCGGGGTCGACATCCCGGCGGGCTTCCCGGTGCTCATCGCCCCCGGCGCCGCGAACCGCGACCCCTCGACGTTCCCCGACCCGAACCACCTGAACCTCGACCGCGACGCCACCGCCCACCTCTCCTTCGGCCACGGCATCCACCGCTGCCCGGGCGCCCCCCTGGCCCGGGCCGAGGCGGACATCGCCCTCCGCACCCTGCTGACCCGCTTCCCGAACACCCGCCTGGCCCTCCCCCCGGAATCCCTGACCTGGCGCCAAACCCGCCTGACCCGAGGCCTGACCGCCCTCCCCCTCACCCTGGCCTGACCCACCGGGTCAAACGAAAGCCCGCCGAGCGGTCCGTGTCAGAACGCTGCCCGGGCCCTCTCGTCGTCGAACGGACCTCGCGCCTCCGCCAGCGCCACCTCGTGGACGAACCACTCCAGGACCGCCCGGATCGCCTCGCCGTGACCGGCGAAGACCTCCAATGGGAAGGACGGACGGAGGTCGAGCTTGGCCTCGGCCAGGTCGATGCCGTCCACGGCGTTGAACCGCTCCATCAGCGCGCGGCGCAACGGCTCGTCGTCGAAGGGCGGCCGCCGCTTGAGGTATTGGAAGACCACGTCGGCGGTACCGCTCACGGGATAGATCGCGATCGGCCACAGTGCACGAGAGTCGTGCGGGCCTCCGGCATCCACCGTCGGGAAGCAGCTGGTCTCGGTCCCCTTGCCGTAGACCTGGTATCCGCCCCGCTCCTCCCAGAACCGCAGGACAGCCAGGACGCCCTCGACGACCTCGGGCGTCTGGTTGTCCCGGAGCAGCGCTTCGAAGCGGCCGGCCGCGGTCGCCTCGGCCTGTTCCCCGGCGCGCGCCGCCGGCACGGGGAGGGGCTCCTCGGGGATCTCCCTTCCCAGCAGCACGGCGAGGTCGGAGGCGGTCAGTCGGTGTGACTTGCGGGCCCGGCCGTTGTCGTCGAAGGGAACCCCCTCCGCTTCGAGGAGATCCTTGGGATCGCCGGAATGCCGGTCGTCCGTCCAGCGGAACCCTCCCGCGATCCGTCCGTCCGCGGTCAGTACGCGGTAGGGGCAGTGCAGGCCGGGCTTGGAGTACATGTGGTTCCCGACGGCGATGGCGCTGGTACCGATGGCGCCGGCCAGGTCGCCGTACGACGTCCACGTGCCGGCAGGAACGGCCAGCAGGATCTCGCGCAGCTCCCGCCAGCCGGCCCACTCGTCATCGGCGTGGGCGACCCCTTCCAGCGGTCCCGGCCACAACTGCACGGCCCGGTCGGCCAGGTCCTCCGCCCGGGCGACGATCTCCGCACGGCCCCACCGCTCCTGCGCCGCGATCCGCTGGTTCATGCGCAGGGCACTGGCGTCCAGCAGTTCCTGCTTCCGGCGGAACGGGTGGTTGGAGAGCTTCGCGTTCTCACCGGTGAGGGTCAGGTTTCCGAGGGTGTGCACGAGCAGGCCGTGGATCTCCTCGGGGCTCTCGCCGTCGCCGACTTCCTCCGCGAGCAGGTCGAACCATTGCTGGGCCGGGCGCTGCGGCAGTACGTGCTCGACGGTGAGCTCGGCCTGGGCGTAGTCGACCGGTTCGCTCGACCCGTGGCTCTCCTCCAGCCTGCGCAGGATCTGGAAGCGCTGGTGTCCGCGGCCGCTCTTGTAGAACGGACGGGTACGGATCGCCTCTCGGAGGGCATCGTCGCCGGGCCAGGCGCGGGGACCGGTGCGGTTGCGCGACAGGAAGCGCCGTACCGCCTCGGCCGGGGACCCGTCCTTCTCCAGCTCTTTCGGGAGTTCCATGAAGACCCGGTTGCTGCCCGTCGTGGAAAGGCCCGCGAAGAGCCGGCGCACCATGTAGCTCTCGGCGTAGGCGAGCGCGGCGGTCACCTCGGCGGCCGTGGCACTGCCCTCGTCCATCAGATCGAGGAGGTGCAGTGCGAGGGGGTAGTGGACCTGGCCGCCCCAGCGGGACAGGCGTTCCAGCACCGTTCGCACCTGCGCGTCGGGCTCCCGCTCGGGCTCCACGATCCGCATCAACCGGTCGGCGCGCAGGCCGAGACGGGCGATCTCGGCCTCCAGCGCCTCCTCGTCACCGCTCAGCGGTTCGAGGCGCTTCTTCTGGTCCCGGTAGATGTCGCCCTGGCGTGCGCGGCTGTTGCCTCCGACGACCAAGTCGAGCCAGACCAGCAGTTCGAGATTGCCCGGGCCCAGGAGCTCCTGCATGGGCAGCCACCACTTGCGGTAGACCTCCTCCCCCCTGGTGGGCAGGCACATGTAGAGGTAGTTGCGCAGCAAGTCGCTCTGGCTGAGCCCCACACCCGTGTTGTTGATGGACTCGAAGATCCGGTAGACGTTGTCGCCCTCGGCCGCGGTGATCGCGACGATGGAGAGGCAGTCGCCCAGCACGGACTCGACCTCGTCCAACCAGGCCTCGCCGCCGCTGTCCGTACCGTCGGCCAGTGCGGCGACGAAGAAGCGGTAGGCCGCTCCCACGTTTCCTGCGCCTCCGGCCTTCGGGAGGGTGTCCACGCAGGCGATGAACGCCTCACGGTCGGCCTGCGTGGGCAGCAGGCGGTAGCTGTCCGTGCCGTCCTGGTAGGCGTTGACCAGAAGCAGGTCGTTGATCCGGGCGGCCTTCTTGTCGGCACCGCGCCCACGGTGGTGGTCCCGCAACGCGGTGAACGCGAGCATCAGGGTGGTCATACGCTGCTGACCGTCGACGACGAGCCAGCGCTGCATCCCGCCTGCGGCGATCCGCTCGGGAGCCAGCACCACCGACCCCAGGAAGTGCCCGGTGGCGGCCCTGCCCTCCAGCCGGTCCTCGACGAGCTCCAGCACATCGGCCCACAACTGCCGCAGCTCCTCCCGCTGCCAGCTGTACGTGCGCTGGTACAGGGGGACTTGGAACTGCTTCTCCCCCTGGACGAGCTTGCTGAACGTGGTTTCCTGAGCATGCACCCGCGTGCCTCCCCGACCGATGCGCCAAGCCGTCATTCTCACCCATGTCGGACGGTGATCGACCGAAACGTCGGCACTCGTCACCGATCCGGGAGCGCTCATGGCGACACCCGGGTCCACAAGGACTTCCTCCTGGAATTCACCCTCGCACCGCACGGCGGGTACCCCGGTGGGACGATATGGGCGGAGCGGGCGGTTTCAGGCCAATGACCCGCTGTTTTCCGGAAATTGACGAGTTCGTTTCCAGGCGTATTCGGTACGCTCCCTCGTCCGTGTGTCCGCCGCACGGGGAAGACCTAGGGGGACGTAGAACGTGAGCACCACCACCGACCCGGCCGCCGCCGGCCACCACATCGCCCTCGTCGACGAGGACCCGCTGCGCGCCCGGCGCGAGGCACGCGAGCTGCTCGCCGCCCTCGCAGAAGCCGATGCGCGGGCCGCACTCGACATCCCGCGCCCCCGGCCAGGGGACGAGACCCTCAAGGGCGGACCGGTCACCGACCTGCTCGGTCTGGTCTTCAGCGCGGGCTCGCTCGTCGCGGCGAGCATCCAGGTCTGGCTGGCCCGCGTACCCCAGCGAACCATCGTCATCACCCGGGCGGACGGGGCGACGCTCCGCGTCTCCGGCAAGGAGGCCCGGGCGGACAGCGAGCTGATCAACCGGTTCCTCGCCGGCGGTGCGACCGATGCGCAGGACGAGGACAGCGGCGAGGCGGGGCCGAGCGCGCGGTGAGCGACAACGACCGGTACGCCATGCTCATCGGCGTATCCACGTACAACAGCGACCTCTACCACGACCTGCCGCCCGTCCGAGCCGACCTGCACTACATGCGGGCGGTGCTGGAGAGCACCGAGATCGGCATGTACAACGACTGTGCGATGGTCGCCGAGCCGACCCGCGCCGAAATGCTCCACGCCGTCGAGCAGTTCCTGGAGGAGCGGCAGTCCAGCGAGACGGCGCTGCTCTACTTCAGCGGGCACGGTCAGTACTGCGAGGCCGACGGACAGCTGTACTTCCTGACCCGGGACGCCGACCCGGACGACCTGCCGGGCACGGCGGTCCCGGCCGAATTCCTGGAGCGGATGCTCCAGTCCTGCCGGGCCGCGTCCAAGCTGGTGCTGCTGGACTGCTGCTCCAGCGGGTCCGTCGTCCAGGGATGGACGGCCAAGGGCGGCACGGGCACCGGTGATCGGCCCGCGCCCAGCACGCTGCTGCGCCCGACCGGCGTGTACTTCATCACCGCCTCCGACGCCCTGCAGGCCGCTTCCGCGATGGCTCCGGACGGGTCCTCCCTCGGTACCTCCCGGTTCACCGGTGAGATCGTGGAAGGCCTGCGCAGCGGGCGGATCAAGGAGAGCGGCTGGATCACCCCGGACGACCTGTTCGAGTACCTGACCGCGCAGATGGTGATCAAGGGTGTCCCCGAGGACCAGCAGCCGACCAAGTCCACGATCCGGGCCACCCGTTCACTGCCCTTCGCCCGCTCGGTAGCACGTCCGGTCCGTCTTCTCGACGCGCCGCGCGACGGGGCTGATGCCGCCGCTGCTCGGTCCGGAGTCTCCCCCGCCCTGCTGAAGGCGCGGCAGCTGATCGCCCAGGACGCCGGGGAGGGCGTCGACCCGCAGCGGCTGCTGCGGTACTACGCGCACTGCCTCGGCGCCCAGGCGGCGACCGGCATGCTGCCCGACCGCGACAGCGGCCGGGGCCGCGCGTACTTCCTGCTGGGCCAGGGCCCGGAGTCGATCCAGTCCGGGCTCGGGCACTCCTTCCCCGCCCCCGGGCAGCTGCCCAAGCCGAAGAGCACGGGTGCGCAGGCCGACGGAACCGGGCTCCAGGAGTACTGGTACGGGTATCCCGCGGTCACCCTTCCCGAACGCGGCGGGGACGGCCGTCGGCGGGCGGCGGTGCGGATCGCACCGCTGCTGGTCCAGCCGATGGAGCTCACCCCTGACGAGAACGGCCGGGACCTGCTGCGTCCGAGCGGGGTCCCGTCCCTGCACAGCGGTGTGGTCACCGAGCTGCTCTCCGACGACGAGGCCGCCGAGCTGCTGGCCCGCTGGCAGCCGAGCTGGCAGGAGGGCAACGGCACCCAGATGGTCAAGGCGGTACGGGAGCTCCTGACCGAGCTCGGTGTTCCGGAGCTGGAACCTCTCGACCTCTCCTCGCTCAGCGAGCGGTCCGTGATGGACTCCCTGCGGCCCGGTGCCCACAACGCAGCCGTGCTGCTGGCGCCTTCCGGCATGGAGCGGGTCGCGACCGAGGGCCTGGTGGACAACCTGCTCCAGATGTCCAGGCGCCCCCAGCAGATCGCGGGTACCGCGCTGGAGGCCCTCCTGGCCGGCGAGGCCGACCGCGGTGCCGGGACGGGTCGTGACGGGGCGCCCCTGACGGTGGTCTCCCCCGGCCCGTGCAACGAGAGCCAGGAGCAGGTGATCTCCTCGGCGATGACCCGCCGGCTCACCGTCGCGACCGGCCCGCCCGGTACCGGCAAGAGCGAGGTGGTGACGGCCGTGGTCGCGACCGCCGTCGCCGCCGGTCAGTCCGTACTCGTCGCGTCCACGAACAACGAGGCCGTCAACGTGGTGGCCGAGCGGTGCGACGAGATCTCACCCGGCCTGCTGATGCGGACCGGAAACGTGGAGGCCCGGGAACGGGAGGCCGAGAAGCTGGCGGGACTGCTGGCGGAGCCGGTCGCGGCCCCGACCCGGGGTGCCGCGACCGTGGCCGGTGAGCTGCGCAACCGCCACGCTCGTACGGCTGCGCTCCGGACTGAGGCGGCAGGACGGATCGGTGAAGAGGCACGCCTGCTGGAGCTGGTCCATGAGCGGGCGAGGCGGGCGGACGGGCTCGCGCTGCCCGTGCGACTGCTGGAGGGCGCCTGGGCGGATGCGGAGCCGGCTGCGCTCGCCCGCTGGGAGGAGCGCGCGCGGAGGGCCGCCGGCGCCGGGTGGCCGACCTTCGGCAGGTGGCGCCGCGGGCGGGCCCTCGCCGCCCTCGTCGGTTCGTCCGGAGGCGGATCCGAGGGCTCGTGGCCGGTCTGGGCCGCGGAGCGCCCTGCCCCGCCCGAGCTGCTGCTCGACCTCGCGGAGGCCGTGGCGGTGGAGCGGGCCCTGCGGGAGCTCGTACCGGCGCATCTGACCTGGGACGAGGAGGAGCTGAAGCAGGCCCGGCTGGCGAGCGCCGCCGCGTCCTCCGCGGTGTCGGGGGAGCTGGCACAGGCCGTGGCAGCCGAGGGCATGGTGCGGGGCCGGTCGCTGATGAACCAGCGGCTCCAGGCGCTTCGCCGACGCTCGGGTTTCCAGAAGAGCCAGCGCAATCTGATGGCGCACCTGAGGGCGTGGGCCATCAGTACGCACTCGGTGCGCCAGCTCGAACTCGCCCCTGAGCTCTTCGACCTCGTGGTGATCGACGAGGCGAGCCAGTGCTCGATCCCGTCGGTGCTGCCGCTGCTGTTCCGGGCGAAGCGGGCGCTGATCATCGGCGACCCCATGCAGCTCGGGCACATTCCCGGGATCAGTCCGGAGCAGGAGCGGCAGGCCCGGGTGCGGGCGGGCCTGACCGCCGCGCAGCTGGAGGACCACCGGCTGGCCTACCACGTGTACGCCTCGTACCACGCGGCGGCGCAGCACGGGGATACCTCGCTGCTGCTCGACGAGCACTACCGGTGCCATCCGCAGATCGCGGACGTGGTCAACGGCTATTGCTATGCGGGCCAGTTGCAGGTCCTCACCGATGTCCGCAGGCAGGTCCCCCCGGTCGATCCGGCGGGGGCGGCCGATCCGGCCCCGGTTCTCGGCTGGGTGGACGTGCCGTACGGCGAGTCCGCGGCCGGCAGCGGCGGCCGGTCCTGGCGCAACCAGGCCGAGGCGGAACAGGTGCGGCGGACAGTGGACGAGCTGCTGGCTCGGCTGCCCGAGGACGCCACCGTCGGGGTGGTGACGCCCTTTCGCGCGCAGAAGGAGGTGCTGGCCCGCCTGTGGATCGGTGACGACCGGGTCCGGGTCGGTACGGTGCACGCCTTCCAGGGCGGTCAGCGCGACGTCATGGTCCTGAGCCCGGTGGCCACGGACAACACCCCGCCGAAGACGACGCACTGGGTAGCGAGCCAGGTCAATCTCTGGAACGTCGCGGTCACCCGGGCGAAGTCGCAGTTGATCACGGTGGGCAGTCATCGCTTCTGGCAGGGGCAGGCGGGGTTGCCGTCCCTGCTCGCGGAGCGCTCGACGGTGCTGCGCGCGGGGGCCTCCGCAGACCAGGACACGGTCGCCGGTCCCCCGGGGTCGCCCGGCTTCCGTGAGGAGCTTGCCGACCGGCTCCAGGAGTATCTCGGTACCCGAGGCATCACCGACCTGGAACGCGCGGCGGTGGTCGGCGGGCACACGGTGGACCTGCTGTTCACGGTGGACGGGGAGAACACGGCGGTGCTCATCGACACGGGCCCCCTTCCCGGGCAGGATCCCGCCCGTCATCTGCGGCTCATCCACGCGCGGGGCGACCTGCTGATCGGGCTGCCGTCCGGCGGTCGGGGGGCCAAGCCCGCACCTGTGGCCCGGACGGTGCGGCTGCCGGCCTGGCGGGTGCCGGCCGGGGAGGCGATGCTGGATCCGCTCCTCGCCTACCGCTCGCGCACGGAACAGGGGGGCTGGTGAGCCCGGGTCAGCTGCGCAGGCTCCGGACCACGTGCGAGATGTGCTGGACGTGTTCGACGCGGAGCCAGACCGCCGCATTGCCCGTCCCGGACGGACCCCGCCCGTGCGCGCGGTCCCGCAGCCGGCTCTCCCCGAACCGGCCGCCGCGCCACGGAAATCCGGCAGCTCGACGAGCTGCCGTAGACGGTGCGCAGGCTCTCCACCTCGGACAGGAAACGCGCCCGGGTGTCCTCGTCGAGCACGGAGGGCTTGATGACCTTCACCGCGGCCTGGTGGCCGGCCGCGGACTCGCCCAGGAACACCTGGCCCATGCCGCCGGAGCCGATCCGGCACACGAGGGCGAAACCCCCGATCTCCTTCGGGTCGTCATCCCTCAGTGATTCCACGGTGTCACGCCTCCCCCTTGCGGTCCGCACCCCACGATTCCGCGCGGTGGACCTACCCGAACCGGGAGGCAGTCTATGCAGGTCCTCTATCGTCCTGTCCCGGCTTACCCGGAGGCGCCCACCGGCGTGACGGTCATCGTCACGAGGCGGACAGACCGTGGTCGTCCATCAATCGCATCAGGTTCCGCTTGCGTTTCTCGGTGGTGCGCAGGTCGGTGAGGTACACGGTGAAGTCGCCCGGTGTGCCGAGACGGTGATGGCAGTCGCGCATGCTCAGGAGCAGGCTGACGAGCTGTTCGTAGGCGCGGTTGCCGGTCTCACGGGTGAGGTGGGCGGCCAGGCGGAGGTAGACGGCGAGGGCATCCGCGGGGCGGGCCGGACGGGACCGGTCGGCGAGGGTGAGCCACTGGCCGTCGTGGGCGCCGAACTCGTCGGCCGCCTGCCAGGCGGCATCGACGTCCTTGTCGTCGAGGAGGATGTCGACGAGGACGCGGGCACCGCGTGCACCCGTCCGTTCGGCATCGGCGCGCAGTAGTGTCCGTGCTCTCTCGCGCTCGGTCGGCCAGCATCCGGCGGCCCTGGCTGCGGCGCGTAGCTGCTGGTAGGTGAGCAGGGTGCGGCGGGCCGTGAAGTGGTCCCGGCGCAGGGTGACGGCGTCGGCGAGCCGGTCGGTCCGGGCGTAGCGGTCCGCGAGGTGGTCGACGAGGGCGGTGTCGACCGCGGCGAGGTCCTCGGTCTCGCGGATGCCGCGCTCGGCCCATTCCAGGGCTTCGGCGGTACGGCCGGTGGTGTCGAGTTCGCGGGCGATGAGCAGGTGGGTGTGGCCGTTCGGCGCGAGGTCGGCGGCGTGCACGGCGATCACCGTGTCGATGTCCCGCCCCGACTTCGCGAGGCGCTGCATGAGGTGCTTCTCGGCCCAGCCGGTGCGGTTCGCCTTCCACGCTTCCGTCGCGTACCGGCGCAGGGCGGTCATGCCCTGCTCGCCGAGCAGGTCCTCGTAGTCGAGCGGGTCGATGTCCGTCAGGTCGGCCGCGGCGCCGAGCGCGTGCGTCACCAGCCAGTGCGCGAGCTCCTCCCGGTCGGGGCGGGCCGTGCGGCAGGCGTCGTGGTGGGCGTCGGCGAGGTTGCCACCGATCCGCCCGAGCCATCCGTCGGAGTCGTCGACGTTCTCGGCCACGGCGGCCAGGAACCCGATCGCCTCCCGTGTCAGAGCCATCGCGTCGACCGCCCGGCCGGAGGTCGTCAGTGACCGGATCACGGTGACCGCCTGCCCGGCCTGGTCGGCGTAGGCACGGGCGTCTGCGTATTCGACGTATCCGTACTGGGCGAACGGTCCGATGTCGAGCAGCTCACGGATGCGGGAGCGGACCTCGGCCAGATCTCCGCGAGCGCTCGCCGCTCTCAGTTCCAAACGGCGCCGCAGCTGCCGGTCTTCGGCCATCTCCTCCCGCACGAGCGCGATCAGGTCATCCCGAGAGAGGCCAGTCAGCCAGGCGTCGAGGCCACGCGCCCTGCCCCGGGCTGACGTTCGCTGCTGGGAGAGGTCTGTCTCCTGGCCGATCACGGTCAGTCCGAGCGCGACCAAATGCTTGCAGAAGTTGCCCTCCTGGCCGTACGGGCAGTCGCACATGCCCGCCGGCTTCCTGCGCCCGCCGAGGAGCAGCTCCACCTCGTACCGCTCCGTACCGCGCACCGACGCCCTGATCCAGCCGTCACCGACCTCGACACCGAACACCGCGTCGACGTAAGCGAGCCCGCGCTCGAACGAACGCTCCCCGGCCAGCGCCCTCAGCTTCGCTTCCGTAAGACCGCCCACAACCCCCCGCACTCTGAATCCGGCTCGGACTCCGTTTCAACGGCCCTCACCCTAACGGCCGCCCGGTCGAACTACTCCAGGGATCAGCACGCGCTCCTCCTCAGCGCCGCCCCCGTTAATTCGGGGTGGTGTCGCCGGGCCCGAGAGGTGCCGTCGGAGACGCTGATGAGAGGTCCTGCCACCGCCCGGTCCGGCGAAACGCCGGACGGTTCACGGGCGGGAGGTCTGCATGACGTGGATGCGCGCGTGCGACACCACCGCCAAGGCCGGCACATTCCCCCCTGGAAGGGGCGCGAAGTTCGACACCGAAGACGTGGGCGTGTTCCCCGGCCTGAAGTCGGCAAGACCGCTCATCACGGCCACCGGCTCACACCGGCCGCGAAGAAGCTCACCGGTCTCGGCGGTAGGGGACGCTATGACCAGCCGGTCGAGACGGCTTTCCGCCTCTCCGAGCTCGACCAGCACCCGGTCGGCTTCTTCCCACCGCCGCTCGATCCGCTCCCGCGCAGCCGTCTCCTTCGCCTCCAGCAGACCCAGCACCGACGCCATCACACACCCCGCACGATCAACGACAACCAGGACGCCTCATCCCTGCCTCGGCCGAGCGAAACCCACTCCCAACAGCGGAAACCCAACAATCCCGATCGATAGGACAACGGATTCCCAAGGTCAAACGCCTCCATTGAGGTAGCGGCGGGGGGATCCGTGGCCTGCATCACCCCTCTCGGGCGTCTGCGCTTGAAGCGCGCGTGCGTGGGCAGGCGCGCCAAGCGCAGACGGCGATCGGCGTCAATGACATTGCGTCGCTCGGCGACGTTGCGCAAGCCGCCATGGCGGGACGTGACAGGAGCCGAAGATGACGCAAGCGATGGACGCCGATATCCCCCTAGACCGGGATATCTTCCTGCGGACACTAGTGCGGGAATTGGCTACGTCTCTCGAGTCGATCGTCGGCTTGGCGGAGGCGTCCGGCTATATCAGTGTGGTCGGGCAGACCGTGGGTGCCCACATAGATGACATGTATACGAGCGCTCTCGCCGTTGACCGGCTCTCCCGTCAGCAGGTCGCAGACGTGCTGGTGGACCTCAAGCAACGTATCAACGGTGACTTTTACATCATCGAGCAGGACGACCGGAAGATCGTTCTCGGAACCCGCAGCTGTCCCTTCGCGGAGAAGGTGATCGGCCGTGAGTCGATGTGCATGATGACCTCCAACGTCTTCGGTACCATCGCCGCACGCAACCTCGGCTACGCGCAGGTCGAACTTGTAGAGACGATCGCGCGCGGTGCGGCGGGCTGCCGCGTCGTCGTGCACCTGGCGCCCGGGGCGGACGCGGGCAGGGACTCCGGGCGGGAGTACTTCGGTGACGCGCCCCCGGGACTCGGGACCCTCGGCGCAGGGTCGGTGGTCGAATGAGTCTGGGCCTGTTCCAGGCCATCGCCCGCCTGCTGCCCAACCCGGTCCTGCTGTGCACGGCCGACGGGCAGATCCTCGCCGCGAACCCGGCCGCCACCCGCTTCGTCACGCACCTGCACGCAGGTGCCGACCTGTTTCAACTCGCCGCGGAGGACTCCGATCTCCTGCGCCTGCACATGGCCCACTGGCTGCGCAGCGGTGACCCGCTACCCGGCTCTCTGACCGTCAGGAACCCCGACGGTCAGCTGGTGCGCTTTCGCTGCCATGGCGCCCGCGCCACCTGGTGGGACGGGGAGCAGCCTGCCGTGCAGCTGCACATGACCCGCCTGGACCACACCGACCAGTTCGTGGTCCTGAGTCAGCAGGTGACGGCGCTCAACCGCGAGATAGCCGTCCGCCGCGCGACCGACGCCGAACGCGAACGCCTCCTCGACGCCGAGAAGAAGGCACGCTCGCGTCTTCAGCGTCTGTACCAGCTGACCGCTGCTCTCGCCTCGGCCGCCACTCTGGCCGAGGTCGCCCAGGCGGTCCAGGAGGCTGCGCCCGCCGCGCTGAACGCCACCGGCGTCGACCTGCAGCTGCATTCGCGCCGGCTCATCCCCTCCTTGGAACCGACCGACACGTTGCTCGCCCTGGCCGGGGATACATGGACCGACCTCGACAAACGAATCCCGGGAGCATCCGATCGAGCGGCTCAAGGCGAAGAGGCGGCGGCCCCTGACGTGACCGCGGTGCGCGCCCTGCTCGAAGCGGACAGCGTGAAGCTGGGCAGCCTCCTCGTGCATCACAGACCCCAGGACAGACCCGAGGCCGAACACCTGATGGCCGTCGCCCAGCAGGTCGCGCAGGCGGTGCGTCGCGCGGGCCTGTACGAGCACGAGCACCGCGTCGCCGAGCGTCTGCAGCTGAGCCTGCTCCCGCGCCTCCCGGCCATTGCAGGGTTCGATATGGCCGGGTGCTATGCGGCGGGCACCGACCAGGTCAAGGTCGGCGGCGACTGGTACGACGTCCACCTTCTCGACGACGACCACATCGGGCTCACCATCGGGGACGTCGCCGGGCACGGCCTGGCCGAGGCTGCCGCCATGGCCCAGATCACCGCGGCCCTGCGCAGCATCGTCATGCGCTGCGGGCACCACCCCGCCGCGGTCCTGCACGAACTCAACGATTTCATCGGCCGGTACCACCCCGATCTGATGGCCACCGCCTGCTACCTGGTCTTCAACCGCCGCACCCACACCCTTCGCTATTCCAGAGCCGGTCACCTACCGCCCCTGTTGATCAGCGTCGACGGCACCAGCAGCTTCCTCGACCAGGCCCTGGCACCTCCGGTCGGCCCCGTACGGGAGG
The DNA here is from genome assembly GCA_049998195.1 of Streptomyces sp. cmx-11-4. Lineage (GTDB taxonomy): Bacteria > Actinomycetota > Actinomycetes > Streptomycetales > Streptomycetaceae > Streptomyces. The sequence goes on from JAEBET010000007.1 coordinate 199,926, forward strand.
CAAAGTATCGCGAGGTGGAGGTCAGCGTTCATCGCGGGGACACCCTTCTCCTCTACACCGACGGGCTGATCGAACGGCGCGGAGAAAACCTCGACATCGGCCTGGGCCGCCTGAGGGACCTGGCCCACACCAGTGTCGGCCTCACTGCCACGGACCTGTGCGACATGTTCCTGAACCACCAACCCGGTGCCGAATCCCCCGACGACCGCGCGCTCCTTGCTATCAGCTTCCCCACCACCGAACTTCCCCCAGCCCCGCCGGGCGGATGGTCAAAGGGCACGGCTCTCCACGCGGCTGCCCCACACAGGCCGTCCAGGAAGGCGCCGACGACAGTCACCCTTGCTTCTCGCGCACGTCGCCACACGCCACCTGCTCGCCAGACTCTTGTAGGCTTTTCAGGACCCGGCCGGAACAGTCGCCCGACGGCCCTCACCACCGTGGAGTCGCAGGTGCCCCCAGCCCATGGCGGTCCACCCCACGCGCCCCGGGGCGACCACTCGTGCTGCGCATACAGCGATGATCAGGAAAAGTCGCGGGCGGTGACAGCGTTCGTCGGCGCCGGACTGGCCAACGGCGAGCGGGTGCTGTACTTCACCGACACCACCGCGGAACGCACCGTCACCGACTCGCTCGCGGCGGCCGGACTGGACGTCGACGCGGCCCAGGCAACGGGGCAGCTGGCGGTCCATGGGGCGTCGCAGTCCTATCTTCGGCTGCTTCCATTCGACCCGGACACGGTGATCGCCGGGATGCGGCAGGCGTGCGAGGAAGCGATGGCGGCGGGATATCCGGGGCTGCGAGTCGTGGGCGAGATGGACTGGTGCACGCGAGAGGTGCCGGGCGCGGAGCGCCTCCTCGAATACGAACTGCGCCTGGAAGCAGAGGTGTTCGCCGATCTGCCCGTGACCGGGATGTGCCTGTTCGATCGACGCCTGGACATCGCCGGCGCCGCGGCCCTACCAATTGCCGCCCACCGCAAGCACGTGGCCCCAGGCCACCACGGCGAAGGCTCCCACATCGCGCAGCCGACGCCGGCGCTGCATGTCACGCCGCTCCGCGAAGGGCGGGGGGCACGACTTGTCGGTCATGCGGATATGGACTCCCGCCCGGACCTGGCGGCGGCCCTGAGCGCGCTGATCCGCGTTCCCGGCGCCGCCGTGCACCTTGATCTGACCGAGGCCGACTTCTTCGACGTCGACGCCGTTGCCCAACTGGTGGGCGCGGCCAGCGTTTTGCGGAGTGAGGGCCGGCGGCTGGTCTTGCATCAACCTCCACCGTCGCTGCTGCGGGCAGCACAGATGTTCCCCGACGAATGCAGTGTCCTGGAGATGGCGGCATGACGAACACCGTGACCACCGTTCCGGATGCTGGGCCCTTCGTGCATCCCGCGCTGTTCTATCGCACCCAGGAGGAGTACGTCAGCGGAGTGGGCGGCTTTGTGCGCGCCGCACTCAGGGCAGAGGAGCCCACGTTCGTGGCCGTGCCCGAAGCACATCTGAACGCCCTGCGCGAGTGGCTGGGGGACAACGTCGCGGGCGTCGACTTCGCGGACATGGCGGTGCTGGGCCGAAACCCCGGGAGGATCCTGTCGGCCCTGCAGGACTTCGCCGACCGGCACCCCGGCCGGGCCGCTCGCATCGTGGGAGAGCCGATCTGGCCCAGCCGCTCGCGCTCGGAGACCTTGGAGGCCACCCGGCACGAGGCGCTCATCAACACCGCCTTCGCCGGCCGCCCCGCCACGATCCTGTGCCCCTACGACGTCACCGCCCTACCTGAAGCAGTGGTCGCCGACGCCCGGCGCACCCACCCCACACTCCTCGAGGACGGCCGTGACCTGGCCAGTGCGGCCTACGTCGACCCCGCCGTCGTCTGCGCCGACTGCGACGAACCCCTGCCCGAACCAGTGCACGCCCTGACCCTTCCCTATGCCGCGGGCCAGCTCGCACAGACGCGCGAGCACGCTCGGCAATGGCTGGAAGGCACAAGCCTGGACCGGGCCCGCAGAGGCGACCTTGTGCTCGCGATCAGCGAAGCCACCGCCAACTCCGTTGCCCACGGCGGCGGCACCGGCACCCTTCGACTGTGGACCACCGGGCACGGCACCGCCGTGGCCGAGATTCGCGACAAGGGCCACCTGGCCAACCCCCTCGCCGGACGCCGGCGCCCTGCCCTCGCCTCCGTTAACGGCGGCCGGGGCCTGTGGATGATCCACCAGCTGTGCGACCTCGTCGAAATCCGAGCCACGGGCACCGGCCTCACCCTGCGCCTTCACCTCGCCCCCTGAACGCGCTCAACAGGCTCGCCCCCCAGGCCGAGACGGACGGTCCTCTTGGTGTCCTGGTCAGGGTTCGCCTTGTGCGATCCGGATTCGGCTGGAGGGGGGCCGGGTTTCCTGGTCAAAGGGTGGTGCGGGATTTCTGAGGATCGGGGTTTTTGAGGGAGTTGTTGAACGTTCTGCCCTTTTCGGTGATCGTCGGTCGACCCTCGGAAAACGTTGCCTTTGTTTCCTTGACGACAGGAGGCTGGTCTAGGCTGCCGCAGTCGTCGGCACCGACGCCGGCGCGGCAAGGAGAGACAGACGATGCCGCAAGCGGAACACGCGACCGGCCCGGCGGACACGCCGGGCCGGCGAACGCTCAGTGCGGTAGAAGAAGCGGCCCGGATGGACGCGGTGCGCCGCTACAACATCCTCGACACCCCGCCCGACGGCGCGTTCGACCGGGTGGCGGCGATGGCGGCCCGGCTGTTCAAGGTGCCGGTGGCGAGCGTGACGATCGTGGACGAGGACCGGATCTGGTTCAAGGCAGCCCACGGTTTGGAAGGCGTCAGCGAGATCAGCCGGGAGCCGGGCCTGTGCGGTTCGGCGATCCTTGCCGACGAAACACTGGTGATCCCGGACACTCTCACCGACCCCGTCGCCTTCAACAACGGCCTGGTCACCGGACCGATGGCGGTCCGTTTCTACGCCGCCGCCCCGATCACCACCCGTGACGGGCACCGGCTGGGCACCGTCAACATCCTCGACACCAAGCCCCGACTGATCACCGAGGACGACACCGCCACCCTCGCGGACCTGGCCGCGATCGTGCTCGACGAGCTGGAAATGCGCCTGGCGGCCTTGAACGCCCTGCGCGCCGAGCAGGAGCGGCGCATCGAGCAGGAGGAGGCCCGCGAGCGCGCGGAGCGCGACATGGCCGCCATCCAGGCGTTCGCCTCCACCCTCCAGCGCACCCTGCTGCCGCCGGCACTGCCGGTAGTGCCGGGCCTGGAGCTGGCCTGCCACTACGCCACCGCCTCCCCGCAGAACGTGGGCGGCGACTTCTACGACGTCTTCCCCCTCGACGGGAAGAGGTGGGCGTTCTTCCTCGGAGACGTGTGCGGCAAGGGACCCGAAGCAGCCGCCCTGACCTCCCTGACCCGCTACACCCTGCGCGCCGCAGCCCTGATCGACCCGGACCCCGACAAAGTCCTCACTTCACTGAACACGGCGCTGCTCTTGGACCCGGCCGTCGGCACCCGGTTCTGCACCGCCGTCTTCGGCATCCTGGAACCCCACGAGAAGGACGGGTTCACCGTCACAGTGGCCACCGGCGGTCACCCCCCGGCCTACCACCTGCGCGACTCGGGGGCGGTGGAAGCGGTGCACCCCAAGGGAGGCATGCTCATCGGCGCCCTCGCCGAGGCGCGCTTCGCCTCCCACAGCATCCACCTCGCCCCCGGCGAAGGACTGCTCCTCTACACCGACGGGCTGACCGAGGCCCGCACCCTGGGCGGAGAAATGATCGGAGAAGAGGGCCTGACCCGTTTCCTCGCCGCCCGCACCGGGCCCGACAGCGCGGCGGCGGTCATAGGCGACACCGTCGACCTCCTCGACGCCACACCCCACGGCGCCGGTGACGACGTCGCCCTGCTGGCCCTGTCCGTCCCCCTCGCCAACGCCGCGGACGGCCTCACCGCCACCGCGACCGCCCACACCATCGCCCCCGCCGGCGAGACGTCGGAGAGCCGCCCGTGACCGACTTCCGCCTCACCGCACAGCACACCGACGGCGACCTCGCCCTGGCCCACGTCGCCGGGGAACTCGACATCGACACCGCCCCCCACCTCCGCGCCCAGGCACTGGCCCTGATCGAACAAGGCCACCGGCACCTGATCCTGGACCTCGGGGCGGTCACCTTCTGCGACTCGTCCGGCTTCAACGCCCTCGTCGGCATCTTCCGCTGCGCCAAGACCGCCGACGGCACCCTGGTCCTCGCCGCCGTCCCCGACCGCCTTCAGCGGATGCTGGACCTCACCGGCCTCAGCGCCCTGCTGCCCGCCCACCCCACCGCCGCCCACGCCCTCGTCGCGCACACCCGCAACCAGGACGACGCCCCCGCATAACCTGCCGCGGTGACCGTCAGTCCCCGCCCGCCGGTTGAAGGGCGGCCCCGCGTACCTTGGCGCGCACCCCCAGGGGAAAGCGGCCCGTTCGGGCCGTACGGTGCTGACACCGCCGACGAAGTCCACACCGCGGCGCGTCCCGCACCTCACTTTCCGCTGCCGGACCGGACGGTCTTGGTTGGGCCCCTCCGGTCCGGCAGCCCCTCCCCCACGCAGAAACATGCCGACCGCGCTCGGGCCTCCCTCCGAGCACCTCGACCGGAGACGATGGTTTCGACACAGAGAGCTGATGTGAAGCGGCGTTGGCGGCCGCCACACGTCGCCCGCTTGGCTACGACCGTCACCCGTCACCGTCAGGACCGCGGCTCGGGAGCCAGGCACGGCCAACGGCTCTATCTGACGCCACCGTCGTGTGCCTGGACTGGCAGGGCCCCCACACCGCACGCCACCACACAGACGCCAGCCGGCGCGCGAAGGCGCACGCTGGGCAGCGGCCCCCATGACATGGCAGAGGCGGGGGCGGCAACCGATTGGTTGCCGCCCCCGCCTCGTACATCTGTGTCCGCGTCGGTTACAGGCGGTGCGGGCCGTCGTAGTAGCCGCCGACCTGACGGTGGTAGTCCGCGTCGCCGAGGTGCTTGTCCTTGTCGAACTCGGGAGCGTTCTTGATCTGCTCCTTCGTCCGGTCCACGAAGATCTTCTCGTCGTTCGCGTCAATCCGGCTGATCGTGCCCGCGGGCAGCAGCACTTCCTTGCCGAAGATCCACGGACCGGTGTCGACCACAATGTAGGACGAGCCGACCTCATCCGAGTGCTTGTCGACCTTGCCGATGGAACCGTCGCTAGCCTCGACCTTATACCCCGTCAGATCCGCACCAGCCAGACGGCCGGCGGTCTCGCGGTAACCCCAAAAGTTCTCAGTCATGCGAAAAACAACTCCTTCGGTCAATGGAAGACGGGAGGGAAACGGATTCCCCGCCGGTCTGCCTTTTTCCGTACTGCGTACACGGCGGAACTCGTGTTCCGGCCTGACCTCCGACTGCCCCGCATTTCGTCCCGTACACCCCTCGGGATTGTTCGGGACCGAGACGGCCGTCGATCATTGGAGGTGAGCAGGTTCCCTGCTGCGTCACGGCGACCGTCCCGGCAACATCCCCATTACCCCCGATATCCCGTTTCACCCGGTAAACACACACCAGAGGGCGGACATGACGAGATGACGGTGGCCTGTCACCCCCCGGCCGGGGGGTGACAGGCCACCGTCACACCACATCTGAACTGCGACGCTACAGGGCGCCTACCAGCGATACCACCGGCCGCTGCCGCCCTTCGGGCGAGCGACGAATCCGATCAGCCACAGCACCAGAACCGCGATCGCGACCCACCAGAGGATCTTCACCGCGAAACCCGCACCGAAAAGAATCAGAACCAGCAGAAGAACAAGAAGCAGGGGAACCATATTTATCAACCTCCGAAGCACCGTATGCCCGACCACTTCCCGGTCATGCATGCGACATCTATCGGCGATTTTCGAACCCGTACACGGCTGCGGCGCGGTAGCTGTGGCTGTTCGAGGCACGAGAGTTGGTGACATCTTTGAGAAAGGGAGCTTGTGGTGACCAGCAGCCGATCAGCCCCCGCGAACGCCCGCCCCATACCCAGGGACCGGCCCGACCACCAGGTGCACGGACCGGACCAGCTGGACATCGAGACGATGGTCGAGCACGCACAGGACGGGCCTGGTCGACGAAGTCCCACGCGCAACCCCGTCGAGAGGAGACCCTCTTGATGCTTGCGGCCATGTCAGGCCGGAGGCCGCCAGCCAGGAGGAAACCAGCAAGGTCGTTCCCGGCCCGGTAACGCTGGACCCGGGGTTCGGCTTCGGGGCGGACGCGATGGCCGCGCAAGACCGGTACCGTAGGCCTGCATCGGAAGCCTCCCCAAGCCATAGCCGAAGCGACGCCGCAAAGACGTGCTCACGCCCCAATCAGGCCCGAGACCGGCCTGTCCTGACAGGTCCCAGCCCTACGGGCAAGGCCGGACGGGGCTGCCCTCGAGAGTGGTCATGCCCACCTCACCGCTGAGGCGCGGCCAAGTGCGGGGAGTGCGAGGCAAGGAGGTCAACAGCCTTCTCCCAGAGGAAGCGGTCGGCACCGCCACCGGACTTCGGGCGGTGTGGCGTGTAGCTGCCGAACGTCACACCCATCTCACGCAACCCGCCCGCTGGGTGCCTCCTTCGCCGACTGGATGGCCGTCCCGCACACCCACGACATCGAGCCCTGACCACCGCGAGCCGCCGAGCGCGCCGCGAAGGCCCGTAGCACCTGCGGCTTGAGCTCTTCCGCAATGCCCCTCCCGGACGGGGCACGGCCACCAACATCTAGGAGCGACTCATCGCAGAGTCTGCGTCAGCGGCGGCTTGCGACACAGGGCCGGCGAGTGGGCCGACACGGCCGCACGCCGAAATGGAAGTGGAACTCCGAGGCGAGGCCACCGAACGCAAACGACTCGCCGACTGGAGGCAACACGGGCAAAGCGGCCGCAGTGGGAAGCTGCGACGCCACAGCCAACCGGAGAGGGATTGGGCCGACGCATGGATCACTTGGGCCGACGGCCACGCGCAACGCCTGAACCCACTCAACGGACGCCGAGAGACGCCCTTACATGACTGACAACTCGTCAGGCATCGCTCGGGGGCGTGCGTCAAACGTGCGTCACGAGCGTCACGATATCGCCCCCAGCGCACATAACGCACACCGCCCGAACCTGCAGGTCAGAGGCCCTTTCCAAGGGGCTCAAGGATCGCGACACACTCGACGTGGTGGGTCATCGGGAACAGGTCGAAGACGCGCAGGGTGCGGACCTTGTAGCCGTTTTCCTTGAAGTAGCCCAGGTCGCGGGCCAGGGCCGCCGGGTCGCAGGCCACGTATGCGATGCGGCGGGCGGAGAGGCCCGCGATGTGGCGCACCGTCTGCTTGCCGGCGCCGGCGCGCGGGGGGTCCAGGACGACCAGGTCGCACTCGGTGATGCCGGTCTTCGGGAGGATCTGGTCGACCTTGCCCTGCTCGATCCGGACCCGCGGGAAGTCCGTCAGGTTGTGCCGGGCGTCCTCGACGGCGCGCTTCGTCGACTCGATGCCGAGGACCGCGCCCGTCTCGCCGAGGCGTTCGGCCAGGGCGCCCGCGAAGATGCCGACGCCGCAGTACAGGTCGAGGGCCATCTCGCCCTTGCGCGGCATCAGGCCCTGCATGACGGCCTTGATCAGGGTGTCCGCGGCCTGCGGGTGGACCTGCCAGAAGCCGCCCATGCCGACCCGGTAGGTGCGGCCGTCGGCGCGCTCGCGGACGAAGGGGCGGCCGTGGACGCGGTGGACGCCGCCGTCCTTCTCCTCGACCCGCAGGACCGAGACCGGCTTGTCGAGCTCGACCAGGGGGAGGCGGCCGCCCGGGCGCGGGGTGAGGACCACCTGGCGGTCGCCGGAGCCGGAGGCGGCGATGGCCTCCACCGACGCCATCTGCGGCCAGTCCTGCTTCTCGATGCCCAGCTCGCTGACGCCCGCCGCCGCGATCATGCAGTGGTCGATCAGCTCGATGTCGTGCGAACGGTGCTTGCGCAGACCGGCGTTGCCGTCCTCGTCGATCGCGTACTGGACGCGGGTGCGCCACTGCGGGACCTGTCCGGCGGGCAGCTTGTCGCCCTCGGCCGGGATGACGGTGCCGTCCCATCCGGCCTCCTCGGGGGTGAGCCCGGCGAGCCGCTGCAGCTGCTCGGCGACGACCTCGCCCTTGAGCCGGCGCTGGGCGCCCGGCTTGGCGTGCTGCCAGTCGCAGCCGCCGCACTTGCCGGGGCCGGCGTACGGGCAGGGGGCGGGCACACGGTCTTTGGAGGCTTCCAGCACCGTGATCGCGTCGGCGCGCAGGAAGCGGGCGTCGGCTTCGCCCTCGGTGACCTTCGCGATGACCTTCTCGCCGGGCAGCGTGTGGCGGACGAACAGGACGCGGCCGTCGGCGGTCCGGGCGATGCAGTGCCCGCCGTGTGCGACGGGGCCGACCTCGACCTCGTACTCCTCCCCGACCAGTGACTGCTTCTCGTTCTGCTCGGCGCTCGTCATGGTGGGGAGACTCCAAAAACCTGAAAACGGTGAACGGCCGGACGACCGACCCACCAGTTTACGTGGATCTCGTCCGGCCGTTCACCAACCCGGTACCGGGCCCGTCAGCCCTTCGCCGCGGGGTCCTTCGGGGGACGCGGGGCGGGGCGCGGGGTGTCCACCGGACCGCGGCGCACCGCGCCCGGGGCGTTCCAGTCCTGGCGCTTCCTGGCCCGCCTCTTGGCGAGTTCCGAGGACTCCAGCTGGTAGGGCACCGAGGTGACCATCACACCGGGCGTGAAGAGCAGCCGGCCCTTGAGCCGCAGCGCGCTCTGGTTGTGCAGCAGGTGCTCGTACCAGCGCCCGACGACGTATTCCGGGATGTAGACGCTGACCGCGTCGCGCGGGTTCTCGCTGCGCAGGCCCTTCACGTACTCCACCACCGGGCGGGTGATCTCCCGGTACGGCGAGTCGAGGATCTTGAGCGGGACGTTGATCCCGCGCCGGTCCCACTCCTGGCGCAGCGCCTTGGTCTCGGCCGGGTCGACGCTGATGCTGAGCGCCTCCAGGGTGTCCGAGCGGGTCAGCTTGGCGAAGGCCAGGGCGCGCAACGTGGGCTTGTGGACCTTGGAGACCAGGACGATCGAGTGGACCCGCGAGGGCCGCACGCTGTCGTCACTGGGGCCCTCGGCGGCGGCGATCTCGGCGGAGACGCGGTCGTAGTGCTTCCGGATCGCGGACATCGTGCCGTAGAAGATCAGCATGCCCAGCAGGGCGACCCAGGCACCGTGGGTGAACTTGGTGGCGAGGACGACGACCAGCACCATGCCGGTGAAGAAGGCGCCGAAGGTGTTGATCGCCCGGGAGCGGTGCATCCGGCGGCGGGCGGCCTGGTCGCGCTCCGACTTCAGGTGGCGGTTCCAGTGCCGGACCATGCCGATCTGGCTCAGTGTGAACGAGACGAACACGCCGACGATGTAGAGCTGGATCAGCTTGGTCGAGTCCGCGTCGTAGACCCACACGAGCAGCATGGCGGCGCCCGCGAGGAGCACGATGCCGTTGGAGAAGGCGAGCCGGTCGCCGCGCGTGTGCAGCTGGCGCGGCAGGTAGCGGTCCTGGGCGAGGATCGAGCCGAGCAGCGGGAAGCCGTTGTACGCGGTGTTGGCGGCCAGGAACAGGACCAGCGCGGTGGCCCCGGCCAGCACGATGAAGAGGAAGCTGCCGCTGCCGAAGACGGCCTCGGCCACCTGGGAGATCACCGGGTCCTGGACGTAGCTTTCGCCGACGGGGACGCCGTCCTTCAGCAGGTCCACGGCGGGCTTCTCGGCCATCCGCACGTTCGTGGCCATGGCCAGGCCGATGATCCCGCAGAACATGGTGACGGCCAGGCCGCCCATGAGCAGGAGGGTGGTGGCCGCGTTCTTGCTCTTGGGCTTGCGGAAGGCGGGGACGCCGTTGCTGATGGCCTCTACGCCCGTGAGCGCGGCACAGCCGGAGGAGAAGGCCCGCAGCAGCAGGAAGACCAGTGCGAAGCCGGCCAGGCCCTGGTGTTCGGGCTTGATCTCCAGGTCCGCGGTGGGGGCCTTCATGGTGTCGCCGACGACGATGCCCCGCCAGGCGCCCCAGGCGATCATGACGAAGACGGCCCCGACGAACACGTAGGTCGGGATGGCGAAGAGATTTCCGGATTCCTTCACGCCGCGCAGATTCATCAGCGTGAGCAGCAGAATCATGATCATCGCCGAGAGCACCTTGTGCTCGATGACGAAATGGAAGGCGGAGCCGAGGTTCTCCACTCCGGAGGAGATCGAAACGGCGACGGTCAGGACGTAGTCGACGAGCAGGGCGCTCGCCACCGTCAGACCGGCCTTGGGGCCGAGGTTGGTGTTGGCGACCTCGTAGTCACCGCCGCCGCTCGGGTAGGCGTGGACGTTCTGCCGATAGGAGGCGACCACCGTGAACATCAGTACGACGACCGCGAGCGCGATCCAGGGACTGAAGTGGTACGCCGACACGCCCGCGATCGACAGGACCAGCAGGACCTCGCCCGGGGCATATGCCACGGAGGAGAGCGGGTCGGAAGCGAAGACGGGGAGGGCGATCCGCTTGGGGAGGAGTGTTTCTCCGAGGCGGTCGCTGCGGAGCGCCCGGCCGATCAGGATCCGTTTGGGCACGTCGGTCAGTTTGGACACGCAGAGGATCGTAAGCGTTCGAAATCGGACTGACGAACCCGCACCCCGCCGCACGGCATTGCGCCGCCTATATGCAGCGTATATGCCATCCATACGCCGCTAACGCCTCTCCCCGCGACGCAAGAGGTCCCGCTCGTGACCGCCCGTGTGTAGCTTGGGCCATGGTCTGAGACCCTGTTAAACCAGAGCAGGCAATGAGGCTGGATACCAGCGAGCCGCTGACAGCCGGAAGGACGGCCGTGCACATCGTCATCATGGGTTGCGGAAGAGTGGGTTCCGCCCTCGCGCAGACCCTGGAACAGCAGGGGCATACGGTCGCCGTCGTCGACCAGGACCCCACCGCATTCCGCCGGCTGGGGGCCGGATTCGGCGGCCGCCGCGTCACCGGGGTCGGCTTCGACCAGGACACCCTGAGGGAGGCCGGGATCGAGGAGGCGGGCGCGTTCGCCGCCGTCAGCAGTGGTGACAATTCCAACATCATCGCCGCCCGCGTGGCCCGGGAGATGTTCGGAGTCGAGAACGTCGCCGCCCGCATCTACGACCCCAAGCGCGCCGAGGTCTACCAGCGCCTCGGCATCCCCACCGTGGCCACCGTCCGGTGGACCGCCGACCAGATGCTGCGCAGGCTGCTGCCCTCGGGCTCCGAGCCGCTGTGGCGCGATCCGAGTGGCGGTGTGCAGCTCGCCGAGGTGCACGCCGCGGACGCCTGGATCGGTCACAAGGTCAGCAAGCTCCAGGAGGAGACCGGCGTCCGCGTCGCCTTCCTGACCCGCCTGGGCGAAGCGGTGCTGCCCACGTCGGCGACCGTCCTCCAGGAGGGCGACCTCGTCCACGTGATGATGCGCACGGACGAGATCGAAAAGGTCGAGGCGGCCTTCGCCGAAGGGCCTGAGGAGGCACACGCATGAGAGTCGCGATCGCCGGGGCAGGCGCGGTGGGCCGTTCCATCGCGGGCGAGCTGCTGGAGAACGGGCACGAGGTCCTCCTCGTCGACAAGGCCCCGACCGCCATCTCCGTGGAGCGGGTGCCGCAGGCCGAGTGGCTGCTGGCCGACGCCTGCGAGATCACCTCGCTGGACGAGGCGGCGCTGCAGCGCTGCAACGTGGTCATCGCGGCGACCGGCGACGACAAGGTCAACCTCGTCGTCTCGCTGCTCGCCAAGACCGAGTACGGGGTCCCGCGCGTGGTGGCCCGCGTCAACAACCCGAAGAACGAGTGGCTCTTCAACGAGTCCTGGGGCGTCGACGTCGCGGTGTCCACGCCGCGTCTGATGTCGGCCCTGGTCGAGGAGGCCGTCAGCGTCGGCGACCTGGTACGGCTGCTGCGCTTCAGCCACGGCGACGCCAACCTGGTCGAGCTGACCCTGCCTGCCGACTCGTCCGTCGCCGGCACCCAGATCAGCGACATCACCTGGCCCGAGGACACCTCGCTGGTCACGATCATCCGGGGCAACCGGGTCCTCACCCCGCACGCGGAGGAGACCCTGGAGCCGGGCGACGAACTCCTCTTCGTGGCCGCGCAGGCCCGGGAGGAGCAGCTGGAGGTCCTTCTCCAGGCCCGCCGGTAGCCCTGCGGGCACGCTCGCACGACGAAAGGGGGCGGGGCGACCGGTCGGTCGCCCCGCCCCCTTCGTGCTGCCCGGCCGGCCGTGCCCGTTCAGGTGCGGGTGCGCTGCTGGGGCTCCGCCCCGGACCCCGCGCCTCAAACGCCGGCGGGGCTGGACTAGGCGCGGTTTTCGCGGGCCGCTGTCTCGGCGGCTTCCTTGGCCTCCCATTCCGCGATCACGTCGATCGGTGGCGGGGCCTTGGCCAGGAAGAGCCAGGTGAAGTACACCGCGAGCACCATCGGCGGGAGCTTCAGCGCGATCAGCACCCAGCCCAGCTGCGTCGCGTCGCCCCACCAGTACAGGGGGAAGAGGATCGCGTACTTGGCCAGGAAGATGATCCCCCAGGCCAGGCTGGCCTTGGTGTACGCCTTCTTGCGGCCGGGGTTGCGGGTGCGCCAGGACAGGTTCTCCTTGAAGACCGGCCCCAGGATCACGCCCAGCAGCGGGAAGCCCACCAGCGCCGAGACCGTGAAGGCCACGCCCAGGCCGGCGCCGTAGATCATGCCCGGCAGGTAGAAGCCCTTCGCGCTGCCCGTGAACAGGGCGAAGGCCACGCCCACGCCCACGCCGAAGACCCCGCTGAAGGCGTGCTTCACCGTGTCCTTGCGCAGCAGCCGCACGATCACCAGCAGGACCGCGACCGCGCCCGCCGCGAGCGCGGAGAGCTTCACGTCCCGGTTGATCGTGTAGATCATGACGAACAGCAGCCCGGGGAGCATCGTCTCCACGGTGCCCCGGATGCCGCCGAAGGCGTCGAACAGCGCCGCCTGCGTCACCGCGCCCTGGTCATCGGCGGGAGCGCCGGAGGCACCCGGTTCTGGGGTGGTCGGTTTGTCGAGTGACGTCACCGGTCAGTGCTCCTGTCCGAGCGGTCGGAGTTCGTACTTGGGGTTGAAGAGCACCCGACGGCCATGGGTCATGGAGATCCGGCCGGAGGCGATCATGCGCCGGCCGGGCTCGATTCCCACGATCGAGCGACGCCCGAGCCACACCACGTCCAGCGCCGCCGAGCCGTCGAACAGCTCCGCCTCGAGGGCGGGGACGCCGGCACGCGGCCGCAAGGTGACCGTACGCAGGGTGCCGGTCACCTTGACTATCTGCCGGTCGTGGCAGTCGCAGATCCGCGTGCACCCCGCGGCTTGTGCGTCCTCTTGCAGCTCCGCCGAATGCAGCTCCTCCTGGGAGGTGGACAGCCGCTCTATCATCCGGCGGAACCGGCCCACCGGCCTGGCCGGCTTCGCGGGCTTCTCGGGACGCGGTTCAGCACTCATAACAGGAAGCGTACCGGCGTGCCCCTCACCTCTCGAAGCGGTATCCCATGCCCGGTTCGGTGGTGAAGTGCCGCGGGTGCGAGGGATCGGCCTCCAGTTTGCGCCGCAATTGCGCCATGTAGACCCGCAGGTAGTTCGTCTCCGTGCCGTACGAGGGGCCCCAGACCTCCTGCAGCAGCTGCTTCTGGCTGACCAGCTTGCCGCCGTTGCGGACCAGGACCTCCAGCAGGTGCCACTCGGTGGGCGTGAGCCGTACGTCCCGCCCCTCCCGTACGGCCTTCTTCGCGGCCAGGTCCACGGTGAAGCCCGCGGTCCGCACGACCACCTCGTCCTCGCCGGAGCCGGCGGGCGGCTCGGCCCGGCGGACGGCCGCGCGCAGCCGGGCGAGCAGCTCGTCCATGCCGAAGGGCTTGGTGACGTAGTCGTCGGCGCCCGCGTCCAGTGCCTCGACCTTCTCGTCGGAGGTGTGGCGGGCGGAGAGCACCAGGATCGGCACCCGGGTCCAGCCGCGCAGGCCCCTGATCACCTCGATGCCGTCCATGTCGGGCAGGCCGAGGTCGAGGAGGACCACGTCGGGGTGGCGGGCCGCCGCGAGCTCCAGGGCGCTCGCTCCGTCGGCGGCCGCGTCGACCTCGTACCTGCGCGCCTTCAGATTGATCACGAGGGCTCGGACGATCTGCGGCTCGTCTTCCACCACGAGCACCCGGGTCATTGAGGTCCTGCCTTCTGTCGCATCAGCGGATCACGGTCGTGATCACGTTCCACTCTGTCCGCCCCGTCCCGCGCCGCCGCCCGCAGGGTCAGCACCATGGTCAGCCCGCCGCCGGGGGTGTCCTCGGCCGCGAGGCTGCCGTCCATCGCCTCGGCGAAGCCCCGGGCCACGGCGAGCCCGAGGCCCACCCCGGCCCCGCGCGGCGCGTCCCCGTGCCGCTGGAAGGGGGCGAAGATCCTGTCCTTGGCCTCGTCGGGCACCCCGGGCCCCCGGTCGACCACCCGCACCTCGACCCGGTCGCCGAGGAAACTCGCCGCCACCAGCACCCGCTCTCCGGGCGGGCTGTACTTGACGGCGTTCTCCACCACGTTGGCCACGGTCCGCTCCAGGAGCCCCGGGTCGACCGCCACCATGGGCAGCGTCTCGGGCACGTCGAGCACCACGCTGTCCTCGGGTACGCCGCCCAGGGCCATCGGGATCACCTCGTCGAGGTCGATCTCCCGGATCAGCGGGGTGACGGTGCCGGTCTGCAGCCGGGACATGTCCAGCAGGTTGCCCACGAGATGGTCCAGCCGGTCGGCGCCCTCCTCGATGCCCGCCAGGAGCTCGGCCCGGTCCTCCTCGGACCAGTCCACGTCGTCGGAGCGCAAGGAGGTCACGGAGGCCTTGATGGAGGCCAGCGGCGTACGCAGGTCATGGCTGACGGCGGCCAGCAGCGCGGTCCGGATCCGGTTGCCCTCGGCCTGCCGGCGGGCGTCCTCGGCCTCGCCGACCAGCCGCTGCCGGTCCAGGACCACGGCCGCCTGGGCGGCGAAGGCGCCGAGTACGCGGCGGTCCTCGGCGGGCAGCACCCGCCCCGACAGGGCCAGCGCCATGTGGTCGCCGATCGGCATGTCGACGTCGGCGTCCTCGGGCCGGTCCACCGGGTCGGGGCCCACGCTGCCGGCCCGCCGCCACGGCTCGACTTCGCCCTCCCGCTCGAGCAGGGCCACGGACTCCATGGCGAAGGTCTCGCGCACCCGCACCAGCAGCGCCTCCAGGCTGGTCTCCCCGCGCAGCACGCTGCCGGCCAGGAAGGAGAGGATCTCGGACTCGGCGCGCAGCCGCGCCGCCTGGTGCGTGCGCCGGGCGGCCAGGTCCACCACGGAGGCCACGGAGACGGCCACCCCGAAGAAGACGGCGATGGCGACGATGTTCTTCGGGTCGGAGACCGTGAGCCGGTGCAGGGGCGGGGCGAAGAAGTAGTTCAGCAGCAGCGATCCGACGGCGGCGGAGGCCAGGGCCGGCCAGAGGCCGCCCAGCAGCGCGGCTGCCACCGTCAGCGCCAGGAAGAGCAGCATGTCGTTGGCGAGCCCGAGGTCCGCCTCGATGTGCGTGAGCAGCAGGCAGAGCAGCACGGGGAGGGCCACGCCCACCACCCAGCCCGCCACGAGCCGGGGGCGCCCCAGCCGGGCCGCCGAGCGGACCACGGGCAGGCCGCGTCCCCTGGCCACCGCCTCGTGCGTGACGATGTGGACGTCGAGGTCGGGTCCGGAGTCGCGGGCGACGGTGGCGCCGACGCCGGGGCCGAGGACGTACTGCCAGGTCTTGCGACGGCTGGAGCCGAGCACGATCTGGGTGGCGTTGACCCCGCCGGCGAAGGCGAGGAGCGCCTCGGGAACGTTGTCGCCGATCACATGGTGAAACGTTCCGCCTAGATCCTCCACCAGCGTCCGCTGGACGGCGAGCTCCTTCGGCGAGGCCGCGGTCAGCCCGTCGCTGCGGGCGATGTAGACGGCGAGGATCTCGCTGCCCGAGCCCTTGGCGGCGATCCGGGAGGCCCGCCGGATGAGGGTGCGCCCCTCCGGCCCGCCGGTCAGCCCCACGACGATCCGCTCCCGCGCCTGCCAGGTGGAACGGATGTCGTGCTCACCGCGGTACTGCTGGAGGTACTCGTCGGCCCGGTCGGCCACCCACAGCAGCGCCAGCTCGCGCAGCGCGGTCAGGTTGCCGGGGCGGAAGTAGTTGGACAGGGCCGCGTCGACCTTGTCCGGCTGGTAGATGTTCCCGTGCGCCATCCGCCGGCGCAGGGCCTGCGGGGACATGTCGACGAGCTCGATCTGGTCGGCCCGCCGCACCACGTCGTCCGGCACGGTCTCCCGCTGCCGGACCCCGGTGATCGACTCGACCACGTCCCCGAGGGACTCCAGGTGCTGGATGTTGACGGTCGACACCACGTCGATGCCGGCCCGCAGCAGCTCCTCCACGTCCTGCCAGCGCTTGGCGTTGCGCGAGCCGGGGACGTTGGTGTGCGCGAGCTCGTCCACGAGCGCTATGGCCGGGCGCCGGGCGAGGACGGCGTCCACGTCCATCTCGGTGAAGGCCGCCCCGCGGTAGGTCAGCTCCCTGCGCGCCACCTGTTCCAGGCCGTGCAGCATGACCTCCGTGCGCGGCCGCCCGTGGTGTTCGACGAACCCGACCGCGCAGTCGGCGCCCCGCTCCACCCTGCGGTGGCCTTCGGAGAGCATCGCGTAGGTCTTGCCCACACCGGGTGCCGCGCCGAGATAGATCCTGAGCCTGCCGCGTCCCATGCGCCCATTCTCGGGGACGCCGGTAGGGTCCACGCACCGATGGGGGGCCGTACGCACATCTCTGACGCATCCCTGACGCGTCCGGACGCGTCCGGACGCGGTGGCGCGGAAAGGCCGGTGGGCCCCACCCGAAGCGGCGGGGCCCACCGGCCCGAAACGTGATGGTGCCCCCGTGGGGCCGTGACCGGAGTCAGCGGACCTCGGTGATCTCCGGGCCGCGCTCCAGCTGTCCCATGCCACCGCCGAAGCGGGAGCCTTCCTGGTCCTCCGTCTGCACGCCGTCCGGCACCATCTGGGCGTCGTTGGGCAGCTTCAGGACGATCGGGTCGCGGGGAGCCATCGGGCCGTCGCCGCGGACCACGACGGTGTCGCGGAAGATCTGCTCGAGGACACCCGCCGACTCGGGGCGCACCGCGCCCTGGCCGGAGATGACACCGCGCAGGAACCAGCGCGGACCGTCGACGCCGACGAAGCGGACCAGCTGTGCGCCGGTCTGCCCGTCCGGCAGCGGTACGGGAACCTGTGCGCGCAGCTCCCAGCCCAGCGAACCCTCGACCTCGTCGATGATGCCGCCCTGCTGGGTGATGCCCGTGGCGATCTCCTCGCGGACCTCGCCCCAGATGCCTTCCTTGCGCGGTGCGGCGAAGGCCTGCAGCTGTACGGCGCTGTCGCCCAGGACGACGGTCGCGGCGACGATCGCGTCACCGGCGACCTCGACCCGCAGCTCCATGCCCTCGACCCCGGGTACGAAGATGCCGCCCAGGTCCACCCGGCCGTCGGCCGGGTTGCCGAGCACCTCGGAGACGTCCCAGGGGCCGTCGGGCCGCGGGGCGGGAGGCAGGTTCACGCGGCGCGGCTGGGCCGCGTCGAGCTCCTCGGCGCCGTCCTGCTCGCCGGCGTCCAGGCCGGACACACGGCCATCGACCTGCTCGGCCGCGCCGCCGTCCTTGGCGGAGTCGTTCTTCTTGCGACGTCCGAACACGTCACTGTCCTTCCCGGTCGGTTACGACCGAAGCGTAGCCATTCCCACCCTGCTGACCAGCGCCGGATCCGGCCACGGCCGGATGACCGCCGGTGGAGCCGAAACCCCCCTCGGCCCGGGCCGAGCCGGGAAGTTCCGCCACCTCGTGGAAGCGCACCTTCTCGACCCGCTGGACAACCAGCTGGGCAATGCGGTCGAAACGCTCGAACCGGACGCTCTCGCGAGGGTCGAGATTGACCACGATCACCTTGATCTCCCCACGGTACCCGGCATCCACCGTCCCCGGGGCATTCACGAGTGCGAGCCCGCAGCGGGCGGCCAGGCCGGACCGCGGGTGCACGAAGGCGGCGTACCCGTCGGGCAGGGCGATGGACACCCCGGTGGGGAGTACGGCCCGCTCGCCCGGCTCCAGCTCGGCGGCCTGGGTGGTCACCAGGTCGCAGCCGGCGTCACCGGGGTGGCTGTAGGCGGGGAGGGGTACTTCCGGGTCGACGCGGCGGATCAGCACGTCGACGGGGGTGTGGTCATTCAGGGACATCAGGGGTTCACCTCGAAGGCGCGGGCGCGCCTGACCTGGTCCGGGTCGGCCATCGCCGCCTGGATCTCCTCGGGCCGACCGTTGTCGATGAAGTGGTCGACCTTCACTTCGATGAACAGCGCGTCCGCGCGCACGGCAACCGGCCCCTCGGGCCCGCCTATCCGGCCGACCGCGCTGCAGTAGATCTTCCGTCCGGCGACCGCGGTGACCTCGGCGTCGAGGTACAGGACGGTGTCCACCGGAACGGGCCGTACGAAGTCGGTCTCCAGCCGGCCCGTCACGGCGATGACGCGCAGCAGCCAGTTCAGCGAGCCGAGCGTCTCGTCGAGCGCGGTGGCGAGCACGCCGCCGTGGGCGAGACCGGGGGCACCCTGGTGCGCGGGCTTGACGGTGAACTCGGCGGTGATGCGTACGCCCTCACCCGCACGGGCCTCCAGGTGGAGTCCGTGCGGCTGGCCCCCGCCGCAGCCGAAGCAGTGCTCGTAGTGTGCGCCGAGGAGCTCGCCGGGCGCGGGCGCGTCGGGGTGCCGGACCGGCGCGGCGGCATCGGCCGGGGGCGTCAACGCTGTGTTTCGTCCACTCACAGCCGCAGACCTTACCCGCGCGGCTACCCGCCGGCCGCCTCGTGGCAGGCTTGAGCGCATGCAGCTCTCCCCCGCGCACCACGACGAACGTCTGACCGCCCCCCGCTCCTGGTGGGGCATCGCCGTACTCATCGGTCTCGCGTGCGCGCTGATGCTGCTGCCGCTGGGCACGCTGCCGTCGCTGGCCGGGCTGGTCGGGGGCGCCGGGCTCGCCGGGCTGCTGGTGAGTTCGTACGGTTCCGCGCGCGTGCGCGTGGTGAACGGAGCCCTGGCGGCGGGCGACGCGCGGATCCCGGTGGCGGCCCTGGGCGATCCCGAAATCCTGGACGCCGAGGAGTCGCGCGCCTGGCGCACGTACAAGGCCGACACCCGCGCCTTCATGCTGATGCGCAGCTACGTGCCGACCGCGGTCCGCGTCGAGGTGACCGACCCGGCGGACCCGACCCCGTACGTGTACGTCTCCACCCGCGAGCCACAGGCCCTGCGGGCGGCGATCCTCGCGGCGCGGGGCTGACCCCGCCCGGGGTTCTGGGCGGTCGGCCCTCAGGCTCCGCCGTCCTGCTGTCCGGGGCCCTCGAGCGCGGCCCTGGTGGCCTCGGGAAGGGGCTGGGAGGGCTGCTCCAGGGGCGGGAGCTGCGGCAGGGCGTCCCAGGGCACGGCGCGGCCGCGCAGGTCTCCACGGACCTTCTCGGCGAGTTTCCTGGTGTCGCGGCGATTCATGACCGCGCCCACCGCCGCACCAACCATGAACGGCATGAGGTTGGGCAGGTTGCGGAACATCCGCTTCATGATCTGCTGGCGCAGTTCGCGCTTCATCTGGCCGCCGAGCGCCGCGTTCAGCGTGGTCGGCTTGGTGAGGTCGACGCCACGTTCCTCGGTCCACGAGGTCAGGTAGGCGAAGCTGCGCTGTTTGAGCGTGCCCGGCGGGCGCAGGCCGTAGACCTCGTGCAGTTCGGCGATCAGCTTGAGTTCGATGGCGGCGACGCTGGTGATCTCCGCGGCCAGTTCCGCCGGCATGGCCGGCGGGACGGGCAGCATGGCCGCCGCTCCGATGCCCGCGCCGACGGTGGAGGTGGCGTTGGCGGCGCCGTGGATCAGCTTGTCGGCAAGCTGATCGGGGCCGAGGCCCGGGAACTGCGCGCGCAGGGTCGCGAGGTCCCGAACCGGAACGCGCGGTGCGTTCTCGATGACCCTCTCGGTGATGTACAGGGCGGCGTCCCTGACACTTTCGCCGCCCCTGCGTACACCGTTCCTGACGGCTTGCAGCCGACGAGCCCCGGACCGGTGCCGGGCCTCCTCGTCGACTCCTGTGGCCGACGGCACCGCTGGGGCGGTGTCGGAGGGCACGTTGGCGGTCCCCATGGCGGAGCCGCCGGAGGTTCCAGGACTCGTTACCGGGTCCTCGGTTCCCGCCTGCGTCTCCGCCGGATCACCAGATTTTCGGAAGCGGCGCTTCCGAAATGGTGTCGAGCCAGCCACGGCCGACGCCTCTCAGTCGCAGTCGCGACAGATCGGCTGACCGTTCTTCTCACGTGCCAGCTGGCTGCGGTGGTGCACCAGGAAGCAGCTCATGCAGGTGAACTCGTCGGCCTGCTTCGGCAGGACCCGGACGGCCAGCTCCTCATTGGAGAGGTCCGCGCCGGGAAGCTCCATGCTCTCGACCGAGTCGAATTCGTCCATGTCCGCGGACGAGGTCGACTTCTCGTTACGCCGGGCCTTCAGCTCTTCAATGCTGTCGTTGTCGACGTCGTCGTCGGTCTTGCGTGGGGTGTCGTAGTCCGTTGCCATTGTTCGCTCTCCCCCTCTGGGTGTTAGCGGTGTCTCAGCGCACGTAACGCGCGAGAGGCCGGACTTGTGCCCGACCTGAGGCGGAGATTTTGCCTCACATCAAGGTCTGTTACTCAATCGACACCCAACCGCCTGCCTGAAGCGGCAATCGGCTGGGATGACGACCGGGACCGTACACGGTCCGGGGGTCGTCTTGCACAAACGCCACCCCGTGTATTTCCCGCCATCCGGGGGGCCGGAAACCCGGACGTCCCGGGCGTTCCGGCCGACATGGGGTCACAGAACGCACATGGTCCGACACTCGGGCATGTGATCGATCACACAGAACCGATTGCCTTCACATGGCAAGCATTCAGCCAAAAGCGAACACGGGGTGGTGCACTCACAAGGGAAGAGTGACACGCATCACGAGCCCACCGCCTTCCCGGGGCATCGCCTGGATCCGTCCGCCGTGTGCGCGGGCCACGGAGCGCGCGATGGACAGACCGAGCCCGACACCCTTGTCACTGTTCGTCCGCTCCGTACGCAGCCGCCTGAAGGGCTCGAAGAGGTTGTCCACTTCGTACGCGGGAACCACGGGACCCGTGTTCGACACCACGAGCACCGCCTGGCCGTGCTGGGCCTCGGTGGTGACCTCCACCCAGCCGTCCTCCGGCACGTTGTACCGGACGGCGTTCTGCACCAGGTTGAGGGCGATCCGCTCGAGCAGCACGCCGTTGCCCTGGATCACTGCGAGGGCGCGCTCGCCGCGGATCTCCACGCCCTTCGCCTCGGCCTCCCCGCGCACCTGGTCGAGGGCGCGGGAGGCGACCTCCGCCAGGTCCACGGGCTTGCGCTCGACGGTCTGGTTCTCGCTGCGGGCCAGCAGCAGCAGGCCCTCGACCAGCTGCTCGCTGCGTTCGTTGGTGGCGAGCAGGGTCTTCCCGAGCTGCTGGAGCTCGAGCGGCGCCCCCGGGTCGGACAGGTGCACCTCCAACAGGGTCCGGTTGATCGCGAGCGGGGTCCGCAGCTCGTGCGAGGCGTTCGCGACGAACCGCTGCTGGGCCGTGAAGGCCCGCTCCAGCCGGTCGAGCATCTCGTCGAAGGTGTCGGCGAGCTCCTTGAGCTCGTCGTCGGGCCCGTCCAGCTCGATCCGCCGCGTCAGGTCGGAGCCGACCACGCGGCGGGCGGTCCGGGTGATCTTGCCGAGCGGCGAGAGCACCCGGCCGGCCATCGCGTAGCCGAAGGCGAAGGCGATGATGCTCAGCCCCAGCAGGGCCATCAGCGAGCGGCTCAGCAGGTCGTCCAGCGCATGCCGGCGCTGTTCGAGCATGCAATGGCCGATCGCGGCGTTGAACTCGTTGGGCGTCAGCTGGCCCACCACGCCCGGGCAGGTGCTGCTGGTGACCTTCACCTCGCCGCCGACGATCTGGAACGGGGGCGCGTTGCCCTCCCGCAGGGCCTGGGCCGCCAGCAGGTAGATGATCGACAGCAGCAGGATCCCGGCGATCAGGAACATCCCGCCGTACAGCAGCGTGAGGCGTATGCGGATGGTCGGCCGCAGCCAAGGGAAAGGACCCTCGGGCTGGCCGGGGTCCCAGGTCGGTTTCGGTGGCGCGACCGGTGGCGCCGGGTTGGCTGGCACGCGCGTCAGATCCGGTATCCGGAGCCCGGCACGGTCACGATGACCGGGGGCTCGCCCAGCTTGCGCCGCAGGGTCATCACGGTCACCCGTACGACGTTCGTGAAGGGGTCGGTGTTCTCGTCCCAGGCCTTCTCCAGCAGCTGCTCGGCGGACACCACGGTCCCCTCGCTGCGCATGAGGACCTCCAGCACCGCGAACTCCTTGGGCGCCAGCTGCACCTCCTTGCCCTCACGGAACACCTCGCGCCGGTTCGGGTCCAGCTTGATGCCGGCCCGCTCCAGGACGGGCGGCAGCGCGACGGTGGTGCGCCGCCCCAGGGCCCGCACGCGGGCGGTCAGCTCGGTGAAGGCGAAGGGCTTGGGCAGGTAGTCGTCCGCCCCGAGCTCCAGCCCTTCCACGCGGTCGCTGACGTCGCCGGAGGCGGTCAGCATCAGGACGCGCGTGGGCATGCCGAGCTCGACGATCTTCCGGCAGACGTCGTCACCGTGCACGAGCGGGAGGTCCCGGTCGAGCACGACCACGTCGTAGTCGTTGACGCCGACACGCTCCAGAGCGGCGGCGCCGTCGTACACGACGTCCACGGCCATGGCCTCCCGGCGCAGTCCGGTGGCCACCGCATCGGCGAGCAGCTGCTCGTCCTCGACGACGAGTACGCGCACGTCGATTTCCTTCCTCCGAGCCCAGCAGGGCACCTGTGTGTTGCGTCGTCCATCCTGCCCGTTTCGGCCGTAAACCGGCTGTAAGACGGCGCTCGCAGGGTGCAGCGACGGGTGCGGCCGGGCGGAGGTGAGGATTCCCTCGTCCTACGAGGTTTCTGGGCCCAGGGTGCCGGGGAGGACGTCAGCACACCCCATCCACTCCCTGACGGCGGACTGCCACGTGCCGCCGCCGACCCACGAAGAGGGGGCGAACCCACCATGGACGCATTCACCGCGGGTCTCCTGCAGCGCATCAGGGCCACGCAGTCGGACCTCAGGCAGGCCCGCGAGGCGGGCGACGACTTCCTCGCGGAGGTGGAACAGGCGGAGCTGGAGGACCTCCAGCGCCTCGCCGCCGAGCACGGTGTTCCGATCTCGGTCTCCGTGCCTGCCTGCTGACCCGCATTCTCCGCACGGCCTGAACCCCGGCCGCCCCCTCGGGCAGCCGGGGTTCCCTCATGCGCGGCCGACGTGCGGCCAGCGGCCGGCGTGCGGTCAGCGGCCGGCGTGCGGTCAGTCGTGCCAGGCCCCCGCCCCGTCCAGCAGCGGCTGCAGCGAGGCGAACACCGCGGGCGTCGCGGCGAGCGTGAGCTCGCCCGAGGCCGGCTCCCCCGGCCGGCCGCCGGTCAGGGCCCCGGCCTCCCGCGCGATCAGGTCGCCCGCCGCCAGGTCCCAGGGGTTCAGCCCGCGCTCGTAGTACCCGTCGAGCCGCCCGGCGGCCACGTCGCACAGGTCCAGCGCCGCCGACCCGCCCCGCCGGATGTCCCGCACCACCGGGATGATCCGCGCCACGACCTCGGCCTGGTGGGCCCGCCGGGTCTGGACGTACGCGAAGCCGGTCCCGAGGAGGGCCTGGTCCAGCGGCGCCGCCGGCCGGCAGGCGAGGCGGACCGCACCCAGCCAGGCCCCGCCGCCGAGCACCGCGTGGTAGGTCTCCCCGCGCATCGGGGCCGCCACGACGCCCACCACGGTCTCGCCCTCGTACTCGGCCGCGATGGACACGCCCCAGCTGGGCAGGCCGTAGAGGTAGTTCACGGTCCCGTCCAGCGGGTCGACGACCCACCGCACCCCGCTCGTCCCGGGGGTGTCCGCGCCTTCCTCGCCCAGCAGTCCGTCCTCGGGCCGCCGTTCGGCGAGGATGCCGGTGATCAGCTTCTCGGCCGCGATGTCCATCTCGGTCACCACGTCGATGGGGCTGCTCTTCGTCGCGGCCACCGCCAGATCGGCCGGCCTGCCGTCGCGCAGCAGGGCCCCGGCCTGCCGGGCGGCCTCCAGACCCACGTCCAGCAGTTCGGCCTTCAGGTCATCGGAGATCAAGGTCCCTCATCCCTACGCGTACGGACTGTCGGCGCCCGCGGCCGCCGGCCGGGGGGCCCGCCCCGGGCAGCAGCCCACGGCGCACAGGTCGTGACTCTGCCCCAGCATGCCCACCCAGCACTCCTCGGCCGCCTCCCCGCGCTCCTTGGCGGCCCGCTCCAGCACGAGTTCCCGTACCGCCCCGGCGAAAGCGGGGTCCGCGCCGACCGTCGCGGAGCGCGCGACGGGCAGGCCCAGTTCGGCCGCCTTGGCGGTGGCCTCGGTGTCGAGGTCGTAGAGGACCTCCATGTGGTCGGAGACGAAGCCGATGGGCACCATGACCACGGCGGGCGCGCCCTCAGTGTGCAGGGCCTCCAGGTGGTCGCAGACGTCCGGCTCCAGCCACGGGATGTGCGGGGCGCCGCTGCGGGACTGGTAGACGAGCTGCCAGGGGTGTGCGACACCGGTCCGCACGGCCACCTCGTCCGCGATCACGCGGGCGACGTCGAGGTGCTGCTTGACGTAGGCGCCGCCCTCACCATCCTCGGTGTGGTCCTCGACGGGGCCGGAGGTGTCCGCGGCGGCCGTCGGGATGGAGTGGGTGGTGAAGGCGAGGTGGGCGCCGTCCCGGACGTCCTCGGGCAGTTCGGCGAGCGAGGCCACCACCCCTTCGATCATGGGATCCAGGAAGCCGGGGTGGTTGAAGTAGTGCCGCAGCTTGTCGACCCGCGGCGGCTCCACACCCTCCTCGACGAGGGCGGCCAGCGCGTCGGCGAGGTTCTCGCGGTACTGCCGGCAGCCCGAGTACGAGGCGTACGCGCTGGTCGCGAGCACGGCGATGCGGCGGCGGCCGTCGGCGGCCATCTCCCGCATCACGTCCGTGAGGTACGGGGCCCAGTTGCGGTTGCCCCAGTAGACCGGCAGGTCCAGCCCGTGTTCGGCGAAGTCCCCCCGCAGCGCGTCCAGCAGCGCGCGGTTCTGCGCGTTGATCGGGCTGACCCCGCCGAAGCCGAAGTAGTGCTGCCCGACCTCCTTGAGCCGCTCGCGCGGGATCCCCCGCCCTCGCGTGACGTTCTCCAGGAACGGCACGACGTCGTCGGGTCCCTCGGGCCCCCCGAAGGAGAGCAGCAGGAGGGCGTCGTACGGGGCGGCGAGGCCTTCGGCCCTGGGCTGGGCGGCGGCGCGGAGCTGGTCTGACATGCCTCGAATCCTGCCACCCGGCTTGCGCGCGCGGGAATCGGCCCGGCTCCGGACTGCACCCCCACCACAGGTAAGGTGAACCTAAGTTCCCACGTCGGGAGCCTTCCCCCGTGCGGGCGCCTTGCCGGCAGTCGTAACCTGTATGGGTCGATGACGTTCCTTACGGAGACCCCTTGCCCAGTCCCTATCGCGCCATCTTCGCCGCCCCCGGCACCAAGGGGTTCAGCGCTGCCGGCCTCATAGGCCGCCTCCCGATCTCCATGGTCGGGGTCGGCATCCTCACGATGATCTCCGAGATCACCGGCCGCTACGCGATGGCGAGCGCCCTCACCGGCACCCTCGCCCTGGCCGCCGCCGTGATGGGTCCGCAGGTCTCGCGGCTGGTCGACCAGTACGGGCAGCGGCGGGTCCTGCGCCCCGCCACCCTGATCTCCGTGGTGGCGGTCGCCGCGCTGCTGGTCGCCGCCGCGAACGGGTGGCCCGACTGGACCCTCTTCCTGTTCGCCGCGATCGCCGGCTGCGTGCCGAGCGTCGGCTCGATGATCCGCGCCCGGTGGACCGTGATCTACCAGGACTCCCCGCGCGAGCTGCACACGGCGTACTCGTTGGAGTCCGTGGTCGACGAGGTCTGCTTCATCTTCGGCCCGATCATCGCCATCGGCCTGTCCACCACCTGGTTCCCCGAGGCCGGTCCGCTGATCGCGGCCGTCTGCCTGCTGGTGGGCGTCTGGCTGCTCACCGCGCAGCGCTCCACCGAGCCCGCGCCGCACCCGCGCAGCGAGGGCGGGGACCGCACCTCGGCCCTGCGCTCCCCCGGCCTCCAGGTGCTGACGCTCACCTTCGTGGCGACCGGCGCGATCTTCGGCTCCATCGACGTGTCCACCCTGGCCTTCGCCGATGAGCAGGGGCACAAGCCCTGGGCCAGCTTCATCCTGGCGATCTGGGCCGCGGGGTCCTGTTTCGCCGGAATCGTCTTCGGCCTGCTCCATCTCAAGGGCCGGGCCGAACTCCGGTGGGTACTGGGCGTATGTGCGATGGCCGTGAGTATGATCCCCCTCCTACTGGCCGGGAACCTTCCGTTTCTGGCCGTGGCGCTCTTCGTCTCGGGCCTCGCCATCGCTCCCACGATGATCACCACGATGGCCCTGATCGAGGCGCACGTACCACGCGCGAAGCTGACCGAGGGCATGACCTGGATCAGCACCGGCCTCGCGGTCGGCGTCGCGGTCGGCTCGTCGGTGACCGGTCTGGTCATCGACGCGGCGGGCGCGCAGCGCGGGTTCGTCGTCTCCATCGCGTCGGGGGTGGCCGCGGCGGCGGTTGCGTTCGCGGGATACCGCCGGCTGACGAAGCCGGCGCAAGGGGAGGAGCCAGCTACCGATGGGGACGGCGACAGCAGGGCAGAACAGCCAGACCGCGTGGCGTAACTGGGCGGGCAACGTCTGCGCCACGCCCGCGCGCACGGTGACCCCGGCCTCGGTCGGGGAGCTCCAGGAGGCGGTCCGCCGGGCCGCCGAACAGGGCCTGCGGGTGAAGGCGGTCGGCACCGGCCACTCCTTCACCGCGGCCGCCGCGACCGACGGCGTGCTCGTACGCCCCCAGGCGCTGGCCGGGATCCGGTCGATCGACCGGGCCGCCGGGACCGTCACGGTGGCGGCGGGCACGGTCCTCAAGGACCTGAACGTGGCGCTGGCCAAGGAGGGCCTGTCGCTCACGAACATGGGCGACATCATGGAGCAGACGGTCTCCGGCGCCACCAGCACGGGCACCCACGGCACCGGCCGTGACTCGGCCTCCATCGCCGCCCAGATCCGCGGCCTGGAACTGGTCACCGCCGACGGCGCGCTGCTGACGTGCTCCGAGAAGGAGAACCCCGAGGTCTTCGCGGCGGCCCGGATCGGCATCGGGGCCCTCGGCATCGTCACCTCGCTCACCCTCGCCGTCGAACCGGTCTTCTTCCTGACCGCCCGTGAGGAACCCATGGGCTTCGACCGGGTGACCGCCGAGTTCGACCAGCACTTCGCGGAGAACGAGCACTTCGAGTTCTACTGGTTCCCGCACACCGGCAACTGCAACACCAAGCGGAACAACCGCAGCCAGGGCCCCGCGGCCCCGCCCGGGCAGGTGAGCGCGTGGATCGAGGACGAGCTGCTCTCCAACGGCGTCTTCCAGGCGGTGAACTCGCTGGGTCGTGCGGTCCCGGCCACCATCCCCGCCATAGCCCGCGTGGCCAGCCGCGCCCTGTCGGCGCGCACCTACACGGACATCCCGTACAAGGTGTTCACCAGCCCGCGCCGGGTCCGGTTCGTGGAGATGGAGTACGCACTCCCGCGCGAGCGGGTGGTCGGAGCGCTGCGGGAGCTGCGGTCGATGGTCGACCGCTCCGGGCTGCGCGTCAGCTTCCCGGTCGAGGTGCGCACGGCCCCGGCGGACGACATCACGCTGTCGACGGCCTCCGGCCGCGAAACGGCGTACATCGCGGTGCACATGTACCGGGGCACCCCGTACCAGGCCTACTTCACGGCGGCCGAGCGCATCTTCACCGCGCGCGGCGGCCGCCCGCACTGGGGCAAGGTGCACACGCGGGACGCGGAGTACTTCGCCGGGGTCTACCCGCGGTTCGCCGAGTTCACCGCGCTGCGCGACCGGCTGGACCCGGACCGGGTGTTCGGCAACGACTACCTGCGGCGGGTCCTGGGCGACTGACCCTCCGCCCCCTCAGGGAGCGGTCTGCCGCTGCCCGGACGGCGTCGGCGCGTCCGGGCTCGGCGTCGCGGACGGGGTGCGCGTGGGAGTCGGCGTCGGGGTGGGCTTCGGAGGGGACGGGCTGGGCGTCGGGTCCCCGGAGTCCGAGGGGCTGGGGGTGGGGGCCGGGCTGTGGCCGCCGCCGTGTGAGCCCGAAGGGTCCGGGGTGGGTCCGGATCCCGGGGTCCTGCCGTCCGTCTCACCGGTGCCCGGCTTCTCCCGGGGCCGGGAGGGCTGGTGGTCGGGCGCCTTGCGGGTACCTCCGGAGAGGAGGGTCCCGCCACCCGCGCTGACCGAGGTTCCGGCGATGGCCTCGTAGCTCCCGAGGACGCCCAGGGCGATGGCGAAGGCGGCACCGGCGGCCACCGCCGTGCGCTTCCACCCCCGTACCCGGGTGCCGTGCACGGTGGCCTCGCCGAACTCGTCGGACGGCGCGGTGTCATCGGGCAGCGGTACCCGGCGGGCCTTGGGGCGGGCGGTCTCGCGGAGCTGGTCGCCGGTGCGCCGGAAGAAGTGCTGGATGACGGGCCCTGCGGCGGTGGCGACGACGCTGACCACACCGGCGCCCAGGATGGTCCCGTAGACCCCCATCTGCGAGGCGAGGAGGGCCGCCGCGACGGTGGCGAGCGAGCTGCCGGCCACCTGAGCGGCACTCAGGTCGAGCTTCTTCTTCTCCGGTTCGACGTCATGCGCCGACTTCTGACCCATCGCCATCCCCTGTGTGTCCTGCCTCTCCCGCGCCGGAAGCCTTCAGGAGTTACTGACACCCGAGCGAAACGATTAGTTCCGTTTCTGTGGATTATGTGAAGCAAGACACCTGGAAACGGACACGGGTGCAGGTGGAGCCTGCCGGAGGGCAAGCCAACTCCCGCCGTCCGGGAGAACTTCGGCGGCGCGGCGGTCCACCCAGGTGGCCCGAATGGAGTACTGTGACGAGCCCTGGGGCCGTCCTTCCTTACGGATGTCCGGACTCGGGAGAGGGGGCCGGCTGATGGAAAACGGCGCTCAAAGACCGGTGATGCCGCGGTATCGCACGGGCGCCTGCTGCGCACAGTAATCGTTCGGTCACTGTGCGTGCCCAACAGGTAACCGTGCCATAACGGCGATCAAGGGCGCATGCCCGACACGCCGGTTTAACTCGGCAAGGTTGTGGCAGGCTGCACCCGGGCAGGCCACACTCGACTAGCGGAAGCAGCGACGCACGTGACGTCGGCAGGCACCACCCGGGAGGTCCCCATGCCCGAACTGCGTGTCGTGGCCGTCTCAAATGACGGCACACGACTGGTGCTCAAGGCTGGGGACAGCACGGAGTACACGCTTCCGATCGACGAACGGCTGCGGGCTGCCGTGCGCAACGACCGCGCGCGCCTGAACCAGATCGAGATCGAGGTGGAGAGCCACCTCCGCCCCCGCGACATCCAGGCCCGTATACGAGCCGGTGCCTCCGCGGAGGAGGTCGCTCAACTCGCCGGCATCCCCGTCGACCGCGTACGCCGCTTCGAGGGCCCGGTGCTCGCCGAGCGCGCGTTCATGGCCGAGCGTGCCCGCAAGACCCCCGTGCGCCGTCCCGGCGAGAACACCGGACCCCAGCTCGGCGAGGCCGTGCAGGAGCGGCTCAGCCTGCGCGGGGCCGAGAAGGAGTCCGTGCAGTGGGACTCCTGGCGCCGCGACGACGGTACCTGGGAGGTCCTCCTCGTCTACCTGGTCGCGGGTGAGCCGCACTCGGCGAGCTGGACGTACGACCCGCCGCGCCGGCTCGTCGTGGCCGTGGACGACGAGGCGCGCTCGCTGATCGGCGAGTCGGACGACCTGCCCGCCACGCCGGAACCCAGCTTCCCCTTCGTCCCGAGGATCGCGCGGCTGCCGCGCGACCGGCCGCTGGACCGCGCGCTCGACCGCCAGTTGGAACGGCCGACCGCGCCGCCGCCGGATCCGGAGGAGGAGCGGGACACGTTGACCAGCCTGCTGGAGGCGGTCCCGAGCTTCCGCGGCGACATGGTGGTCCCGGAGCGGCCCACCGAACCGCCGGCGGCGGAGGACGAGGCCGAGGAACCGCCGGCTCCGGCCGCCTCGGCGGGCGCGGGCTCCGCGTACGCCGATGTCCTGATGCCGCGTACGGTGGCGGGCCACCGCGACCGGCTGACGGGAACCACGGACCGGCAGGCCGAGGCGGACGGCGTCCGCCCCGGGCGCCGGGCGGCGGTGCCCAGCTGGGACGAAATCGTCTTCGGCACCCGCCGCAAGAAGCAGGAGTAGCGCGCGGCCGCCAGGGCCGGAGCCCGCTCCGGGCCCGGGGCGGCCCGCGGCGGACCGCGGCCGGACGGCCGGGCGTCGCACCAGCGACCCGCGACGCTCGGCACCCGGAGGAAGTCCGCGGGCAGGGGCCCTTCCGGGTTCGGGGTCCGTACCGGGTTCGAGGCGCGGGGACCGTGGCGGGGCAGAGCGGCGGAGCGGCGGCCACCGGTGTCGGTAGCCGGCTCCCCGGCGCGACCGGATCCCGCCGCTACTGCGGCGCCGGGCCCGTGGCCACCGGGCGGGCCGGGTCGCAGGACCACTCCGACCAGCTGCCCGCGTAGAGGTCGGAGGCGATGCCCGCCACCTCCAGCGCCAGCACCTCGTGGGCGCCGGACACCCCCGAGCCGCAGTACACGCCCACCGGGGAGCCGCCCGACGCACCGAGCGCGGCGAAGCGTGCCCGCAAGGTAGCGGCCGGCAGGAAACGGCCGTCCGGACCCACGTTCTCCGTGGTCGGGGCCGAGAGCGCACCCGGGATGTGGCCGCCGACCGGGTCGATCGGCTCGACCTCCCCGCGGTACCGCTCCCCCGCCCGCGCGTCCAGGAGCACCCCGGCACGCGCCCGCGCGGCCGCTCCGTCCGCGTCGAGCAGCCCGACGGCTCCCGGATTTGGCTTGAAATCGCCCTCCGCGGGAATCACCCGGTCGGCCGACACGTCACCCCCCGCTGACGTCCACGCGGCCAGACCGCCGTCCAGGACCCGTACGTCCTCGTGACCCGTCCAGCGCAACAGCCACCACGCCCGGGCGGCCGCCCAGCCCTGGCCGCCGTCGTACACGACCACCGGCACCTCCGCCGAGACCCCGGCCCGCCGCATCACCGCCCCGAAAGCCTCCGGGTCCGGCAGCGGGTGACGCCCGCCCGACCCGGCCGGACCAGCCAGTTCGCGGTCGAGGTCGACGTACACCGCGCCGGGCAGGTGTCCGGCTTCGTACGCGGGGCGCTGGTCGGGGCCGCCCAGCTGCCAGCGGATGTCCAGCAGCACGGGAGGCCGGGAACCGGCCAGCTGGCTCATGAGTTCGGCGGCGGAGAGGATCGCTGTGGTCGCAGTCATACGGGCCATCTTCCTCCCCGCCCGGCACCCGCGTCACAAGCCCGTCACCGGTGGGGCGCACCGATCCGGTCATCTCCTCCCGGGCCCCGAAAGTGCGGCCCGGTCGGGGCGCGCCGGGCCCCCCGGAGTGGAAGCATCAGCAGCGGCAACGGCACGACGGAGGAGACGGTGGACATGACCGAGGCAGCGAAGGCAACGCGGCGCACGCCCGGCACCCCGTGCTGGGTGAGCCTCATGGTGCACGGCCTCGGGACCACCGAGGACTTCTACGCCGACCTGTTCGGCTGGGAGTACGAGCCGGGCCCCGAGCAGCTCGGCCCGTACGTCCGGGCCCTATTGGACGGGCGCGAGGTGGCCGGCATCGGCGAGATGCCGCCGGACCGCCATCTTCCGGTCGCCTGGACCACGTACCTGGCCACGGACGACGCCGACGCCACGGCCGAGACGATCCGCTCGTGCGGCGGCACGGTCGCGGTGGGCCCGCTGGACGCGGGCATCGCGGGGCGGGTGGCGATCTGTTCCGACCCGCTGGGCGCGATCTTCGGGCTGTGGCAGGCGCAGAGCCACATGGGCACCCGGCTGCACGGCGCCCCGGGCACTCCGGTGTGGAACGAGCTCGTCACCCAGGACACCTCGACGGTCGGCAAGTTCTACGAGCACGTCTTCGGCCACGAGCCGCAGACGCACTCCACCGCCTCGGACGACTTCGACTACGTGACGCTGCTCCTGGAGGGCCGCCCGGTGGCCGCCGTGCACGGCGTCGGCCGGTCGCTGCCGCACGACCGGGGCCCGCACTGGATGGCGTACTTCGAGGTCGAGGACACCGACGCGGCCGCGGCCCGGGTCCGCGACCTGGGCGGGCGGATCCTGGAGCCGCCCCGCGAGGGCCTCACCGGGCGGGTGGCCACGGTCGCGGACCCGGAGGGCGCGGTCTTCGCAGTCGTACGGTCGCGTACGGGGACGACGCCGGCCTAGCGCCGGCCCCCGGCGGTGGTCGCCTCGGACAGGTGCAGCAGTGCCTTGGCGGCCAGCCGGTAGCCGAAGGCGCCGAGACCGACCACGACTCCGCTGGCCAGCGGGGCGATCACCGACTCGTGCCGGAACTGTTCGCGGGCCCAGACGTTGCTGAGGTGGACCTCGACCCAGGGCGGTGCATAGCTCGCCAGGGCGTCGCGCAGACTCCATCCGGCGATCATGAGCGCGCCGGGATTGACGATGGCGCCGACCGTGGAGTCGCTGTGCTCGTGAATCGCGCGGACGAGGTCGCCTTCCGAGTCGTGCTGGACCGAGACGACGTCCCATCCCCTGACGCCCACCTCTTCGGCGACCGCCTTCTCAATGTCGGACAGCGTGTCAGTGCCGTATATCTCCGGCTCGCGCCGTCCCAGAATTCCCAGATTGGGACCGTTCAAGAGAAGTACGACACTCAAGGGGACACCTCGCTCTTCACACCGCCGGCGAACTCCGAACCGTGTCCATGGTGTCGGCGCCGCCGACGCGGCGCCATCATCAGAACTGATAGTTCCGGTCAGCATTCTCGAGGAACTGCCGTACTCCTGCTCGAAACCGGCTCGGACCGCTCTGGAGATCGTCTTGCGCGCCCCGTTCGCCCGGTGGGGAGGTGAACCTGGGGGCACCCTGGCGCGGACGGGTCCGCCGGCGTCCGGCCGCGCCCCGCGAACTGCCCGGAAGCGGCGTTCATGCGGTCAACTCCGATCACCTCTCGAGGAGTTCCCGAGCGCCCGCCACCTAGGCTCCGCCGAGAACTCTGCCGGTGCCACCACGGGAACGACGCGGCGTGAATGATGATCCCCTGACAGGAGATGTGATGCTCGATTCTCTCTTCCGGTTGGAGCTGCCGCCTGCTTTCTCCGCCATGCGGGCGTGCGACAGCGCCTCGTGCGAGACGGTCAGACTCTCCTCGCTGTCCTTTTCCGCCTGGTCCCGCGGCGATCTCACGGAGGCGCTGCGCCTGTCGGAGTCGGCGAGCCAGGGGCACCCCGAATGCGCCGGAACCTGCATAGGGCCGGCCACGATCTGGCATTCCGCATTGCTGGTCAGAGTGCGCGAGCCGGTGGCCGCGGCGCGTTCGCTCGCCCGTATAGAGGAACTGACGGTCGGCGCCGGGGACACCGGCGGGCTGGTGGCGGCTTCGCTGGTGTGCGCGGGGGATCTCGCGCTCGCCCAGGGGGATGTCGCCGCCGCTGTCGATGCGGTGGGCAAGGGGGTGCACAAGGCGCAGCAGGCCGGCCTCCACTGCCTGATTCCCGACGCGCACACGGTGATGGCGCTCAGCGCTCTGCGGCAGGGCAACATGAGCATGAGCCTGGAGTTCGTGGACCAGCTGCGGGACGACGCCCTTCTCGGCCGGACGACCGACAGGCCCGGTCAGTACGCCTGGGCCGCGGCTCAGCTCCTGGAGGTGCAGGGCGGTGCGAAGAGTGCCGCTCATTTCATCGTGGGCATCATCACGGACGACGAGCTCCTCCTGGAGCTGCTGGCCTCGCAGCCGGCCGCTGCCGCCTGGCTCGTGCGGGCCACCCGGGAGCTGGGCGACGTGTCGCTCGCCCAGCGGGTGGCGTCCGCGGCTTCCGGCCTCGCGACGCGCAACGCCGGGCTCCGTTCGATCGAGGCGGCAGCGGTGCACGCCCGCGGGCTGCTGGAGAGCAGTCCCGAACGGCTCGTCTGCGCGGGTGAGTCGCACCTGGACCCGTGGGCCGGCGCGTCCGCCTTCGAAGACGCCGGGAACCTGCTCTCCGGCCTGGACCGGGAACGCGACCGGGCGGTCGAGATCCTCGAACGGGCGGTGGACGGGTACACGAATGCCGGGGCGCCGCGCGATGCCCGCAGGGTCGTCAGCAAACTCCGCGGGCTCGGGATACGGCGCGGCCGCTATCCGCGCTATGCCGGCCAGGACGGTGTGAACACCGGCGCTCTCACCGAGACCGAGGCTGCCGTCGCCGAGCTGGTGAGCCACGGGTTCACCAACTCCCAGGTCGGCGAGCACCTGTTCATCTCCGGTCACACGGTGGCGTTCCACCTGAAGAAGATCTTCCGCAAGCTGAACGTGGCTTCTCGTGTCGAATTGACGCGCACGTGGAGCCGTCTTTCGGACGCGGCCGCCGAGTCCGCTTCCCCGGGCTGATCTCCGGCGGCCGCCGATGCGCACGGGTCACTCCGCCGGCAGGATCCGGCGGAGCTTTCCGGGCGATCCTCCGGGGCGCTTGCGCCACTCGCGGGGGTAGCCCACGGACACCTCTTCGAAGCGGACGCCCTCGTGGTACGTGGTCCGCGGAATGTGGAGGTGACCGTAGACCATGGCGGCCACGCGGAACCTGCGGTGCCAGTCGGCGGTGAGCCGGGTCCCGCACCACATGGCGAACTCCGGGTACCACAGGACGTCCGTCGGGTGCCGGTCGAGCGGGTAGTGGTTGATGAGCACGGTGGGCAGCTCTTCGGGGATTTCGGCGAGCCGGCGCTCGGTCTCGGCGACCCTGGCCCGGCACCAGGCCTCACGGCTCGGGTAGGGGTCGGGGTGCAGTACGTACTCGTCCTGGCAGACGACTCCGGTCTCGTGCGCGTAGGCCAGCCCCTCCTCCTTGGTGGTGCAGCCCGCGGGCAGGAAGGAGTAGTCGTACCCCAGGAAAAGCGGCGCCACGGCGACGGGGCCGCCCGGCCCCTCCCAGATCGGGTAGGCGTCCTCGGGCGTGGTGACGCCCAGTTCGCGGCACATCTCGACGAGGTGCTCGTAGCGTGCGACCCCGCGCAGGCTGACGGTGTCGCTCGGGTGGGTCCACAGTTCGTGGTTGCCGGGGACCCAGACGACCTTGCGGAAGCGGCTCGCGAAGGTCTTCAGACACCAGCGGACGTCGGCCACGGTCTCCGCCACGTCCCCGGCGACCAGCAGCCAGTCGTCGTCCGACTCGGGTGCCATCCCGTCGACCAGGGCGCGGTTCTCCGCGTAGTTGAGGTGGAGGTCGCTGATGGCCAGCAGCCGGCCGGTACCGCCGGCGGTACCGGCCATCACCCGCTCCCTTCAGCGCTCACGAGCCGCGGCGAACTGGAAGTCATGCTTCTCTCCTCCTGGCACTCCTGGAGTGCCAGCTGAGCCCTCCGCTCGAGGGCGACGACAAGTCTGACGCACGGAGCCGCTCCGGGGAACAGAGCGGGCACCGCCGGGTCGGTGCCGCCCGGCAGGAGCGTCTCACGTCACCTCGGACCGCTGCCCGCGGGCGCGGCGACGCGCCGGGGGTCCAGTCGCTCCGCCAGCAGTCCGGCCACGCGCGCGCTCTGCTCGACGAGGTAGAAGTGGCCTCCCGGCAGGACGTGGAGGTCCGTCGGTCCGGTGGTGTGGTCCTCCCAGGCCCCCGCCTCGTCGATCGAGACCCGGGGGTCGCTGTCCCCGGTGATCACCGTCACCGGGCAGTCCAGCTTCCGGCCGGGCTCGTACCGGTACGTCTCGACCGCGCGGTAGTCGCTGCGGATCGCCGGCATGATCATTTCCAGCAGTTCGGGATCGTTCAGCATGGCCGCGCTGGTGCCGCTCAGCTTCCGGAGCTCGGCGACCATGTGGTCGTCCGACTGCGTGTGGACACCCTCGTCGCGCTCGCAGGAGGGGGCCCGC
This sequence comes from Streptomyces sp. cmx-11-4, assembly GCA_049998195.1. Classification (GTDB taxonomy): domain Bacteria; phylum Actinomycetota; class Actinomycetes; order Streptomycetales; family Streptomycetaceae; genus Streptomyces. Next base: position 236,178 of record JAEBET010000007.1, read on the forward strand.
CGGCCGGAGGTGAACAGCCGTACGGGCGAGGGGAGTCCGGCGTCCTGCATGCGCAGCGCGACCTCGTAGGCGAGAACGGCTCCCATGCTGTGTCCGAACAGCGCCAGGGGCTTGTCGCCGAGCCCGCGTACGGCCCCGAAGATCCGGTCGGCCAGGTCGGGGAGGCTGGGGATGTTCGGCTCGTGGCGCCGGTCCTGGCGCCCCGGGTACTGGATCGCCAGTACCTCCACCGCGGGCGCGAGCGCCTTGGACATGGGGAAGTAGAAGCTCGCCGATCCGCCGGCGTGCGGGAGGCACACGAGGCGGATTGCGCTGTCCGGTGCCGAGTGGGACCGGCGCACCCACTTTTCGAATTGCTCCGCTGCTTGAGGCACGGCCAGACGTTCCTTTCGGGAAGAGCCCTTGCTTTTCAGGAGCGTAGGACAGGGGCGACCGGCCGGACATCCCTCGATCTGATAGGTCAACCGCCATGAGGACGCACACGGATACCGACCCGAGCCGCGCCCTGGCGCTGACGAAACGGGCCGCGCTCAGCCGAGCCGCAGGGGGAGTTCGGCGACCGCGGTGAAACCGGTCCGCAGCACCCAGGGGATCTCCTCGCGCGACACGGCGAGGGACAGGTCCGGGAATCGGGTGAACAGCGCGTGCAGCGCCACCTCCGCCTCCTGGAGCGCCAGCGGCGCACCGAGGCAGTAGTGGGCTCCCTGCCCGAACCCGAGGTGGCCCGTCCCGGTCTCCCGGCCGATGTCCAGCCGCTCGGGGCAGCCGAACCTGCGCGGGTCGGTGTTCGCGGACAGGATCAGCGGCAGGACCGGCGCGCCCGCCGGGATCGTCACGCCGCCGAGCTCTACGTCCTCGGCCGGGTACCGGGGGTTGCCGAACTGGGTGGGCCCCAGGCGCATGAGCTCCAGCACCGCCTGCGGCCACCGGGACGGGTCCTCGCGCAGCAGCGCGAGCTGGTCCGGGTGCTCGAGCAGGGCCAGCACCGAGTTGCCGATCAGGTTCATGGTCGTCTCGTGCCCGGCGATCACCAGGGTGAAGACCAGCTTGACCATCTCCCGGTCGGTGAGGCGGTCGCCGTCGTCCTCCTGGACCTCCACGAGTGCGGTGATCAGGTCGTCGCGCGGCTCGGCGCGACGGCTCGCGATCACGCCGAACAGGTAGTCGGCGCAGTCGCGGAAGACGGTCGGGAGGCGCTCGGCGTGCTCCATGGGCGCCATCAGGGCGCGCCCCCACGCGTACCAGTCCGCGCGGTCGGCCACGTCGATTCCGACCAGCTCGCAGATCACGGTCGCCGGCAGCTCGAAGCAGAACGACTCCACGAGGTCCACGGGCGTGCCGTCGCGTCCCGCCTCGGCCATCCGGTCGAGCAGCGTCTCGGTGATCTCCTCGATCCGCGGGCGCAGCCTGGCCACCCTTCGCGCGGTGAAGGCCTTGGAGACCAGCCTGCGCAGCCGGAGGTGGTCGTCGCCGTCGATCTCGATCAGCTTGCCGGAGAGGTACTCGACCACGTCGGACGAGACGCCCTTCATGACCGTGAACCGGCTGCCCGCGCCCGGCACGGAGGCCGGGTTGTTCAGGAACAGCGGGTCGGTGAGAAGTCGGCGCACGTCCTCGTAGCGGGTGACCAGCCACATCGGCGGCCCGCCCATGAACGAGCCGGACAGTACCGGCGCCTGCTCGCGCATCCGCGCGTACCCGGCGAACGGATCGGCTATCAGATCCGGCGAGAACAGGTCGACCGGGGCGGCCGGACTCTCGGCGGTGGCGGTCATGGGTCTACCCCTTCGTGTCGAGGACGGAGCTGCGCCGGGCACGGCCGCGCGGCCGGCTGCCGAAGGAGCAGCCGGCCGCGTGGAAGCCCGCGCTGGACGGGACGATGGCCTGGCAGCGGCTGCTGCTAGCCGGCGCGAACGGCCGTGAGCTGCCAGACGGGGGCCTTGATCTCGCCTTCCAGCTCCTCCTCGGGCCACTTGAAGGCCGGGTCGAAGGCGACGGGAGCGTCGGGGGCACCCTCGGCGGGCTTCACACCCAGCATCTCGCGGATTCCCTCGTGGGTGAGGGTGGTGTCGTACTCGGCGAGGTGCAGCGAGGTGATCTCGAACTTCTCGCCGACGTTCTCACGGAGGTTCTGCTCGGTGACGCGCTGCACGGTGGGGAACGGCGCGTGCGCCTCCGCGGCGAAGACCCACAGGTGCAGCTTCGCACCGGGCTTGGTGGCACGGTGCAGCGCGGCGATGTAGTCGCGCTGGCCCTGCTCGTTCAGGCAGTGGTAGAGCGCGCTGTCGACGACGGTGTCGAACCGGCCCTCGAAGCCCTCCAGGCTGGTGGCGTCGGCGACGGCGAAGTCGGCCTCGACGCCCTGGGCCTTGGCGCGCTTCGAGGCCTCCTTGACGGCGGTCTTCGCCGCGTCGATGCCGGTGACCTTGTGACCGCGCGAGGCGAGGAAGATGGAGTTGCCGCCGAGGCCGCAGCCGATGTCGAGGACGTCACCCTTGATCTCGCCCGACTCCTCGAGCGCGATCAGGACCGGCTGCGGACCGCCGATGTCCCACGGCGCCGGGGGGCCGACGCGGGTTTCTCCCTTGTAGCTCTCGTAAAAGGCGTCCAGGTCGAGATTTTCCACGGAAACCTGATTTCCGGTCACACGAGCCTCCAGCGAATTGTTCAACGAGATTGATTTTTGGCATCCGGCCGCGCCGGTATGACGTCAGCCGCGGGAATGCCCAGAGCCCGGCAGCGGTGGCCCGCGCGCCTTGCATTGTCCTTCCACACGGTAGGACGGCTGGAACCGGCCGGCCATCCCTCGATCTGATAGGCCGCACTCGAATCCGGCGGACCCCTTAGGGCACTGATGGCCGGCTGAGCATCCCTCAACCTGATAGTATTTCCGGTTCCTTGACACGCCCCGAACGCCGGAATACTATTCTGGCAATTTTCCAGCGTGGCGGAATTCAGCCTTCAAACAGCGCGGACCTGTGAAGTCTCCTTGACGCCGTTTTTCGAAGTGCTCACTGATCTGCCCACGGCATGCGACTAGGGGCACGATGCCAACCATGCGAACGCAACGTACGTACTCGACTCCGACGGACACGGACGTCGTCATCGTGGGCAACGGGCCGATCGGTGCCGCGCTCTCGGTGCTGATCGCCCAGCGCGGCTGGCGGGTGACGGTGCTCGAGCGCCGCCCCCGGCCGTACCGGCTCCCGCGGGCGACCAGCTTCGACGGGGAGACGGCCCGGCTGCTGGCCGGCACCGGGATCGGCCCGGACCTCGGCCGGGTCACCGAGCCCGCCAACGGCTACCAGTGGCAGACCGCGGCCGGCGCGGTGCTGCTGGACATCGGGTTCACCACGTCCGGCCCCTACGGCTGGCCGGACGCCAACACGATGCACCAGCCCGCGCTGGAGGAGTTGATCGCGGCCCGGGTGGCGGGGCTTCCCGGCATCACCGTGCTGCGCGGGCACGAGGTCGTGGGGATCGCCGACGGCGAGGAGCGGGTGGAGGTGACGGCGTCCACCGACGACGGTGCGACGCGCGTCCTGTCCGCGCGCTGGGTCGTGGGATGTGACGGCGCCAACAGCTTCGTGCGCGACCACCTCGACGTCTCGGTCACGGACCTCGGGTTCTCGTACGAGTGGCTGCTCTGCGACGTCGAACTGCGCCAGCCGCGCGAGTTCACCCCGTCCAACGTGCAGATCTGCGATCCGGCCAGGCCCACGACCGTGGTGGCCAGCGGACCCGGGCGCCGGCGCTGGGAGTTCATGCGCCTGCCGGGCGAGAGCGCCGCCGAGCTCAACCGGGACGAGACGGCCTGGCGGCTGCTGGCGCCGTTCGGCGTCACCCCCGAGACGGCCACCCTGCTGCGCAGCACCACGTACATATTCCAGGCCCGTTGGGCCGACCAGTGGCGTGTGGGCCATGTCCTGCTGGCCGGTGACGCGGCCCATCTCATGCCGCCCTTCGCCGGGCAGGGCATGTGCTCCGGCATCCGGGACGTCGTCAACCTGGCATGGAAGCTGGACCTGACGCTGCGCGGCCTCGCGGACGAGTCCCTGCTGGACACCTACACGGAGGAACGCCGCGCGCAGGCCAAGGAGGCGATCCTGTCGTCCGTCCAGCTGGGCCGGATGATCTGTGTGACGGACCCGGCGGCCGCCGCCGAGCGGGATGCCACGGTGCTGGCCAACCGGCGCGGCCGGCCGGCGGCCCGGCCGGAACCGGCGAAGCCGCTGGCGGGCGGGCTGCTCCACCGGGTGTCCGGGGCCGAGGCGGCCGGGGCGCCCGCGGGCGCTGTCGTACCGCAGGGGCGGGTGAGCGGGCCGGGGGGCAGCGGGCTCTTCGACGAGGTCGTCGGCCGTGGTTTCGTCCTGCTGACCACCGACGATCCGCACACCGTGCTCGACGAGGACCGGCTTTCCTTCCTCGCCGGGCTGGGGGCCCACGTGGTGCGGCTGCTGCCGCCCGGGCAGGCTCCCGACGGGGTGGGCGACATCGTCGGCGTGGTGGACACGGACGACGTCTACGGGCCGTATCTGGCGCGGTACGGGGCGACGTGCCTGCTCGTCCGGCCCGACTACCACGTCTTCGGTGCCGGGAGCGGCCCGGGCGGCGCCGCGGCGCTGGTCGACGACCTGCGGGACCAGGTGCGTGCCGCGGTGCCGGCCGGTGCGGCGCACCGGGCCGGCTGACGGGTCAGGCCGCGACCAGCCGGGCGAGGGACACCGCCCCGCGCAAGGACGACAGGCCGCCCAGCGCTGCCGGTTCCACCGGCAGCGGGGGCTGCCCGGGGCGGGCCAGCTCGGCCAGGTGACCGGAGACCATCCCGACGAGCCCGGGGATGCCGGCCGCGAAGCCGCCGCCGATCAGGACGAGCTCCGGATGGACCAGTTCCTGGACGCCGGACACCGCGGCGGCCAGGGCCCGGCTCGTCTCCTCGAGCGCGGTGACGGCCCACGGCTCCTCGTCGTGCAGCGCCCGCCGCAGGTCCTCGAAGGCGGCGGGCTCGCCCCGCAGCCCCGCGGCGCGGCGCAGGGTGGCCGGTCCGGAGGCGATCGCCTGGAGGCATCCCCGGCGCCCGCAGACGCAGCGCGCACCGCCCATGTCGACGATCACGTGTCCGATCTCGAACGAGCCGCGGCCGAGCCCGGGGCAGAGTTCGCCCCGCAGGACGAGGCCGCCCCCGATGCCGGTGCCCACCCCGAGGTACAGCAGGTCCTCGCAGCCCGACGCCCGGGCCTCGGCGAGCGCGCCGAGGTCACCGTCGTCGGCCCAGGCCACGGCCGCTTCGGGGAACAGCGCCCGCAGCGACTCGTCCAGAGCGAGCCCGTTCCACTCCGGGCGGCTGGGCCAGGCGGTGATCCGCCCGTCCGGTCCGACCGTGCCGGGCATCGCCACGCCCACCGCCCGGAGCGGTGCTCCCAGGCGCGTCCGCAACTCGGTCACGTGGCCCGTGAGTTGCGCCAGGTCCCGGGCGGCGCTGTGCCGGGGGCCCCACGGGAACGAGGACTCGTCCACGCACTGCCCGTCGGCCTCCACCCGGAAGGCGACCTTGGTGCCCCCGATGTCGACACCGAGGTGATGTGCCTTCTCCATGCCCTTGGACGGCCCTCAGCCGCGGGGCACGGACGGGCACAGTGCCAGCAGGTCGGCCGGGCGGTGCAGCACGGCGCCCGGCTGAGCGGCCAGCAGTTCGTCCTCGTCGTCCACGTCGGCCCACAGCGCGGCGGCGGAGGCCACACCCGCGCCCTTGGCGCTGGCCAGGTCGGTCGGCGCGTCGCCGACCATGATCGCGGCCTCGGCCGGCATCCCCAGCAGGTGGAGGGCGTGCTCCACGATGTCCGGGGCGGGCTTCGGGTGGGCTACCTCGTCCGAGCCGATCACGTGGTCGAAGAAGGGCAGCAGGCCCAGCTGTTCGAGCAGGGAGCGGGCCCGGGGGCCGCTCTTGCCGGTGGCCACCGCGAGCTTGAACCCTCGCACCCGCAGCGTCAGCAGCAGCTCGACGATGCCCTCGAAGACCGGCACCTGGGGTGCGAGCCGATAGCTCTCGCGGACGAAGGGCTCCTCCATCTCCAGCGGGAGGCCCATGATCCGCATGATGTCCGGGAAGTAGCGGCCCTGGTGGCGCCGGTACTCCTCGAAGGGCGCCGGGCCCTCGCCGACGGTCTCCTTGTAGGCGATGGCGAACGCCTCTTCCATCACCGCGAAGCTGTCGACGATGACCCCGTCGAGGTCGAAGATCACGGCGCGCCTGACCGACGGCAGTGTCTGCGCCGGGGGTATCCGTACCGTTGTCACTGTCATGTGATGCCCATTCCGTACGTCTGCTCGTTCTCTTGGAACCGGTGGTCCACCGGCTTTGCGCGCCGTCTACTGGTAGGCGGGCACAGCGTGCCGGGCGCGCACGGAGCGGGCCGACGCGTAGAAGTCCTCGATGACGCGGACCGTCGTACGGGCCTCGCCGATGGACCTGCCGCGGTTGCGCGGATCGCCCAGGATCCCGGCGAGGCCGTCCAGCTGCCGCCGGTACTCGTTGCCGATCGGCTCGTCCGGCACCGGGACGGCCGTGGTGGCGCCTTCCCGGGTCAGCGTCAGCACCGACTGGGGCTGGCGGTTGGGGCTGAAGCCGAAGGTGCACCGCAGCTCGGCGCTGCCGGCGCTGCCCACGACCTGGATCGTGGACACGTCGCGCGCCTCGTGCGAGGCCCAGCTGGCGTGCAGGGCGACGGAGACGCCGTCCTCGCGGACGAAGAAGCCCCGGGCGGTGTCCTCGACGTCGCCGCCGGAGTCGGCCGCGGGCTGGTCCTGCCGCCAGGCGGCGCTCCAGGAACCGATGTTCACGAAGTCGCTCGCCGTGACGCCGACGACCTGGGTGAAGCGGGACGGCCCGAGCAGGGAGGCGAGCGTGTCGAGCAGGTGCCATCCGAGGTCGAACAGCACACCGCCGCCGGCCTTGCTGCGCTGGGTGAACCAGCCGCCGGCCTTGGGGATGCCGCGCGCCCTGACCCACGACAGGTCGACGTGCCGGATGTGACCCAGGTCCGGCACCAGGCGGGCCAGGGCACCCACATCGCTGCGGTACGGGGCCGCGCTGCCGGCCAGCAGCATGGCGCCGCCGCTGCGTTCGGCGGCGGCCAGCAGGTCGGCCTCGTCGGAAGTCAGGCACACCGGCTTCTCCAGGAAGACGGAGATGCCCTTGCCGAGCAGGGAGGCGGCCACCTGGGCGTGCAGGAAGTTGGGTACGGCGACCACGGCGAGGTCGACGGACCGGGGGTCGAGCGCGTCCACCGTCGCGTGGACGGGAATGCCCAGCGTGCTGTCGAAGGCCGCGCGCGCCGCCGGTTCGGTGTCGGTGACGGCCACCACGTCGAAGTCGGCGTGCTCGCGGAGCAGGGGGAGCCACAGCTCCCGCCCCGCCCAGCCGAGTCCGACGATGGCCACCCGGACGCTCATGCGGTGCTCACCGCATGGGCGATGATCTCGGCGGTCCGGTGCATGTCTTCCTCGGTGGCGAGCAGCGTGCGGTGGTGCAGCCAGATGCAGTCCTGGCTGATGGCCTCCGAGTTGGGGCAGCGCTCCGCGAGCTCGTCCGGGGTCGCGTCGGGCGCGCCGATCTCCCAGAAGGCGTCGGTGCGGTAGATGGCGCGGAATCCCGCGAACGCCGGCAGGCCGGCCTCCACGAGCCGGTCGACCAGGGCGTTGCGGTCGTCCTCGCCCATGCCGGGCACCCGGAACATCGCCATGTAGTGCGAGGGGACGTCGGTGCGCTCGTCGCCGCGCTGCGGGACCACTCCGTCGATCGCCTCGAGCAGTTTGGAGAGCACGCCCCAGCGCTCGTGGCGCGTCGCGATCTGCTCGTCCAGGCGGCGCAGCTGGGACCGCAGGACCGCGGCCGAGAACTCGTTCAGGCGCAGGTTGGAGCCGGCGATCGCGTGACGGTACCGGCGGTCGGTGCGGGGCCGTCCGCAGCTGTGCCGCAGGAACGCGTTCTCGTACATCTCCGAGTCCGGGAACAGGACGGCGCCGCCCTCTCCGGCGGTCATCAGCTTGCCGTTCTGGAAGCTGAACGCGGCGACCGAGCCGAGCTCGCCGACCCGCTTGCCCTGCCAGCGGGCGCCGTGGGCGTGGGCGGCGTCCTGGAGCAGCGGGACGCCCGTGTCGGCGGAGAGCTCGGCCAGCGCGTCCATGTCGGCGAGGAAGCCCGCCATGTGCACCGGCATGATCGCCCGGGTGCGCGAGGTCACGGCGGCGGCGGCCGCGGCCGCGTCGATGGAGTAGGTGTCCGGGTCGACGTCCACCGGGACCGCGACGGCACCGAGCCGCTGCGCCGCCTGGGAGGACGAGATGAAGGTGAAGGCCGGGACGATGACTTCGGAGCCCGGGCCGACGCCCATGACCTGGAGGGCGAGTTCCAGTGCGTGGGTTCCGTTCGTGACCGCGAGGGCGTGGGCGGCGCCGTGGTGCTCGGCGAACTCCTGCTCGAAGGAGTCGACTTCGGTCCCGCCCATCCGCCACCACTGGCCCTGCTCGAGTGCACGGATGAGCCCTTCCCGCTCACTCTCGTCATACTGCGGCCACTGGGGGAATTCCGGCGCCTGTCGCACGTTCATGTTTCTCCAAGTAATGGATCTGACTCGACGCGAGGTGCGAAGCGGGCGGGGCAGCGTGCCACAGAGAAAGACGCGCGCACGAGCACTTTCCGTCGAGTTCGCGGAAGAGGCGCACACTCCGCCCCGTGCAGCGTCATGTGCAGTCAGAAAGAGCTGAATTACCGGTCCAATGTAGAGCTTCCGGCTGCGACTCCGCATCCCCAGATTCGGTGGTCTCGCGGAGAATTCAGTGCAGATCGAAGAAGACTCGATAGGAATTCAGTTGCCCCTCGAGCATGTGAATGCCGTGATGGATCCGGTGTCCCTGTGCGGCCGCTTGACGCAGGAGCCTCGTCTCACGGGGTTTCATGACGATGTCGGCCACCACGCAGTCCGGCGGCAGGGAGTCCAGGGGGAACGGCAGCGGATCTCCTGCGTGCATTCCGAGCGGTGTCGCGTTCACGGCGAGGTCGACGCCGCGCAGGCGCGGTCCGTCCAGGGCGGACACCCGGCCCGGCCAGCGCGCCTCGAGGCGGGCGACGAGCGCGTCGAGCTTCTCGGGGTCCCAGTCGTACACCCCCAGCCGGTCGACACCGGCCGTCAGGAGCGCCGCGGCGATGGCACTGCCCGCCCCACCCGCGCCGACGAGCGCCGCCCGTCTGCCGCCGGGGTCGTGGCCGGCCCCGACGAGTCCTGCCACGAAGCCCGACCCGTCGAAGTTCTCGGCGAGCCAGCCGCCGTCGGCCTCCCGGCGCAGCACGTTCGCGCTGCCGACGATGTCCACGGTCGGGCCGCACCGGTCGGCCAGCCGGGGGACGGCGACCTTGTGGGGCACCGTGATGAACATGCCGTCGAGGTTGTCCATCCGCTGGAGCCCGCGCACGACCTGCTCGAGGTTCTCCGGCCGGGCGTGCACGGGGACGACCACCGCGTCGATCCGCAGGCGCGCGAAGATCGGATTCATCAGCGTGGGTGCCTGGACCTGGGCGATGGGATGCCCCAGCACGGCATACAGGCGGGTGGTGCCGGTGATGGGGAGGGCGGGTGGCAGTCCGGTCATCGCAGCGCTGCCCCGGCGACGCCGGCCGTCGCCATTTCGGCGACGCGGAAGGCGAGTTCCCTCGACTGTTCCGCGTTGAGGCGGGGGTCGCAGGCCGTGTGGTAGCGGGCCGGCAGGTCGGCTTCGGCCACTGCCCCGCCGACGCATTCGGTGACGTCGTCACCCGTCACTTCGACGTGGATGCCGCCGGGGTGGGTGCCCAGCCGACGGTGGACTTCGAAGAACCCGGCGATCTCGTCGGCTATGCGCAGCACGTCGCGCGTCTTGTACCCGTTCGCCGACGTGTGGGTGTTGCCGTGCATCGGATCGCACTGCCAGATCACCTGGTGACCGGTGGCGGTGACCTTCTCCACGATCGGCGGCAGCACGTCCCGGACCTGGGTGTGCCCCATGCGGCTGATGAGCGTCAGTCGCCCGGGTTCCCGGTGCGGGTCGAGCCGTCGCACGTATTCGACGGCCGTCTCCGGGGTCGTGCCCGGACCGATCTTGAGGCCGATCGGGTTGGACAGGAGTTCCGCGAACGCGATGTGCGCGCCGTCGAGCTGACGGGTGCGCTCGCCGATCCACAGGAAGTGCCCCAGCCCGCTGGACAGCCGGGGCTCGGGCCCCGCCGTGTCCACCCGCAACGAGGACTTCTCGTAGTCGAGCAGGAGTGCCTCGTGGCTGACGTGGACGTCGTGGAACGAACGGACCAGGGCCATCGTGCGTGCCGCGTCGGCGTGGGCCCGCAGCATCCGGTGGGGATCGGCCGTCCGGGCCGTGAGCGTGGGCTCGACGGAGTTGACCAGGTCGCCGCGGTAGACGGGCAGTCCCAGGGCGTCGACGGGCTGGGAACGGGGCTTGGCGTACTGGCCGGCCATCCGGGCGATCTTGACGACGGGCAGCCCCGTGCCGCCCGCGAGCACGGCGGCCATGTCCACGAGCGTCCGCAGGTTGCCCCGCACATGGGCTTCGGTGTTCCCGGCGAAGGTCTCGGCGCAGTCACCGCCCTGGAGCAGGAACGCCTCGCCGCGCGCGACCGCGGCGAGCCGCGTGCTCAGCCGTGCCGTCTCGGCAGGCGCGACGATCGGCCGGGAGCGGCTCAGCAGTTCCACCGCGTCCCTGGCCCGCCCAGGGTCCCGCCACACCGGTTGCTGCGCGGCCGGCCGGGCCAGCGCCGCCTCCAGCCTGTCGAACAGCAGGTGGTCCACCACTGGGGCGGGGCCGGCCGGTCCGTCGAGATCGGCCGGCCACTGGGTTACAAGCTTCATGTCAAACCACATCGGTCGTGGAGGCTCCGAGCACGGCGTCGCCGACGAGGTCGGCCATCCGTGCCCGGGGCATCCGGTCCAGGACCCGCGCGACCACCTCGTGGGGCACGTCGCTCACCAGTTCCGCGCCCTTCGGGCCGTCCAGAACGAAGCCGAGTCCGGTCATCGCCTTCTTGTCGTGCCGCATCAGGTCCATCAGGACCGCGGTCTCGGCCTCGGCCGGCAGGGCGGTGGGGAGGCCGTAGTGCCGGACGACGTCCAGGTGTTCGTCCTCCCGCGCCTGGTCGATACGGCCCAGGGCGCCGGCGAGCCGGCCCGCGAAGACCGTCCCGATGGCCACCCCCTCGCCGTGGCGCAGCGCGAAGTCGGTGGCCTTCTCCAGCGCATGGCCGAGCGTGTGGCCGTAGTTGAGCACGTGCCGCAGTCCGGTGTCGCGCTCGTCCCGCTCCACGATGCCGGCCTTGAGGGTCACGCCGGCGGTGATCTGCTCTTCCAGCGACAGCCCGCGCAGGTCCGCCGCGCCGATGAAGTGGCAGCGGGCGATCTCGCCGAGGCCGTTCAGCATCTCCCGGCGCGGCAGGGTCGACAGGTAGTCCGTATCGCACAGCACCGCGCTGGGCTGCCAGTACGCACCGACCAGGTTCTTGCCGGCCGGCAGGTTCACCGCCGTCTTCCCGCCGACGCTGGCGTCCACCTGGGCGAGCAGCGTCGTCGGGAGGTGGATGACGGGGACGCCGCGGTGGTAGAGCGCTGCCGCCAGGCCGACGACGTCGGTGGTCGTGCCGCCGCCGCAGGAGACGACGACGTCGGACCTGGTGAGCCCGAACCGTACGAACTCGCCGCACAGCGCCTCCACGGTGGCGAGGGTCTTGTCCTGCTCGCCGTCCCGGGCGGGCACCAGCAAGGTTTCCACACCGGTGTCGGGCACCCATTCCTCCGGGCGGGCCGACACCACGACGGCCCGTCTGGCGCCCAGCCGTTGGATGATCGCGGCGAGCGACGTACGCACCCCCGGGCCGATGAGGACGTCGTACGCATGGTCTCTGAGACGCAGAGGAATGGAAGCCATCACGTTCTACCGACCCGCCGTCGCCCTGTACACGCGCGCCGCGGCCCGCTCCTTACGGTCGAATTCGTCCAGCTGGGGATAGGCCGGGCAGCCGTACACCCGCTTGAACGGGGCGAACGTGTCCCACTCCGTCCGCCGCCGCATTTCCTGTGCCATGGGGTTGTGCTCACTCCAGAAGTCGCCGCCGATGAGCCGGATCACGTACTTCTCCAGGGCCTCGCGCCGCGTCGAGCGGGCGGCGTCGGCGGCAACCGACACCAGCTCGCCCTCGTAGTAGGCGTGGATGAGGCGGATGTACGTGTCGTAGCCCGTCTTGAAGTAGTTGGAATACGTGTCGAACAGGCGGCGCTCCGCCGCCGGGTCGGCCAGCGCCGACCCGATCGTCTCGGCCGCACGGACGGCGGTGGCCGTCGCCACCAGCACGCCGCCGGAGAACATCGGGTCGCCGAAACAGCCGGCGTCCCCGACCATGAGCCAGCCGGACCCGGTGACCGTGTCCGAGTGGTAGCAGTAGTCGGTCTCGACCCTGAGGTCCGTGGTGGGGCTGGTTCCGGTCAGGCGCGCGGTGATCCTCGGGATCCTCGCCACGTGCTCCTCGAACGCCTTCTCGGGCGTCGTCGCACGCAGCACGTCGCGCGGCATGACCGTGCCCACGCTGATGGCGTCCTTGGACAGCGGGATCGCCCAGACCCAGCCGTCGTCGTGAGCGCCGACCTGGATGTCGCCCTCGACACCGGGGTTGTGGCTCTCGTCGAGTCCTTCGTAGTGCCGGAACACCGCCACCATACGGAGCTTCTCGAGGGTCTTGCGCAGCCCGAAGCGGTGGGCGATCCGGCCCGCGCGGCCGCTCGCGTCGACCACGTAGGCCGAACGCACCTCGTGGCCCCGGCCCTCCCGCTCGTAGCGGACGCCGACCATCCGGTCGCCGTCCACGAGCAGCTCGGTCACGTTGGCCCCGAACAGGACCTTCGCCCCGGCCGCCTCGGCCTGCTCGGTGAGCATCTTGTCGAACCGGGCGCGCTCGACCTGGAAGGCGCTGAGGTGCCGCCCTTCACCCTGCTTGGTGAAGTCCGCACGGAAGACACCCTCGAAGAACTTCGTCTCGGTCGGGTCGATGAACTCGCCCCCGAACTTGGGGACGTAGCCCTGCGCCTCCACCGCCTCGCGCAGCCCGATCTGGTCGAACAGGCCCATCATGTAAGGCAGCAGGGACTCGCCTATGTGGAATCGGGGGAACTCGTCCTTCTCCAGCAGCACCACGTTGTGGCCCTGCCGGGCGAGGACCAGGGCGCTCACCGCGCCGGCCGGTCCTGCGCCAATCACGATTACGTCAGCCGTTTCTCTTTCCATTGGTCTCCCTTTCGTGTGCCGACTCGTTCGAATTGCATTCGGGATGAGCGGTGTTACGCGTGGGGGGTGGGAGTGCGAAAAAAATCAGCTGAGCGGGCCGGACACGATGCTGGCGATCAGCGTCCGGTGCTCGTCGTCATCCATGATCGTGCGTACCTGTTCCCGGCCGTCACGGACCGTCAGGTAGCGGCGCTGCTTCATCACGACCTGACCGTTCTCGAAAGTGCGGCCGCACAGCACCTCCTTGTCGTCGTGCCGTTCCGGATTGGAGAGGATCCCCCGGAAGCAGTCCTCCAGTTCCTTCCAGTCGTGCCATTCCCGGGCGGTCATCGTGAAGGTGTAGACGACGCTCCACCGGGTGACCGCTCCCCGGCGCTGCAGGGCGATCTCCGATCCGTGGTCGACCAGCCGGAACTGGCTGCCGTACTGGGACTGCACCACGTCGGTGACCAGCAGCGGCTCCATGTACGAGGGGCCCGGGTAGCCGACGTCCACGAGCCATTCGTCACCGTCCAGGCAAACCCGGTTGAACATGTGCTCCACGCCGAGCCCGAAGGTCTCCCAGCCGGTGGCGGTGCTGCCGGCGATCAGCGTGACGTCGTAGCCCAGCTCGCGCAGGAGCCTGAAGAACATCCGGTTCAGGTGGTAACACGCGCCGCCCTGACCGTTGATGATGGTCTTCTCGAACATGGCGTCCTCGTCGAGGTCGACGATGTCGATGCCGTCACCGAGGTCATAGGCGAAGCTGTTGTACGGCAGCGCCATGAGGTGGCTCTTGTGCAGCTTGCGCAACGTACCGATGTCCACACCGGTCTCTCCGTCACAGCCGATGCGCTGCAGGTACCTGTCTACGTCGAACATGTCGTCACCTTCTTTCAGACGGAGATCGCTGCGGGACGTGCGGCCTCGTCGCCGCACATCAGCTCGTGCAGGTAACCGGCGAGCAGTCCTGGCGTCGGGTAGTCGAAGACGAGGTTGGGAGAGAGCTTCGTCTCGGTGATGTTGCGCAGCCGGTTGCGGAGCTCGATGGCGGTCAGGGAGTCGAAGCCGATCTCGAACAGCCCCTGGTCCGCGTCGAAGTGGTACGTCGGGCTGTAGCCCAGAACGGCGGCCACCTGGGCCCGCACCAGGTCGAGCAGCACCTTCGTCTGATCGGCGGCGGACAGTCCGGCCAGCCGCTCGGACAGCCGGCGCGGATCCTCGCTCGCGTCCGCGGCCTGCACCTGCTGCCGGCCCGCCCGTATCAGGCCGCGCAGCAGGTGGGGGACTCCCCCGCCGGCCGCGGCCTGCGTGCGCAGCGTCCGCAGGTCCAGCTTGACCGGCACCAGCAGCGCGTGAGCGGTGCCCACGGCGGCGTCGAACAGTTCCATGCCCTCCACCGGGGTGATCGGCAGCAGGCCGCCTCGCCGGTTCATCCGGTTCCGGGTGAGGTCGTCGATGTGCTCCGCCATGCCGTTGCTCTGCTCCCACAGGCCCCAGGCCAGCGAGAGACCCGGCAGGCCCGCCGCCCGTCGGTCGGCCATCAGGCCGTCCAGGAAGGCGTTCGCCGCCGCGTAGCTACCGCTGCCGGCGCCCATGAAGACCGCCGAGACGGACGAGTAGACGACGAAGGCGTCGAGGTCCAGGCCCCGGGTCAGCTCGTCGAGGTGCCTCACCGCGTCCACCTTGGGTGCGAACACCCTCGCCAGCCGCTCCGGGGTCAGCATCCCGATCACGCCGTCGTCGGTCACACCCGCGGTGTGCACGACACCGGTCAGCCGGTGCTCCGCCGGCACGGAGGCCAGCAGTGCCTCCACCTGGGCGCGGTCCGACACGTCGCAGGCCACCACCGACACCGCGGCGCCCTGCCCGGTCAGCTCCGCGACCAGGTCCGCCATGCCCTCGGCGTCCGGACCCCGACGGCTGGCCAGCATCAGGTGCCGTACGCCGTGCCGCGAGACCAGGTGCCGGGCCACCAGGCCGCCCAGCGAACCGGCGCCCGAGACGAGGACGGTGCCCTCCGGCCCGAACACCGCGGGAACATCCGGACCCTGACCGGCGACCCGGGCGAGCCGGGGGACGGAGAGGGTCGTTCCGCGTACCGCGACCTGCGGCTCGCCGCTGGCCAGTACCGCTGCCAGCGTCTGTTCCACATGGCCTTCGGCGGCGGGGTCGGTGTCGAGCAGGATGATCCGGTCGGGGTTCTCCGCCTGCGCGGCACGCACCAGACCCCACACGGCCGCTCCGGCCGGGTCGGACACCGTGCCCTCACCGCCGGCGGGTACCGCGCCCCGGGTCGCGACCACCAGCCGCGACTCCTCCAGCCCGGTCCCGGCCAGCCAGCACTGCACGACCTCCAGCACCTGGCTGGCCAGACCCAGCACCGCGTCGGCGTCCTCGGCGCTGCCGCCGACGGCTTCCATGACCGCCATCGCCGGGGCCTGCGCGCCCGATTCCACGTCGTCGGCCAGCGTCGCCACCTGTTCGGCGGTGGCCACCCCCACCCATGACGGCGCGGACTCCGTCCCCTGGGTCAGGGGCAGCTCGTTCCAGTTCACCTGGAACAGCGCGTCGGCACCCGGCGTGCCGGCGGCCGTCTCCAGCTGCTCGGGGGACACCACGCGGCCCACCAGCGAGTCCATCGTCACGACCAGGCCGCCGCTCTCGTCCGCCGCCTGGAACGACATCGCGTCGTCCTCGTTGCGTGCGATCCGCACGCGCAACACCGAGGCACCGGCCGCGTACAGCTCCAGCCCGTTCCACGCGAACGGCAGCTGCAGCTCCTGGCCGTCCCCTTCGCCGTCTTCGACGGCGCCATCGGCCTCGGCCGCGGCGGCGGTCAGCATGGCCGAGTGGAGGGCCGCGTCGAGCAGCGCGGGGTGGATGCCGAACCTGCCGGCTTCCTTGCGGTGCTCCTCGGGCAGGGCGACCTCGGCGAAGAGTTCCTCACCGCGCCGCCACACCGCCCGCACACCCTTGAAGGCCGGACCGTAGCCGTACCCGACCTCGGCGAGCTGACCGTAGCCACTGCTGACGTCCACCTGCTTCGCGCCGGCCGGCGGCCAGGCCGCGAAGTCGAACGCGGTGGCGCCCGCGTTCGCCCGCACCGTGACGGCCAGCATGCCGGTGGCGTGCCGGGTCCACGTATCCGTGCCGCCCTCGCCCGTGGCGTCCTCGCGCTGGGAGTACACGTCCACCGTGCGGGAGCCGTTCTCACGCGGTCCGCCGACCACGACCTGGACGCGTACGCCGCCGTGCTCGGGCACCACCAGCGGCGCCTCGATCACGAGCTCTTCCAGGACGCCGCATCCGGCCTCGTCCCCGGCGCGCACCGCGAGCTCCACCAGACCGGTGCCCGGTACGAGCACCACGCCGCGGACCCGGTGATCGGCCAGCCAGGGGTGCGTGCGCAGCGACAGGCGCGAGGTGAAGATGAAGCCGTCGGAATGCGGCAGCTGCACCACGGCGCCCAGCATGGGGTGATCGGCCCCGGCAAGGCCCAGCGAGGTCGCGTCGGTCGGCTGCCCGGCCGGCCGCAGCCAGTAGTGCTGGTGGTCGAAGGCGTACGTCGGCAGGTCCACGCGCCGGGTCGTCGCCGTCCGCGGGAGCACGGCGTTCCAGTCCACGGCCACACCGTGGACGAACAGCTCGGCCATCGAGGCGAGGAACCGTCGCAGACCGCCGTCCTCGCGCCGCAGGGAGCCCGTCACGACCGCCTGGGTGTCGGTGCTGTCGACGGTCTCGGTGATCGGCTGGACCAGCACCGGGTGGGCACTGACCTCCACGAACACCCCGTGGCCCTGACCCAGGAGGTCGGCCACGGCCGGGCCGAAGCCCACCCGCGCACGCAGGTTGCGGTACCAGTAGTCGCCGTCGAGGACATGTGCGTCCTCGACCCACGTGCCGGTCACCGTCGAGTAGAACGGCACGTTCGGCGCCTGCGCCCCGACCCCGGCCAGCTCCTCGGCGAGCGCGTCGCGGATGTCCTCCACGTGCCGGGTGTGCGAGGCATAGTCCACCGCGACCCGACGCACCCGGACACCCTCGCCCGACAAGGCTTCCAGCGCCTCGTCCAGCGCCTGCGCGTCACCGGCGATCACCACGGAGGACGGGCCGTTGACGGCCGCGACCTCCACGCGATCGGCCCACGGCTGGATCCGCGTGACCGCCTCTTCCTCGCTCAGCGCGACCGAGGCCATACCGCCACGGCCCGCCAGCTCCGACGCGATCACCTGGCTGCGCAGGGCCACCACGCGGGCCGCGTCCTGCAGCGAGAGCGCACCCGACACGCAGGCGGCGGCGATCTCACCCTGGGAGTGGCCGAGCACGGCGTCCGGCTTGACGCCCACGGACGACCACACGGCCGCCAGACCCACCATCACGGCGAAGCTGGCCGGCTGCAGGACGTCGACCCGCTCGATGAGCTCGGGGGCGCTCTCGCCGCGCAGGACGTCGATCAGCGACCAGTCGACCCACGGCTCCAGCGCGGCGGCGCACTGCGCGATCCGCTCGGCGAAGACCGGGGAGGAGTCGAGCAGTTCACGGCCCATGCCCGCCCACTGCGCACCCTGACCCGGGAACACCCACACGACCTTGCCCGGCGCACCCGAACCGGCACTGCCGGAGACGACTCCGGCCGCGCTCTCGCCCCGGGCCAGGGCCTGCAGGCCGGCCAGCGCTTCCTGATCCGAGTCGGCCAGGACGACCGCCCGCTCACCGAAGACCGCACGGCCCGACACGAGCGCCCCGGCCACGTCCGCCGGCGACACCCCCTCGGCGCCCTCGACGAATTCCGCGAGCCGCCCGGCCTGACGCGAGAGCGAGCCGGCATTGCGCGCGGAGACCACCAACGGCACCACACCAGCGGGCGCCTGCTCTTCGGTGACGGTTTCCGCCGCCTGCGCCGGCGCCTCCTCCAGGATCAGGTGCGCGTTCGTTCCGCTGATACCGAACGAGGACACGCCCGCCCGGCGCGGACGGCCGTTCTGCGGCCACTCCCGTGCCTCGGTCAGGAGCTCGACGGCACCCGCCGTCCAGTCCACCTCGCTCGTGGGCTCGTCCACGTGCAGCGTCGGGGGCATGACCCCGTGACGCAGCGCCTGCACCATCTTGATCACACTGGCCACACCGGCGGCTGCCTGGGAGTGGCCGATGTTCGACTTGAGCGAACCCAGCCACAGCGGCTGCTCCGGGTCGCGGCCCCGCCCGTAGGTGGCCAGGAGGGCCTGGGCCTCGATCGGGTCGCCCAGAGGCGTACCGGTTCCGTGTCCCTCGACCACGTCGACATCGGACGGGGAGAGGCCCGCACTGTCCAGCGCCCTGCGGATGACCCGCTGCTGCGACGGGCCGTTCGGCGCGGTCAGGCCGTTGGACGCACCGTCCTGGTTGACCGCGCTGCCGCGCAGCACCGCCAGCACCCGGTGCCCGCGCTCACGCGCCACCGACAGCCGCTCCAAGGCCACGATGCCCACGCCCTCGGCCCAGCCGGTGCCGTCGGCGCCGTCGGCGTAGGACTTGCAGCGCCCGTC
The DNA here is from genome assembly GCA_049998195.1 of Streptomyces sp. cmx-11-4. Classification (GTDB taxonomy): domain Bacteria; phylum Actinomycetota; class Actinomycetes; order Streptomycetales; family Streptomycetaceae; genus Streptomyces. The sequence goes on from JAEBET010000007.1 coordinate 255,002, forward strand.
GGCGGCCAGGCCCCGCTGCCGGGAGAACTCGACGAAGGTGCCGGGGGACGCCATCACCGTCGCGCCGCCGGCGAGCGCCATGGAGCACTCGCCCTGCCGTAGCGACTGCGCCGCCAGGTGCATCGCCACCAGCGAGGACGAACAGGCGGTGTCGATGGTGACCGCCGGGCCCTCGAAACCGAACACGTACGACACACGGCCGGACGCCACGCTCGCCGCGGACGCCGTGGCCGCGAAGCCCTCCAGCTCCGGCGCCTCGCCGGCGCCGGCCCCGTAGCCCTGGCTGGACACGCCGGAGAACACGCCGACGTCGGTGCCCTTCAGTGAGGCCGGGTCGATCCCGGCCTGCTCCATGGCCTCCCAGGAGGTCTCCAGCAGCACCCGCTGCTGGGGGTCCATCGCCAGCGCCTCGCGCGGCGAGATCCCGAAGAACACCGGGTCGAAGAGCCCCGCCCCGCGCAGGAAGCCGCCCTGAGAGGTGTACGAGGTACCCGTGCTCTCGGGGTCCGAGTCGAACAGGTCGTCCAGGTCCCAGCCACGGTCGTCCGGGAAGTCCGACATGCCCTCACGGCCCTCGGACACCAACCGCCACAGACCCTCGGGATCCGTCACACCGCCCGGCAGGCGGCACGCCATTCCGACGATCGCGATCGGCTCGTCGGGATCCGCGACGACGGCCACCGCCCGGGCGGGGGCCTCGGCCACCGTGTCTCCGAGCTCGTCGCGCAGGTAGCGGGCGAGCGCCAGCGGGGTCGGGTAGTCGAAGACCAGCGTGGCCGGAAGCTTGAGACCGGTCTCCTCGCGCAGTCGGTTGCGCAGTTCCACCGAGATGAGGGAGTCGAACCCGGCGTCCTTGAACGCCGTCTCCGCCCCGACACCGCCCGGCCCGGTGTGCCCGAGCACGAGTGCGACCTGCGCACGCACCAGATCGAGGAGCAGTGCCTCCTGCTCTGCCGCGCCGAGCCCGGCAAGGCGGCGGACCAGCCCGCCGTCCCCGGCGGACGCCGCGCGTGCCTGCTGCCGGCCCGCGCGTACCAGGCCCCGCATCAGGGGCGGCACTCCCGCGCCGGCCGCCGCGTCGGCCCGCACACTGCGCAGGTCCAGCTTGACGGGCACGACCAGCGCCTGCCCGGACGCCACAGCGGCATCGAACAGTTCCATGCCCTCGACGGCGGATATCGCCTGCACGCCACCGCGGTTCATACGCGCCTGGTCGGCGCCGCTGAGGTGGGCAGTCATGCCGTTGATCTGCTCCCACAGGCCCCAGGCCAGTGACAGACCCGGCAGGCCCGCGGCGCGACGGCCGGCCACCAGCCCGTCCAGGAAGGCGTTCGCCGCGCCGTAGTTGCCCTGGCCGGCCGATCCGAAGACGCCCGAGGCGGACGAGAAGACGACGAACGCGTCGAGGTCCAGGCCGCGGGTCAGCTCGTCGAGGTGCCGGACGGCGTCCACCTTCGGGGCGAACACCTTCGCCAGCCGCTCCGGGGTCTGCGCCGCGATCACACCGTCGTCCAGCACACCCGCGGTGTGCACCACACCGGTCAGCGGGTGCTCGGCCGGGACCGAGGCCAGCAGCGACTTCACCTGTTCGCGGTCGGACACGTCACAGGCCGCCACCGACACCGCGGCACCCTGCTCGGTCAGCTCGGCGACCAGGTCCGCCATGCCCTCGGCCTGCGCACCGCGACGGCTGGCCAGTACCAGGCTCCGTACGCCGTGCCGCGCGACCAGGTGACGGGCCACGAGAGCACCCAACGACCCGGCGCCCGTGACCAGGACCGTGCCGGCCGGCCCGAGCACCGCGGGAGCGTCCGGGGTCTGGGCGGCCGTGCGGGCGAGGCGGGGAACCGACAGCACCGTGCCGCGGACCGCGACCTGAGGCTCGCCGCTCGCGAGCACCGCACCCAGTACCGGCGCCACAACGCCGTCGCCGGCGGGGTCGGCGTCGATCAGGACGATCCGGTCGGGGTTCTCGGCCTGGGCGGCGCGCACGAGACCCCACACCGCGGATCCGGCCGGGTCGCTCAGCGTGCCGTCACCGGCGGGGACCGCGCCGCGGGTCACCACGACCAGCTGCGACTCCTCCAGCCCGGCCGCGGCCAGCCACGCCTGGACGACTCCCAGCACGCGGGAGGTCAACGCCAGTACCGCGTCCTCGCCGTCGGCGCCGCCGACGGCCTCCAGGAGCGCCACCGCGGGGACTTCCGCGCCCTCGGCCAGAGCCGCCACGTCCTCGTCGGTGGACACCGCCGCCCAGGAGGGCGCCGGCTGCGTGCCCTGCACCGCGGGCAGCTCGCTCCACTCCACCTGGAACAGCGCGTTGGCGGTCACCGTGTCCGCCGCCGTCTCCAACTGCTCCGCGGACACCGGACGGGACACCAGCGAGTCCAGCGTCACGACCAGGCCACCGGCCTCGTCCGCCGCCGTCAGCGACACGGCGCCAGGCCCGCCCGGCGCCATGCGCACGCGCAGTGCCGTGGCACCCGCGGCGTGCAGCCGCAGCCCGTTCCACGCGAACGGCAGCACCGGACGACCGGGCTCCTCGCCCGTCGTGCCCGTCCCGGCGCCGAACATGCCGGTGTGCAGGGCCGCGTCCAGCAGCGCGGGGTGGATGCCGTACCTGGCGGCCTCCTTGTGGTGCTCCTCGGGCAGGGAGGCCTCGGCGAAGAGTTCCTCGCCGCGCCGCCACACCGTGCGCAAGCCCTGGAACACCGGACCGTAGCCGTAACCGCTCTCGACCAGACCGGCGTAGAACTCACCGACCTCGACCGGCTGGGCACCGGCCGGCGGCCAGGCGGTGAAGTCGAACCCGGTACCGCTGCCGCCAGCCTGAGCCGTGGCCGACAGCATGCCGGTGGCATGGCGCGCCCACGTGTCCGCGCCGTCGTCGATCACGTCCTCGCGCTGGGAGTACACGTCCACGGTGCGCGAGCCGTTCGCACCCGCGCCGCCGACTGCGACCAGTACCCGTACGCCGCCGTGCTCGGGGACCACCAGCGGCGCCTCGATCACGAGCTCTTCCAGAACGCCGCAGCCGACCTCGTCGCCGGCGCGCACCGCGAGCTCCACCAGTCCGGTACCCGCGACGAGCACCACGCCGCCGACCCGGTGGTCGGCCAGCCAGGGGTGCGAGCGCAGCGACAGGCGCGAGGTGAAGACCAGCCCGTCCGACTGCGGCAGCCGCACCACGGCGCCCAGCAGCGGGTGATCGGCGGTCGCCTGTCCCAACGACGCGGCGTCCGTGGCCTGTCCGGCCGGCGGGAGCCAGTAGTGCCGGCGGTCGAAGGCGTAGGTCGGCAGGTCCGCCCACGCGGGTCCGGCCGTCTGCGGCAGCACACCGCTTCCGCTCCAGTCCACGGCCGCACCGCGGACGAACAGCTCGGCCACCGAGGTCAGCAGTGTCTGCTCCTCCGGGCGGCCGTCGCGCAGGGCCGCGACGCAGGTCACCTCGGCGTCCGCGGCGGTGGCCGTCTCCTCCACCAGGCCGGTCAGGGCCGCTCCCGGACCCAGCTCGACGAACAGGGTGCCGCCGTACTCCACCGCGGCCGCGATCCCCTCGGCGAACCGCACCGGCCGGCGCACGTGCCCGGCCCAGTACTGCGGGTCGGCGAGCTCGCCCGGCTCGGCCAGGCGTCCGGTCACGTTCGAGACCACCGGGATGGCCGGCGTCTGCCACTCGATGCCGCTCAGCTCCGCGGCGAACGCGGCCAGCATCGGCTCCATCCGCAGCGAATGGAACGCGTGCGAGACCGCCAGCCGCTTCGTCTTGTGTCCCCGCTCCTTCAGCCGGGCGGCCGCGGCGAGGACCACTTCCTCCTCACCGGAGAGGACCACCGAGGTCGGGCCGTTGACCGCCGCGATCTCCACGCCCTGGCCCAGCAGCCCGGCGACCTCCGCCTCGCCGGCCCCGACGGCGACCATGGCCCCGCCCGGCGGCAGAGCCTGCATCAGCCGGCCCCGGGCCGCGACCAGGCGCGCCGCGTCCTGCAAGGACAACGCGCCCGCGGCGTGGGCGGCCGTGATCTCTCCGACCGAGTGTCCGATCACCACATCCGGGCGCACGCCCCACGACTCCACCAGCCGGAACAGCGCGCTTTCCACCGCGAACAGGCCGGCCTGCGTGAACACCGTCTGGTTGAGGAGTTCGGCGCTGCCCGGCACCTTGCCCAGCACCACATCGCGCACCGGGTGGTCGACCCACCCGGCCAGCCGCGCGTCCAGCTGCTCGCACGCCTCGTCCAGCGCCTTCGCGAACACCGGATACCGGTCGTACAGCTCCTGGCCCATGCCCACGCGCTGCGAGCCCTGGCCCGGGAACACCCACACGGCCTTGCCCGGCGCGCCCGAACCGGCCGCACTGCCGCAGACCACACCCGGCGCCTTCTCGCCGCGCTCCAGCGCCCGCAGACCGGCCAGCGCCTCCTGGTCCGATCCGGCCACGACCACGGCACGCTCACCCAGCAGCGCACGGCCCGACAGCAGTGCCCCGGCCACGCCCGCCAGCGAGACCTCGCCGGCGGCGGACTCCAGGTACGACGCCAGGCGACCGGCCTGACCGGCAAGCGCGCCGGTGCTCCGCGCCGACACCACCAGCGGTACCGCACCGGCGGGCGCCGCCCCGGCGGTGTCCTGCTCCGCCTCCTCCTGCGGCGCTTCCTCCAGGATCACGTGCGCGTTCGTGCCACTGACACCGAACGACGACACCCCGGCGCGACGCGGACGGCCGTTCTGCGGCCACTCCCGCGCCTCGGTCAGCAGCTCCACCGCGCCCTCGGTCCAGTCCACCTGCGTCGTGGGCTTCTCCACGTGCAGCGTGGGGGGCATGACGCCGTGCCGGATCGCCTGCACCATCTTGATCACACCGGCGACGCCCGCGGCGGCCTGCGTGTGACCGATGTTCGACTTCAGGGAGCCCAGCCACAGCGGCTGCTGCGGGTCCCGGCCCTGGCCGTAGGTGGCCAGGAGGGCCTGCGCCTCGATCGGGTCGCCCAGGGCCGTACCGGTCCCGTGGGCCTCCACCACGTCCACGTCCGCCGGCACCAGACCGGCCGTGGCCAGCGCCTTGCGGATGACCCGCTGCTGCGAGGGGCCGTTCGGCGCGGTCAGTCCGTTGGACGCTCCGTCCTGGTTCACGGCACTGCTCCGCAGCACCGCCAGCACCTGGTGCCCGCGCTCGCGCGCCACCGACAGCCGCTCCAGCACGACCACGCCGACGCCCTCGGCCCAGCCCGTGCCGTCCGCGCCGTCCGCGAACGCACGGCACCGCCCGTCGCCGGCCAGAACCCGCTGCCGGGAGAACGCCACGAAGGTACCGGGCGTCGCCATGACGGTCGCGCCGCCGGCGAGCGCCATCGAGCACTCGCCCTGCCGCAGCGCCTGCGCGGCCAGGTGCATCGTCACCAGCGAGGACGAGCAGGCCGTGTCCACGGTGACCGCCGGGCCCTCGAGGCCGAGCACGTACGACACACGGCCCGACGCCACGCTCGACGCGCCTCCGGTACCCGCGAAGCCCTCCAGCTCCGGCGGGATCGCACCGACACCGGCCCCGTACCCCTGGGTGAACACCCCGGAGAACACCCCGACATCGGTGCCCTTCAGCGAGACCGGGTCGATGCCGGCGCCCTCCAGCGCCTCCCAGGAGGTCTCCAGCAGCAAGCGCTGCTGCGGATCCATCACCAGCGCCTCACGCGGCGAGATCCCGAAGAATCCCGCGTCGAAAAGGCCCGCACCTTGAAGGAAGCCACCCTGGTCGGTGTAAGAAGTACCCGCGTGATCGGGGTCCGGGTCGAAGAGACCCTCCAAGTCCCAGCCACGGTCCTCCGGGAAGGACGACATCGCGTCCCGGCCCTCGGACACCAAGCGCCACAAGTCCTCCGGCCCCGTCACACCACCCGGGAACCGGCACGCCATACCGACGATCGCGATCGGCTCGTCGGCATGGCGCGAGCCCTGCTGACGCAAGGTGTGCAACTCGGTCGTGACGCGCTTGAGGTACTTGAGGAGTTTTTCGTCCGTGGCCATTCTTTGGTCCTTACGAGGGTTTGATGGAACCGCACAGCATGAACTGGTTTCAGTTGAGGCCGAATTCACCATCGATGAAGTCGAAGATTTCATCGGCGGATGCGGATTCCAGTTGCTCCGCCACCGTGGAGGCGTCCGTCGCCTCGAGCACTCCGTTGCACCTGGCCACCAAACCCTGGAGCCGCAGGGCGATACTGGATTTCTGGTCGAGGCGCAGACCGGTGATCAGCGACTCGACGTCCTCGATCTTCGCGTTCACCCGCGACAGCACGTCGTCGCTGGTCCCGAGCTCGTCCCGCAGGTAGCGCGCGATGGTCAGCGGGGTGGGGTAGTCGAAGACCAGCGTGGCCGGGAGCTTGAGTCCGGTTGCCTCACGCAGCCGGTTGCGCAGTTCCACCGAGGTGAGCGAGTCGAACCCGGTGTCCTTGAACGCCATTTCCGCCCGGACGTTCTCCGGTCCGGCATGGCCGAGCACGACCGCGACCTGAGCACGCACCAGGTCGAGAAGAAGTGTTTCCTGTTCTGCCGTGGTGAGTCCGGCCAGGCGACCGACCAGCCCGCCGTCCGTGGCGGACGCGGCCCGGGCGATCTGCCGGCCCGCCCGTACCAGGCCCCGCATCAGGTGCGGGACTCCCGCGCCGGCCGCGGCCTGGGTGCGCAGTGTCCGCAGGTCCAGGTTGACCGGCACCAGCAGCGCCTGCCCGGACGCGGCAGCCGCATCGAGCAGTTCCATGCCCTCCGCCGCCGTCATCGCCTGCACGCCACCGCGGTTTGCCCGCGCCTGGTCGGCCCCGCCCAGGTGGGCGGTCATGGCGGTGGCCTGCTCCCACAGGCCCCAGGCGAGCGACTGTCCGGGCAGGCCCGCGGCGCGGCGGCCGGCCATCAGGCCGTCCAGGAAGGCGTTCGCCGCCGCGTAGTTGCCCTGGCCGGCCGATCCGAAGACGCCCGAGGCGGACGAGAACACGATGAACGTGTCGAGGTCCAGGCCGCGGGTCAGCGCGTCGAGGTGCCGGACGGCGTCCACCTTCGGGGCGAACACCTTCGCCAGCCGCTCCGGGGTCTGCGCCGCGATCACACCGTCGTCCAGCACACCCGCGGTGTGGATGACACCGGTCAGCGGGTGCTCGGCCGGGACCGAGGCCAGCAGCGACTTCACCTGTTCGCGGTCGGACACGTCACAGGCCGCCACGGACACCGCGGCGCCCTGCTCGGCCAGTTCGGCGACCAGGTCCGCCATGCCTTCGGCATCCGGGCCCTTCCGGCTGGCCAGTACGAGACTCCGTACGCCGTGCCGGGCGACCAGGTGACGGGCCACCAGGGCGCCCAGGGCTCCGGCGCCCGAGACGAGGACGGTCCCTTCGGTTCCGAACACCGCGGGAGCATCCGGGATCGCACCGCCGGCCCGGACGAGCCGGGGTACGGAGAGGGCGGTTCCACGGACGGCGACCTGCGGCTCGCCGCTCGCGAGCACCGAGCCCAGAACCGATTCCGCTCCCTCGCCGGCGGCCGGGTCCGTGTCGATCAGGATGATCCGGTCGGGGTTCTCGACCTGCGCGGCACGGACGAGGCCCCATACGGCCGATCCGGCCGGGTCGGTCACCGTGCCGTCGCCTGCGGGGACCGCGCCGCGGGTCACCACGACCAGCCGCGACTCCTCCAGCCCGGTCGCGGCCAGCCATGCCTGCACGACCCCCAGCACGCGGGAGGTCAACGCCAGTACCGCGTCGTCGCCGTCGGCGCTGCCGCCCGTGGCCTCCAGGAGCGCCGCCGTGGGCACGACGCTCTCGGCCAGGGCCTCGACCTCGTCGGCCGTGGCCACCGGCACCCACCACGGCGCGGTCTGCGTCCCCTCGACCGGGGCCAGGTCGGTCCACTCCACCCCGAACAGGGAATCGGCGACCGCCGTGGCCGCCGTCGTGTCCCCCTGCCCGAGGGACACGGGCCGGGACTCCACCGAGTCCAGCGTCACCACGAGGCCGCCGGTCTCGTCGGCAGCTTCGACGGACAGGGTGTCCGGGCCGACCGGGGCCAGCCGCACCCGCAGTGCCGAGGCACCCACCGCGTGCAGCACCAGACCGTTCCAGTCGAGCGGCTGCCGCAGCCCGCCGGACTCCTCCACCGCGACGTCGGCCATCCCGGCTTGCAGGGCCGCGTCCAGCAGCGCGGGGTGGATACCGAACTTGTCGGCCTCCTTGCGCAGTTCCTCGGACAGGGCGACCTCGGCGAAGAGCTCCTCGCCACGACGCCACACCGACCGCAGCCCCTGGAAGGCCGGACCGTACGCGTAGCCACGCTCGAGCAGATCGGCGTAGAAGTCCCCAATCTCGACCGGCTGCGCACCGGCCGGCGGCCAGGCGGTGAAGTCGAACCCGGTACCGGTGCCGCCGGCCTGAACGGACTCCGCCAGCACACCGGTGGCGTGCCGCGTCCACACGTCCTCGCCCGCAGCGTCCTCGCGCAGCGAGTACACCTCCACGGTCCGCGCACCGCCCTCACCGGGACCGCCCACCGCGACCTGGACGCGCACACCACCGTGCTCGGGCACCACCAACGGGGCCTCGATCACGAGCTCTTCCACCGCGCCGAAGCCGAACTCGTCGCCGGCGCGCACCGCGAGATCGACGTACGCCGCGCCGGGAACGATCGCCACACCGCCGATCGCGTGGTCGGCCAGCCAGGGGTGCGTGCGCAGCGACAGCCGCGAGGTGAAGACCAGTCCGTCGGACTGCGGCAGCTGCACCGCCGCGCCCAGCAGCGGGTGGTCGGCGCCGGCGAGTCCCAGCGATTCCGCGTCGGTGGCCGACTCGCCGGGCTGGAGCCAGTAGTGCTGGTGGTCGAAGGCATAGGTGGGCAGGTCCACGCGCGCAGCCGTCTGCGGCAGGACACCGCTCCAGTCCACGGCCACACCGCGGACGAACAGCTCGGCCATGGAGGCGAGCAGCCGTCGCAGGCCGCCGTCTTCGCGGCGCAGCGACCCGGTCACCACGACATCGGTACCGGCGTTGTCGACGGTTTCGGTGATCGGCTGGACCAGCACCGGGTGGGCACTGACCTCCACGAACACCCCGTGACCCTGCTCGGCCAAGTGAGCCACGGCGGGACCGAAGCCCACCTGGCCACGGAGATTGCGGTACCAGTAACCGCCGTCGAGAACACCTGCGTCCTCGACCCACGTACCGGTGACCGTCGAGTAGAACGGCACCTTCGGCGCCTGAGCGCTGATCCCGCCCAGCGTCTCGGCGAGAGCCTCGCGAATCGCCTCCACGTGCCGGGTGTGCGAGGCGTAGTCCACCGCGACCCGACGGACCCGGACACCCTCGCCCGACAGGGCCTCCAAGGCTTCGTCCAGCGCCTGGGCGTCACCGGCGATCACCACGGAGGACGGGCCGTTGACGGCCGCGACCTCCACGCGGTCCGCCCACGGCTGGATCCGCGCGACGGCCTCGTCCTCGGACAGCGCGACCGAGGCCATACCGCCACGCCCGGCCAGATCCTTGGCAATGGCCTGGCTGCGCAACGCCACCACACGCGCCGCGTCCTCCAGCGAGAGCGCACCCGCCACGCACGCGGCCGCGATCTCACCCTGCGAGTGCCCCAGCACCGCATCGGGCTTTACGCCCACGGACGACCACACCGCCGCCAGACCCACCATCACGGCAAAGCTCGCGGGCTGCAGGACATCGACGCGCTCGAGGAGTTCGGGCTCGGTTTCGCCGCGCAGGACGTCGATCAGCGACCAGTCCACGTACGGCTCCAGAGCCGCCGCGCACTCCACGATCCGCTCCGCGAAGACCGGGGAGGCGTCCAGCAGTTCACGGCCCATGCCCGCCCACTGCGAACCCTGACCCGGAAACACCCAGACCACCTTGCCCGGGGCAGCCGCGCCCACCGCACTCCCGGTGACGACTCCGGGCACGTTCTCGCCGCGCGCCAGTGCCCGCAGCCCGGCCAGTGCCTCGTCGCCCGACTCGGCCACGACGACCGCACGCTCACCGAAGACCGCACGCTCCGACACCAGCGCCCCGGCCACGTCCGCCGGCGATACCCCGCCGGCGCCCTCGGCGCCTTCCATGAACGCCGCCAGCCGCCCGGCCTGACCGGCCAGGGAACCGGCACTCCGGGCCGACACCACCAACGGCACCGCCCCGGCGTGCGCCGTCACGGACTGCTCCGCCTCTTCGGCGGCCGGCGCCGACTCCTCGGGCGCCTCCTCCAGGATCAGGTGGGCGTTCGTCCCGCTGATACCGAACGAGGAGACACCCACCCGGCGCGGACGGCCGTTACGGGGCCACTCCCGCGCCTCGGTCAGTAGCTCGATGGCCCCGTCGGTCCAGTCCACCTGCCGCGTGGGCGCGTCCACGTGCAGGGTCGCCGGGAGCACCCCGTGCCGCAGCGCCTGCACCATCTTGATCACACCCGCCACACCCGCGGCGGCCTGCGTGTGACCGAGGTTCGACTTCGACGAACCCAGCCAGAGCGGCTGCTCGGGATCCCGGCCGCGTCCGTAGGTGGCCAGCAGTGCCTGGGCCTCGATCGGGTCGCCCAAGGTCGTCCCGGTTCCGTGACCTTCCACCGCGTCCACATCGGAGGGGGCGAGCCCGGCATTGGCCAGGGCCTTGCGGATCACCCGCTGCTGCGCGGGGCCGTTCGGGGCGGTCAGGCCGTTGGAAGCGCCGTCCTGGTTCAGCGCACTGCCGCGCAGCACGGCCAGCACCCGGTGCCCGCGTTCCCGCGCCACCGACAGCCGCTCGAGCAGCACCACGCCCACGCCCTCGGACAGCCCCATGCCGTCCGCGCCGTCCGCGTACGCCTTGCACCGTCCGTCGCCGGCCAGGCCCCGCTGCCGGGAGAAGGCCATGAAGGTGCCGGGCGTGGCCATCACCATCACACCGCTGGCCAGCGCCATCGAGCAGTCGCCCTGCCGTAGCGCCTGGGCGGCCAGATGCATCGCGACCAGCGAGGAAGAACATCCGGTGTCCACGGACACCGCGGGGCCCTCGAATCCGAACACGTACGACACGCGGCCCGACGCCACGCTCGACGCCGTCGCCGCGCCCGCGAAGGCCTCCAGCTCCGGAGCGACCGACCCGCCACCGGTCCCGTACCCCTGGTTGGAGACCCCGGTGAACACGCCGACGTCGCTGCCCTTCAGCGCGGCCGGGTCGACGCCTGCGCTTTCCAGCGCCTCCCAGGAGGTCTCCAGCAGCAACCGCTGCTGCGGGTCCATCGCCAGGGCCTCGCGCGGCGAGATACCGAAGAACCCCGCGTCGAAGAGCCCCGCGTCGTGGACGAAGCCGCCCTGGCTGACGTACGAGGTGCCCGCGCTGTCGGGATCCGGATCGATCAAAGCCTCCAGGTCCCAGTGACGGTTGTCGGGGAAATCGGAGACGGTGTCGCGTCCGTCGACCACCAGCTTCCACAGGTCCTCGGGCGAGGACACACCACCCGGGTACCGGCACGCCATGGAGACGATGGCGATGGGCTCCCGCGCCTGGTCCTCGACCTCGCGCAGCCGCTTGCGGGCATCGCGGGCGTCGGCGATGGCCCTCTTGAGGTAGTCGCGGAGTTGTACCTCGTCAGCCACTGAATTCAGCTCCCAGGAAATCGATGTGTGCGAATGCTGTGGGTGGTGTGGTCGGTCCCCGCACCGTCATGCGGGCCGTACGGCCGGGCCCACCCGGGCCCGGCCGTACGGTCCGGCTCAGTCGAGCCGGTCGAAGATCGCGAACAGGTCCTCGTCGCTGGCCGTTTCGAGGTCCTGGTCGGACTCGTCCGCCGCTCCCGCGGCTCCGGTGGAACCGCCTGCCGTCTCGGCTGCCTTCAGCAGTTCCCGCAGGCGTACGGCGATCCGGTCCCGGGCCTCCTCGTCGGACGCCGCGGACTCGATGGCCGCGTCCAGACCGGCGAGGCCGGCCAGCACCGAGTCGGCGGGGGACGCCTTGTCGACCGCGAGCTCGTCGCACAGGTGGCGGGCGAGCGCCATCGGCGTGGGGTAGTCGAAGACCAGCGTGGCCGGAAGCTTCAGGCCGGTCGCCTCACGCATCCGGTTGCGCAGTTCCACCGAGGTGAGCGAGTCGAACCCGGCGTCCTTGAACGCCGTCTCCGCCCGCACACCGTCCAGCCCGGAGTGCCCGAGCACGACCGCGATCTGAGCACGGACCAGGTCGAGCAGCAGAGCCTCCTGCTCTGCCGCACCGAGCCCGGCGAGCCGGTCGGACAGCTGTCGGCGCTCGTCGCCGGTGGCCGCCGCCTGCGCCTGCTGCCGGCCGACCCGCACCAGACCGCGCAGCAGGTGCGGAACTCCGCCACTGGCCGCCGCATCGGCTCGCGCACCCCGCACGTCCAGCTTGACCGGCACCAGCAGTGCCTGCCCGGAGCCCAAGGCCGCGCCGAACAGCTCCATGCCCTCGGCCGGCTTGAGTGCCGTAATGCCCCCACGTCCCTCACGCCGGCTCATCTGAGCCTTGGTGAGGTCGTCGATGGTGTCCCCCAAGTTGGTGGCCGTATCCCACGGTCCCCAGGCAAGCGAAAGACCCGGCAGGCCGGCCGCTCGCCGGTGGGCCATCAACCCGTCCAGGAAAGCATTCGCCGCGGCGTATCCGCCACTACCAGCTCCCATAAAGACTGACGACGCGGAGGAGTAGACGATGAACGCGTCGAGGTCCATTCCACGGGTCAGCTCGTCGAGGTGCTGCACCGCGTTCACCTTCGGCGCGTACACCTTCGCGAGCCGCTCCGGGGTCAGCGTCCCGACCACTCCGGCGTCGAACACACCGGCGGTGTGCACGATTCCGGTCAGGCGGTGCTCGGCCGGCACGGATGCCAGCAGTGCCTCCACCTGGTCGCGGTCGGACACGTCACAGGCCACCACCGACACCGTGGCACCCTGCTCGGTGAGTTCGGCGACCAGCTCCGCCACTCCCTCGGCATCCGGACCCTTCCGGCTGGCCAGCATCAGGTGGCGCACGCCCTGCCGGGTGACCAGGTGACGGGCAGCCAGAGCGCCCAACGACCCGGCGCCCGAGACCAGGACCGTGCCTTCCGGCCCGAAGACCGCGGAGCCGTCCGCGACCTCACCGCCGGCCCGGACGAGCCGGGGGACGGAGAGGGCCGTTCCGCGCACCGCGACCTGCGGCTCGCCGCCGGCCAGCACCGCGCCCAGTACCAGCTCCACATTGCCGTCGGCAGCGGGGTCGGTGTCGAGCAGGACGATCCGGTCGGGGTTCTCCGACTGGGCGGCACGGACCAGGCCCCACACCGCGGATCCGGCCGGGTCGGTGACCGCACCGTCACCGGCGGGGACCGCGCCCCGGGTCAGGACGACCAGCCGCGAATCCTCCAGCCCGGTCCCGGCCAGCCACGCCTGGACGACCTCCAGCACGCGGGAGGACAGGGCCAGTACGGCGTCCTCACCGTCGCCGCCGACCGCGTCCAGGACCGCCGCCGCCGGCACTCCGAGACCCGATGCCGCGTCGTCGGCCAGGGCCGCCACATCGTCGGCACGGCTCACCGGCACCCACCAGGGCGAAGGCTCCAGGCCTTCGTCCAGGGACAGCTCGGTCCACTCCACACCGAACATGGAGGAGCGGCTCTCGTCCGCTGCCGCGGCATCCAACTGCTCGACGGACACCGGCCGGGACACCAGCGAGTCCATCGTCACCACCAGGGCGCCGGTCGCGTCGGCCGCCTCGACCGACAGCGCGTCCGGGCCGCACGGAGCGACCCGTACCCGCAGCGCGGAGGCACCTGCGGCGTGCAGCACGAGCCCGTTCCACGCGAACGCCAGCACCGGCTCGCGGGATTCGTCCTCGGCCGCGCCCGCCGCGGCACCGAAGGTGCCGGCCTGCAGGGCCGCGTCCAGCAGCGCGGGGTGGATGCCGTACTTGTCGGCTTCCTTGCGCTGCTCCTCGGGCAGGACGATCTCGGCGAAGACCTCATCGCCGCGGCGCCACACCGCCCGCACGCCCTGGAACGCCGGACCGTAGTCGAACCCGCTCGCGACCAGGTCGGAGTAGAGGTTCCCGGCCTCGACCGGCTGTGCACCGGCCGGCGGCCAGGCAGTGAAGTCGAACCCGGTACCGCCCGCAGGGGCCGATGCCGAGAGCATGCCGGTGGCGTGCCGCGTCCAGGCGTCCGCGCCACCCTCACGAGCGGCGTCCTCGCGCTGCGAGTAGACCTCGACGGTTCGCGAGCCGCTCTCGCCCGGTCCGCCGACCGCGACCTGGACGCGTACGCCGCCGTGCTCGGGCACCACCAGCGGTGCCTCGATGACGAGTTCTTCCAGAACGCCGCATCCGGCCTCGTCGCCGGCGCGTACCGCGAGCTCCAGCAGTCCGGTGCCCGGAAGGAGGACCACGCCGCCGATCGCGTGGTCGGCCAGCCAGGGGTGGGTGCGCAGCGAGAGCCGCGAGGTGAACACCAGGCCGTCCGACTGCGGCAGCCGTACGACGGCACCCAGCAGCGGGTGGTCGGCGCCGGCCAGTCCCAGGGAGGCGGCGTCGGTGGCCGACTCGCCCGGCTGGAGCCAGTAGTGCTGGTGGTCGAAGGCGTAGGTCGGCAGCTCCACGTGTGCGGAGGTGGCCCCGGCGGGCAGGACATTGCTCCAGTCCACGGCAACACCACGGACGAAGAGCTCGGCCATCGAGGCCAGGAGCCGTCGCAGGCCGCCGTCTTCGCGGCGCAGCGAACCGGTCACGATGACATCGGTACCGCTGTTGTCGACGGTTTCGGTGATCGGCTGGACCAGCACCGGGTGGGCACTGACCTCCACGAACACCCCGTGACCCTGCTCGGCCAAGTGAGCCACGGCCGGACCGAAGCCCACCTGGCCACGGAGATTGCGGTACCAGTAACCGCCGTCGAGGACACCTGCGTCCTCGACCCACGAACCGGTGACCGTCGAGTAGAACGGCACCTTCGGTTCCAGGGCGATGACCCCGGCCAGTGCTTCGGCGAGCGTTTCGCGGATGTCTTCGACGTGGCGGGTGTGCGAGGCGTAGTCCACCGCGACCCGGCGGACCCGGACGCCTTCGCCCGACAGGGCCTCCAAGGCTTCGTCCAGCGCCTGCGCGTCACCGGCTATCACCACCGACGACGGACCGTTGACGGCCGCGACCTCGACACGGTCGGCCCACGGCTGGATCCGTGCGAGGGCCTCGTCCTCGGACAGCGCGACCGAGGCCATGCCGCCACGCCCGGCCAGGTCCTTGGCAATGGCCTGGCTGCGCAACGCCACCACACGCGCCGCGTCCTCCAGCGAGAGCGCACCCGCCACACAAGCGGCCGCGATCTCACCCTGCGAGTGACCCAGCACCGCGTCCGGCTCAACCCCGACGGACGACCACACCGCCGCCAGACCCACCATCAGCGCGAAGCTCGCCGGCTGGAGGACGTCGACCCGGTCCATGAGCTCGGGGGCGGTCTCGCCGCGCAGCACTGCCAGCAGCGACCAGTCCACCCACGGGTCCAGAGCAGCCGCGCATTCGGCGATCCGCTCCGCGAAGACCGGGGAGGCGTCGAGCAGTTCACGGCCCATGCCCGCCCACTGCGAACCCTGACCCGGGAACACCCACACGACCTTGCCGGGGGCACCCGCACCCTCGCTGCCGGTCACGACGCCGGGAGCGTCCTCGCCCCGCGCCAGTGCCCGCAGTCCCGGCAGGGCTTCCTCGGCCGAGTCGGCGACAACGACCGCACGCTCACCGAAGACCGTACGGTCCGACACCAGCGCCCCGGCCACGTCCGCCAGCGACACCCCGTCGGCGCGCTGGCCCTGGACGCCCTCGACGAGCGCCGCCAACCGCCCGGCCTGACCGGCCAGGGAACCGGCGCTGCGCGCCGACACCACCAACGGCACGACACCCGCGGGCGCCTGCTCCGCCGAGAGGGACTCCGCCGACTCGGCGGGCGCCTCCTCCAGGATCAGGTGCGCGTTCGTCCCGCTGATGCCGAACGAGGAGACGGCGGCCCGGCGCGGGCGGCCGTTCTGCGGCCACTCCCGCGCCTCGGTCAGCAGCTCGATGGCGCCC
Source organism: Streptomyces sp. cmx-11-4 (assembly GCA_049998195.1). Taxonomy (GTDB): domain Bacteria; phylum Actinomycetota; class Actinomycetes; order Streptomycetales; family Streptomycetaceae; genus Streptomyces. Next base: position 271,051 of record JAEBET010000007.1, read on the forward strand.
TCGGACCAGTCCACCTGGGTCGTGGGCTCCTCCACGTGCAGGGTGGGAGGCATGACCCCGTGACGCAGCGCCTGCACCATCTTGATCACGCCCGCCACACCGGCGGCGGCCTGGGAGTGGCCGATGTTCGACTTCAGGGAGCCCAGCCACAGCGGCTGCTCCGCGTCCCGGTCCCGCCCGTAGGTGGCCAGCAGCGCCTGGGCCTCGATCGGGTCGCCCAGGGCCGTGCCGGTTCCGTGCCCCTCGACCACGTCGACATCGGACGGGGAGAGCCCCGCGGCGTCCAGGGCCTTGCGGATGACCCGCTGCTGCGACGGGCCGTTCGGGGCGGTCAGGCCGTTGGACGCGCCGTCCTGGTTGACCGCGCTGCCGCGCAGTACGGCCAGCACCCGGTGGCCACGCTCACGCGCCACCGACAGCCGCTCGAGCAGCACCACGCCGACGCCCTCGGACAGCACCGTGCCGTCCGCGCCGTCCGCGTACGCCTTGCAGCGGCCGTCGCCGGCCAGACCCCGCTGCCGGGAGAAGGCCGTGAAGCCGCCGGGCGAGGCCATGACCATCGCGCCGCCGGCGAGCGCCATCGAGCACTCGCCCTGCCGCAGCGCCTGCGCCGCCAGGTGCATCGCCACCAGCGACGAGGAACACGCCGTGTCCACCGTCACCGCCGGACCCTCGAGACCGAGCACGTACGACACCCGGCCCGACGCCACACTCGACACCGATCCGGTGACCGCGAAGCCTTCCAGCTCCGGCGCGTCCGCACCGACCCCGTAGCCCTGACCGGACACCCCGGAGAACACTCCGACGTCGGTGCCCTTCAGCGAGACCGGGTCGATTCCGGCGCCTTCCAGTGCTTCCCAGGAGGTCTCCAGCAGCAGCCGCTGCTGCGGGTCCATCGCCAGCGCCTCACGCGGCGAGATCCCGAAGAACCCCGCGTCGAACTGCGCGGCCTCGTGGAGGAATCCGCCCTTGCTCGTGTACGAGGTACCAGCGCTGTCGGGGTCCGGGTCGAACAGGCTGTCCAGGTCCCAGCCGCGGTCGTCCGGGAAGAGCGAGACCGCGTCCCGGCCTTCGGACACCAAGCGCCACAGGTCCTCCGGACCCGCGACGCCACCCGGCAGACGGCACGCCATGCCCACGATCGCGAGCGGTTCACCCGCATCGGCCACGACGGCCGCGGGCGCCGCCGGCGCGGGCGCCACGTCACCGAACTCCTCGCGCAGGTAGCGGGCGAGGGCCAGCGGGGTCGGGTAGTCGAAGACCAGCGTGGCAGGAAGTTTGAGACCGGTGGCCTCACGCAGCCGGTTGCGCAGTTCCACCGAGGTGAGCGAGTCGAAGCCGACGTCCTTGAACGCCATTTCCGCCCGGACACCCTCCGGCCCGGCGTGGCCGAGCACGACCGCGGCCTGGGCACGGACCACGTCGAGGAGCAGTGTGTCCTGTTCCGCGGCGGTGAGCCCGGCCAGGCGACCGGCCAGCCCGCCTTCCGTGGTGGCGGCCGCACGTGCGACCTGGCGGCCCGCCCGTACCAGGCCGCGCAGCAGGTGCGGGACTCCCCCGCCGGCTCCGGCCTGGCTGCGCAGCGTCCGCAGGTCCAGCTTGATCGGCACCAGCAGCGCGTGGTCCGCGTGCAGGCCGGCGTCGAACAGGTCCAGGCCCTCGTCCGCCGTGATCTCCAGCACGCCGCTACGGCTCGCACGCGCCTGGTCGACGCTGCTGAGGTTCGCGGCCATGCCGAGGGTTCGCTCCCACAGGCCCCAGGCGAGCGACAGACCCGGCAGGCCCGCCGCCCGACGGCTGGACATCAGCCCGTCGAGGAAGGCGTTCGCCGCCGCGTAGTTGCCCTGGGCGCCACCGCCGAACACGCCCGCGACGGACGAGTAGACGATGAAGGCGTCGAGGTCCAGGCCGCGGGTGAGCTCGTCGAGGTGGCGTACCGCGTCCACCTTCGGCGCGAACACCGTCGCGAGCCGCTCCGGGGTCTGTGCCGCGATCACTCCGTCGTCGAAGACACCCGCGGTGTGCACGATTCCGGTCAGGCGGTGCTCGGCTGGCACGGATGCCAGCAGTGCCTCCACCTGGTCGCGGTCGGACACGTCACAGGCCACCAGCGACACGGCCGCACCGTGCCCGGTGAGCTCGGCGACCAGGTCGTCCGCGCCCTCGGCACCGGGACCGCGACGGCTCGCGAGGACGAGACTCCGTACGCCGTGCCGGGTGACCAGGTGACGGGCCACGAGAGCGCCCAGCGCGCCGGTGGCACCCGTGACCAGGACCGTGCCCTCGGGCCCGAAGACCGCGGGAGCACCGGTGGCCTCACCGCCGGCCCGGACGAGCCGGGGGACGGAGAGGGTCGTGCCGCGGACCGCGACCTGCGGCTCGCCGCCGGCCAGTACCGCACCCAGCACCGGCTCCACATCTCCGTCGCCGGCGGGGTCGGCGTCGATCAGGACGATCCGGTCGGGGTTCTCGGCCTGGGCGGCGCGCACCAGACCCCACACCGCCGAACCGGCCGGGTCGGTCACCGCGTTCGCGGCACCGGCGGGAACCGCGCCGCGCGTCACGACGACCAGCTGCGACTCCTCCAGCCCGGCTCCGGCCATCCACGCCTGCAGGACGGCCAGCACGCGGGAGGACAGGGCCAGTACGGCGTCCTCGCCGTCGCCGCCGACGGCCTCCAGGACCGCCACGGCCGGCGCTCCGGCGCTCTCCGCCAGGGCCTCCACATCGGCGGCCGTGGTGACCGGCGCCCACCACGGCGCAGGCTCCGTGCCCTCGGCCGGGGACAGCTCGGTCCACTCCACGCCGAACAGCGCATCGGCGATCGCCGTGTCCGCCGCCGTCTCCAACTGCTGGGCGGACACCGGTCGGGACACCAACGAGTCCATCGTCACGACCAGGCCGCCGGTCGCGTCGGCGGCCTCGACCGTCAGCGCGTCCGGGCCGACCGGGGCGACGCGTACGCGTAGTGCGGCGGCACCCGCGGCGTGCAGAACGAGCCCGTTCCACGCGAACGCCAGCACCGCCTCGCCGGATTCCTCGTCCGCCGGGTCTGCCGGAGCGACGAAGGTGCCGGCCTGCAGGGCCGCGTCCAGCAGCGCGGGGTGGATACCGAACTGGTCGGCCTCCTTGCGCAGTTCCTCGGGCAGGACGACCTCGGCGAAGACCTCCTCGCCACGGCGCCACACCGCCCGCAGCCCCTGGAACGCCGGACCGTAACCGAAGCCGCGTTCCTCCAGGCCGGAGTAGAAGTCCCCGACCTCGACCGGCTGGGCACCGGCCGGCGGCCACGCCGCGAAGTCGAATACCTGTCCCGTGCCCTGTGCCGCCGCGACCGCCAGCATGCCGGTGGCGTGCCGCGTCCAGGCGTCCGCGCCGTCCTCGTCGACGACGTCTTCGCGCTGGGAGTACACCTCCACCGTGCGGGAGCCGTTCGCACCCGGTCCGCCGACCGCGACCTGGACGCGTACGCCGCCGTGCTCGGGCACCACCAGCGGTGCCTCGATGACGAGTTCTTCCAGAACGCCGCATCCGGCCTCGTCGCCGGCGCGTACTGCGAGCTCCAGCAGTCCGGTGCCCGGAAGGAGGACCACGCCGCCGATCGCGTGGTCGGCCAGCCAGGGGTGGGTGCGCAGCGAGAGCCGCGAGGTGAAGACCAGCCCGTCGGACTGCGGCAGCCGTACGACGGCGCCCAGCATCGGGTGGTCGGCCGTTGCCTGTCCCAGGGAGGCGGCGTCGGTGGCCGACTCGCCCGGCTGGAGCCAGTAGTGCTGGTGGTCGAAGGCGTATGTCGGCAGCTCGACGCGCCGGGACGTCGCCGTCTGCGGGAGCACGGCGTTCCAGTCCAGCGCGATACCGCGGACGAAGAGCTCGGCCATCGAGGCGAGGAGGCGGCTCAGGCCGCCGTCTTCGCGGCGCAGCGAACCGGTCACGATGACATCGGTACCGCTGTTGTCGACGGTTTCGGTGATCGGCTGGACCAGCACCGGGTGGGCACTGACCTCCACGAACACCCCGTGACCCTGCTCGGCCAGGTCGGCCACAGCGGGACCGAAGCCCACCTGGCCACGGAGATTGCGGTACCAGTAACCGCCGTCGAGAACACCTGCGTCCTCGACCCACGTACCGGTGACCGTCGAGTAGAACGGCACCTTCGGCGCCTGAGCGCTGATCCCGCCCAGCGTCTCGGCGAGAGCCTCGCGTATGTCCTCGACGTGGCGGGTGTGCGAGGCGTAGTCCACCGCGACCCGACGCACCCGGACACCCTCGCCCGACAGGGCCTCCAGCGCCTCGTCCAGTGCCTGCGCGTCACCGGCTATCACCACGGAGGACGGGCCGTTGACGGCCGCGACCTCCACGCGGTCGGCCCAGGGCTGGATCCGTGCGAGGGCCTCGTCCTCGGACAGCGCGACCGAGGCCATACCGCCACGCCCGGCCAGGTCCTTGGCAATGGCCTGGCTGCGCAACGCCACCACACGAGCGGCATCCTCCAGCGAGAGCGCACCCGCCACACAAGCGGCCGCGATCTCACCCTGCGAGTGCCCCAGCACCGCGTCCGGCTTGATCCCGACCGAGGTCCAGACCGCTGCCAGACCGACCATCACCGCGAAGCTCGCCGGCTGGAGCACGTCGACGCGCTCCATGAGTTCGGGCTCGGTTTCGCCGCGCAGGACGTCGATCAGCGACCAGTCGACGTACGGCTGCAAAGCCGCCGCGCACTCCGCGATCCGCTCCGCGAAGACCGGGGAGGCGTCCAGCAGTTCACGGCCCATGCCCGCCCACTGCGAACCCTGACCCGGGAACACCCACACGACCTTGCCCGGCTTGCTCGAACCGGCCGCGCTCCCGGAGACCACACCGGCCGTGTTCTCGCCACGCGCCAGCGCTTCCAGACCGGCCAGCGCCTCCTCGTTCGAACCGGCGAGCACCACCGCGCGGTCGCCCAGCAGCGCACGGTCCGACACCAGCGCCCCGGCCACGTCCGCCAGCGACACCCCATCGGCGCCCTTGACGAAGGCCGCCAGCCGCCCGGCCTGACCGGCCAGGGAACCGGCGCTGCGCGCCGACACCACCAACGGCACCACACCCGCGGGCGCCTGCTCTTCGGAGGCGGACTCCGCCGACTCGGCGGGCGCCTCTTCCAGGATCAGGTGCGCGTTCGTGCCACTGACGCCGAAGGCGGACACGCCGGCCCGGCGCGGGCGGCCGTTCTGCGGCCACTCCCGCGCCTCGGTCAGCAACTCCACCGCACCCGCAGACCAGTCCACCTGCGGGGTGGGCGCGTCCACATGCAGGGTCGCCGGAAGCACCCCGTGCCGCAGCGCCTGCACCATCTTGATCACACCCGCCACACCCGCGGCGGCCTGCGTGTGACCGATGTTCGACTTCAGGGAGCCCAGCCACAGCGGCTGCTCCGGGTTCCGGTCCCGGCCGTACGTCGCCAGGATCGCCTGCGCCTCGATCGGGTCGCCGAGCGTCGTGCCGGTGCCGTGCGCCTCCACCGCGTCCACATCGGACGGGGAAAGGCCGGCTCCGGTCAGCGCCTTGCGGATCACCCGTTGCTGCGAGGGGCCGTTCGGGGCGGTCAGGCCGTTGGACGCGCCGTCCTGGTTCACGGCGCTGCCGCGCAGTACGGCCAGCACGCGGTGCCCGCGCTCCCGCGCCACCGACAGCCGCTCCAGTACGACCACGCCGACGCCCTCGGCCCAGCCGGTGCCGTCGGCCGCCGAGGAGAACGCCTTGCAGCGTCCGTCGGCAGCCAGGCCGCGCTGACGGGAGAACTCCACGAAGGCGCCGGGCGTCGCCATGACCGTCGCGCCGCCGGCGAGCGCCATCGAGCACTCGCCCTGGCGCAGCGCCTGCGCGGCCAGGTGCATCGCGACCAGCGAGGACGAGCAGGCCGTGTCCACGGTGACCGCCGGGCCCTCGAGGCCGAGCACGTAGGACACGCGGCCCGACGCCACGCTCGAGAGCGTTCCCGTGACCCCGAAGCCCTCGGCCTCCGGCGCGTCCGCACCGGCCCCGTAGCCCTGGGTGGACGTCCCGGAGAACACCCCGACGTCGGTGCCCTTCAGCGAGACCGGGTTGATCCCGGCCGCCTCCAGCGCCTCCCAGGAGGTCTCCAGCAGCAGCCGCTGCTGCGGGTCCATCGCCAGGGCCTCACGCGGTGAGATCCCGAAGAACCCCGCGTCGAACTGCGGAGCCTCGTGAAGGAATCCGCCCTGAGTGGTGTAGGAGGTGCCCGCGTGGTCGGGGTCCGGGTCGAAGAGACCCTCCAGGTCCCAGCCACGGTCGTCGGGGAAGGACGTCATCGCGTCCCCGCCCTCGGACACCAGGCGCCACAAGTCCTCCGGCCCCGCAACGCCACCCGGCAAACGGCACGCCATGCCCACGATCGCTATCGGCTCACGGGAAGCGCCGAGGAGCTGGCGGTTCTGCTTCTTCAGCGAACCGACCTCTTCGAGCGACTTCCTTAGCGCCTCGACGACCTTTTCATACGACGCACTCACTTAACTGCCCCAATCATTTCGCGGTTTCGAAGGACTTCAGTCGCCGAGCGCCATCTGAACGAGATCGTCGACGTCGAGATCGGCGATCGCCGCTTCTTCGTCGGCCTCGTCCACGGCGCCGGTTTCCAGATCGCCGTCGCCGAGGGCGACCAGCTTGACCAGGGCATCCATCAATCCGGCTTCCCGGAACCGGGCCAGCGGGAGAGAGGCGAGTGCGTTCCGCAGCCGCTCCTCGTCCACTTCCGAGTCCATCGCGCCGCCGTCCGGGAGCAATTCGTGGTGCAGGTGCCGGGCAAGGGCCAGCGGGGTCGGGTAATCGAAGATCAGCGTGGCCGGAAACTTCAATCCGGTCGATTCGCACAGCCCGTTGCGCAGTGCCACCGACGTGAGGGAGTCGAATCCCGCTTCCTTGAACGCCGTTTCCGCGCCCACTCCATCCGGCCCTGCGTGGCCGAGTACGACGGCGGCCTGGGCACGGACCAGGTCGAGGAGCAGCTCCTCCTGTTCCGCCGCGGTGAGCCCGGCCAGGCGACGGAGCAGCCCGCCGTCCGTGGCGGAGGCCGTCCGCGCCACCTGCCGGCCTGCCCGTACCAGGCCGCGCAGCAGGTGCGGGACTTCCCCGCCGGCTGCTGCCTGGTTGCGCAGTGTCCGCAGGTCCAGCTTGATCGGCACCAGCAGCGCCTCACCGGACCCGACAGCGGCGTCGAAGAGCTCCATGCCCTCCGCGGCCGCGAGCCGCAGGCCCCCGGCGCCGGTGGCCTGCTGCCACTGGCCCCAGGCGAGCGACTGCCCGGGCAGGTCCGCCGCGCGGCGGGAGGCCATCAGGCCGTCCAGGAAGGCGTTCGCCGCCGCCTGGTTGCCCTGACCGGCCGACCCCATGAGCGAGGCTGCGGACGAGAAGACGACGAACGCGTCGAGGTCCAGCCCGCGGGTGAGCTCGTCGAGGTGCCGGACGGCGTCCACCTTCGGGGCGAACACCGTTGCCAGCCGCTCCGGGGTCAGCGCCGTGATCACGCCGTCGTCCAGTACACCGGCGGTGTGGATGACACCGGTCAGCGGGTGCTCGGCCGGGACCGAGGCCAGCAGGGACCGCACCTGGTCGCGGTCGGACACGTCACAGGCCGCCACCGACACGGCGGCACCCTGCTCGGTGAGTTCGGCGACCAGAGCCTCCGCGCCCTCGGCATCCGCACCGCGACGGCCGGCCAGCACGAGACTCCGTACGCCGTGCCGGGTGACCAGGTGACGGGCCACCAGAGCACCCAACGCCCCGGTACCGCCCGTGATCAGGACCGTGCCTTCCGGTCCGAACACCGCGGGGGCATCCGCGGCTTCACCGCCGGCCCGGACGAGCCGGGGTGCGGAGAGGTCCGTTCCACGGACGGCGACCTGCGGCTCGCCGCCGGCCAGCACCGCGCCCAGTACCAGCTCCACATTGCCGTCGGCAGCGGGGTCGGTGTCGAGCAGGATGATCCGGTCGGGGTTCTCAACCTGTGCGGCACGGACGAGGCCCCATACGGCCGATCCGGCCGGGTCGGTGACCGCGGCCTCGCCTGCGGGGACCGCGCCGCGGGTCACCACGACCAGCTGCGACTCCTCCAGGCCGGTCCCGGCCAGCCATGCCTGGACGACCTCAAGCACGCGCGTGGACAGGGCCAGTACCGCATCGTCGCCGTCGCCGCCGACCGCTTCCAGCAGCGCCACCGCCGGCACCTCGGCGCCCTCGGCCAGGGCCGCCACGTCGTCGGCCGTGGCCACCGGCACCCACCACGGAGAGGGCTCGGCGCCCTCAGCCAGGGACAGCTCGGCCCACTCCACTCCGTACATCGAGTGGGCGACCGCCGTGTCCGCCGCGGTGTCCAGCTGCTCGACGGACACCGACCCGGACACCAGGGAGTCCAGCGTCAGGACCAGGCCGCCGGTCGCGTCGGCCGCCTCGACGGACAGGGTGTCCGGGCCGACCGGAGCCAGCCGCACCCGCAGTGCCGAGGCACCCACCGCGTGCAGCACCAGACCGTTCCAGTCGAGCGGCTGCCGCACCGCACCGGATTCCGCGACCGCGACGTCGACCATCCCGGCTTGCAGGGCCGCGTCCAGCAGCGCGGGGTGGATACCGAACTTGTCGGCCTCCTTGCGCAGTTCCTCGGACAGGGCGACCTCGGCGAAGACCTCCTCGCCACGACGCCACACCGCCCGCACGCCCTGGAAGGCCGGACCGTACGCGTAGCCACGCTCGACCAGGCCGGAGTAGAAGTCGCCGACCTCGACCGGCTGCGCACCGGCCGGCGGCCACGCCGCGAAGTCGAACCCGGTACCGGTGCCACCGGCCTGAGCCGACTCCGCCAGCACACCAGTGGCGTGCCGCGTCCACACATCCGCACCGACAGCGTCCTCGCGCAGCGAGTACACCTCCACGGTCCGCGCACCGCCCTCACCGGGACCGCCGACCGCGACCTGGACGCGTACGCCGCCGTGCTCGGGCACCACCAGCGGCGCCTCGATCACGAGCTCTTCCAGGAGCCCGCATCCGGCCTCGTCCCCGGCGCGCACCGCCAGCTCCACCAGCACGGGGGCCGGGAGGAGCGCCACGCCGCCGACCGTGTGATCGGCCAGCCACGGGTGCGACCGCAGCGACAGTCGCGAGGTGAAGACCAGCCCGTCGGACTGCGGCAGCTGCACCACGGCGCCCAGCATCGGGTGGTCGGCCGTCACCTGCCCCAGCGACGCGGCGTCGGTGGCAGACTGGGCCAGCTGGAGCCAGTAGTGCTGGTGGTCGAAGGCGTAGGTCGGAAGGTCCACGCGCCGGGAAGCCGGCGTCTGCGGGAGCACGGCGTTCCAGTCCAGCGTGATACCCCGGACGAACAGCTCGGCCATCGAGGCCAGCAGCCGTCGCAGGCCGCCGTCTTCGCGGCGCAGCGAACCGGTCACCACAACATCGGCAGCGGTGGTGTCGACGGTTTCGGTGATCGGCTGGACCAGCACCGGGTGGGCACTGACCTCCACGAACACCCCGTGGCCCTGACCCAGCAGCTCCACCACGGCCGGGCCGAAGCCCACCTGCGCACGCAGGTTGCGGTACCAGTAGCCGCCGTCCAGGATCCCGGCGTCCGCAATCCAACCGCCGGTCACGGTCGAGTAGAACGGCACCTTCGGGGCTTGCGCCTCGATGCCGGCCAGCGTCTCGGCGAGCGCCTCGCGGATGTCTTCGACGTGGCGGGTGTGCGAGGCGTAGTCCACCGCGACCCGACGGACCCGGACGCTTTCGCCCGACAGGGCCTCCGAGGCTTCGTCCAGCGCCTGGGCGTCACCGGCTATCACCACGGAGGACGGGCCGTTGACGGCCGCGACCTCCACGCGGTCCGCCCACGGCTGGATCCGTGCGACCGCCTCGTCCTCGGACAGCGCGACCGAGGCCATACCGCCACGCCCGGCCAGGTCCTTGGCAATGGCCTGGCTGCGCAACGCCACCACACGCGCCGCGTCCTCCAGCGAGAGCGCACCCGCCACACAAGCGGCCGCGATCTCACCCTGCGAGTGGCCCAGCACCGCGTCCGGCTTGATCCCGACCGAGGTCCAGACCGCAGCCAGACCGACCATCACCGCGAAGCTCGCCGGCTGGAGGACGTCGACCCGGTCCATGAGCTCGGGGGCGGTCTCGCCACGCAGGACTTCGAGCAGCGACCAGTCGACGTACGGCTCCAAAGCCGCCGCGCACTCCACGATCCGCTCCGCGAAGACCGGGGAGGCGTCCAGCAGTTCACGGCCCATGCCCGCCCACTGCGAACCCTGACCCGGGAACACCCAGACCACCTTGCCCGGGGCAGCCGCGCCCACCGCACTCCCGGTGACGACTCCGGGCACGTTCTCGCCGCGCGCCAGTGCCCGCAGCCCTGCCAGCGCCTCGTCGCCCGACTCGGCCACGACGACCGCACGCTCACCGAAGACCGCACGCTCCGACACCAGCGCCCCGGCCACGTCCGCCAGCGACACCCCGTCGGCGCCCTGGCCCTGGACGCCCTCGACGAGCGCCGCCAACCGCCCGGCCTGACCGGCCAGGGAACCGGCACTGCGCGCCGACACCACCAACGGCACCACACCCGCGGGCGCCTGCTCCGCCGAGAGGAACTCCGCCGACTCGGCGTGCGCCTCCTCCAGGATCAGGTGCGCGTTCGTCCCGCTGATGCCGAACGAGGACACACCCACCCGGCGCGGACGGCCGTTACGGGGCCACTCCCGTGCCTCGGTCAGCAGCTCGATGGAGCCTTCGGACCAGTCCACCTTCTTCGAGGGCTCGTCCGCGTGGAGCGTGGCGGGCATGACCCCGTGGCGCAGTGCCTGCACCATCTTGATGACACCGGCGACGCCGGCGGCGGCCTGCGTGTGACCGATGTTCGACTTCAGGGAGCCGAGCCACAGCGGCTGCTCCGGGTTCCGGTCCCGCCCGTACGTCGCGAGCAGTGCCTGGGCCTCGATCGGGTCGCCCAGGGCCGTGCCGGTTCCGTGTCCCTCGACCACGTCCACTTCGGACGGGGAGAGGCCCGCGCTGTCCAGGGCCTTGCGGATGACCCGCTGCTGCGACGGCCCGTTCGGCGCGGTCAGGCCGTTGGACGCGCCGTCCTGGTTGACCGCGCTGCCGCGCAGTACGGCCAGCACCCGGTGGCCACGCTCACGCGCCACCGACAGCCGCTCCAGCACCACCAGGGCAACGCCCTCGGACAGCACCGTGCCGTCCGCGCCGTCCCCGTACGCCTTGCAGCGGCCGTCGCCGGCCAGGCCGCGCTGCCGCGACATGCCGAGGACTCCGATCGGCGAGCCCATCACGGCGACACCGCCGGCGAGGGCCATGGAGCACTCGCCCTGCCGCAGCGCCTGCGCCGCCAGGTGCATCGCCACCAGCGACGAGGAACACGCCGTGTCCACCGTCACCGCCGGACCCTCGAAACCGAAGGTGTACGACACGCGGCCCGAGGCCACGCTTCCCGCCGTGGCGGTCGTGACGAAGCCTTCGAGTTCCGCGGGCACGTTGGTGAGGGACTCGACGTAGTCGTGGATGGAGACGCCGGAGAAGACGCCGATGTTGCTGCCCTGCGCCGCGGTCGGGTCGATGCCCGCCCGCTCCAGTGCCTCCCAGGAGGCCTCCAGCAGCAGCCGCTGCTGGGGGTCCATCGCCAGCGCCTCGTTCGGCGAGATCCCGAAGAATGCCGCGTCGAACTGCGCGGCCTCGTGGAGGAATCCGCCCTTGGTCGTGTACGAGGTACCCGCGCTGTCGGGGTTCGGGTCGTACAGGCCCTCCAGGTCCCAGCCACGGTCGTCGGGGAAGGCCGACATGCCCTCGCGGCGCTCCTGCAGCAGCTGCCACAGGTCCTCGGGACCCGCGACACCGCCCGGCAGCCGGCAGGCCATCCCGACGATCGCGATCGGCTCGTCGGGGTCGGCGGCGACCACCGGGGCCGAGGCCGGGGTGGTGCCGTCCGCCGCGTCGCCGAGCTCCTCGCGCAGGTGACGGGCGAGGACCACCGGGGTGGGGTAGTCGAAGATCAGCGTGGCCGGCAGCTTCACGCCGGTCGCCGCGCTCAGCCGGTTCCGCAGCTCGACCGCGGTGAGCGAGTCGAACCCGATGTCGCTGAATCCGCGCGTTCCCTGCGCCAGCTCGGGGCCGCTGAAGCCCAGTACGGCGCTCGCCTCGTCCTGGACGATGGTCAGCAGGATGCTCTCCTGCTCGGCCTGGGGCAGCCCGGCGAGGCGGCGGACCAGTCCGCTGCTGTCGCCGGCGGCCGCCCGCGCCGTGCGCCGGCCCGCGCGGACCAGTCCGCGCAGCAGGTGCGGGACTCCCCCGCCGGCCGCTGCCTGGCTCCGCATGGTCTTCAGGTCCAGCTTGATCGGGACCAGCAGTGCCTGGTCGGCGTGCAGGCCGACGTCGAGGATGTGCAGGCCCTCGGCCGGCGTCATCGCCAGCACGCCGCCCCGGCTCATACGTGCCTGGTCGACGGCGCTGAGGTGGGCGGTCAGGCCGTTGCTCTGCTCCCACAGGCCCCAGGCCAGCGAGAGACCCGGCAGGCCCGCCGCGCGGCGGCCGGCCATCAGGCCGTCCAGGAAGGCGTTCGCCGCCGCGTAGTTGCCCTGACCGGCCGACCCCATGAGCGAGGCCGCGGACGAGAACACGACGAACGCGGCGAGGTCCAGCCCGCGGGTCAGCTCGTCGAGGTGGCGTACCGCGTCCACCTTCGGCGCGAAGACGCCGGCCAGCCGCTCCCGGGTCAGGGTCGCGATCACACCGTCGTCCAGCACACCGGCCATGTGCACCACACCGGTCAGGGGGTGCTCGGCGGGTACCGAGGCCAGTGCGGCCTCGACCTGGGCGCGGTCGGACACGTCGCAGGCCACGACCGACACCGCGGCACCCTGCTCGGTGAGTTCGGCGACGAGTTCCTCCACGCCCTCGGCGGCCGTGCCCCGGCGGCTGGCCAGTACCAGGTGGCGCACGCCGTGCCGGGTGACCAGGTGACGGGCCACCAGAGCGCCCAGGGCGCCGGTACCACCCGTGACCAGGACGGTCCCTTCGGCTCCGAACACCGCGGGAACGTCCGGGACCTCGCCGCCGGCCCGGACGAGCCGGGGTGCGGAGAGGGCCGTGCCGCGGACCGCGACCTGCGGTTCACCGCCGGCGAGTACCGGACCCAGGACCGTACGCAGGACGGTTTGCGCCGCGTCGGCGGACGCCGGGTCGGTGTCGATCAGGATGATCCGGTCGGGGTTCTCGGCCTGGGCGGCACGGACGAGACCCCACACCGCGGATCCGGCCGGGTCGGTGACCGTGCCGTCACCGGCGGGGACCGCGCCGCGGGTCAGGACGACCAGCCGCGACTCCTCCAGCCCGGTCCCGGCCAGCCACGCCTGGACGACCTCCAGCACGCGGGAGGTCAGGGCCAGTACGGCGTCCTCGCCGTCGGCGCCGGCGACGGCCTGCAGGACCGCCACCGCCGGGGCGGCCGCGCTCGCGGCCAGAGCCTCCACGTCGTCGGCGGCGGACACCGGCGCCCACGTCGGCGCCGGCTCGGTGCCCTGCGCCGCGGACAGCTCGGCCCACTCCACCCCGAACAGCGAGTCGCGGCTCTCGTCTCCTGCCGCGGCGCCCAACTGGTCGGTGGATACGGGCAGGGACACCAGCGAGTCCATGGTCAGGACCATGTCGCCGGTCTCGTCGGCGGCCTGGAACGACAGCGCGTCCGGGCCGCAGGGGGCGACGCGCACCCGCAGTGCCGAGGCACCGACGGCGTGCAGCAGCAGACCGTTCCACGCGAACGGCAGCACCTGGCGGTCGTCGTCCGGGTTGGCGAAGGCGTTCGTGTGCAGGGCGGCGTCCAGCAGCGCCGGGTGCATGCCGTACTTGCCGGCTTCGTCGCGCTGTTCCTCGGGCAGGACGGCCTCGGCGAAGACCTCGTCGCCGCGCCGCCACACCGCCCGCAGACCCTGGAACGCAGAGCCGTACGCGTAACCGCGCTCGAGGAGGTCGGTGTAGAAGGTCCCGACCTCGACGGGCTCCGCGCCCGGCGGCGGCCACGCGGTGAAGTCGAATGCCTGCGCCGTTGTCGGCTTCGCCGAAGACTCCGCGAGGAGTCCGGTGGCGTGCCGCGTCCATTCGCTCGCGCCGCCCTCGCCGGCGGCGTCCTCGCGCTGGGAGTACACGTCCACCGTGCGCGAGCCGGTCGCGTTCGGGCTGCCGACCGCGACCTGCAGCCGCACACCCCCCTGCTCGGGCAGCACCAGCGGTGCCTCGATCACGAGCTCTTCGAGGACTCCGTAGCCGAACTCGTCACCGGCGCGGACCGCGAGGTCGACGTACATCGTGCCGGGGATGATCACCACGCCGCCGATCGCGTGACCGGCGAGCCACGGGTGCGTGCGCAGCGACAGCCGCGAGGTGAAGACCAGGCCGTCGGACTGCGGCAGCTGCACCACCGCGCCGAGCAGCGGGTGATCGGCGCCGGTGAGGCCCAGCGAGGCCGCGTCCGTGGCCGAACCGCCGCCCATCTCGATCCAGTAGTGCTGGTGGTCGAAGGCGTACGTCGGCAGGTCCACGCGCCGGGCGGCCGCTCCGCCGGGCAGGACCGGGGCCCAGTCCAGCGCCACGCCGCGGACGAACAGCTCGGCCATCGAGGCGAGCAGGCGGCGCAGACCGCCGTCCTCGCGCCGCAGGGACCCCGTCACCACGACATCGGTGGCGGTGTCGGACTTGTCGACGGCCTCGGTGATCGGCTGGACCAGCACCGGGTGGGCGCTGACCTCCACGAACACCCCGTGGCCCTGCTCGAGCAGGTCGGCCACGGCCGGGCCGAAGCGGACCTGTCCGCGCAGGTTGCGGTACCAGTACCCGGCGTCGAGGACGTCGGCGTCCTCCACCCAGGTGCCGGTGACGGTGGAGTAGAACGGGATCTTCGGGGCCTGTGCGCCGACCCCGGCCAGCGCCTCGGCGAGCGCGCCGCGGATGTCCTCCACGTGGCGGGTGTGCGAGGCGTAGTCCACGGCCACCCGGCGGATCCGGACGCCCTGGTCCTCCAGTGCGTCCAGCGCGTCGTCCAGCGCCTCGGCGTCACCGGCGATCACCACGGACGACGGCCCGTTGACGGCGGCGACCTCGACCCGGTCCGCCCAGCGCTCCAGCCGCGCGACGGCCTCTTCCTCGGTCAGCGCGACCGAGGCCATGCCGCCGCGGCCGGCCAGCTGCCGGGCGATGGCCTGGCTGCGCAGCGTCACCACGCGGGCGGCGTCCTCCAGGGAGAGCGCACCCGACACGCAGGCGGCGGCGATCTCACCCTGGGAGTGGCCGAGCACCGCGTCGGGCTCGACGCCCACGGACGACCACACCGCGGCCAGACCGACCATCACGGCGAAGCTCGCCGGCTGCAGGACGTCGACGCGGTCCAGGAGTTCGGGCGCGGCGTCGCCGCGCAGCACGTCGATCAGGGACCAGTCGACCCAACGCTCCAGCGCGGCCGCGCACTCGGCGATCCGCTCGGCGAAGACCGGGGAGGAGTCGAGCAGTTCGCGGCCCATGCCCGCCCACTGCGAACCCTGGCCGGGGAACACCCACACGACCTTGCCCGGCGTACCCGAACCGGTCACCACGCCGGCCGCGTTCTCGCCGCGCGCCAGGGCCCGCAGCCCGGCCAGTGCCTCTTCGTTCGAACCGGCGAGCACCACCGCGCGCTCGCCCAGCACGGCACGGCCCGAGACCAGCGTTCCGGCCACGTCGGCCAGCGGTACCTCGGCGGCGTCCTCGACGAAGGCCGCCAGCCGCCCGGCCTGGGCCGACAGCGAGGAAGCGGTCCCGGCCGACACCACCAGCGGCACCACTCCGGCCGGCCGTGCCTCGTCCGCGAGGGGCTGCGCCTCCTCGGCGGGCGCCTCTTCGAGGATCATGTGCGCGTTCGTGCCGCTGGCTCCGAAGGCGGAGACGCCGGCGCGGCGCGGACGGCCGTTCTGCGGCCACTCCCGCGCCTCGGTGAGCAGCTCGACCGCACCCGCGGACCAGTCGACCTGAGGGGTGGGCGCGTCCACGTTGAGGGTCTTCGGGAGGGTCTTGTGCCGCAGCGCCTGGACCATGTTGATCACGGCGGCCACGCCGGACGCCGCCTGCGTGTGCCCGATGACGGACTTGACCGAGCCGAGCCACAGCGGCTGCTGCGGGTCCCGGCCCTGGCCGTAGGTGGCCAGGAGCGCCTGCGCCTCGATCGGGTCGCCGAGCACGGTGCCCGTGCCGTGGCCCTCCACCGCGTCCACGTCGGACGGGGAGAGCCCGGCGCTGTCCAGCGCCTTGCGGATCACCCGCTGCTGCGAGGGGCCGTTGGGCGCGGTCAGGCCGTTCGACGCGCCGTCCTGGTTCACGGCGCTGCCGCGGATGACGGCCAGGACCTGGTGGCCGCGCTCGCGCGCCACCGACAGCCGCTCCAGCAGGACCACGCCGACACCCTCGGCCCAGCCGGAGCCGTCGGCTCCGGCGGCGTAGGACTTGCAGCGTCCGTCGAAGGCGAGGGCGCGCTGACGGGCGAAGCCGACGAACCCGCCGGGGGTCGCCATCACCGTCGAACCGCCCGCGAGGGCCATCGAGCACTCGCCCCGGCGCAGCGCCTGCGCGGCGAGGTGGATCGCGACGAGCGAGGAGGAGCACATGGTGTCGACCGTCACCGCGGGGCCCTCGAGGCCGAGCGTGTAGGAGACGCGTCCGGAGGCGACGCCTCCGGCGGTGCCCAGGGCGCGCTCCAGGCTGAGGTAGCCCTCGAACCCGCTGAGGTCCGGCGCGTAGTCCTGGTGCACGACTCCGGCGAACATGCCGATGTCGCTGCCCCGCACCGAGTGGGGGTCGATTCCGGCCCGCTCGAAGGTCTCCCAGGACACCTCCAGGAGCTGGCGCTGCTGGGGGTCCATGGCCAGGGCCTCGCGCGGCGAGATCCCGAAGAACCCGGCGTCGAACTGCGCCGCGTCGTGCAGGAAAGCGCCTTCGCGGACGTACGTCGTACCGGGGTTGTCGGGGTCCGGGTGGTAGAGGCCCTCGACGTCCCAGCCGCGGTCCTCGGGGAACGTGGAGTAGACGTCGGTGCCCTCGGACACCACCCGCCAGAAGTCCTCCGGGCCGCGGATCCCGCCGGCGTAGCGGCAGGCCATGGACACGATCGCGATGGGCTCCGAGGCTGCCGCGACGAGTGTGCTGTTCTCCTGCTGAAGCCGGGCGTTCTCCTTCAGCGAGGCACGCAGTGCCTCAACGACCTGCTGGTCGGGCGCCGACATATCCATCCTCCACGATTGGTTCACAGGCGATCAGCTCGTCTTGCCCAGGGCCCGTTGCACCAGATCGGCAACGTCCATGGCGTCGATCAGTTCCACGTCGGCGGCGGCCGCCGACGGTTCCGCTTCCGGCGCGTCCGCATCCGCGTCCGCGTCCGCCTCGGCGAGGCCGAGGAGGGTGTCCAGTACGCCGGCCTCCTTGAACCGGGCGAACGGCACGGACGCCAGGATTTGCCTGAGTTCGTCCTCCCGCTCGTCCAGGCCGTCGTCGGCCTCCCGGAGAAGTTCGGTGCGCAGGTAGCCGACCAGCGCTTCCGGCGTGGGGTAGTCGAAGATCAGCGTCGCGGGCAGCCGCAGTCCGGTGGCCCCGTTCAGGCTGTTGCGGAGGTTGACGGCGGCGAGCGAGTCGAAGCCGACCTCCTGGAAGGCCTGGCGCGGGCCGATGCCCTCCGCTCCGCTGTGGCCGAGGACCGTCGAGGCGTGGCCGCGTACCAGCCGGAGCAGGATGCGGTTCTGCTCGGTCTCCGCGACCCCCCGGAGGGAGTCGGCGAGGGACGAAGCGGCCTCGCTGGTCTCGCCGTCGCCCTGCAGGGCCTGGAGCGCTTGCTTCGCCTCGGGCAGGTCGGCGAACAGGGGGCTGGTGCGGACCGAGGTGAACGCGGGGATGAACGCACCCCAGTCCATGTCGGCCACGGCCACGAACTTCTCGTTGCCCTGCACCGCCTGCACCATCGCGGTCACCGCCAGCTGGGGGCCCATGGGAAGGACACCGCGGCGGCGGAGTTGGGCGAGGGCTGCCTCGTCCATGCCCACGCCGATCTGGTCGAGGGCTCCCCAGGCGATCGACGTCGCCCTCAGTCCACGGGCCCGGCGCCACTCGATCAGGGCGTCGAGGACGGCGTTGGCCGCTCCGGACGGACCCTGGCCGCCGCCGCCCCACACACCCGCGATCGAGGAGAACACGACGAACGCGTCGAGCGGCGTGCTCTCGAACAGCTCGTCCAGCCATACGGCCGTGTCCACCTTGGCCGCGAAGACCCCGGCGAGGTCGTCCACCTGGGTGTCGTCGATGGAACTGGTCTGCTGGACGTCGGCGGCGTGCACCACGGCCGTGAGCGGCTGCTCGGCGGCCGTCGCGGCGACCAGCCGCGCGATCGCGTCCCGGTCGGAATCCGCACAGGACTCGACCGTGGTGGCGACGCCCAGCCCGGCCAGTTCGGCCCGCAGCTCCGGCACGCTCCGGTCCGTCGCCTGCGCGGTGGTCGTGATGAGGAGCCGCTCGACGCCGGCCTGGGCGAGCCAGAGCGAGACGTGCTTGCCCAGCCCTTCGGCGCCGCCGGTCACCAGGACGGTGCCCCGGGGCTGCCAGCCGCTGTCGCCGGTGGACTCCGGTACGGGCTTGCGCACCAGCCTGCGGGTGTACACGCCCGATCGCCGGACCGCGAGCTGGTCCTCGCCCGCGGCGGAGTTCAGCACTCCGAGCAGGTACTGGGCCGTGCGCGGGTCGGTCACGGCGGGCAGGTCGACCAGACCGCCCCAGCGGTCGAGGCGTTCCAGCGCGGCGGCGCGGCCGAGGCCCCACAGCGACGCCTGCACCGGCGAGGTGAGGCTGTCGTGGATGCCGATGTTCACCGCGCCCCTGGTCAGGCACCACAGGGGCTGCGTGACGAGGTTGTCGCCCAGGGCCTGGATCAGCGCGAGCGTCGACGCCGTGACCGCGGTCGGGTCCTTGGGGCCGCTGCCCGTCTGCTGGTCGATGGCGAGCAGGGACAGCACACCGGTCAGGTCGTGTGCGGCCAGGACATCCGCCAGCCGCTCCGCGAGCCGCTTGCGGGTGCGGTCGGACTCGCCGACCTCCAGCAGGACCGTGCCGAGTCCGAGACCGGTCAGTTCCTCCAGGAGGGCGTCGGTCGCGCTGCCGTCCGCACGTTCGGACGGTACGACGACCAGCCAACGGCCACTCGGTACGCCGGCGGCCTCGCGCTCGAGCGGCTGCCACGTGACGTGGTAGCGCAGCTTCTCCGCCGTCGACCTCTCACGGCGCTTCCCTCGCCACTCGGCCAGTACGGGAACGACCGTGCCCAGGGCACTGCGTTCGTCGGTCGACGCCATCTCCAGCAGCTCGCCGAGGGAGTCCAGGTCGGCCTGCTCGACCGCGGCCCAGAAGTCGCAGTCCGCGCCTTCGGCCGCATCGGTGGTTCCGGCGGCCGCTTCCGCTTCCTGCAGCCAGTAGCGCTGGCGGTCGAAGGCGTAGGTCGGCAGGTCCACGCGTCGGGACAGCGCCGTCCGCGGCAGGACACCGCTCCAGTCCACGGCCACACCGCGGACGAAGAGCTCGGCCATCGAGGCCAGCAGCCGTCGCAGGCCGCCGTCCTCGCGCCGCAGCGAACCGGTGACCACCGCGTCGGTGTCGGTGGCGTCGGCGGTCTCGGTGATCGGCTGGACCAGCACCGGGTGGGCACTGACCTCCACGAACACCCCGTGGCCCTGACCCATCAGGTCGGCCACGGCCGGACCGAAGCCCACCTGGCCCCGCAGGTTGCGGTACCAGTAGCCGCCGTCGAGGACGCCCGCGTCCGCCACCCAGGCACCGGTCGTGGTGGAGTAGAACGGCACCTTCGGCGCCTGCGCGTCGATCCCGGCCAGCGCTTCGGCCAGCTTGCCGCGGACGTCCTCGACGTGCCGGGTGTGCGAGGCGTAGTCCACCGCGACCCGACGGACCCGGACGCCCTCGCCGGACAGGGCCTCCAGGGCCTCGTCCAGCGCCTCGGCGTCACCGGCGATCACCACCGACGACGGGCCGTTGACCGCGGCCACCTCGACCCGGTCCGCCCACGGCGCGAGCCGTGCGACGGCCTCGTCCGCGCTCAGCGCGACCGACGCCATGCCGCCGCGCCCGGCCAGGTCCTTCGCGATGACCTGGCTGCGCAGGGCCACCACGCGCGCCGCGTCGTCCAGCGACAGCGCCCCGGCCACACAGGCGGCGGCGATCTCCCCCTGCGAGTGGCCGAGCACGGCGCCCGGTTCGACTCCCACGGAGCGCCACACGGCCGCCAGACCCACCATCACGGCGAAGCTGGCCGGCTGCAGGACGTCGACCCGCTCGATGAGCTCCGGCGCGGTCTCGCCGCGCAGGACGTCGGTCAGCGACCAGTCGACGTACGGCTCCAGAGCCGCCGCACATGCGGCGATCCGCTCGGCGAAGACGGGCGAGGAGTCGAGCAGTTCACGGCCCATGCCCGCCCACTGCGAACCCTGGCCCGGGAACACCCACACGACCTTGCCCGGCTTGCCCGATCCGGTGCTGCCGGACACCACACCGGGGGCGCTCTCGCCCCGGGCCAGTGCCTTCAGCCCTGCCAGCGCCTCCTCGTCCGAACCGGCCACCACGACCGCGCGCTCGCCCAGCACCGCACGGCCCGAGACCAGCGTCCCGGCCACGTGCGCCAGCGGCGCCTCCTCGGCGCCCTCGACGAACGCCGCGAGCCGCCCGGCCTGACCGGCCAGGGAGCCGGCGCTGCGCGCCGACACCACCAGCGGCACCACTGCGGCAGGCGTCCGCTCCTGCGAGAGGGGCTCCGCCTCCTCGGCGGGCGCCTCCTCGAGGATCAGGTGCGCGTTCGTGCCACTGGCTCCGAAGGAGGAGACCGCGGCCCGGCGCGGACGGCCGCCGCGCTGCCACTCCCGCGCCTCGGTCAGCAGTTCCACCGCGCCCGCGGACCAGTCCACCTGGCTCGTGGGCTCGTCCACGTGCAGCGTGGCGGGCATGACCCCGTGCCGCATCGCCATGACCATCTTGATCACACCGGCCACACCGGCGGCCGCCTGCGTGTGACCGATGTTCGACTTCAGCGAACCCAGCCACAGCGGCTGCCCGGGATCCCGGCCCTGGCCGTACGTGGCCAGCAGCGCCTGCGCTTCGATCGGGTCGCCCAGGGCCGTACCGGTGCCGTGGGCCTCCACGACGTCCACGTCCGCCGGGGTGAGTCCTGCCGTGTCCAATGCCTTGCGGATGACCCGCTGCTGCGAGGGACCGTTCGGCGCGGTCAGACCGTTCGACGCGCCGTCCTGGTTGACCGCGCTGCCGCGCAGCACCGCCAGCACCCGGTGCCCGCGCTCCCGCGCCACCGACAGCCGCTCGAGGACGACCACGCCCACGCCTTCGGCCCAGCCGGTGCCGTCGGCCGCCGAGGAGAAGGCCTTGCACCGGCCGTCGGCGGACAGGCCCCGCTGCCGGGAGAACTCCATGAAGGCGTCCGGGCTGGCCATCACCGTCGCGCCGCCGGCCAGCGCCATCGAGCACTCGCCCTGGCGCAGCGACTGCGCCGCCAGGTGCATGGCCACGAGCGAGGAGGAACACGCCGTGTCCACCGTGACCGCCGGGCCCTCGAAACCGAACACGTACGACACGCGGCCCGAGGCCACGCTGGCCGCCGTACCGGTCATGAGGTAGCCCTGGACGTCCTCGGGCACCTGGTGGAGCCGCGTCACGTAGTCGTGGTGGACGATTCCGGTGAAGACGCCGATGTCACGGCCCCTGACGGACAGCGGGTCGATGCCCGCCCGTTCCAGCGCCTCCCAGGAGGTCTCCAGCAGCAGTCGCTGCTGGGGGTCCATCGCCAGGGCCTCACGCGGGGAGATCCCGAAGAGCCCGGCGTCGAACTGCGCGGCCTCGTGCAGGAACCCGCCCGAGCGGGTGTAGCTGGTGCCCGGGTGAGCCGGGTCCGGGTGGTACAGCCCCTCGAGGTCCCAGTCGCGGTCGAGCGGGAAGCCGGACACCGCGTCCCGCTGCTCCACGACCAGCTTCCACAGCTCCTCGGGACTGTCCGCTCCGCCCGGCAGGCGGCTGCTCATCGCGACGATCGCGATCGGCTCGTCGGAAACCGACGCCGTCGTGGCCGGGGCGGACACCTCCGCCTGCTCGCCGAGCAGTTCGGCCCGCAGGTGGTCCGCGAGCACGGTGGGGTTCGGATAGTCGAAGACCAGCGTGCTGGGCAGGTTCATCCCGGTGAGGTCACGCATGCGGTTGCAGAACTTGACCGCGGTGAGGGAGTCGAACCCGAGGCTCTTGAAGGACTGCTCCTCGTCGAAGCCGTCCGCGTCGCGGTGGCCGAGGACGAGCGCGGTGCTCTCCTGGACCAGGTCCAGCAGCACCCGGTGCTGCTCCGCGGGCGACAGCCCGGCCAGCCGGCCGGCGATCGCGTCGCCGGCGCCTTCGCTGCGGGAGACCACGCGCCGGGTCAGGGCGCCGGAGCCTGTCTGCCGCCCTGCGGCAGCGGTGGCGGCGCGCTCGGCCGCCGCGACGGGTTCTTCGGCGTCGCCGTCCGTGGCGGTCTCTCCCAGGGCCAACGGGCCCAGGAAGGCCACGGGTTCGCCGGCGGCGTCCGCGAGCTCGAGCAGATGGCGGCCGTCCTGGACCGGCGTGATCCGCAGCCGCAGCGAGGCGGCGCCTTCCGCGTACACGGCGAGGCCGGTGCTGACGGACAGGTCGCGGCGGCCCGCGCCGGGCGTCGGCAGGTCCGCGGCCGTACGGGAGTCCAGTACGCGCAGTGCGGTGTCGACGAGCGCCGGGTGGAGGGCGAACCCGGCGGCCTCCTCGGCCAGTTCCTCCGCGAGCGCGATCTCCGCGAAGACCTGCCCGTCCTGCTGCCACACGCGGTGCGCCCCCGGAAGCAGCGCCTCACTGTCCGCGGGCGCCGACCAGGTCCGCAGGTCGAAGGCCGGTTGCGGCGTTCCCGGCACCAGCACGGCCCGGGCGTGGCAGGTCCAGGGTCCCTGCTCCGGGTCGAGGGGCCGGGCGTAGACGGCCGCCCGGCGGCGCCCGTCCGTACCGGGTCCGTCCACCGACACCCGTACCTGGGTGTTGCCGCGCTCCGGCACGGTCAAGGGCGCCTCGACGACGATCTGTTCGAAGCTTCCGCAGCCCACCTCGTCGGCGGCCCTGACGAACATCTCCAGGAGCGCGGCGGCCGGGACCCCGGTGGTGCCGTCCGCGGCCACCTGGCCGGCGAACCGGCTGCGGTGGCGCGGCGACAGCTGTCCGGTGAGCACGACGCCGTGGTCGCCGTCGTCGCCCGGCATGTCAATGACGGTGCCCAGCAGCGGGTGCCGGGCGCCGGCGGCGCCGAGGGCTTCCGCGCCGCCCGTCGGGGTCTCGTCGTTCTCGACCCAGTACCGCTGGTGCTGGAACGCGTAGGTGGGCAGGTCGGCCCCGGCCGCCGCGGCCGGGACGCCGAGCAGGGTCGCCCAGTCCAGGGCCACACCGCGCACGTGCAGTTCCGCGAGCGCGGTCATGACGTCGCCGGCCTCCGCGCTGTTCTTGCGCAGGGTGGCGATGCAGCTCTGCTCCTGCGCGCCGAGCGTGCCGAGCGCCATCGCGGCGAGGGCTCCGCCCGGGCCGATCTCGAGGAACGTGGTCGCTCCCTGGCCGCTCAGCGAGGTGACGGCGTCGCTGAAGCGCACCGCGCCGCGTACCTGGTCGACCCAGTACTCGGGGTTCCTCAGCTGCCCGTCCCGGACGAGCTCGCCCGTCAGGGCCGAGACGACGGGAAGTCCGCCCGGCTGGTACGAGAGGCTCTGCGCGACCGTGCGGAACTCGTCGAGCATGGGCTCCATGAGCTGGGAGTGGAAGGCGTGGCTGACCTGCAGCCTGCGCGTCTTGCGGCCGCGGCCGGCCAGTTCAGCGGCCACGGCGAGCACGGCGTCCTCGACGCCGGAGAGCACCAGCGCGTCGGGGCCGTTCACCGCCGCCACGCAGACCGCACCTCCCGCCGCCGCCAGCAGCGGCGCCACGTCGGCCTCGGTCGCCTGGACGGCGACCATCGCGCCGCCTTCGGGCAGGGCCTGCATCAGCCGGCCGCGTGCGGCGACGAGCTCGCCCGCCTCGGCCAGTCCCAGTACGCCGGAGACGTGCGCGGCGGTGATCTCGCCGATCGAGTGGCCGGCGAGGAGGTCCGGCCGCACTCCCCAGGACTCGAAGAGCCGGAACAGCGCGGTCTCCAGGGCGAACAGGGCGCCCTGCGTGTACATGGTCCGGTCGAGCAGTTCGCTGTCGGGCGACCCGGGGGCGGCGAACACCACCTCGTGCAGCGGGCGCGCCGCGTGGTCGCGCAGGTGCTCCTGAACGGCGGCGCACGCGGCGGCGAAGGCCTCGCGGAAGACCGGGAAGGTCTCGGCGAGTTCGCGGCCCATGCCGGCCCACTGGCTGCCCTGTCCGGTGAAGAGGACGGCCAGCTTGCCCGGGGCCGGGGTGCCGGAGACGACCGCGGGGCTCGCGTCACCGCGCCCGAAGGCGCTCAGGTCCGCGGAGAGCCGTCCCCGGTCGGATGCCAGGACGACGGCACGCTGGTCGAGCTGGGCGCGCGTGGTGGCGAGGGCGTGGGCGGCGTCGGTGAGGCGTAGGTCGGGCCGCTCGTCGAGGAACCGGGCGAGCCGCTCGGCCTGGCCGCGCAGTCCGGCCGGGGTCCGCGCCGAGACGGGCACCGGCACGAGAACACCGGCGCGCTCCGGCGCGGGCTCCGGCCGGGCGGCTGCCGGCTGCTCGGGGGCCTCTTCGAGGACGACGTGCGCGTTGGTGCCGCCGATGCCGAAGGAGGACACCGCGGCCCGGCGGGGCCGGCCGTACCGGGGCCAGTCACGGGCCTCGGTCAGCAGTTCCACGGCGCCCGCGGACCAGTCGACGTGGGTCGACGGACGGTCCACGTGCAGCGTCTTGGGGAGGACCCCGTGCCGCATGGCCATGACCATCTTGATCACGCCCGCGACACCCGCCGCACCCTGCGTGTGCCCGAGGTTGGACTTCACGGACCCGAGCCACAGCGGCTCGTCGCCCTGCCGGTCCTGGCCGTAGGTCGCCAGGAGCGCCTCCGCCTCGATCGGGTCGCCGAGCGTCGTACCCGTGCCGTGCGCCTCCACCGCGTCCACGTCGGACGGGGAGAGCCCGGCACCGGCCAGGGCCTTGCGGATCACCCGCTGCTGCGCGGGGCCGTTCGGCGCGGTCAGACCGTTCGACGCGCCGTCCTGGTTCACCGCCGAGCCGCGGACCACGGCGAGGACCTGGTGGCCCCGGCGGCGGGCGTCCGACAGCCGCTCCACGAGGAGCAGCCCCGCGCCCTCGGACCAGCCGGTGCCGTCCGCGCCGTCCGCGAACGCCTTGCAGCGGCCGTCGGGCGCCAGACCGCGCTGCCGGGAGAACTCGACGAAGGTCTCCACGGTGCCCATCACCATCACTCCGCCGGCCAGCGCCATCGAGCACTCGCCCCGGTTCAGCGCCTGCGCCGCGAGGTGCAGTGCCACCAGCGAGGACGAGCAGGCCGTGTCGACCGTGAGGGCGGGACCCTCGAAGCCGAGGTGGTAGGCGATGCGGCCGGAAGTGACGCTGCCCGAGCCGCCGGTGAGGCGGAATCCCTCGACGCCGGACGCCTGGTGCATCCGCATGCTGTAGTCGTGGCTGTTGACGCCGACGAAGACGCCGACGTCCTCTCCGGCCAGCGTGGTCGGGTCGATCGCGGCCCGTTCGAAGGCCTCCCAGGACGTCTCCAGCAGCAGGCGCTGCTGCGGGTCCATCGCCAGGGCCTCGTTCGGGGAGATGCCGAAGAACGCGGCGTCGAACCCGGCGGCGTCGTCGAGGAAGGCGCCGTGGCGTACGTACGTGGTGCCGGCGTGGTCGGGATCCGCGTGGAAGAGCCGGTCGATGTCCCAGCCGCGGTCGTCGGGGAACTCGGTGACCGCGTCGATCTCATCGGCCACGACCCGCCAGAGGTCCTCCGGGCTGTTGACGCCCGCGGGGAAGCGGCACGCCATCGCCACGATCGCGATCGGCTCGTCGTCCGTCACGGCGGGCGCGACGGGCTCGGACGGGCGCTCCGGGGTGCCGCCGAAGAGCTTGGCGCGCAGGTGGTCGGCGAGCGTCGTCGGCTTCGGGTAGTCGAAGATCATCACCGGGGAGAGGGTGAGCCCGGTCGCGGCGGCGAGCCGGTTGCGCAGTTCCACCGCCATCAGCGAGTCGAATCCGGCCTCCTTGAAGGTCCGGTCGGCATGGACGGCATCGGCGGTGGTGTGTCCGAGCACCTCGGCGGCATGCCGGCGGACCAGTTCGACCAGCGTCTCGGTCTGCTCGGCATCGCCCAGACCGGCGATGCGCTCCCGCAGGGACGCGGGCCCGGACGGAGTGCCGGCGCGGGCCGCCGGCCGCGGCGACGGGGCCAGACCCCGCAGCAGCGGGGGAACCGGGCCGTCGGCCGCCGCCGCCCGCAGGGCGGACACGTCGAACTTGGCCGCCACCAGGGTGTCGGCCGTGCCCGCGTCGGCGCCGCCCAGGGCGGCGTCCAGCAGGGCCATGCCCTCGGTGGCGGAAAGGCCGCTCATGCCGATGCGCTTGTTGCGTCGCAGGTCGGCGGCGCTCAGGTGCTCGGTCATGGCGCTGACCGTCGCCCAGTAGCCCCAGGCGAGGGAGACGGCCGGCAGACCGAGGCCGCGCCGCTGTCCTGCCAGCGCGTCCAGGCAGGCGTTGGCCGCGGCGTAGTTGGCCTGTCCCGGGTTGCCGAGGACGCCCGCCGCCGAGGAGTACAGCACGAACGCGGCGAGGTCCAGGTCGCGGGTGAGCTCGTGCAGGTGCAGCGCCGCGTCCACCTTGGGCCGCAGCACGGTGTCGACGCGTTCCGGGGTGAGCTCGGTGAGCACCCCGTCGTCCAGGACACCGGCGGAGTGCACCACGGCGGTCAGCGGGTGCTCGGCGGGTATCTCCCGCAGGAGCGACTCGACTTGGGCCCGGTCCGAGGTGTCGCAGGCGGCGATGGTGACGGACGCCCCCAGCGCGGTCAGCTCCTCGTGGAGCTCCGGGGCGTGGCCTCGGCGGCCGGCCAGGACCAGGTGCCTGATCCCGTACGCGGTGACCAGGTGCCGGGCCGTCATCGCACCCAGCGTCCCGGTGCCGCCGGTGATCAGTACGGTGCCTTCGGTATCGAGCGGACGCGGCTGCCGGCCGGCTTCGGGCAGCGCGCCGCCCGGCGAGACGGACACCCGCGCCAGCCGCGGCACCTCCGCGACACCGCCGCGCACCCGCATCTGCGGCTCGCCGCTCAGGACCACGGCCTGCAGGGCCGGCCGGGAGGCGTCGTCGAGGTCCGCCAGGACGATCCGGTCCGGGTGCTCCGACTGCGCCGAGCGCACCAGGCCCCACACCGCGGCCGCGCCGAGTTCCGCGCAGTCCCCGGTGACCACGGCCAACCGGGTTTGCGCGAGGGCGGGTTCCGCCAGCCAGGCCTGGAGGACGGCCAGCGCCGCGTTGACCGAGGCGCGGGGGTCGGCGTCGGCCGAGGCGGTGGCGGCCTTGGCCTCGTACAGCAGGACGTCGGGGGTCGTGGCGGCCGTCCGGGCCGCCGACGCGGCGACGTCCTCGGCGGTCGTGACGGTCACGACGTCGAGCGGGTGCGCCACGGCGGGCAGCGCGTACTGCGTCCAGTCGACGCGGAACAGGGCGTCGTGCGTGAGCGCGCCCGCGATCCCCGCCTGTTCGGGGGAGAACGCAGTGCCGAGCACCGCTCCGACGATCATGACCGGCTGCCCCGTGGGGTCGGTCAGGTGCAGCCCGGTCCCCTCCGCCGAGGTCGTGCCCGCTCGCACCTGCAGTGCGGCCGCGCCGGACGCCAGCAGGGACACCCCGGTCCACACGGACGGGAGCATGCCGGCGGGGACGACGGTACGGACGGCGGCGTCCAGCAGGACGGGGTGCACCCCGTAGCGGCCCGCGTCACGGAGGGCGGCGCCGTCCAGGGCGACTTCGGTGGCGGGCCCGGAGTACGGGGCCGTCTCCGTGGCGCCGGCGGGAGCCAGCGCGCCGTGCGCGTGGCGCGTCCACGGCGCGTCCAGGGGGGCGTCCGCGGCGCGGGAGTAGATCTCCACCGAACGCCGGCGTGCGTCATCGGGCTCGCCGACGATCACCTGGATGCTGCGGCTGCCGCGCTGCGGCATGACGACGGGCGTATCGACGGTCAGTTCGTCGAGTACGGGGGTGGCGGCCAGGTCGCCGAGCCGGATGGACAGCTCGACCAGAGCCGCGTTCGGTACGACGACGGCATCGGACAGCAGGTGGTCCGCGAGCCAGGGGTGGGACCGGAGCGACCAACTCGACGTGGCCATGAGGCCGGTCGAGTTCGGCATGCTCACGACCGCGCCCAGCAGCGGGTGACCGGCGGCGGCCAGTCCCAGGGAGGCGGCGTCGGTGGCCGATTCGGCCGCCTCGAGCCAGTAGTGCTGGTGGTCGAAGGCGTACGTCGGCAGCTCCACGTGTGCGGAGGTGGCGCCGGCGGGCAGGACACTGCTCCAGTCCACGGCAACACCACGGACGAAGAGCTCGGCCATCGAGGCCAGGAGCCGTCGCAGGCCGCCGTCTTCGCGGCGCAGCGAACCGGTCACGATGACATCGGTACCGCTGTTGTCGACGGTTTCGGTGATCGGCTGGACCAGCACCGGGTGGGCACTGACCTCCACGAACACCCCGTGACCCTGCTCGGCCAAGTGAGCCACGGCCGGACCGAAGCCCACCTGGCCACGGAGATTGCGGTACCAGTAACCGCCGTCGAGAACACCTGCGTCCTCGACCCACGTACCGGTGACCGTCGAGTAGAACGGCACCTTCGGCGCCTGAGCGCTGATCCCGCCCAGCGTCTCGGCGAGAGCCTCGCGTATGTCCTCGACGTGGCGGGTGTGCGAGGCGTAGTCCACCGCGACCCGACGGACCCGGACGCCTTCGCCCGACAGGGCCTCCAAGGCTTCGT
Source organism: Streptomyces sp. cmx-11-4 (assembly GCA_049998195.1). Classification (GTDB taxonomy): domain Bacteria; phylum Actinomycetota; class Actinomycetes; order Streptomycetales; family Streptomycetaceae; genus Streptomyces. The sequence goes on from JAEBET010000007.1 coordinate 300,119, forward strand.
CCAGCGCCTGCGCGTCACCGGCGATCACCACCGACGACGACCCGTTGACGGCCGCGACCTCGACCCGGTCCGCCCACGGCTGGATACGTGCGACCGCCTCGTCCTCGGACAGCGCGACCGAGGCCATACCGCCACGCCCGGCCAGGTCCTTGGCAATGGCCTGGCTGCGCAACGCCACCACACGCGCCGCGTCCTCCAGCGAGAGCGCACCCGCCACACAAGCGGCCGCGATCTCACCCTGCGAGTGCCCCAGCACCGCGTCCGGCTCAACCCCGACCGACGTCCAGACCGCCGCCAGACCCACCATCAGCGCGAAGCTCGCCGGCTGGAGCACGTCGACCCGGTCCATGAGCTCGGGGGCGGTCTCGCCGCGCAGGACGTCGATCAGCGACCAGTCGACGTACGGCTCCAAAGCCGCCGCGCACTCCACGATTCGCTCCGCGAAGACCGGGGAGGCGTCCAGCAGTTCACGGCCCATGCCAGCCCACTGCGAACCCTGACCCGGGAACACCCAGACCACCTTGCCCGGGGCACCCGACCCGGCGGCGCTGCCGGACACCACTCCGGGCGCGCTCTCGCCCTGGGCCAGTGCCCCGAGCCGCGTCAGCGCTTCCTCGGCGGAGTCGGCCACGACCACCGCACGCTCACCGAAGACCGCACGGCTCGACACCAACGTCCCGGCCACCGAGGCCAGCGACACCTCGTCGGCGGCGGACTCCAGGTACGACGCGAGGCGACCGGCCTGACCGGCAAGCGCGCCGGTGCTCCGCGCCGAGACCACCAGCGGCACCACACCCGCGGGCGCCTGCTCTTCGGAGGCGGACTCCGCCGACTCGGCGGGCGCCTCCTCCAGGATCAGGTGCGCGTTCGTCCCGCTGACGCCGAACGACGACACACCGGCCCGGCGCGGACGGTCGTTCTGCGGCCACTCCCGCGCCTCGGTCAGCAACTCCACCGCACCCGCAGACCAGTCCACCTGCGGGGTGGGCGCGTCCACGTGCAGGGTCGCCGGAAGCACCCCGTGCCGCAGCGCCTGCACCATCTTGATCACGCCCGCCACACCGGCGGCGGCCTGCGTGTGACCGATGTTCGACTTCAGCGAACCCAGCCACAGCGGCTGCTCCGGGTTCCGGTCCCGCCCGTACGTCGCCAGGATCGCCTGCGCCTCGATCGGGTCGCCCAGGGCCGTACCGGTCCCGTGGGCCTCCACGACATCCACGTCCGCGGAGACCAGCCCGGCGCTGGCCAGCGCCCGGCGGATCACGCGCTGCTGCGACGGACCACTCGGGGCGGTCAGGCCGTTGGACGCGCCGTCCTGGTTGACCGCGCTGCCGCGCAGCACCGCCAGCACCCGGTGGCCACGCTCACGCGCCACCGACAGCCGCTCCAGCACCACCACACCGACGCCCTCGGCCCAGCCGGTGCCGTCGGCCGCCGAGGCGAACGCCTTGCAGCGCCCGTCGGCAGCCAGTGCCCGCTGACGGGAGAACTCCACGAAGTGGCCGGGCGTCGCCATCACGGACACGCCTCCGGCGAGGGCCATGGAGCACTCGCCCTGCCGCAGCGCCTGCGCCGCCAGGTGCATCGCCACCAGCGACGAGGAACACGCCGTGTCCACCGTCACCGCCGGACCCTCGAGACCGAGCACGTACGACACCCGGCCCGACGCCACGCTCGGCGCCAGCCCCGTGGTCGTGAAGCCCTCCAGCTCCGGCGCGGCCGCGGCGGCACCGGTCCCGTAGCCCTGACCGAACAGCCCGGAGAACACTCCGACGTCGGTCCCCTTCAGGGAGGCCGGGTTGATACCGGCGGCCTCCAGCGCCTCCCATGAGGTCTCCAGCAGCAGCCGCTGCTGCGGGTCCATCGCCAGCGCCTCACGCGGCGAGATCCCGAAGAATGCCGCGTCGAAGAGCCCCGCCTCGTGGAGGAATCCGCCCTGGTCGGTGTACGAAGTGCCCGTGCGGTCCGGGTCCGGGTCGAAGAGACCCTCCAGGTCCCAGCCGCGGTCGTCGGGGAAGGACGACAGGGCGTCCCGGCCCTCGGACACCAAGCGCCACAGGTCCTCCGGACCCGCGACGCCACCCGGCAGGCGGCACGCCATGCCCACGATCGCGAGCGGTTCATCGGGGTCGGCCGCCATGACCGACTCCGTCACCTGTCGGGTGAGACCGAGGACCTCGGCCCGCAGGCAGGCGGCCAGCGCCGCCGGAGTGGGGTGGTCGAAGACGACCGTGGTGGCCAGCGGCAGCCCGGTGCTCTCCGACAGCCGGTTGCGCAGCCGGACGACGGCCATCGAGGTGAAGCCCATGTCGCGGAAAGCTCGGTCGGACGGGGCGTGTTCAGGTCCTGTCCGCTGCAGCACGGCGGCGGCCTGCGTACGGACCAGGTCCTCCAGCAGTGCCAGCTGCGCGCGCTCGTCCAGACCGGTCAGCCGGTCGCGCAGGGCCGCCGTGACGGCCAGGTCGGGCCGGCTCGCCCGCGCCGGGTCCTCGACCAGGGCGTCGAGGATCGCGGGGACCCGGGTGGTGCCGGCGGTCGGCGTGGCCACCTTCAGGGCCAGCAGCGACGGGCGGTTCGTCGTCATGACGAGGTCGAACGCGGAGAGGAGCAGATGGCGCGACCGGCCGGTCTCGTCGTCCGCCGTGTCGCGTTCGCCGGGCCACGCGCCCCAGGCGAGGAAGGAGCCCGGCAGGTTCCGCAGCCGGCGGTTGCGGACCACCGCATCGGCGAGGATGCCGTCGACGGCCTCGCCCCGGCTGTCGGAGGTACCCAGCAGCCCGGCGGCGTCGGACACGACGACGAAGGCGGCCGGCTCGTCCCCGGCGGTCATCTCGTCCAGCAGAAGGGCCAGTTCGGGATCACCGGCGGCGTGCACCACCGCGGTCACAGGGCTCGGCAGGTCGGCGAGCGCGGCCCGCAGCGGCTGCGGGTTCGCCCCGTCCGCGGTCACCCGGATGATGCCGGTCTCGGCGAGACCCGGCTCGGCGCCGGATGTCGCGGTGCCGGTGCTGCCGGGGGAGGCGACGAGCAGCAGGCTCTCCGCCTTGTGGACGGTGACCAGCCGGTGGGCGAGCGCCGCGCCGTGCTCGGTGTCGGCGCCGGTGACCACCACGGTGCCGCAGACTCCCGGCCAGGACGCCACCTGCGGCATGTCGACGACGGGCAGGCGGTGCAGCCGGGGAACCAGCAGGGCGCCCGACCGCACCGCGATCTGCGGCTCGTCGGACGTGAGCGCGGCCAGCAGGAGCTCCGGGCTCAGGTCGGCGTCGGTGGCGGTGGCTTCGAGATCGACGAGGGTGAGCGCTCCCGGACGGGACTCCTGGAAGGACCGGGCGACGGCCCAGAGCGGAGCTCCGGCCAGGTCCTGCGCACCGTCCTCCGCGGTGGCGGCGACCGCGCCGCGGGTGAGGACCACCAGGCGGGTGGCCTCGGGCTCGGTACGTGCCTGCCAGGCGTGCACCTGGTCCGCGAGGAGCCCGGCAGCGGCGCGTCCCGCGGTGACCGGGTCGGTCGCGTCCGCGGTACCCGACGGCTGGACGAGGACCGTCACCTCGGGGGCGGCCTCGCCGGCGGCCACTGCCGCCTGTACCGCCGCCAGGTCCGGGTACTGCCGTACGCCGGTGACCCCGGCGGCGTTCAGGGCCGCCACGAGTCCGGCCGCGGCGGGGCCGGCCACCGCCCAGGCGCCGGCCGGGGACACGGGGTCCGCCGGGGGCAGGGGGTCCGCCGGGGACAGGGGGTCCGCCGGTGCTGCCGCCGGAATCCAGTCCAGGCTCATCAGCCCGTCGTGGTGCCCGCTCGCCGCGTACCGCAGCCGACTCGGCTGTTCGGCCAGCAGACGCCGCTTGATCTTGCCGGAGGCGGTCCGGGGTATGCCGGCGACCTCGCGGACCTCTTCCGGCACCTTGTAGGCGGACAGCTGCTCGCGGCACCGGTCGATCAGCGCGGCGGTGTCGAAGCCGGAGGGGCCCGGGATCACGTACGCGACCGGTACCTCGCCGAGCGTGTCGTGCGGCGCGCCGGCGACCGCCGCGTCGGCGACACCTTCGACGGTGCGCAGGACCGCCTCGACTTCCTCGGGGTGGATGTTCTCCCCGCCGCGGATGACGAGTTCCTTGATCCGGCCGCAGATGGCGAAGTAGCCGGCATCGTCGCGCCGGGCCAGGTCGCCGGTCCGGTACCAGCCGTCCCGCATCGCCGCGGCGGTCGCCTCCGGGCTGTTGTGGTAGCCGACCATGACGTTCGGTCCGCTGACCCACACCTCCCCTTCCTGGCCGACGGGTACGTCGAGTCCGGTGGTGGGGTGGACGATGCGGACCCCGACGCCGGGCACGGGCAGGCCGCAGGACCCGTCGACGCGGTCGCCGTCCGGCGGGTTGATGGTGATGGCGCCGCAGGTCTCGGTGCTGCCGTAGGCGTCGACCAGCGGGACCCCGAAGACCTCCTCGAAGTCCCGGCGCAGCCGGGATCCGGTGACCGCTCCGCCGACCAGGCCGATCCGCAGGGCGGGGGCGGAGAATCCGTGCTGCTGGGCGGCCGTCACCAGATGGTGGTACGTGGTGGGAACGCCGGCCAGGAAGGTGGAACCGTCCTCGGCCAGCGCCGTGATCACGTCCTCCGCGGAACTGCCGTCCATGATCCGGGCGGTGGCGCCGACCACGGTGACGGACAGGACGCACGCGATGTGGGAGAGGCTGTGGAACAGCGGCAGGGGCCACAGCACCCGGTCCTGGTCCGTCAGTCCCGGAATCGGCACGTAGCACGAGGCCACGGACCAGAGGCAGTTCCGCTGCGTCGACAGGACGCCCTTGGGCCGGCCGGTCGTACCCGACGTGTAGAACATCCAGGCCACCTCGTCGAGCCCGAGGTCGTCCCTGGCCGCGTCGGCCGGCTCGCTGACCGCGAGTTCGTCGTACGCGTGGGCCCCCGACTGCGCGGGGACCTCCCCCGTCACCAGCAGCGTGAGGCCGGACGCCACGGCCGAGCGCTGGAGCCGCTCCGCCTGCACGGCATCGGTGATGACCACCGTGGCGCCGCTGTCGGCCAGCAGGTACTCCAGCTCGGCGAGGGACGACGCCGGGTTGAGCGGCACGCCGATGCCGGCGGCGCGCACGATCGCCAGGTAACTCTCCACCGTGGAGACGGTGTTGCCGAGGCAGATGGCCACCCGGTCGCCGCGCTGGACGCCGAGGCCCGCCAGATGTCCGGCGAGCCGGCGCGTGCGCGCCTCCAGGTCACCGTAGGTGACCGCTCGCCGGTCGTCTTCGAAGGCGACCTTGCCGGGGAAGCGGGTCGCGTTCTCCACGACTGCGACAGGAAGTGGCTTGATCAGGTCGGTGCGCACTATGCCGCAGTTCCTTTCGGAGAAAAAGGGAAGAATTACCAGGAGACGGGCAGGCTCTTCAGCCCGAACACGGAGCCCTTGAGGCTCAGCGGTACCTCGTCGAACGCGACGGCCAGCCGGAGGTCGGGGAATTCCCGGAGGAGGGCCGAGAGGCCGACCCGCAGGGCGACGCGTGCCAGGTTCTGGCCCAGGCACTGGTGGACGCCGTAGCCGAAGGACATGTGACCCGAGGTGTCGCGCTCGATGTCCAGCTTCGCGGGGCACCCGAACTTGGCCGGGTCGCGGTTGGCCGCGGGCAGCGACACGGTGACGGTGTCGCCCTTCTTGACGGTTTCACCGTTCAGCTCGACGTCTTCCAGCGCGGTGCGGAAGATCTCGTACTGGTTGATGGTGATGTAGCGCAGGAGTTCCTCGACCGCGCCGTCGAGCTTGGACGGGTCCGCGCGGAGCGCCGCCATCTGGTCCTCGTGGTGCAGCAGGGCGAAAGCGCTCACGGCCAGCGCGGGCCCCGTGGTCCCATAGCCCGCGAAGAGCAGCAGGGCGACCATGTTGCAGATCTCTTCGTCGGTCAGCTGACCGTCGGAGATGAGGCGGCTGAGGATGTCGTCCTCGGGCTGCTGCCGCTTCCTCTCGATGAGCTCGAAGAAGTAGGTGAGCGCCTGCTCGTAGGCGGGGCCGACCTCCTCCATCTTCGATTCCGGGTCGTGCATGATCTTCGGCGCGTGCGCGAACCGGTCACGCTCGTCGTAGGGCAGGCCGACCACCTCGCACACCACCCGCAGGGCCAGCGGTTCGGCGAAGTCCTCCACCAGGTCGGCGGTCCCGCCGTGCTCGCGCATGACCTTGATCTGCTCGTCGGCCATGACCTCGACGCGCGAGGTCATCTGGCTCGCGCGGCGGCCGGTGAACTCACCGGTCAGCAGACGCCGGTAACGGGTCTGGTTCGGCGGGTCCATGTAGATGAACATTCCCGGGATCTCCGGGGAGTTCGGCGTCAGCTCGCCCCAGTGGGTCGTCGGGAAGTGACAGGTTTCCATGTTGTGGCTGAACCGCGGGTCGCTGAGGACCTTGCGCGCCAGCTCGTGACTGGTGGTGAGCCAGCCGACGTGCTCGTCGGGGTACACCATTTTCGCGAGCGGGCGTTCTTCACGCAGCGAATCGAATATCGCAGGAGGATCGAACTGATGGGTGCGCGCCCAATGGTCCTCGAAGGAAATTGCGTCGCTCATGGAATCCTTCTCACTCGAGATGATGTCGGTAGCCCCGTGTGACCCGGCCGGGCCTATTCGGCGAGCTTCTTGAGGGTTTCGTACGCCGTCGCCAGGGAGGTCTCGGCCAGCGGCCGGAGCTGCTCCATCTGCGGAACGTGCGCGGCCATCGTCAGCTCGGCGGTCACGAACGTCAGGTCGTCCCCGAGACCGATCGACTCCAGCACCGCCCGCAGGTAGGGCTCCTGGAAGTCGAAGTCCTCGCGGGGGGTACCGGGCGCGTACGAGCCGCCGCGCGCCTGGATGACCACGACCGACTTCCCGCTGAGCGGGCTGGTCTTCCCGGGCATGGACATGTGGGCCGGGTGGACGACACGGTCCAGCCACGCCTTGAACGTCGACGGGATCGAGAAGTTGTGCATCGGGACACCGAGGACGACCGTGGACGCCTCGAGCAGCTCGTTGGTGATGGCCGCCGTGAGGTCGCGCTCCTCCGCGCTCTGACCGTGGTCGCCGTCCGGGTAGACGAGGGACTGGTGCACGGGGTGCGTGATGTGCGGAATCGGCTGGGCCACGACGTCGCGGTAGGAATAGCCGCTGCCCGGGTGGCTGTTGCGCCATTCCTCGGCGAAGTAGGCCGACAGCTGCCTCGACACGGATTCAGTGCCGATGCTCGAGTCAATGTGCAGGAGGTGCGACATCCCGGGGTCCCCTTAACGATCGAAGAAGAAATGTAGGTCTACGCGTCCCGCGACAGTCCGTCGATTTCGTCGATTCGTCGCGATGGGGCGGCCTTTGATCCTCTGGGGCCACACTAGATCCAGCCACCTCGGCAGGACATCCCTCAGCCTGGTAGGGCCGGAACGGCAACCGGGCGCATTTCGAGGACGGTTGTAGCGGGTCTCAGGTATTCCCCGAGTGAATTGCGCGCCATGCATGTGAAAGCCGCCGCCGCTCCGAAAAGCGGCGACGGCTTCGACAGGGCCTGGAGCGTCAGGAAACGGCCAGATCGACGGGCTGGCCCGAGTGCACCGACGCGTAGGCCGCCTCGATGACGCGCAGGGTACGCAGCCCGGCCGCACCGTCCGGGCCGGCTCCCGCTCCCTTGCCGGCGGCGGCGACGAACGCGCCGAGCATGGCCGCGTACAAGTCGGCCCCGCCGGACTCCCACCGCTCACTGCCGGTGGCGGCGTCGAACCCGCCGAGCAGCCGCGGGCGGGCGTTGAACTCCACGCTCGCCTTCTCACCGATGAAGGTCATGGCCGGTCCGCTGCGGGCCGCCTGGGCGGCCGACAGGCTCCAGCTGCAGTCGATGGACGCGACCGTCCCGCTCGCGTACCGCACGGAGACCAGTGCCGCGCTCTCGACGCCCGGCTCTCCGCTGAGGACGCTGTTCGACTGCGCGTACACCTGCTGCGCCGGCTCTCCGCCGAGGACCGCGTCCACCATGTCGAGCAGGACCGCCGCGTTGGCGCCCAGTGCCCCGCCGCCCCCCGCTCCCCCGCTCCTGGGGCTGTTGTACGACCCGTGCACGGTCGTCAGCCTGCCGAGGGCCTCACCGTCGGCGATCCCTTCGCGCACGGCGGTGAACGCCGGGCTGAAGCAGGCCGGTGAGGCCAGGGTCAGCCGCACCCCGGCGTCCTCACAGGCGCGCACCATGGCCTGCGCGTCCGCCTCCTTGGCCGCCATCGGCTGCTCGACCAGCACGTGCGCGCCGGCCTCGGCCGCCCGCTCGACCAGTTCCCGGCGGCGGTCGACCTCACTGGTGACCACCACGGCCTCGGGGCGCAGCGCGAACACCTCGTCCCAGCTGCCCGCGTACGGAACGCCCAGCTCCCCGGCCACGGCTTGCCCCCGGGCCGGGTCACCCGGCGCACCGTCGGGGTCCGCGAGGATCAGGTCGACGCCGGGCATGTCGCGCAGCAGCCGGGCGTACGTCGCGGCGCGCTCATGGGCGAACGACAACACGGCGACCTTCATGCGGCGGCCCCCTTCACGGTCAGTTCCACAGCGCGTCCTGTCCAGGCGGACTCCGCCGCGGCTTGGGTGATGCGGATGGCGGCCAGGCCGTCCCGCGCCCCCAGACGCGGCTCGGGCCCACCCGTGAACCCCTGGGCGAACTCGCGGATCATGGAGACGAACGGCGTTTCCCCGAAGTGCGCGAGGTCCCCGGCCGAACCGCCGAACCCCTGGACCTCCTGGGGCCATTCGGAGTCGTAGAGCACCGTCCCGCCCGTACCCGAGACATGACAGGTGAGGCGGTAGGGGGGCACCGGCGTCGCCATCCACCGGCTCACGACCTGGCTGAGCGCGCCACTGGCGTGGGTCAGTACGGCGGTTCCGACCCCTACGGCTCCCGTGGGGGCCGGTGCGGCGATCTCACCCTGGTAGTAGGCGTGCACCCGCACGACGTCCCCGAAGACCCAGTGGGCGAGGTCGACGCCGTGCAGCATCTGATCGGTCACGATCCCGCCCGACCGCGCGGACGCCTGCCCGCTCCAGGGCCGCGGGTGGTATCCGGCCACGGTGAACCGGGCGACCGTGCCCGCGCCCACGCTGCCCGCCGCCACCAGCTCGTGGAGCCTGCCGTACGCCGGGGCGAACCGGACGTTGTGGGTCGGGTAGAGCGGTACGCCGGCCCGCTCCGCCGCCGCGACGATCTCCTCGGCCTCGGCGGTGGTGGTCGCCAGCGGCTTCTCGCACACCACGCCCGCACCTGCGGCGATGGCGGCCATGGCCACCTCGTGGTGGGTGCTCGTCGGGGTGCAGATGTCCACGACGTCCGCGCCGTCCAGCGCTTCCTCCAGGGAACCGACGGCCTTGGCGCCGCATTCGCGTGCGAGGTCCTCGGCCCGGCCGTCGGTGGAGTAGACCCGCACGGACGCCCCGACAGTGATCCACGCGTCCAGATGGAAACGTGCGATCAGTCCAGCGCCCATCAATGCCACTTCAAGTTGCCGCATGGCATCCCCAGCCTTTCTTCCCGATCGTCTTGACAGGCGACCCGGCTACGGGAGCCCTCGGCCGGGCGCAGCCCCGGCATGGCTGCCGACGCCCAGCACGTCTGAAGTCCGATCAGTCTCGCCCGCGCCGCCCGGCGAGGCCATCACCAGCGTGGGTAGTCTCAGCCGGCGGCCGGCCGGGAGGGCGTGGTCAGGCGTGGTCAGGCGTGGTTGACGGGCAGTGCGTCAGGCGACAGCGCGCCCGCGTGGGCCGCGGCCGAGGTCATGCGCTTGCGGTGGTGGCCCTGGTGACGAGCGACCTAGGGTTCGCGCATGCCCTCGGGCTTCACTCCCAGGACGCCGAGTGTGGCGGTACGAAGGCAAGTTGCCGCCTCGTCGACAGTCATGCGGCCTGCCCCTGCCTCGTCGCCCGCGGCATGCCCCAGGGCGGTCACCGCGGCCACGAGCCAAGCGGCTGGCGAGTCGGGATCGAACTCTCCTGCCGCCTGCCCCTTCGCGATCAACCGCGTCAGCCGGGCCGTGACGGGTCCGTGCCGTGCCCTGTCGGCCTCTACGCTCACGGGCGTGGCGCCGAGCTGGAGCAGCACCGGATGTCGTTCGAACAACCGCCAGCCGATGTCCTGCAGTCTCAGCAGCGCGTCCACGGCGGATCCCTCCTCGACTTCCGCCGTGTCCATCGCCGCCATGGCCTCCTGGGTGACTTGGTCAGCGGCTGCCTCCAGCAGCTCGTCACGGGTGCCGAAGTGCGCATAGACGGTCTGACGGGTGACGCCGGCGGCCGCGGCAACGGCGGCCATACCGGCGTCCGGCCGCTCGGCGAGCAGGCGCATCGCGGCGTCGAGCACGGCGGCCCTGCTCCGTTCCGCGTCCGCCCTTCGGCGACGCCGGGGAGCCGAGGGGCCTCCGGAAACCTCTGAGGCAGTCAATTCTTACACCCTTGTCAAAATTAATGAGCACGGATATCTTACAACTATGTAAGCGATCGTAGTGGGGGTATACAGCCCTGCCCGCCCGCCGGGAGCACTCATGGAACCGCTGAAATCCAAAACACCCGAGCAGTTCGTCGCAGACTTCTTCACCTCCTTCACCGAGTCGGTCGTCCGCGGCGAGGAGGACCCCGCCGAACTGATGGCGCGGTATTACACCCCGGACATCGTGCAGACCGCCGACGGCGTACCACTCGACTGGGACCGCCTCCTCGCCCACCTCCGCCCCGTCCGCAGAAATCTGACCGGCTTCCGATTCGAGGTACACGAAGCACTGGCCGACAGGAACCGGATCGCGGCACGGTTCACCATCCACGCCCGGATGCGCAAGAGCGGACCGGTCTCCACTCAGGTGCACATGTTCGGGGAGTTCACGCCGGAGGGCCTGCTGCGCCGGGCCCACCAGCTCACCCGGACCTTCGACCCACCCGAACCACGACGCGAGGGGTAGCACAGATGCGCATCCGACTCACCCAGGGGATCGCCCTGTTGTCCACCGGCGCCCTCGCAGGAGCGTTCGGCTACGGCGCGGCCAACCTGGTCCCCACGTTCAACGCCGTCCCGCTGGAGATGAGGCTGTCCTTCCATGTCGAGCTGATGAAGATGAACGGCATCACCGTGCAGGGGGCCATGGGACTGTCGGTGCTCAGCGCCACGGTTCTCGCCGTGATGACCCGCGGGACCGCACGGCGGCTCGCCGGCGGGGCAGGACTGCTGGCGCTTGCATCCTTCCTGATCACCCGGCTCGGCAACGTTCCGATCAACGGCCGGATCAAGGAGTGGGCCGCCACCTCCGCTCCCGTCGGCCACGCGGAGATCCTGGGGCGCTGGGAGGCGTTCAACTACGCCCGCACCGGGGCCGCGTTCGCTGCCTTCGCGCTCCTGATCCTCCTCGCGCTCCGTCAGCAGCAAACCGGCGCTGACACGGAAGACACACCGGCCGACCGCCTGCCGACGCGCGGAGTGGCGCGGCCGGAAGAGTGACCGTTCAGGCGTGGTTGACCGGGAGGACGTCCGGGGAGAGGGCGCCGGCGTGGGCCGCGGCGCTCGTCATCCGCTTGCGGTGGTGGCGGCGGCACAGGACCTCGTAGCCGATCTCCTCCGCCGGGCGGTTCACGTCGCCGACCACGACCTGGGCGCCCTCGACGACCATCTCCCCGCCCACCGTACGGGCGTTGTGCGTGGCCCGGGCTCCGCACCAGCACAGGGCCTCGACCTGGAGCTGCTCCACGCGGTCGGCGAGCTCGATCAGGCGCTGCGAGCCCGGGAAGAGCTTCGTGCGGAAGTCCGTGGTGATGCCGAAGGCGAAGACGTCCAGTCCCAGGTCGTCCACGATCCGCGCCAACTGGTCGATCTGCTCCGGGGCGAGGAACTGCGCCTCGTCCACGATCACGTAGTCCGCCTTGCCGCCCTTCGACAGCTGGGCGACCAGGTACGCGTACAGGTCCATGCCCTCCGGCGCCTCAACGGCCTCGGTCACCAGCCCGAGACGAGAGGACAGCTTGCCCTCACCCGCCCGGTCATCACGGGTGAAGATCACGCCCTGGAGCCCCCGCGCATCGCGGTTGTGGGCGATCTGGAGCGCCAGAGTGCTCTTTCCGCAGTCCATAGTTCCGGAGAAGAACACCAGCTCGGGCATGGGAAGTACGGGACCTTTCAGGTCGTTCGGGTCGTGGGCAGCACGGGGGAGGAACGCGGGCGGTCAGGTGCGGATCTCGAGCAGCGGGACGAGCTGCTCGGCCGCGGTCATGGAGCCGTGCATGCCGGCGAGCGCGGATTCGTTGGGCTCGCGACGCGAGGCGGTGATGGCGACATCCGCCTGGGCGGCCGCGACCACGTCGCCGATCCGGCCGAGCACGCGCTCGTCGCACTCCCCCGGCCGCCCGAACCAGCCCAGTTCCAGGGCCTCTTCGCGGCTCGCGACCCAGAACCGGTCGCCGAGCACCTCGCGCCACACCGTCAGGACGTCGGCCTCGGCGCCCGGTACCGCGTACACGTGCCGGGCCCGGCCCTCGCCGCCGAGCAGGGCCACGCCCGCGCCCAGCTCCCAGTCCTCGTCGAAGTCGATCCGCGACTCCTCGTCGAAGGGGATGTCCACCATGCCGTGGTCGGCGGTCACGTACAGCGCGGTCCGCGGCGGGAGTTGCTCGGCGAGCCGCTGCACCAGCCGGTCGACGTACATCAGCTGGCCGCGCCAGGCGTCGGAGTTCACCCCGTGCCGGTGGCCGGCCCCGTCGAGTTCGCTGTAGTACGTGTACACGAGCGAGCGGTCACCGGCCGCGAGGCGGTCCGCCGCGAGGTCCATCCGCTCCTCGCCGGTCATCCGGCCGAGGAAGGTGCCGCCGCTCAGCGCGATCTTGGTGAGCGGGGTGGTCTGGAAGGCGGGCGAGGACACCTGCGCGGTGGCCACCCCGGCCGCGTCCGCCTGCTGGAAGACCGTCGGGTACGGCTGCCAGGCCTTCGGCTGGGTCCACGGCTGCCAGCGGAGCTGGTTCATCAGTTCGCCGGTGGCCGGGTTGCGCACGGCGTAGCCGGGCAGGCCGTGCCGCGCGGGCGGCAGACCGGTGCCGACCGAGGCCAGCGAGGTGGCGGTGGTCGCCGGGAAGCCCGCGGTGACCGGGCGGCCGGTGCCGCCGCGCGAGCTGCCGAGCAGGGAGGTCAGGTACGGGGCCTCGTCCGGGTGGGCCTTGATCTGCTCCCAGCCCATGCCGTCGACCAGGAACACGCAGTTCCGGTCGGCCGGGGCCAGCTCCGCGATGGCGGCGGAGAAGCCGGGGACGCCCTGGCCGGCCACGAGGGTGGGCAGCAGGTCGGCGAGCGAGCCCGTGCCGTACTCGGGGACGGGCGCCGCCGCGAGATCCAGCAGCTCCGGCTCGTCCTGCCAGTGCTGCGCCGCGGGGTACGTCATCAGCGGGCGGAGGGGGAGGACGTGGCAGCCGTGGCTTCGGAGAGCGCCTGCGCGAAGACCAGGGTCTGGCGCACGGCCTCGGGGCCGTCGCCCGCCTCGCTGACCCGCAGGCTGAGGTCGTCGGCCGTGGAGTTGCCGGTGTAGCCGTGGTCGGAGTCGCAGTTCGGGTCGCCGCAGGCGGCCGGCTCCAGGTCGATCCGGGAGACCGCGCCCCAGCCGATGGTGAGGACGACCTCGCGCGGCAGGGTGCCGGGCGTGTAGGACTCCGGGTTGGCGACGACGCGGCTGAGCACCACGGAGGAGATGCTGGAGAGCTTGACCGACTCGGTGGAGGTGGTGGCGTACGGCGACGGGGACCCGGCGTCCGCGGCCTGCTCGTCGGTGTGGCTGACGATGAAGCGGTTGCCCGTCAGGACCAGCACCGTGACGTGGCGGCGCACCTCGTTGGAGTCGAAGGTCGTCTCCTGGTGGACCAGGTACGACGAGATCGGCTCGCCGCCCACCGCGGCCTCCACGGCCTCGGCCACGAGGGCCGGGTAGTAGCCGCTGCGCTCGATCGCCGTGCGCAGCCCCTGGGTCGTCGTACCGGATTTCGCCATGAGGTCCATCCTAAGGCCCGTACGGGGCATCCCGGCCGCGCCCGGACCCGCTCAGTAACTGGGGAGGGTCCGCGGGCCGAGATCGCCGCGGGCGGGCGGATGCGCGACGCGGACGGTGGCGCTGAGCACGGAGAGTCCCTCGGCGGCGACGACCACGGGCTCCAGGGAGACCCCGATCACCTCTGGGTGGTCGTCCACGAGCCGGGACAGCCGCAGGAGCAGCTCCTCCAGGGCGGGGGTGTCGACCGGGTCGCTGCCGCGCCAGCCGAAGAGGAGGGGCGCGGCGCGGATGGACCGGATCAGCCCGGCCGCGTCCCGGTCGGTGGCCGGGACCAGGCGGTGGGCGGTGTCCCCGAGCAGCTCGGAGGGGACGCCGGCGAGCCCGAAGGAGAGGACGGCGCCGGCCGCCGGGTCGATGACGGAGCGGACGACCGTGTCGACCCCGCGCGGCACCATCGACTGCACCACCGGCTGGAGCTCCGCCGGCTTCCCGAGCAGCGCGGTGAGGTCCTCGTACGAGCGTCTCAGCTCGGCCTCGTTCCTGAGGTCGAGCCGTACGCCGCCCAGGTCCGCCCGGTGGCGCAGGTGCGGGGCGGTGGTCTTGAGGGCGACGGGGTACCCGAGGATCCCGGCGGCGCGGACCGCCGCGTCGGGGCTGGGCGCGGGCAGGGCGGGCAGGACGCGGATCCCGTACCGCCCGAGCAGCTCGCGGGCGTCCCACTCGGCCAGGGTGAGCACGGCTCCGCCGTCGACGTCGGCCAGCAGGGCGGCCAGCTGGGCGGCGGCCCCGGGCTCGTCGATGTCCTCGTACTCGGGCACGTGCCCGGCCTCGGCGTTGGCCCGCCGCCACTGCCCGTACCGGACGGCCTCGGCGAGCGCCTTGACGGCCCGCTCGGCGGCGGGATAGCTCGGGATCCTGCTGCCGGGGCCCGGCCCTGCCCGGCCCGGGGCCTCGAGAGCCGACGGGGCGGGGGCGCCGCCCGGCGGCGGGTTCGGCCCGCCCGGCGCGTTCGGCCCGCCCGGCGTGTTCGGCTCGCCCGGCGTGTTCGGCTTCGGCCCGTCCGGCGCGTGAGGAGCGGGGTCGGGGTCCTCGGCCGAGCCCGGGGGGCCCAGCGGAGCGGCCAGGGCCTCGGCCAGTTCGACGAGTTCCACGTGGACGACCGCCACCGGCTTGCCGGGATGCCCGGCCACCGCGGAGCGCAGCGCATGGGCCAGGTCGTCCGCCGGAGCCTGCTCGTTCACCCACGGGATCGCGGTGATGACGACCGCGTCGTTGGCGTCGGAGGCCAGCGCCGCGGCCAGCGCCGTACGGAAGTCCTCGGGCGAGGCCGCGGTGGTCAGGTCGAGCGGCGGCAGCGGCCGCAGGCCCTGGGTCAGGCAGGCGTCGTAGGTGAGGACCCCGAGGGATTCGGAGTTCCCGAGGATCGCGATGCGCGGTCCGGCGGGCAGCGGCTGCGAGGCCAGCAGCAGTCCGACGTCCACCAGCTCCGTCACCGTGTCGACCCGGATCACGCCCGCCTGCCGCAGCAGGGCGGAGACGGTGGCCTCCGGCAGCCGGGTGCCCGGGACCACGTGTCCGGCGGGGGTGTGGCGGCCGCCCCTGGCGACGACCACCGGCTTGACGGCTGCCGTCCGGCGGGCGAGGCGGGTGAACTTGCGCGGGTTGCCGAGGGTTTCCAGGTAGAGCAGGGCGACGTCGGTCGCCTCGTCGTCGTACCAGTACTGGAGGATGTCGTTGCCGGAGACGTCGGCGCGGTTCCCGGCGGAGACGAAGGAGGACAGCCCCTCCCCGCGGCGCAACAGGGCGGAGAGCAGGGCGATGCCGATCGCCCCGGACTGCGTGAACAGGCCCGTCCGGCCGCGCATCGGCATCGGTGCGGGCGTCAGCGAGGCGTTGAGCTCCACCTCCGGCGCGGTGTTGATCACCCCGAAGGCGTTCGGCCCGATCAGGCGCATCCCGTACGAGCGCACCTGCTTCACGAGTTCGCGCTGGCGGGCGAGTCCGGCCGGGCCGCTCTCCCCGTATCCGGCGGACATCACCACGAGCCCCTGGACACCGTGTTCGCCGCAGGCCGCCACGGCCTCGGGGACCCGGTCCGCCGGGACGGCGATCACCGCGAGGTCGACGGGCGCGCCGATGGCGTCGACGGTGCGGTAGGCCCGTACGCCCTCGAGCAGATCGAGGGTGACCCCCTCGTTGACCGCGTAGAGGTGGCCGTGGAAGCCGCTGTCGCGCAGGGTGCGCAGGGCGGCGGCGCCGACGCCCCCGCCGGAGCGGCTGACTCCGATCACCGCGACCGAGCCGGGGGCGAGCAGCCGCTGTACCGAGCGGGCCTCGGCGCGCTGTTCGCGGGCGCGCTGCACGGCGAGGGATTCGGCGGTGGGTTCGAGGTCGAGGGTGAGGTGGACGGAGCCGTCCTCGAAGCTGCGCTTCTGCTGGTACCCGACGTCCGTGAACACCTTGATCATTTTGGTGTTGGCGGGCAGCACCTCGGCGGCGAAGCGGCGGATGTCCCGCTCCCGGGCCACCGCGCCGATGTGTTCGAGGAGGGCGGAGGCCACCCCGCGGCCCTGGTGGGCGTCCTGGACCAGGAAGGCGACCTCGGCCTCCTCGGCGGGGCCGGAGGCGGGCCGGCCGTCGGCGCCGATGCGGTCGAAGCGGACGGTGCCGATGAACTCCCCGCCGATGGTCGCCGCGAGGCCGACCCGGTCCACGTAGTCGTGGTGCGTGAACCGGTGCACGTCACGGTCGGAGAGCCGGGGGTAGGGGGCGAAGAAGCGGTAGTACTTCGACTCGTCGGAGACCTGCTCGTAGAAACTGACCAGCCGGCCCGCGTCGTCGGGAGTGATCGGCCTGATCCGGGCGGTGCCGCCGTCGCGCAGGACGACGTCCGCCTCCCAGTGGGCCGGGTACGAGGGGTCCGACTCGGTGGTCATGGGCCTACCTTACGGCCGGAAAGCGCCTGGCAGCGTGCGCGCGGCGCATCAGGCACACTAGGGCAAAACGGTGCAAGCTGGGGAAGGTCGAACGGCGGAGGATTCGGGCCGAAGGTCGGTCGGAGCATTCGGGGCGTCGTGAGAGACTGGTCTAGACAACCGTAAGAACCTGAAGGGCATCACCATGGCAGAGCGCCGCGTCAACGTCGGCTGGGCCGAGGGCCTGCACGCTCGTCCCGCCTCGATCTTCGTCCGTGCGACGACCGCTTCCGGCGTCCCGGTGACCATCGCCAAGGCCGGCGGCGACCCCGTCAACGCCGCTTCCATGCTGGCGGTCCTGGGCCTCGGCGCCCAGGGCGGCGAGGAGATCGTCCTCGCGTCCGACGCCGACGGCGCCGAGGCGGCGCTCGACCGCCTCGCGAAGCTGGTCGCCGAAGGCCTCGAAGAGCTCCCCGAGACCGTCTGACCCTTCGGGTTCGACACCTCCGTCGCCCCGCACGACCGAAACGGCCCACACGGCCCGCACGGTCCCCGCGCGAAAGCTGCGGCCCCGCCATCCGGGGGCCGCGGCTTTCGCGTTCACGCAGCGGAATTCGACCCCGCAGTAATTCGGCGCACCGAATTCACGCCACCCGGAATTACGGCAGCGGCGCACGAATCCGCTTCTTTGTATACGGCCCCTGTTAATGACGGCCGCTCGACATGTTTACGGCAGGTTGCGAAGTGCTCACGGCCGCCCGCGCCCGCGGCCGGTGCGCGCCCGCCGCCCGGTCGGCGTGGATGGCCGCCAGCGTCCGCGCCCGCTCCGCGTCCCCCCGCGCCACCGCGTCCACGATCGCCCCGTGCTCCGCCCAGGACTCCACCGGCCGGACGGGCGCCTCCACCACGTACATCCACGCCAGCTTGTGCCGCATCTGCGTCAGCAGCGCGATCAGGCCCGGGCTCCCGGAAGCCTGCGCGAGGGTCTCGTGGAACCAGCCGCCCAGGGAGCGCAGATCCTCGCCCTGACCCCGCCTGGCCCGCTCCTGGCCCAGCCTGACCAGCCCGCGCAGCACCTTGAGGTGGGCCTCGGTGCGCCGCCGGGCCGCCCGGGCGGCCGCCAGTGGCTCCAGCAGCATCCGCAGCTCGAGGAGGTCGGCCGCCTCCTGCTCGGTCGGCTCGGCCACGCAGGCGCCCGCGTGCCGCCGCGTGGTCACGAAACCCTCGGACTCCAGGGTCCGCAGCGCCTCGCGCACCGGGACCCGCGAGACTCCGTACCTGCGGGCCAGCACTTCCTCGGTCAGCCTGCCGCCCGGCCCGAAGACCCCGGAGACGATGTCGTCGCGGATCGCTGTGCATACCGCGTGCGCGGGAATACGCAAGACCGGACCTCCGCTATTTCCGATTTTCCACTGCCACGCCAACTGGCCGCGCATATCCAGGCCGTGCATGCGCGTGCTGCGACTCTATTGCAACACACGATAATTTCCGAGAGCCGCCGGAAATGACAAACATGTATCCGGCAGGGCAGCGCGAAGGCCCCGGCTCGGGGAGCCGGGGCCTTCGGTCAGGCGGTGGGGTACGGGTCAGAGGCTGACGCCGTGCGAGCGCAGGTAGGCGATCGGGTCGATGTCCGAGCCGTAGTCGGCGCCGGTGCGGGCCTCGAAGTGCAGGTGCGGGCCGCTGGAGTTGCCCGTGGAGCCCGAGAGGCCGATCTTCTGGCCGGGGGTGACCTGCTGGCCGACGGAGACGCTCAGCGAGGACATGTGCCCGTACTGCGTGTACGTACCGTCGTTGTGCTTGATCACGACGTTGTTGCCGTACGCGCCGCCCCAGCCGGCCTCGACCACGACACCGACGCCCACCGCCTGGACGGTGGTTCCGGAGGCGGCGTGGAAGTCGATGCCGGTGTGGCTGCCGGAGGACCACATGCCGCCGCCCGCCTTGTACTGCGTGCTGACGTACGAGCTGTCGAGCGGGGAGACGAAGGTGTTGAGGCGCTTGCGCTCCTCCTCGCGGGCGGCGCGCTCGGCGGCCTCGCGCTCGGCCTTCGCCTTGGCCTCGGCGAGGCGCTTGGCCTCGGCGGCCCGCTGCTTGGCGTCGGCCTCGGCCTGCGCCTTGGCGGCGGCGTGCTCGGCGGCACGCTGCTGGGAGGCGGCCTGGTCCTCGATGTCACCCGCGAGGTCCTCGGAGACGACGACCGCGCCGAGCGCGTTGTCCGAGGTGGAGTGGTTGTTGCTGTTGTCCGCGGCGAAGGCCGGAGCGGCGAGGGAGCCGACGACACCAGTGGTGGCGAGGGCTGCTATGCCGGCGTAGCCGGCGGTCCTGCGGCTCAGACGGCTGGAACCACGGTGCTTACCGGCGGCACGACTGCCAAACGCCATGAAGGGGCTGATCCTTTCCTTCCCTCTCGCCTACCGGGTTAGCTGACGGGTTCGGAGCAGGAAGGTCTCCTACGGGCCTCCTCTTGCGAGGCGGTCCGATTCACCCCAGGGACTGATGTGGGTCCCCGGCTCCCCAGGCTCGCGCCTGACGGGGACTCGGCGATCGCTGCCCGGTGCCGCGGATGCGGCGGGTACAACTGACGGACAGCACAGGTGACGCTAGGCGGATCATCAGTCAATCGCCAAACAGAGACGCCTTTTTGTTGCGTACGCCACACCACATAAAAGCAACCTCTTCACTAAACGGACAAAAGGGCCTCTGGCGGACATGTCCGCCAGAGGCCCTTGTCGTGCCGCCGGTTGGGGTCAGTTGGTGACGACGCTCACGGCGCCGATCCCCAAGGCCCGCACCGGTTCCTCGATCTGCGCCGCGTCGCCCACCAGCACGGTGACCAGCCGGTCCGCGGGGAAGGCCTTCACGACCGCCGAAGTCGCCTCCACCGTGCCGGTTTCGGCGAGCTGCGCGTACAACTGCGCCTGGTAGTCGTCCGGCAGCTCCTGCTCGACCTGGTCGGCCAGGGTGCCCGCGACCGAGGCCGCCGTCTCGAACTTGAGCGGGGCCACGCCCACCAGGTTCTGCACCGCCACGTCCCGTTCGGTGTCGGTCAGGCCGCCCTCCGCGAGGGTGCGCAGCACCTTCCAGAGGTCCTCGAGCGCCGGGGCGGTGTTCGGGGTGTCCACCGAGCCGCTGATGGCGAGCATCGAGGCGCCCCGGCCGTCGGCGGTCGAGCGCAGCACCTGGCCGAAGGCGCGCACGCCGTACGTGTACCCCTTCTCCTCGCGCAGCACCTTGTCCAGGCGGGACGTCAGGGTGCCGCCCAGGCAGTACGTGCCGAGCACCTGGGCCGCCCAGACCCGGTCGTGCCGGTCCGGCCCGATCCGGCCGATGAGCAGCTGCGTCTGGACCGCGCCGGGCCGGTCCACGATGACCACGCGGCCGGTGTCGTCGGCGGTCACCGGCGGCACCGGGAGGGGGTCGGCGAAGTTGCCCGTCCACGCGCCCAGGGTGTCGGCGAGGACCTCGTCCAGGTCGATGCCGGTCAGGTCGCCGACGACCACCGCGGTGGCCGTGGCGGGGCGTACGTGGGCCTCATAGAAGGCGCGTACGGCCGCGGAGTCGATCCGGGCGACGGTCTCCTCGGTGCCCTGGCGCGGGCGGGACATGCGCAGGCTCGCCGGGAAGAGCTCCTTGGAGAGCTGCTTGGCGGCGCGGCGCTGCGGGTTGGCCAGCTCGTGCGGGATCTCGTCGAGCCGGTTGCGCACCAGCCGGTCGACCTCGGCGTCGGCGAAGGCCGGCGCGCGCAGGGCCTCGGCGAGCAGGCCGAGCGCCTTGGGCAGCCGGGAGGCCGGGACCTCCAGGGACACCCGCAGGCCCGGGTGGTCGGCGTGCGCGTCGAGGGTGGCGCCGCAGCGCTCCAGCTCGGCCGCGAACTCCTCCGCGGAGTGCTTGTCGGTGCCCTCGGACAGGGCGCGGGCCATGATGGTCGCCACGCCGTCCAGGCCCTCGGGCTCGGCGTCCAGCGGGGAGGCCAGGTTGACCTCGACCGCGATCACCTGCTGGCCCGGCCGGTGGCAGCGCAGCAGGGTCAGGCCGTTGGACAGCACCGAACGGTCGGGGGCCGGGAAGGCCCACGGCTGCGGCTCCCCGGCCTGCGGGCGCGGGTGGAAGGTCATCGTGACGGCTGCGGTGTCGCTCACTGCTCCGCCCCCTCGTTCTCGTCGTCGTTCTCGGCGGACTCGTCGGAGCCGGCCAGCGGCTCGTAGACCAGCACCGCGCGGTTGTCCGGGCGCAGCCGCGCCGCGGCCACCGCCTGCACTTCGTCGGCGGTCACGGCCAGGACCCGCTGGACGGCGGTCAGGGCCAGCTGCGGGTCGCCGAAGAGCACCGCGAACCGGCACAGTTCGTCGGCCCGGCCCGCGACCGTGCTCAGCCGGTCCAGCCACTCGCGCTCGAGCTGTGCCTGGGCGCGCTCCATCTCCTCGGCCGTCGGGCCCTCGGCGGCGAACCGCGCGAGCTCCTCGTCCACGGCCGCCTCGATGTCGGGGACCTCCACTCCGCCGGAGGTCTTGACGTCCAGCCAGCCCAGCGAGGGCGCTCCGGCCAGGCGCAGCAGGCCGAACCCGGCCGCGACGGCCGTCTGGTCGCGGCGTACCAGGCGGTTGTGGAGCCGCGAGGACTCACCGCCGCCGAGGACGGTCAGCGCCACGTCGGCGGCGTCGCACTCGCGGGTGCCGTCGTGCGGGAGCCGGTAGGCGGCCATCAGCGCACGCGCCGGGACCTCCTCGACGATCTCCTCGCGCAGCTCGCGGCCGATGACCTCGGGCAGCGAACCGTCGCGGGGCGGCTGCTTGCCGTCGTGCGACGGGATGGTGCCGAAGTACTTCTCGACCCACGCGAGGGTGCGCTCCGGGTCGATGTCGCCGACGATCGACAGGACCGCGTTGTTGGGCGCGTAGTACGTACGGAAGAAGGCGCGCGCGTCCTCGAGGGAGGCGGCGTCCAGATCGGCCATGGAGCCGATCGGCGTGTGGTGGTACGGGTGGCCCTCGGGGTAGGCGAGGGCGGTCAGCCTCTCGAAGGCAGTGCCGTACGGGACGTTGTCGTACCGCTGGCGGCGCTCGTTCTTGACGACGTCACGCTGGTTCTCCATGGACTCGTCGTCCAGGGCGGCCAGCAGCGAACCCATCCGGTCCGCCTCCAGCCACAGCGCGAGCTCCAGCTGGTGGGTCGGCATCGTCTCGAAGTAGTTGGTGCGCTCGAAGCTGGTGGTGCCGTTGAGGGAGCCTCCGGCGCCCTGGACCAGCTCGAAGTGGCCGTTGCCCGGCACGTTCGCCGAGCCCTGGAACATCAGGTGCTCGAAGAGGTGAGCCAGGCCGGTACGCCCCTTGACTTCGTGACGCGAGCCGACGTCGTACCAGAGGCAGACCGCGGCGACCGGGGTCAGGTGGTCCTCGGACAGCACCACGCGCAGGCCGTTGGCCAGCCGGTGCTCGGTCGCTGTCAGGCCGCCGGAGCCGGCCTGGGCTGTGGCCGTGTGACCCATGGGCATGTGGTCCCTTCGATACGCGATGCAGAGATTTCCGTCAGACCTGCCACTGTATGCAAGCGCGACGGCGACCGGATAAGTTCCCGGGTCACCCCCTGGGGTCGGAGTCCGGGTTGTCGGTGCCTCGGGCCACAATGGTCCGCGTCAGACCCCCAGCACACACCCATTCTTGGTTAAGGAGCCGCGCAGCGATGGCCCGCCGCAGCACGAAGACCCCGCCGCCGGAGGATTTCGAGGAGAAGATCCTCGACATCGACGTCGTCGACGAAATGCAGGGCTCCTTCCTCGAGTACGCGTACTCGGTGATCTACTCCCGTGCCCTGCCCGATGCCCGCGACGGCATGAAGCCGGTGCACCGCCGCATCGTGTACCAGATGAACGAGATGGGTCTGCGCCCCGACCGCGGCTACGTCAAGTGCGCCCGTGTCGTCGGCGAGGTCATGGGCAAGCTCCACCCGCACGGTGACGCGTCGATCTACGACGCCCTCGTGCGCATGGCCCAGCCCTTCTCGATGCGGCTGCCGCTGGTCGACGGCCACGGCAACTTCGGTTCGCTCGGCAACGACGACCCGCCGGCCGCCATGCGTTACACCGAGTGCAAGATGGCCGACGCCACGTCACTGATGACGGAGTCGATCGACGAGGACACCGTCGACTTCACCGCCAACTACGACGGCCAGGAGCGGGAGCCGGTCGCACTGCCCGCCGCCTACCCGAACCTGCTGGTCAACGGCGCGTCCGGGATCGCGGTCGGCATGGCCACCAACATGCCCCCGCACAACCTCGGCGAGGTCATCGCGGCCGCCCGCCACCTGATCCGCTACCCGCACGCGGACCTGGAGGCGCTGATGCGCTTCGTCCCGGGTCCTGACCTGCCCACGGGCGGCCGGATCGTCGGGCTCTCGGGGATCAAGGACGCGTACGAGAACGGCCGCGGCACCTTCAAGATCCGCGCGACGGTGGCGGTGGAGCACGTGACGGCCCGCCGCAAGGGCCTCGTCGTCACGGAGCTGCCCTTCGCGGTCGGCCCCGAGAAGGTCATCGCGAAGATCAAGGACCTGGTCGGCTCGAAGAAGCTCCAGGGCATCGCGGACGTCAAGGACCTCACCGACCGCTCGCACGGCCTCCGCCTGGTCATCGAGATCAAGAACGGCTTCCACCCGGAGGCCGTGCTCGAGCAGCTCTACAAGCTGACGCCGATGGAGGAGTCCTTCGGCATCAACAACGTGGCACTGGTGGACGGGCAGCCGCTCACGCTCGGCCTCAAGGAGCTGCTGGAGGTCTACCTCGACCACCGCTTCGAGGTCGTCCGGCGGCGCAGCGAGTTCCGCCGCGGCAAGCGGCGCGACCGGCTGCACCTGGTCGAGGGCCTGCTGGTGGCGCTGCTCGACATCGACGAGGTCATCCGGCTCATCCGGGACAGCGACAACTCCGCGCAGGCGAAGGAACGCCTCATCGAGCGCTTCTCGCTGAGCGAGATCCAGACCCAGTACATCCTGGACACCCCGCTGCGCCGGCTCACCCGCTTCGACCGGATCGAGCTGGAATCCGAGCGCGACCGGCTGATGGGCGAGATCGACGAGCTGACCGGGATCCTGGACTCCGACACCGAGCTGCGCAAGCTGGTCTCCACGGAACTGGCGGCGGTCGCCAAGAAGTTCGCCACCGAGCGCCGTACGGTCCTGCTGGAGTCGGGGGGCACGGCGGTGGCGGCCGTTCCGCTGGAGGTCGCTGACGACCCCTGCCGCGTGCTGCTGTCCTCGACCGGCCTGCTGGCGCGGACCGCGAACGGCGATCCGCTGCCGGAGGAGGAGGGCGGCTCCCGGGCCAAGCACGACCTGATCGTCTCGCAGGTCGCGGCGACCGCCCGCGCCGACGTGGGCGCGGTCACCTCGTACGGGCGGCTGCTGCGGCTGTCGGTGATCGACCTGCCGCAGCTGCCGGACACGCACGCCGCGCCGAACCTGGCGGGCGGCGCCCCGGTCTCGGAGTTCCTCTCCGGGCTGGAGGCGGACGAGAAGCTGGTCTGCCTGACCTCGCTGGACGAGTCCTCGCAGGGCCTGGCGCTGGGCACCGAGCAGGGCGTGGTCAAGCGCGTCGTGCCGGACTACCCGGCCAACAAGGACGAGTTGGAGGTCATCACCCTCAAGGAGGGCGACCGGATCGTCGGTGCGGTCGAGCTGCGCACGGGCGAGGAGGACCTCGTCTTCCTCACCGACGACGCCCAGCTGCTGCGCTACCCGGCCTCGCAGGTGCGCCCGCAGGGCCGCCCGGCGGGCGGTATGGCGGGCGTCAAGCTCGCGGAGAACGCCAAGGTGATCCACTTCTCCGCCGTCGACCCGGCCCGGGACGCGATGGTGTTCACCGTCGCGGGCTCGCACGGGACGCTGGACGACTCGGTGCTGTCCGGGAAGCTGACCCCCTTCGACCAGTACCCGCGCAAGGGCCGCGCCACCGGCGGTGTGCGGTGCCAGCGGTTCCTCAAGGGCGAGGACGTCCTGGTGCTGGCCTGGGTGGGCAACGCGCCGGTCCGGGCGGCCGCGGCGAACGGCACTCCGGCCGAACTGCCGGCCACGGACCCGCGCCGCGACGGCTCGGGGACGGCGCTGCCCGCCACCGTGGCGGCGCTGGCCGGGGGCGCTCTGTAGGACGGACGTCGCTCTTCAGGCGGTACGCCCAACGGGGGACGTACCACCTGAAGGGCGACTAGTGTTTTCCCTCTTGGCACTGGCGGTGGGGCGGGGAGAACAGAGCTGATGAGTCGTCGCGCGGGTGGAGTGATCGGGGACTGGGCGGAGGCCCAGCGCCGGATGCAGCAGACGCAGCTGATCCAGCAGCGGCAGGCGGAGCGCCGGCTGCGGGAGCAGCGGGCCGCCGACCGGCAGTACCGCGAGGCCGAGGCCCGGCGGCGTACGGAGCAGATCGAGGCCGAAGTCGCCGCCCTGCAGGGCCTGCTGGCCGCGGGGTGCCGGGCACCGGCGTTCCGGATGGCCGGGCTGGTCCGGTCCGAGCAGCTCGAGCCCTTCGCCCCGGGCACGCTGGCGCATCCCGTGCCGATGCCGCAGCTGCACCAGTTCCAGCAGCAGAGCGCGGGCTGGACGCCCGGCTCGAGCCGGCGGGCGCAGGCCGAGCGCGAGGCGCACGCCCGGTACACACAGGCCTGGCAGGCCGCGCACGCCGCGGAGGCACAGCGGCAGCAGCAGTTGGCGGCGTACCAACAGCAGTACGACCGCTGGGCCGCGGACCAGCTGGCCGGGATCCGCGCGCACAACTCCGGGCTCACCGCGCTGGCCGGGGCGCTGCGGGCGCGCGATGCCGACGTCGTGGTGGAGTACTTCTCGGCCGCCCTGTACGCCTCCACGGCCTGGCCCGAGCAGTTGCCGAGGCAGGTGGCGGCGGCGTACGACCCTGGGGCGCGCCAGTTGGTGCTGGACTGGGAGCTGCCGGGGTACGCGGTGGTGCCGGAGGCCAAGTCGGTGCGGTACATGCCGAGCACGGGCCAGGACAAGGAGACCGCCCGCCCGGCCACCCAGCGGCGGGCGCTGTACCGGGACCTGCTGGCACAGTGCGTCCTGCTGGTGGTGCGCGAGCTGTACGCGGCGGACGAGTTCGGTGTACTGGACTCGGTGGTGGTCCACGGCTTCGTGGACGCCCACGATCCGGTGACGGGCCGGGAGGCACAGCTCGTGCTCGCCACGCTGTCGGCGGCCCGGTCCGCCTTCGAGGGGCTGCGGCTGGAGCAGGTCAGCGCGGTGGACTGCCTGGTGGAGGGCTTGCGCGGACAGCTGTCGGCGCGGCCCGACCAGCTGACCGCGGTACGCCCCGGGCGCAGGCCCGACGAGGTCGGCGGCGGGGTCGTCAGCCACGGCGGGCACGCGGGCGGCGACCAGGAGGAGCCCGACCTGTTCGAGATGGACCCGATCGCCTTCGAGAACCTGGTGGCGGAGCTCTTCCGGGCGATGGGCATGGAGGCGCTGACGACCCAGCGGTCGGGCGACGGCGGGGTGGACATCGAGGCGAACGACCCGTCCCCGATCACGGGCGGGCGGATCGTGGTGCAGGTCAAGCGCTACCGGAACACGGTGTCCCCCACGGCGGTGCGGGACTTGTACGGCACGGTCCAGGACAAGGGGGCGAACAAGGGGGTGCTGGTCACCACCGCGTCCTTCGGGCCGGGGTCGTACACCTTTGCCAACGGCAAGCCGCTGGAGTTGGTTCCCGGCGAGAAGCTCGTGGAGCTGCTGCACCAGTACGGGCTGCGCGGCCGGCTGGGCGGCGGCCCTGCGGACATCCCGGCGCAGCGGGCCCCCGAGTCCGCCCCCTCCCCGGACCACAACGTGCTCGGCATGTCCTGGTCGGGTGCGGTCGCGCTCGACGTGTGCGCGCTGGTCTGCACGGGCAACCGGGTGCTGAGCGAGGACCACTTCGTCTTCTTCAACAACGCGGGGACGCCGGACGGCTCGGTGCGCACCCGCGCGCACACGGCGCCCGACAAGGCCGCGCTCGAGGTCACCTTCGAGGCCCTGC
Organism: Streptomyces sp. cmx-11-4; assembly: GCA_049998195.1. GTDB lineage: Bacteria > Actinomycetota > Actinomycetes > Streptomycetales > Streptomycetaceae > Streptomyces. The sequence continues at coordinate 327,061 of JAEBET010000007.1, forward strand.
CCGCCGAGGCCGACCGGCTGGTCCTGGTGGCCGCGATCGACCCGGAAGCCGATCCGCACGCCGACCTGGCCGGTTTCACCGACGCCCGGATCCGGCTCCTCGACGCGGCGGGCGCGGAGGCCGGGGAGCTGGAGGTGTCCGACGGCCGGGCCGGCGAGACCGCGCTCGTCCTCGGATCCTTCCGGCGCCGGGCGAACGGCGACTGGGACTTCGTGATCGGCGGCAAGGGCTACCGGGGCGGCCTGGAGGACCTGCTGCGCGAGTACGGGGTCGAGGTCGCCTAAGCCTCTGCCTCGGCCTCTGCCTCTGCCTCTGCCTCGGCCTGGGTCGGAGCCTCGGCCCCGGCCGTTTCGGCCTCCGGTTCCGCAGGCTCCGCGGGCTGGGCCACGTACCGCAGCACCCCCCACATGCTCTCGGGGCCGAGCTCGTGCGGCGCCTCCTCGCGGCAGGCCTCGAGCTCGCGCAGCAGGCCCGGGCCGTCGGTGCCGGAACCGATCAGGACCAGCTGCGAGCGCCTGGGCTCGCCCCGCCCCCAGGGCTGCGGGGCGAAGCGGAGGAACCGGCCGACCGCGTGGACCTCGTACTTCTCCTCGTGCCCGGGGACGTCGAAGTGGACGAAGCCCTTGATCCGGTACAGCCCGGCGGGGCGGCGGTCGAGGAAGTCGATGAACCGGCGCGGCGAGAGGGCCTGCTCGCAGACGAACTCGACGCTCTCGTAGGCCGCATGGGCGTGGGCGCTGTGGTCGTGGTCCTCGGCCTCCGCGAGCAGGTCCTCGAAGGAGAGCTGTCCGCGGGTCTCGGTCCACGGCCGCCGGTCGAAGAGCAGCTCGGGGTCGATCCGCCCGTGGTCGGCGCCGACGACCGGGATGCCCGGGGCGCACAGGGTGGCCAGCAGGCCCTCGATCCGGGCCCGTTCCACGGCGTCCACCCGGTCGGTCTTGTTGAGTACGACCAGGTCCGCGACGGCGAGGTGCCGGTCGGTCTCCGGGTGCCGGGACCGGGTCGCGTCGAACTCCGCCGCGTCCACGACCTCCACCATCCCGCCGTAGCGGATGCCGGGATTCTCGCTGGCCATGAGCATCCGGATCATTTCCTGGGGCTCGGCCAGCCCGCTCGCCTCGATGACGATCACGTCGATGCGGTGCACGGGGGCGGCGAGCTTCTCGAGGTACGCGTCGAGCTCGCGGCCGTCGACGGCGCAGCACAGGCATCCGCCGCCGAGGGAGACCATCGAGTCGCCGACCTGGCCGGCGACCGACATGGCGTCGATCTCGATCGACCCGAAGTCGTTGACGACGACCCCGATCCGGGTGCCGGCGCGGTGGGCAAGGAGGTGGTTGAGCACGGTGGTCTTGCCGGATCCGAGGAATCCGGCGAGGACGACGACGGGGATGGGCTGCCTGCTGTTCACCCGGTCGATCGTAGTCAGCCCAGTGCGGGCACCGGTTGCGGCGGGGTGGGCCCGGTGTACCGGGCGGCCGGTCGGATGATCTTCGAGTCGGCGGCCTGTTCCAGGATGTTCGCGCTCCAGCCCACCACGCGGGCCGCGCAGAAGGTCGGGGTGAACATCTCGCGCGGGAGCCCGCACAGTTCCATGACCACGCCCGCGTAGAACTCCACGTTGGTGTGCAGCTCGCGGCCCGGCTTGAGTTCGGCGAGGATCTCCTCGACCTGGCGCTCGACTTCGACGGCGAAGTCCACCAGGGGGCCGCCGAACCCGCGGGCGATGTCCCGCAGCATGCGTGAGCGGGGGTCCTCGGTGCGGTAGACGGGATGGCCGAAGCCCATGATCCGCTCCCCCGCCAGGACCCGCTCGCGGATCCACGGACCGATCCGGTCCGCGGTGCCGATGGCGTCCAGCGTGTCCAGGGCCCGGCTCGGGGCGCCGCCGTGCAGCGGGCCGGAGAGCGCCCCGATCGCGCCGGTCAGGCAGGCCGCGAGGTCGGCGCCGGTGGAGGCGATGACACGGGCGGTGAAGGTGGAGGCGTTGAACCCGTGGTCGATGGTGGAGATCAGGTACCGCTCTATCGCGCGGGCCTTGACCGGGTCGGGCTCCTGCCCGGTCAGCATGTAGAGGTAGTTGGCGGCGTACGGGAGGTCGTCGCGCGGCTCCACCGGCTCCAGCCCCTGCCCCAGCCGGTGCAGCGCGGTGAGCAGGGTCGGTACGGCGGCGCAGGCGGCCAGCGCGTCGGCGGCCCGGCGGTCCGGGTCGAGGTCGTAGACCGGCCGGAATCCGGTGGACGCGCCGAGCAGCGAGAGCGCGGTGCGCAGCCCGGCGAGCGGTCCGGAGAGTGCGCAGGCCCGGGCGAGGGCGGGGAGGGCGTCCCGTACCTCGGCGGGCAGCCGGCGCAGCGGGGCGGTCTCCGCGGCGAAGGCGGCGCGCCGGGCGGCGTCCGCGGGCAGTGTGCCGCGGAACATCAGGTGCCACACGTCCTCGAAGCTGCGGTTCTCGGCGAGTTCGACGGCCGAGTACTGGCGGTAGTGGTAGAAGCCCTCACGGCCCCGGACGTCACCGAGTTCGGTCTCGGTGACGACGACTCCCGCGAGACCGCGGGGCACTGCGGTGGTGGTGTTCATGCATCGACCATCGATGATTGATGGAATCCTTGTCAATGTTGATTGAATCAATATATGTAGGATGCCGTGCATGAACGAAGAGCGACGGCTCACCACCCGGCAGGCCGCCGAACTGCTGGGCGTGAAGCCCGCGACCGTGTACGCCTACGTGAGCCGGGGCCAGCTCACCAGCCGCCGCGACCAGGTCGGCCGCGGCAGCACCTTCGACGCGGCCGAGGTGGAGGAGCTCGCCCGGCGCAGCCGTCGCGAGGCGGCGGCCCCGCCCTCGGGGGAGCTCTCCGTCCGCACCTCCCTCACCCTCATCGAGGCCGACCGCTACTACTTCCGGGGCGTGGACGCCGTGGCCCTGGCCTCGCGGTACCGCTACGAGGAGGTGGCCGAGTGGCTCTGGACGGGGAGCCTCGCCCACGGGGCGCGCTTCACCGCTCCCCCGGAACCGCTCGCCGCGGCCCGCCGGGTGGTGGCGGCCCTGCCCGGGCACAGCGGGCCGCTCGACCGGTTCCGGGTGGCCGTCGCCGCCGCCGCGGTCGCGGACCCGCTGCGCTTCGACCTGTCCGAGGAGGCCGTCCTGGGCTCCGCGCGCTGCCTGATCCCCACGCTGGTCGGCGCCCTGCCGGTGCTGGGAGCGGCCCAGTGGGCCGGGGACGCCCGCATCGCCCGGCAGCTGTGGTCGCGGCTCACCGGGCAGGAGCCCGATCCGGACGCCCTGGCCGCCCTCGACCTGGCGCTGGCGCTGCTCGTCGACCACGATCTGGCCGCCTCCACCCTGGCCGTACGGGTGGCCGCGTCGGCGCGGGCCCATCCGTACGCCGCGGTGTCGGCCGGGCTCGGCGCGCTGGAGGGGCCGCTGCACGGCGCGGCCGGACGCCTGGCGCACCGGATGCTGGTGGAGGTGCTGGAGCGGGGCGCAGCCGCGCCGGTGGTGGCGGAGTACCTGCGGGCCGGACGCCGGGTGCCGGGGCTCGGCCACCGGCTGTACCAGGGGGAGGACCCGCGGGCGCGGGCGCTGTTCGACCGGCTGGAGGGGCTGCCGCAGGCGGCCCCCGCACTGGGCGCCGCGCGCGAGGTGGCCGGGGTGATGGGCCGGCAGGGCGGGCTGCACGCGAACGTGGACCTGGCGCTGGCCGTGCTGACGGTGTCGTGCGGGATGGCGGCGGAGGCCGGGGAGACGGTCTTCGCGGTGGCGCGCACGGCGGGTTGGATCGCGCACGCGCTGGAGGAGTACCAGGAGCGGCCGCTGCGGATGCGGCCGAGCGGGCAGTACCGGGGGCCCCGCCCGCCCCAGCCGATGCCGTGACGGACACGGCTCCGCCCGGCGGGTGCCGGCGCTCCGGCCGCGGAGTCAGGGCCGCAGCCAGACCGCCGTGTCCTGCGGGAGCAGTCCCGTGTCGTCCAGGGCGGAGCTGCCCAGCAGGAGCCGTGTGGGAGCCGGCAGCGGTACCGGCTCCTCGGAGAGGTTGACCACGCAGACCAGCCCGTCGGGGCGGGTGAACGCCAGTACCCCGGGCGGGGCGTGCAGCCACTCCAGCGAGCCGCCGCCGAAGCCGGCGGCCGCGCGGCGCAGTGCGAGCGCGGTCCGGTAGAGGGTCAGCATGGAGTCCGGGTCGCCGTCCTGCCGGTCGGCGGCGTACTGCGGCCAGTTCGCGGGCTGCGGCAGCCAGGGCTCGTTCCAGGGCTGCGCGGTCCAGGGCAGCGGAACCCGGCAGCCGTCCCGGCCGGGGTCGGTGCCGCCGGAGCGGAAGTGCATCGGATCCTGGATCCGGCTGAGCGGTATATCAGCTTCCGGCAGGCCCAGTTCCTCACCCTGGTAGACGTACACGGCGCCGGGCAGAGCCAGTGTCAGCAGGGCGGCGGCACGGGCCCGCCGGGTGCCGAGCGCCAGGTCGGTCGGGGTCCCGAAGGCCTTGGCTGCGAAGTCGAAGCCGGTCTCGGCACGCCCGTAGCGGGTGACCGTACGGGTCACGTCATGGTTGCAGAGCACCCAGGTGGCCGGGGCCCCGACGGGCGCGTGCTCGGCGAGCGTCTCCTCGATGGAGGTGCGCAGCCGCCGCGCGTCCCACGGGCAGCTGAGGAAGGAGAAGTTGAAGGCGGTGTGCAGCTCGTCGGGGCGCAGGTAGCGGGCGAAGCGCTCGGAGTCGGGCAGCCAGACCTCGCCGACGAAGACGGCGTCGTACTCGTCGGCGATGGCGCGCCAGGAGCGGTAGACGTCGTGCAGTTCGTCGCGGTCGATGTACGGGTGGGTCTCGCCGGGCCACGGTTCCGGTGAGCGCCCCGCCAGGTCGGGCAGGGCCGGATCCTTCGCGAGCAGGGCCGCCGAGTCGATGCGTACGCCGGACACGCCCCGCTCGAACCAGAAGCGCAGGATCTCCTCGTGCTCGCGGCGGACGGCGGGGTGGTCCCAGTTGAGGTCGGGCTGCTGCGGGGTGAAGAGGTGCAGGTACCACTCGCCGTCCGGCACCCGCGTCCAGGTGGCAGCGCCGTTGAACTGCGACGGCCAGTCTCCCGGGGGCAGTTCGCCGTGCGCGCCGCGGCCCGGGCGGAAGTGGAAGAGCTCCCGCTCGGGGCTGCCGGGGCCGGCCGCGAGGGCGGCCCGGAACCACGGGTGCTGGTCGGACACGTGGTTCGGGACGATGTCCACGAGGGTCCGGATGCCCAGCTCGCGGGCCTCGCAGATCAGCTTCTCGGCTTCGGCGAGGGTGCCGAAGGCGGGGTCGATGGTGCGGTAGTCGGCGACGTCGTAGCCGCCGTCGGCGAGCGGTGAGAGGTACCAGGGGGTGAACCACAGGGCGTCCACGCCGAGTTCGGCGAGGTAGGGCAGGCGGGCCCGGACGCCCGCGAGGTCACCGGTGCCGTCCCCGTCGCCGTCCGCGAAGCTGCGTACGTACACCTGGTAGATGGCGGCCGTGCGCCACCAGTCGGCGGCGTCTTCGGGCAGGGGAAAGTCAGCCACGAGGGGTCCTTTCACGGGGGCGGCCGGGCGTGGCGGTGCGGGTCGCGGGGTCAGCCCTTGAGGGAACCCGCCGTCAGGCCGCTCATGATGTTGCGCTGGAAGATCAGGAAGATGACGAGCGTGGGCGCCGAGGCCATCGCGAGTGCGGCGATGAGATGGTTCTCCGGAACTCCCGAGGCCAGTGAGTAGATGCCGACGTTGAGCGTCTGGAGCGCCGGGTCGGGGAGGGTGAGCATCGGCCAGAGGGAAGTCCTTCCAGACGCCGACGATCGCGAAGATCGACACGACGCCCAGGACGGGCCGGGACATCGGCAGGACGATCGAGCGCAGGGTGCGGACCGCGCTCGCCCCGTCGGTGGCGGAGGCGTCGAGGATCTCCTGCGGGATGGAGTCGAAGAACCGCTTCAGCAGGAAGATGTTGAAGGCGTTGGTGACGGACGGCAGCCAGATCACCCAGGGGGTGTTGAGCAGGTTCCGCTCGATGATCGGCATGTCGAGCACCGTGAGGTACTGCGGGACGACCAGGACGGCGGCCGGGATCATCAGGGTCGCCAGCATCATGCCGAGGACGGCCTTGCCGAGGACGGGGCGCAGCCTGGACAGCGAGTAGGCGGCGGCCACGTCGAGGACGAGCTGGAAGGCCAGCGCCCCGAAGGCGTAGTAGAGGGTGTTGAACAGCAGCCTGGCGAGGTCCATGACCTTCCAGGCGGCCGTGTAGTTGGCGGTGTGCAGGGAGTCGGGCACCAGGGTCGGCGGGACCTGGGCGAACTCCGCGGTGCTCTTGAGGCCGTTCGCGACCATCCAGTAGAGGGGCCCGAGGAAGACGAGGGTGAAGCCGCCCACGACCAAGGCGAGGGCGGTCCAGTACAGGACCCTGCCCCGGGTGCGGCCCCGTTGCATCGGGGATATCAGCGTGCGCTCTGCCATGGGACGGGTTCCTTGTCAGCTCTCGTTGTCGCGGCTGAGGCGGACGTACAGCGCGGAGAAGCCCGCGAGCAGGACGAGCAGGCACAGGCCCAGGGCCGCGGCGCCGCCGTACTGGTTGAAGCTGAAGGCGTACTGGTAGATCAGGACGACGACGGTGGTGGTCGAGCCCTCGGGGCCGGCGCCTCCGGTCAGCAGGAACGGTTCGACGAACACCTGCATCGTCGCGATGATCTGCATCAGCAGCATGAGCGAGAGGATCAGCTTGGTCTGCGGGATCGTGACGTGCCAGATCTTGCGCAGGAGCCCCGCCCCGTCGAGTTCGGCGGCCTCGTACAGCTCGCCGGGGATGCCCTGGAGGGCGGCCAGGTAGATCAGGGTCGCGCCGCCCATGTTCATCCACGTGGAGGCGAGGACGACGGAGAGCATCGCGGTGTCGGTGGACTGCAGCCAGTCCTGCGCGGGGAGGTGCAGGAATTCCAGTGCCCTGTTGAAGAGGCCGTATCCGGGATCGTAGAAGTACTTGAAGAGCAGGACCGAGGCCACCGGCGGCATCATCACCGGCAGGTAGACGAGCAGGCGCAGATAGCCCTGCCCGTGGCGGAACTCGTTGAGCACCAGGGCGACCACGAACGGGACCACGAAGCCGAGGAGCAGGGCCAGCCCGCTGAAGAGCAGGGTGTTGCGCCAGGCCTGCCAGAAGTTCGGGTCGCCGAAGACGTAGGCGAAGTTGTCCCAGCCGACCCAGCGGGTGGCGCCGTTCTCGGTCTTCTGGAAGGCCAGCAGGAACTCCCGGACCATCGGGTACCAGGAGAAGAAGGAGAAGCAGAGGACGGCGCCGATCAGGAAGCCGTGGGCCGTGAGGTTCCGCTTGAGCGCCCGGCGGAACTCCGCACGGGAGGGCCGGGGCAGGGCTCGGGGCAGGGTGGGGGCCGGCATCGCCGCTCGCTCCTCGGTGGTCGTCGTCTTCGGTACCCGCGGAAGGCGGGGGTCCCGGCGGGTCCCCCGGCCGCCGCTATTGGTTGCCCAGTACCTGGTTGACCGCCTTCTCGGCGTCGCCGAGGAGCTGTGCGGGGTCCGCGTCCTTGTTGGTGAGGACCCCCGACATCACCTTGTCGAGCACCTTGTAGACCTCCTGCGCCTTCAGCGGCTCCGGCTTTCCGGGCACCGGGTTGTCCAGGAAGGCCTTGAAGTTGGCGACCGGCATGGTGGCGCTCGCCGCCTTCAGCTCGTCGTCCTTGGTCTTGCTGGCACCGGTGAAGAAGGCGGGCTGCGGAAGGCCGACCGGCAAGCCGTCGGCCTTGCTGCGGTCGTACTGGAACTGGCCCTTGCCGACCGAGAGGGTCTTGAAGTTCAGCCAGGCGATGGCGGCCTTGACCTTGTCGGGCGAGCTGCCCTTCTTGATCATGTAGCCGTTGCCGCCGGCCAGGGTGGCCGCGCCGCCGGGGATGGGGCCCATGCCGAAGTTGTCGTACTTGGCGCCGAGCTGCTGGACCATGTAGGTGATGTCGTCGGGCGCGGCGAGGAACATGCCGAGCTTGTCCGAGGCCATCTGCTTCTGCAGGTCGCCCCACTTGAGCAGCTGGGTCTTGCCCATGCTGTCGTCCTCCCAGCGCATGGCGTGGAGGTTGTCGACGACCTGCCGGCCGGCGGCGTTGTTGAAGGCGGCCTTGCCGTCGGCGCCGACGACGTCGCCCCCCATGCCGTACAGGGTGGCCGTGAAGTGCCAGCCGCCGGTGTTCTCCACGCTGTACTCGCCGAAACCGGCGACCCCGTTGCCCAGGGCCGCGATCCTTTTGGCGGCCGCCCGGACCTCTTCCCAGCTGCGCGGCGGGCTGTCGGGGTCGAGTCCGGCCTGCTGGAAGAGCTTGCGGTTGACCAACAGGCCCATCGTGTAGTTGCTGGTCGGCACGCCGTAGAGCTTGCCGTCCCGCTTGAGGACGTCCAGGACGTTGTTGTCTATGTCGTCGAGCGCGGGCACCGAGGCGGGGGTGACGTACGCCGAGATGTCCTCGGCCCCGTCGTTGTCCAGCACCTGCTGGAGGTCGGTGAAGTAGGCGTAGAAGACGTCCGGCTGGGACTTGGCCTTCAGCATCGCGGTGAAACGCGGGGGTTCCAGGCACTGGCCGGGGGTGGAGCGGCCTTCGATCGTGACGTTCGGGTACGTCTTGTTGAACTCGGCCACGTCCTCCTTCCACTCCTTCAGCTCGGCCGCCTTCGCCGCGGGCGGCATGCAGTCGATGGAGAGGGTGACCTTGGCCTTCGGGTCGAGCGGGCCGGAGGCGTCGGTGGAACCGCCGCCGGACGGGGGCTTGTCGTCGCCGCTGCTGCTCGTGCCGCACGCCGCGAGGGCCGTCACGGCGAGCGCGGAGGCGAAAGCGGCCGCGGCGGTGCGGCGGACGTTGCTTCTCATCGGTGGTCCCCTTCGTGCATCGGGCAGGAGGCGTGGGGGCGAGCGCGGCACACTCAACCACCGCCCACAGATGAACGCAAGATCTCGCGGAGATTTTGCAATACATCGACAGCATGGCAGCGATGCGCCGGTTGTCGAACGCAAAAAGGGCCCCGGAGCGTCTGTATGACGTTCCGAAGCCCTGGGCGCACCGCGTGCGGGCGGCCCGCCGGCGTACCGGCCTACCCGCGCGGGGCCTGTGCGGTCGAGCCGCGGACCACCAGCTCCGGCTCGAAGAGCAGCTCGCCGGGCTGCACGGCGGCCCCCTGGATCTGCGCGGTGAGCAGCTCGACGGCGGCCCGGCCCATGGCTTCGATGGGCTGGCGGACGGTGGTCAGCGGGGGCTCGGTGCAGTTCATGAAGGCCGAGTCGTCGTAGCCCACCACGGAGACCTGCCGGGGCACGTCCAGCCCTCGGCGGCGGGCCGCCCGCACCGCGCCCAGGGCCAGCGGGTCGCTCGCGCAGATGATGCCGGTGACCCCGCGGTCCAGCAGCCGGGAGGCGGCCGCGTGGCCTCCCTCCAGGGAGAACAGCGCCCGCTCCACATGGGCTTCGGGCAGTTCGGTGCCGGCCGCGGCGGCGACCGCCTGGGCCGCCACGAGCTTGCGCAGCGAGGGCATGTGGTCGGGCGGGCCCAGCACCAGGCCGATCCGCTCGTGCCCCAGCGAGGCCAGGTGGCGCCAGGCCTGTTCGACCGCGACGGCGTCGTCGCAGGCCACGCACGGGAAGCCGAGGTCCTCGATGGAGGCGTTGATGAGCACCACCGGAACCTTGCGTTCGGACAGCAGCCGGTAGTGCTCGTGGGGGGCGTCGGCCTGCGCGAAGAGACCGCCGGCGAAGACGACCCCGGACACCTGCTGCTGGAGCAGCAGTTCCACGTAGTCGGCCTCGGAGACGCCGCCGGTGGTCTGGGTGCACAGCACCGGGGTCAGCCCCTGGTGGGCCAGCGCACCGCCGATGACCTCGGCGAAGGCCGGGAAGATGGGGTTTTGCAGCTCGGGCAGGACCAGCCCGACCAGCCGGGCGCGCTCGCCGCGCAGCTGGGTGGGGCGCTCGTAGCCGAGGACGTCCAGCGCGGTGAGCACGGACTGGCGGGTCGCCTCGGAGACGCCCGGCTTGCCGTTGAGCACCCGGCTGACCGTTGCCTCGCTGACTCCCACCTTCTTCGCCACTTGAGCAAGTCGTCGCGTCATGAACGCAAGACTAGCGCAAGAAATGCAAGTTCCTTGCGGTTCGATTACGGCCAGTTTGACGCACGGAAGCCGGGTCCGAAAGGGTTCGGGGCAGACGGCAGGGCAGGGCACCGCGAGGTGCCCCGCCCACTCGCCGACCAGCGGCTACGGCAGCTGGTTGATCCTGAACGTCGAGGTCGTGTTCCGTATGTCCACGGCGTTGTCGCTCGTCTTCAGGTTGTGGATGGTGACCTCGCCGACCGCCGGACCCTGCCCCGCCTCGGGCATCTCGTTCGCCCAGAGGCCGAAGCCGGATTTCGCGTCGAAGGCGTCGCCGCTCTTCTTCGCCCCGGTGATGGTGATGTCCCTCAGGATGGTGTCCTTGATCGGATTGACCGGCTGACCGCCGAGTACTGCGTCTGGAACATGATTCCGCTGTACGTCGGGTCGACGATGTCGACGTTGCTGATCCGGATTCCCTGGAACACCTTCGACGCCGAGAACAGCCAGATGCCCGGGAAGGTCTGCGCCCCCCAGAAATGGCCGCCGGCCCGGACGATCGAGATGTTCTCGAAGGTCGTCGGATCCGTCCCGAAGCCGTTCATCGGATAGCCGAAGTCCAGCGAGCTGATGGTGATGCCCGAGTAGACGAGGGTGTCGGCGATTTGGATGTTGCGGAAGGTGTTGTTGTAGCCGCCGTAGACGGCGACACCGGCCGCGCGCCAGGTCAGGATCGTGGTCAGGTTCTCGTAGACGTTGTTCTTCATGTCCGCGCCGCCCGCGTCGATCGCGGAGAACAGTGCGAAGCTGTCGTCGCCGGTGGCCCGCGCCTCGTTGTTGGTCACGAGGTTGTCCGTGGAGCCGTTGGTCATGTTGATGCCGTCGGCGAACATGTCGCGGATCCGGGAGTTCTTGATGGTGATCCGGTCGGTGTTGGCGCCCCAGTACAGGCACACCATGTGCTCGTTCCAGATGTTGTCGATCGTGATGTCGGAGACGTTGGAGAAGTCGAAGACCTTGCCCGGGCCGTCGATGCGCGAGGTGTAGTTGCCGAAGTAGGCGAAGCCGGAGAAGGACGAGCCCTTCGCCGTGCCCTCCGCCCGCCAGCCGATGTCGGTGTTGTCCTGCGAGGAGGGGGCGTGGAAGCGGGTGAACCACGGCCCGGCGCCCGCCACCTGCACGGCCTTGCCGTACACCTGGAACTTGCTCGCCGTCTGGTAGTCGCCCGGCGGCAGGTAGACGCCGACGAGCTTGCCGGTGGTGTCCATCCGGACCTTGTCCAGGGCGTTCTGCACGTCCTGGTGGGTGAAGCCGGCGGGCACGGTGTAGGTCGCCGGATCCGGGTTCGGGATCTGCGTGGCCTGCTCCAGGCTGACGAAGTCGATCGCGTAGGTGGAGGTGTTGGCGGCGTCCTTCTGCAGGCGGATCTTGCTGCCCTGCGGGACGGTCTCGCCCAGCAGGATGTTGGCCTCGTCGTAGATGTGCCGCGGGGCGCCGGAGCCGGGCGAGTTGCCCGGGGAGGCCTCGGCGCCGTACAGCCAGGCGTACTTGGAGGTCAGCGGCAGGGTCTTCTTGAGGGCGCCGTTGACGTAGACGTTGATGGTGGAGTCGATGCCCCCGCCGCCCGGGGCGTCCGGGATGGAGAAGCGGGTGACCAGGGTGTTGGTCGCGGCCCGGGTGGTGAACTCGACGTACTCGCCGGTGGCGTCGAGGCTGACGGCCTTGCGGCCCGAGGCCTCGCCCGCGATGTCACCGATGGTGCGGTTGGGTCCGACGACGGTGGCGCCGCCGCCGACTGCCCCGTCCTCCGCCTCGTACATGTCGAAGGGCATGTTCGCCCCGCGGCCCACGAAGAACGGCTTGGTGGAGGTGTTGTTGCCGCGCTTGACCGGCAGTTCGTTGGCGTCGTCGGCGAGGACCACCTTGACGGTGTACTTGCCGTTGGCGGCCGGCCAGCTGCCGAGCGCGACCGGGGCCGAGGAGGCACCGGCCGCGAGGGCGCCGCCGAAGGATCCCGTCAGCGTACGGACGGTGGCGCCGGCCGCGTCCTGCAGGGTGAGGGTGATCCCGTGCGAGCCGGCGGCTGCCGCCGTGCCCTGGTTCTTCACGGTGACGGTGAAGTTCACCGGCTGCCCCGCTGAGGGGGCGCCGGGCGACCAGCTCACGGCGGAGGCGACCAGGTCGGAGCCGTCGACCGGGCGGACCACCAGCGGCGAGCCGGTGAAGGTGTTGTTGCTGTCGTTCTGCTCGACGACGGTGTTCGCCTCGTCCACCACCGCGCTCAGCGGGTACGTCCCCGCGTCGCGCGGGCCGATCCCGGCGGTGACGGTCGCCGTCGCCCCCGCGGCGAGCGCGGGCACGTTCGCCGTACCGGCCTTCGTGCCGCCCAGCCGGAAGGAGACGGAGGTGGCCTCGGCCGGGGCCGGGCCGCTGTTCTTGACGGTGGCGGAGAGGGTGACGGGGTCCGACTCGACCGGGGTGGCCGGGGCCGCGCTCAGTGCGCTGATCTCCAGGTCGGGGTTGGGCGCCGGGACTCCGATGACCTGGAACTCGGCGATCTGGCCGTTGGAGGCTGCGGTGTTGGCCGTGAAGCGCAGCTGCACGTCCGCGACGCGGGCGGTCAGCGGGATGGTGACGGTGTTGCCGGACGCCGGGTCGAAGACGTAGTCCTTGGCGGCGACCAGCGAGGTGACGCCGGAGGTGCTCTGCTCGCGCCCGAGGACCTGGATGTTCTGGGTGCGGGCGCCCCAGCCGCTGTCGGGGTTGAGCTTGAGGACGAGGCGGCCGAGGTCGGCGTTGGCCCCGAGCTTCACCGTGCGGGTGCTCGGGGAGGCGCCCGCCGCACCCTCCCAGTAGGTGCTGGAGCTGTTGTCGTTGGCGTTCTCCGCGACGAAGGTGTGGATCACCGAGGAGCCGGTGATCGGCTTACCCACGGCGAGGTTGGAACCGTTGCCTCCGGTGCCGTTGCGGGTCACGGTGTAGCTGTCGCCCGAGCGGTTGCCCGCGGCGTCCTTGGCGCGCACGACGTAGCTGACGGTGGCGCTCGCCGGCTGCGAGTCGGTGTAGGTGGTGACGTTGCCCGCGACGGTGGTGCGCAGCTGGTTGTTGGCGTACACCTCGTAGCCGGTGACGCCCACGTTGTCAGTTGCCGCCTGCCAGGTGAGCCTGACCTGGTCGGCGGCGGGCTGGGTGAGGGCCAGGGAGCCCGGGACGGTCGGTGCCTGGGTGTCGCCCGTGTCCCCGGCGCGGGTGAGGCCGTTGCCGTTCGGGGACTGGTTGCCGGCCGCGTCCTTGGCGCGCACGTAGTAGCTGACGGTGGCGCCCGTCGGCTGGGTGTCGGTGTAGGTGGTGACGTTGCCGGCCACGGTGGTGCGCAGCTGGTTGTTGGCGTAGACGTCGTAGCCGGTGACGCCGACGTTGTCGGTGGCGGCCTGCCAGGTGAGCTTGATCTGGCCGGTGGCGGGCTCGGTGTAGGCGAGCGAGGTCGGGGCCGTCGGCGCCTGGGTGTCGCCCGTCTGCGGTCCGTAGATCTCCAGCTCGGAGAGCTGGCCGCCCGGCTGTACGGAGTTGAGCGAGATCAGCACGCGCACGTAGCGGGTGATGGCGGGGTCGAAGGCGAGGGTCACGGCGTTGCCGCCGGCCGCGTTGAAGTCGTACCCCCGGGAGGCGGTGAGGTCGGTGAAGTCCGAGCCGTTGGCGCTGCCCTGGAGCTTCAGGGTCTGAGTACGGGCGCCCCAGCCCTCGGGCAGCCGCAGGACCACGCGGTCCACGCGTACGGAGGCGCCGAGGTCGGCCTGGATCCACTGGGGCAGGGCGTTGTTGGCGCTCTCCCAGTAGCTGGCGGTGTTCCCATCGTTGGCGTGGGCCGGGAGGTAGACCTGGGTGCTGCTGCTCGCGGTCAGGATCTTGCCGAGCGCCAGGTTGGCGGAGGACTCGTCGGGGGCGCGGACCTCCAGTTCGGAGAGCTGCGCGGCCTGCCAGCCGGTGTTCGCGGTGATGTCGATCCGCACGTACCGGGTCTGGGTGGCGGGGAAGGTGATGGCCACCACGTTCCCGGTGCCCGGGCCGAAGGTGTAGGTGGCGGAGCCGACCAGGGTGCTGAAGGCGGTGCCGTCGGCGCTGCCCTGGACGGACAGGGTCTGGTTGCGGCTCTCCCAGGCGGCGGGCAGCTTGAGCAGGACCTGGTCGACCCGGGTGGTGGCACCGAGATCGGTCTGCACCCATTGCGGGACGGTGCCGCCGGCGCTCTCCCAGTACGTCGACTGGTCGCCGTCGGTGACGCGCGCGGCCCCGTAGGCGCCGTTGGTGCTGCTCGCGGCCGCGGGGCGGCCCGCGGCGATGCTCGGACCGCCGGCGGCCACGGCGGTCAGGGCGGGCCAGCCCGTCATCAGCAGGACCGCGGTGATGAGGGCGGCGAGTCCCCGCCCTCTCCAGTTGAGCCTTCTCATATGTCCTCGTCCCTCGGCATGAGCTTTCTGAACCAGGTGAGATAGGAATTTGCAGCGTGCGGTGCGAGAGTTGCAGTGCCTTGCTCAGTCGTCTACTGCCCTGACCGCACTTTCATGCCGTCATCGCTTGCGCAAGCTGGCCGCAAATCACGCAAGCGATTTGCGTGCACCATGGAAATTCCGCTTAAGCCCGAGCCGACCTACCGTTGCTACTCATGCGGTTCCTCCTCATGAGCGCTCGGCGCCTCGGGCTGCCCAGACGGGCCGTCTCCCAGATCCTGCTGACCCAGCTGGCCATCGCCGCCGGGGTCGTCGTGCTGGCCACCGGGCTGTTCCTGGCGCCGCTGAGCGCGCAGCTCGACGACCAGGCCATGCGGCGCGCCCTGGCCATCGCCCAGAGCGCGGCGGCCGACCCCTCGCTCTCCGCCGACCTGCTGGACTCCGGGGCGTCCGAGGACAGCCCCGTGCAGTCCTCGGCCGAGCGGATCCGCCGGGCCACCGGAGCCGAGTACGTGGTCGTCCTCGACCTGGACGGCATCCGCCGCTCGCACCCCAGCCCCGACCGGATCGGGCTGCCCGTCTCCACCGACCCCAGCGACGCCCTGGCGGGCCGCGAGGTCATGGAGATCGACGAGGGAACCCTGGGCCGCTCGGCCCGCGGCAAGGTGCCGCTCCTGGCCGCCGACGGCGAGATCGTCGGCGCCGTCTCGGTCGGCATCGCCTACGACAGCGTCCGGGACCGGCTGCTCGGCGCCATCCCCGGCCTGCTGGCCTACGCGGGCGGGGCCCTCGCCGCGGGCGCACTCGCCGCCTACCTGCTGTCCCGCAGGATCCACCGGCAGACCCGTGACCTCGCCTTCTCCGACATCGCCGGCCTGCTCGCCGAGCGCGAGGCGATGCTGCACTCCATCCGCGAAGGCGTGATCGCCCTCGACCGGGAGGACCGGATCCGGCTGGTCAACGACGAGGCCGCCCGCCTGCTCGGCCTGACGCCCGATTCCGCCGCCTCCCTCGCGGGGCGCCCGCTGGAGGACGTCCTCGGCGCGGGGCGCACCGCCGACGTCCTGTCGGGCCGAGTCACCGGCCGTGACCTGGTCACCGTCCAGGGTCCGCGCGTCCTGGTCGCCAACCGGATGCCCACCGAGGACGGCGGCGCCGTCGCCACCCTCCGCGACCGCACCGAGCTCGAGCACCTGGGCCGTGAGCTCGACTCCACCCGGGGCCTGATCGACGCCCTGCGCGCCCAGGACCACGAGCACGCGAACCGCCTCCACACCCTCCTCGGCCTGCTGGAGCTGGGCCTGCACGAGGAGGCCGCGGAGTTCGTCACCGAGGTCGTCGGCGTGCACCGCACCACCGCCGAACAGGTCACCGAGAAGGTCCGCGACCCCCTGCTGGCGGCCCTCCTCGTGGGCAAGGCGACCGTCGCGGCGGAGCGCGGAGTCCCCCTGCGGCTGGCCGCGACCACCTTCCTCCCGGACCGCGTGGTCGACCCGGGAGGCCTCGTCACCATCCTCGGCAACCTGGTGGACAACGCCCTGGACGCCGCCGCCGGTGCCGCGGCGCCCCTGGTCGAGGTCGAGCTGAGCGCCGAGGGCCGCACCGCCGTCCTGCGGGTGCGCGACAGCGGCCCCGGGGTCCCTGCCGCACGCCGCGAGGAGATCTTCACGGAGGGCTGGTCGACCAAGCAGCCCAAGGCCCACCGCGAGCGCGGGCTGGGCCTCGCCCTCGTACGGCGTCTCGCGGAACGCCAGGGCGGCAGCGCCCGGGCCGGCGAGGCAGCGGACGGAGGGGCGGAGTTCTCCGTTGTACTCCCGGAGGCCCTGCGGTGAACGAGACCCCGATTCACGTATTGGTCGTCGACGACGACATGCGTGTTGCCCGGATCAACGCGGCGTACGTGGCGAAGGTTCCCGGTTTCCGGGTGGCGCACCAGGCCCATTCGGCGGCCGAGGCCCTGGACTTCCTCACCGCCCACCCCGTGGACCTGATCCTCCTCGACCACTACCTCCCGGACGAGAACGGCCTGGACCTGGTGCGCCGCCTGCGCCAACGCGGCCTGCGCACCGACGTGATCATGGTGACGGCCGCCCGCGACCTGGCCACCGTCCAGGCCGCCATGCGCCTCGGCGCCCTCCAATACCTGGTCAAGCCCTTCACCTTCGCGGGACTGCGCACGAAGCTTGAGGCGTACGGGACGCTGCGCCGCACCCTGGAGACCGGCGGCGAGGCCGAACAGGCCGAGGTCGACCGGATCTTCGGGGCCCTCGCCACCGCCGGGTCGCCGAACGACCTCCCCAAGGGCCACTCCCCCACCACCGCGGAAGTGGTCCGCCAGGTCCTGCTGAGGGCCGAAGGCCCGCTCTCCACCCAGCAGATCGCCGACCGCGCGGGCATCAGCCGCCAGACCGCCCAGCGCTACCTGAAGCTGCTGGACCGAACCGGCCGTGTCACCCTCGCCCTGCGCTACGGCGAGACCGGGCGTCCCGAGCACCGCTACACCTGGCGCCCGTCCGACGCCTCCTGAGCCGGCTCAGACCGCCCCGGCCCCGGTCAGCGACCGGACCTCGGTCTCGGCGTGCTTGCGCTCGTCCGCCTCCTCACCCGAGGTGACGGTGCCGAGCCAGCCCGCCACGAAGCCCAGCGGGATCGAGACGATGCCCGGGTTCTGCAACGGGAAGACCTGGAAGTCCACGCCCGGAAAGAGCGATTCGGGGCTTCCCGAGACCACCGGCGACAGGACGACCAGCAGGACCGCCGGGACCAGGCCTCCGTACACCGCCCAGACCGCCCCCCGCGTGGTGAAGGCGCGCCAGAAGAGCGAGTACAGCAGCACCGGCAGATTGGCCGAGGCGGCCACCGCGAAGGCCAGGCCCACCAGGAAGGCGACGTTGAGGTCCTGCGCGAGCAGCCCCAGCGCGATCGCCACCGCCCCGATGCCGACGGCCGCGACCCGGGCCACGGCGACCTCGCTGCGCTGCCTGGCGCGGCGCCGCTTGAGGGAGGCGTACAGGTCGTGCGCGACGGAGGCCGAGGAGGCGAGAGTGATCCCGGCGACCACGGCGAGGATGGTGGCGAA
This sequence comes from Streptomyces sp. cmx-11-4, assembly GCA_049998195.1. Taxonomy (GTDB): domain Bacteria; phylum Actinomycetota; class Actinomycetes; order Streptomycetales; family Streptomycetaceae; genus Streptomyces. The sequence continues at coordinate 344,663 of JAEBET010000007.1, forward strand.
GGCGATGGCGGCCACGAAGGCGAACAGCACCGCGCCCCCGGTGGAGCCGGCGCCGCCGCCGAGGAAGGCCGCCAGCAGCGGAACGGCCGTGTTCCCGGAGGCGTTGGAGGCCCGCACCTGGTCCGGTCCCACCAGGGCGGCCGCACCGAAGCCGAGCACGATGGTCATCAGGTAGAAGCCGCCGATCAGCGCGATCGCCCACACCACCGACCGGCGGGCGGCCCGCGCCGTGGGCACGGTGTAGAAGCGCGACAGGATGTGCGGCAGCCCGGCGGTGCCCAGCACCAGCGCGAGGCCCAGGCTCATGAAGTCGAAGCGGGCGGTCCAGTCCCCGCCGTACTTGAGGCCGGGGCTCAGGAAGCGCAGCCCGTGCCCGCTGCGGTCGGCGGCGGTGGTGAGCAGCTGGTCGAAGTTCCCGTGGAAGCGCAGGAGCACGAGCACGGTGAGGGTGATCGCCCCGCCCATCAGCAGGACGGCCTTCACGATCTGGATCCACGTCGTGGCCCGCATCCCGCCGAAGGACACGTAGACCACCATCAGCGCGCCCACGCCGATCACGGTGAGCGTCCGGGCCGTGGCGGTCGAATTCCCGAGCAGCAGGCCGACCAGGCTGCCCGCACCCACCATCTGCGCGACCAGGTAGAGCACGGAGACGACCACCGACGAGGTACCCGCCGCGATGCGCACGGGCCGCTCGCTCATCCGGGCGGCGACCACGTCGGCGAGGGTGAAACGCCCGCAGTTGCGGACCAGTTCGGCGACGAGGAACAGGACCACCAGCCAGGCCACGAGGAACCCCACCGAGTACAGCATTCCGTCGTAGCCGAAGAGGGCGATCAGTCCGGAGATGCCGAGGAAGGAGGCGGCGGACATGTAGTCGCCCGCGATGGCGAAACCGTTCTCCAGCGGGGAGAACAGCCGCCCTCCCGCGTAGAACTCCTCCGCCGACCCGTGCCGGTTCCGGCTGACCCAGGTGGTGATGCCCAGGGTCACCGCGATGAACACGCTGAACAGGATCAGCGCGAGGGTCTGGTGCTCGGTGGTCACCGGCCGGCCCCCTTCGCCCGGTTCCGCTCCTGGCCGCGCTCCTGCTCGAAGACGGTCCAGCGCAGGTCGAGCGCGGCCCGGTCGCGGCGCAGCCGCGCGTGCCGGGCGTAGGCCCAGGTCAGCAGGAAGGTGCTGAGGAACTGGCCGAGCCCCGCCACCATGGCCACGTTCACCGCGCCCGCCACGGGCCGGGCCATCAGGCCGGGCGCGGCGGTGGCGGCGACCACGTAGGCGACGTACCAGAGGAAGAACCCGGCGGTCGCGGGGACGACGAACCGGCGGTAGCGGCTGCGGACCTCCTGGAAGGCGGCGCTGCGCTGCACCTCGAGGTAGATGTCGGATGCGCCGTGCGCGGGCTGCGCGCCGGGGGCCGGGTGGGGTGGGGAGGTGTCCCCTCCCTCGCCCCAGCCGACGGCCAGCGCGTCGTACCAGGGGTCGTCCAGCCGGATCGTTCCGGCATCACGACCTGCGTGCTTGTCCACCGAACTCTCCTTGTCCGCTGCCGCATTGGCCGCGTGCTCACAAGGATGTGCCGGGTGGTCGCTTTCCGGACTGGTGTCCCGTCGCTCTTCACTCCTTCAGGTGATGGAGTGAAGAGCGACGGTGTGCGAGGAGTGCCCGCCGGGTCAGGCGTCGATGCGCGAGCGGTCCAGGGTGGCCGCGGAGCTGGTGATGAACTCCTTGCGCGGGGCCACCTCGTTGCCCATGAGCAGGTCGAAGACCGTCTCGGCGGAGTCGAGGTCGCCGATGTTGATCCTGCGCAGGGTCCGGAAGCGGGGGTCCATGGTGGTCTCCGCCAGCTGGTCCGCGTCCATCTCGCCGAGGCCCTTGTAGCGCTGGATCGAGTCCTTGTACCGGATGTTCTTGCGCTGGTACTCCAGCAGGGTCTGGCGCAGTTCGTTGTCCGAGTACGTGTAGACGTACTTGTCCTGGCCCTTCTTCGGCTGGACCAGCTCGATCCGGTGCAGCGGCGGCACGGCCGCGAACACCCGGCCCGCCTCGACCATCGGGCGCATGTACCGCTGGAACAGCGTGAGCAGCAGACAGCGGATGTGCGCGCCGTCCACATCGGCGTCGACGAGGAGGACGATCTTCCCGTACCGGGCGGCGTCGATGTCGAAGGTCCGGCCCGAGCCGGCTCCTATGACCTGGATGATCGCCCCGCACTCGGCGTTCTTGAGCATGTCCGAGACCGAGGACTTCTGGACGTTGAGGATCTTGCCCCGGATGGGCAGGAGCGCCTGGAACTCGGAATTGCGGGCGAGCTTCGCGGTGCCGAGGGCGGAGTCGCCCTCGACGATGAAGAGCTCGCTGCGGTCCACGTCGTCGCTGCGGCAGTCGGCGAGCTTCGCGGGCAGCGAGGAGGACTCCAGCGCGGTCTTGCGGCGCTGCGCCTCCTTGTGCTGGCGGGCCGCGATCCGGGTCCGCGCCGCCGCGACGATCTTCTCCATCACCGAGCGCGCCTGCTGCTTGTCGTCGCGCTTGGTGGAGGTCAGGAACGCCTTGAGCTCCTTGGCGACGACGGCGGAGACGATCCGGGTCGCGGCCGAGGTGCCGAGGACCTCCTTGGTCTGGCCCTCGAACTGGGGCTCGGCGAGGCGGACGGTGACGACGGCCGTCATGCCCTCCATCGCGTCGTCCTTGACCACGTCGTCCTCGGCGACGCGCAGCAGCTTCGCCGAGCGCAGCACCTCGTTCACGGTCTTGGTGACCGAGCGCTCGAAGCCGGAGACGTGGGTGCCGCCCTTGGGGGTGGCGATGATGTTCACGAAGGACTTGACGCCGGTCTCGTAGCCCGTGCCCCAGCGCAGGGCGATGTCCACGCCCAGCTCGCGGGTGACCTCGGTGGGGGTCATGTGGCCGCGGTCGTCGAGGACCGGGACGGTCTCCTTGAAGGTGCCCGTGCCGGTCAGGCGCAGGACGTCGCAGACGGCCTTGTCCTGGGCGAGGTACTCGCAGAACTCGCTGATGCCCCCGTCGAAGCGGAACGTCTCCTCGGTCTTGCCCGCCCCGTCGACGCCCCGCTCGTCGCGGACGACCAGGGTCAGGCCGGGGACGAGGAAGGCGGTCTGGCGGGCTCGCTGGTAGAGCGTCTCCAGGTTGAGCCGGGCGTCCTTGAGGAAGATCTGCCGGTCTGCCCAGTAGCGGACCCGGGTGCCGGTCTTGCCCTTGGCGATGCGCTTGACCTTGCGCAGGCCGTTCGCGGGGTCGAAGGGGCTGTCGGGGCCCTGCTCGGTGAACATCCCGGGAACGCCGCGGCGGAAGCTGATCGCGTGCGTGGAGCTGCCCCGGTCCACCTCGACGTCCAGCCGGGCGGAGAGGGCGTTGACCACTGAGGCGCCGACGCCGTGCAGGCCGCCGGAGGCCGCGTACGAGCCGCCCCCGAACTTTCCGCCGGCGTGCAGCTTGGTCATGACGACCTCGACGCCGGACAGGCCGGTCTTGGGCTCGACGTCCACGGGGATGCCGCGGCCGTTGTCCCGGACCTCCACGGAGGCGTCCTCGTGCAGGATCACCTCGATGTGGTCGCAGTACCCGCCCAGGGCTTCGTCGACGGAATTGTCGATGATCTCCCAGAGGCAGTGCACCAGGCCTCGGCTGTCGGTCGAGCCGATATACATGCCGGGGCGCTTGCGGACGGCCTCCAGCCCTTCGAGGACGAGCAGGTGCCGCGCGGTGTAGTTGGAACCGTCCCGGTCTGCTCCGGACAGCAGCGCGCTGGAAGGCACGGACGTGTCGGCGGTCACGCAGTTCGCTCCTCGCTGAATTTCTTTTCTGGCCCGGTGGGGCGCAGGGGTGGCTCGGGTGCCGGTCGAAGGGTACCGAGGCCAGGTAGAGCCGATGCAACGCCACCCTCGCGCGTTCCTCAGCCTAGTCCAGATCCGCACGGATGTTCGATCCCCCGTGGGGGTGAAGGAAACATCACGTTCCCTTCCAGGCATGAACCATTTAGGGTTCGGGCACGTCCTCATGAACAACCTGGCACCCAGCCGGGGGAGGATGGAACTGCAACGAGCGAACGACTGACAACGCGAAACCGTAAAGCAACGCACGCAATACGGCTCCTTCGCCGCCAACCGGCAACAGCCGGCCAGCTTCGGAAGGAAGTTTCGAGGAAAAGCCGCGAGCGGGAACGTTTTCGGCCTGGTTGGATGTTGACCCTGGTACGACAGCTCGTCGAGCTAGAGAAGAGGCGACGTGACTACTGTTCTGACACCCGCGACCCCGCTGACGGCCGCTGACCGATGCGACCGTTGCGGCGCCCAGGCATATCTGCGCGTCGTCCTGCTGAGCGGCGGTGAACTGCTCTTCTGCGCCCACCACGGTCGCAAGTTCGAGCCGGAACTCAAGAAGATCGCCGCGGAAATACAGGATGAGACCGAGCGGCTCACGTCCGCTCCGGCTGCCCATGCCGAACCCGAGGACCGCTGACACAGGCCTGTTCCTCGCATCCGACGAGCCAGGACCGGCCAGGCCGGTCGACGGGCGGCACCCCTGAGACCCAGGGGTGCCGCCCGTCCTCATCTCCGTGTCCGCCGCCGCTCCCGCGGCCGACGGCTTACTGGCCCTGCACCGTGCGATGCCCCTGTACGGGCCCTGCACCCGCCCCAGAGGCCCTCCCGAGGGTGGAGTCGGACTCCTCCACCCCGACGGGCTGCGCGTCGCTCTCCGGGCCCGTCGCGAAGCCGACGAGCGGTGCGATGCGCGTGTACACCCCCGGGCTGTCGGCCCGCCCGCAGCCGCGCCCCCACGACACCAGGCCGATGAGCCGCCCCTGGGCCACCAGCGGACCCCCGCTGTCGCCCTGGCAGGCGTCCTTGCCGCCGCCGTCGTCGCCCGCGCACACCATCGATTCCGCCCGGTACTGCCCGTTCAGGTCCCCGGGGTAGGCCCGCCCGCAGGCCTCGTCGGACAACACGGTCACCCGCGCGGCACGCAGCGCGTACGCGTAGTCACCAAAGCCGCTGGTGTCACCCCATCCGTACACGGCCGCCTCGGTCCCCGGCGCGTATGCGGAGTGCCCTGCTCCGGCCATGGGGAGCACATAGTGCGCGGGCAGGGACTCCGCGAGCTCCAGGACGGCGAGGTCGCCGGCGTTGCTCCCGGGGTCGTACTCCGGATTCACCCGCGCGCCGCGCACGGCGATCTCCCGGCCGTCGCTCGCCCGCAGCTCCGTACGCCCGGCGACCACCCGGAGGTCGCGCACCGACTCGGCGGAGCCGCCCAGCACGTCGCGGCCCAGGCAGTGGGCCGCCGTCAGCACCTTCGCCGGGGCCACGACGACGCCCCCGCAGAACTGCCCGCCCCGCGTACCCCCGAACCGGTCACGGCTGGCCAGGGCCACGACCCAGGGGCTCTCGCCGGCCTTCACCGGTTTGCCGCCGATCACCACGCTGTCCGCGGCCGCCCGGGGCGCCTGGGCCAGGGGCGCCGCGGCCACTCCCGCCGCCAGGGTCAGCGCTCCCGCCAGAGCGCGGGCAATGGGACGACGCATGAGGCCTCCTGACTCCGAGTGTGCATGACTCCACCCAGAGTGGGATGCCCGGTGGCCGTGCGCACCCGCGCGGCCACCGGCGCCCGTGCCGGTGTCCGTCTCGGTCCCGGTATCGCTGCCGGACGGGCCGGTCAGTCGAGGTAGTCGCGTAGCACCTGGGAACGCGAGGGGTGGCGCAGCTTCGACATCGTCTTGGACTCGATCTGGCGGATGCGCTCACGCGTGACGCCGTAGACCTTGCCGATCTCGTCGAGGGTCTTGGGCTGGCCGTCCGTGAGGCCGAAGCGCATCGAGACCACGCCGGCCTCGCGCTCGCTCAGGGTGTCGAGCACCGAGTGCAGCTGCTCCTGCAGGAGCGTGAAGCTCACGGCGTCGGCCGGGACGACGGCCTCGGAGTCCTCGATCAGGTCACCGAACTCGCTGTCGCCGTCCTCGCCGAGCGGCGTGTGCAGCGAGATCGGCTCGCGGCCGTACTTCTGGACCTCGATGACCTTCTCGGGGGTCATGTCGAGTTCCTTGGCCAGCTCCTCCGGGGTGGGCTCGCGGCCCAGGTCCTGGAGCATCTGGCGCTGCACGCGGGCGAGCTTGTTGATGACCTCGACCATGTGCACCGGGATGCGGATGGTGCGGGCCTGGTCGGCCATGGCGCGCGTGATCGCCTGGCGGATCCACCAGGTCGCGTACGTGGAGAACTTGTAGCCCTTGGTGTAGTCGAACTTCTCGACCGCGCGGATCAGACCCAGGTTGCCCTCCTGGATCAGGTCCAGGAAGAGCATGCCGCGGCCGGTGTAGCGCTTGGCGAGGGAGACCACGAGGCGGAGGTTGGCCTCCAGCAGGTGGTTCTTCGCGCGGCGGCCGTCCTCGGCGATGATCTCCAGCTCGCGCTTGAGCTTGGGCGCCAGCTTCTCCGAGTTCGCCAGCTTGTCCTCGGCGAACAGTCCGGCCTCGATGCGCTTGGCGAGCTCGACCTCCTGCTCGGCGTTGAGCAGCGGGACCTTGCCGATCTGCTTGAGGTAGTCCTTGACGGGGTCCGCGGTGGCACCGGCGACGACCACCTGCTGGGCCGGGGCGTCGTCCTCGTCGTCCGAGATCACGAAGCCCTTGTTCTCGCCGCCCTCCTCCTCCTCGTCGGCCTCGGCCTTGGCGGCGTCGGGACCCTCCTCCGGGGTCTCCTCGTCACCGGCCTCGTCGGCGCCCTTCTTGGAGGCGGTCTTCTTCGCGGCCGTCTTCTTGGCGGCGGTCTTCTTGGCGGGTGCCGCCTTCTTCGCCGCCGTCTTCTTCGCCGCGGTCTTCTTCGCGGCGGGCTCGGTTTCGGGCTCCTGCGCGAGGGCGTCCGCGGTCTCCGGGTCGGCCGTCTCGGTCGCCGAGGTCTCGGTGGCCGCGGGCTGGGCCGCCGTCGTCTTGGCCGCCGCCTTCCTGGCAACGGGCTCGGTGGCCGTCCGCTTGGCCGGGCTTTTCGCTGCGACGCTCTTGCGGGTGGTGCGCTTGGGCGACTCCGCGGCACTGACCATCAGCGTCACACCCTCTTCCTCGAGGATCTGGTTGAGGCTGCGCAGAACATTCTTCCACTGGGTCGCAGGAATCTGGTCAGCCTCGAAGGCCCGACGCACGTCATCGCCGGCGATCTGCCCCTCGGCCTTGCCCCGCTCGATGAGCGCCATCACAGACTCGGAATCGGCGATCTCCGGCGGGAGCGTACGGGATGTGCTGGCCGACACGAACAACCTCTCGGAACGATGGGAACGGCTTCCGACCCCGGGCCTGGTGGTGCTGGACCGGAGCCGACGACCACCGACTGGGGATGGGCCGGGGGCGCGGGCAGGGGCCGGGGAGCTGCACAGCACCGCAAGGGCTGCTGTATTCCCTCCGTCGGCCATCACCTCTTAGGTCATCGCGTGACCTCGCAGAGCGTTACGCCCAATCTTCGTGGCCCGAGTCACACCCCGTATGCGCCAATGCCGGTCATAGGGTCATAGGGTCATACGCACGGTTCCTGCCCGGCCTGGATGCCGCGCCGCACGCCGGTGTCGCCGGACCCTCCCCCCAGACTCCGTCCGGGGGGACCCCCAGGGCCCGGCGACACGTCGTACAACCCTCTCCACCCCCGCCGCCCCCGCGCGTACGCCTGTCAGTGCTCGCGCGGGGCGGGCACCACGCGCTCGACCTCCGGATGCACCGTCAGGAGCTGGCGCATGGCGTTCTCGGCGCCCGTCGCGTCGCCGGTGGCGAGGGCCTCGACCATGCGCGCGTGGTGCGCGACGCAGGTCTCGCTCGGGCGGTCGCAGGCGGTGATGGGGGTGCCGGAGACGTGGAGGGCGGCGGAGACGATGCTGGAGAGGTGCTCGAGCATGCGGTTGCCCGCGACCTGGATCAGGAGCGCGTGGAACTCGTTGTCCGCGCGGGCGAAGGTGATCGAGTCGCCCTGGCCGAGGGCGTGGCCCATGATCTCGACCATGTCGGCGAGGCGCTGCTGGATGTCCGGGCGGCCGTGCCCGGCGGCGAGGCGGGCGGCGAGCGGCTCGATGGTCCAGCGGAGCTCGCCCAGCTCGCGGCGCTGGTCGTCGCGCTGGGGGCCGAAGGCCCGCCACTCGATGATGTCGGGGTCGAGCAGGTTCCAGTCGGCGACCGGGCGGACCCGGGTGCCGACGTTGGGGCGGGCACTGACGAGGCCCTTGGCCTCCAGGACCCGGAGCGACTCGCGGACGACGGTCCTGGAGACCTCGAAGCGCTGGCCGATCTCCTCGGGGACCAGCGGGCGGTCCGCGCCGAGGTCACCGGAAACGATCATCTGGCCGAGCTGCTGGACGAGTTGGCCGTGCAGGCCGCGGCCGCGGCTGCCGGCCGCGCGGCGGCCGACGCGGCTCAACTCGACGTCGGCGCCGTCCCAGTGGGGCGCTCCGACCCGGTCGGACCCGGGGGTCTCCGCGTAGGGGTAGCGATCGAGTTCGCCCGGGCCGGCGAGGCCGGAGTCGGCATGGCGGGCGGCGGTCATCATGGTGTGCGCAAGGGTACTCACGAATCCTTTGTCGGCCGTGCCTCCATCGCCCTTGAGGTCTTTGGTGAAAAGCACACGAAAGGGTGATCGGTGCCACCCGCGCAATTGACGACTTATCGTAAATAACCGGGCCTTTTTCGGGGAGTTGTGGTCCGCGACACGCGAGGTGGACTCCAACGGTCCCCGTACGGGCCTTCTGCGCATCGGAACGATCACCAACGGACCCGGCTGCGCAGTCCGGTGAACCCATAGGCGCACAACAGGACCATCAGCGACAACACCAGAGCGGTGCCGACGGGTTGGGCCATCACCCGCAAGGCCCCCAGGACCAGGCGATCCGCTTCGGGCGGCCACTGCACCCAGGCCAGGCTCCGCAGCCGGGGCCCGAGTCCGGTGACCGGGTAGGCCGACGAGCCCTCCAGCACCTTGCGCACCAGCGGCACCACCAGCACCGGCACGGCGACCACCGCGGCCAGGCCCGCGGTGGCGGACCGGAAGACGCCGGAGGCCAGGACGCCGGCCCAGGCGCAGCCGATGAGCAGCCCGGCCCAACTCGCGGCCGGGGAAAGCCACTCCGCCGGGGTGCGCAGCGGGTCGCTGCCGAAGACGAGGGCCAGCGCGGCGGCGTCGGCCACCACGACGAGGGCGCCCAGCAGGAGGGCGAGAACGGCGCAGACTCCGAGTTTGGCGGTGAGCAGACCCATCCGGCGGGGCACGGTGCCGCGGTCGGCGGCGAGCGCGGGGTAGCGGTACTCCTCGCCGAAGGCCAGGGCGCCGAGCAGACCCGCGCCGAGAGCGGCGGGCGGCAGCGGCAGCAGCTCGGGCCAGGCGGCGAGCAGCCGGTTCTGCGGGGTGTGCCCGGCCCGGGCCAGGACGAGGGCGGTCAGGGCGGAGGCGACGGCGACGAGTGCGGCGGTGAGGACCGGAGTGGCGGTGCCGAAGACCCGGAGCAGCTCGTAGCGCAGCGGCCGCACGGGCCCGCCGACGCGGCGCACCGCCGAGGCGGGCCGCCGCGACCGGGCGCGCCGGGACCCCCCGCCCCAGGCAGCCTCGCCCGATGCCGCCCGAGCCGTTTCGGACGCTTCGCCGGAAGCCGTGCCGGACGCCGCACCGGAAGCCGTCTCGGCGGCGGCCCGGGCGTGCGGGACCGGCGGCGTGGGAGCGCCGGCGTCTCCGGTCTCGTCGGCGAGCCGGTGGACCAGCACTCCGTGCTTGAACGCCGCCTCCCCGACCTCCGCGCAGCTGCTGCCGTACACCGACAGACGGCTGCCGCTCTCCTCGACGATCTCCACCGCACGCTGCGCGGCCCGGGCCTCCCGGCCCAGTACGTCGGCCAGCCGGGCCGCGTGCGGGGTGCGCACGGCGACCCGCGGCCGCAGCCGGGTCCGCGCGAACTCGGCCGCGTCCTGGTCGGCGACGAGCCGCCCCGCCTCGACGCTGACGACCCGGTCGGCGTAGCGTGCGGCCTCCTTGGCGTCGTCGGTGGTGAAGAGCACTGCTCCGCCGAGGGAGGCGTGGCCGCGCAGCAGCCCGTACAGCCAGCCGCTCTCGCGGGGCGAGAGGCCGGCGGCGGGCTCGTCCAGCAGCAGGGTGCAGGGGTCGGCGAGCAGCGCCGCTGCCAGCGCGACCCGGCGTTCCATGCCCAGCGACAGCGAGCCGAGCCGCTGGTCCCGCAGACCCGCGATCCCGACGACCTCCAGCATGGTGTCCGCCCGGGAGGCTGGCACCCCCGCGGCGGCGCAGAGCATCCGCAGCTGGTTGCGTACGGTGCGCGCGGGGTTGCCGGGGACGTCGCCGAGCAGTACTCCGACCTCACGGCCGGGATACGGGATCCGGTGCAGCGGGCGGCCGCGGAAGTAGGTGACGCCGCGGCCGCGTTCGAGTTCGAGCATGAGCCGCAGTGCGGTGGTCTTGCCCGATCCCGGCTCGCCGAGCAGGGCGGTCACGCTCCCCGGGGGGACCTCGAGGGTGAGGTCGTCCACGAGGGGCGGGGCGTCGCGACGGGGGGTGCTGGTGAGTCCGATGGCCTGGAGCATCGCTTCTCTCGCGGGGTGTGAGACCGCTCTGCGGCAGCGTGAGTACCGCAAGCAAGATAACGCGATATGTCCGATTTACTGCGCAACCGGTCCGATGGAATGCCGATATCGCCGTCGGATTGGCCCAGGATGCCGAGGCCGGGCCGGGGGCCCGGGCGGCCGTCGTGCCGTCAGACCTCCGGGCGCAGCATCGGCGGGTTGAGCAGGGTGGCCCCGCCCGCCCGGAACAGCTGCGCCGGGCGCCCGCCCTGACGGGTCGTCGTGCCTCCGGCCGGCACCAGGAACCCGGGGGTCCCAGTGACCTTGCGGTGGAAGTTCCGCGGGTCGAGGGCCACACCCCAGACGGCCTCGTAGACCCGGCGCAGCTCGCCGACGGTGAACTCGGGCGGGCAGAAGGCGGTGGCGAGGGAGGAGTACTCGATCTTGGAGCGGGCCCGCTCGACGCCGTCGGCGAGGATCCGGGCGTGGTCGAAGGCGAGTCCGGCGGAGGTCTCCTCCTCGGATGCCAGCAGCTCGTCGACCGGAGCCCAGCGGGCGCTGTTGGCATCCCCGCCCGCGCGGGGCGCCGGCAGGTCCGGAGCCAGCACCAGGTGCGCCACGCTGACCACGCGCATGCGCGGATCGCGCTTCGGATCACCGTACGTGGCCAGCTGTTCGAGATGGGCCCCGTTGCCCGCGCCCGGCATGGCGGGGTCGTGCGCGCACAGGCCGGTCTCCTCGGAGAGCTCCCGGGCCGCGGCCCCCGCCAGGTCCTCGTCTCCGCGGACGAATCCGCCGGGCAGCGCCCAGCGCCCCTGGAACGGCTGCTCACCCCTCCGGACGACCAGCGCACACAGTGCGTGGCGCCGCACGGTGAGCACGACCAGGTCGACGGTGACGGCAAAGGGCGGGAAGGCCGACGGGTCGTAGGGCGACATGCCGCGATCATAGTCGTCTGCCTGACGATAAACAGCGCTTTGGTGACCTTGAAGCCGCCGTTCTGCGGTCCGGGGGCGTCCCGCCGCACCGACGAGACACCTCTAACCTCCCAGTTGGAGCGCATCTGCGGCCTCCTCCACCATGCCGAGGCCGAGTCGGCTGACCCGGACGGCGAAGGGCTCCCCCGATACGCGCAGGCCGGAGAGGCGCAGCGCCCCGAGGGGTGCGCCGGGGAGCGGGGCGAGGGCGACCGTGCCCGCCGGGGCGTCGGGTCTGATTCCGGCGAGGGCGGTCAGGACGTGGATCCCGGCCGCCGCGGCCACGGCGGCCGGGCGGCACGCCGCCGGATGCGGGAGCGGGGCGCTGCGGGAGACGCGCTGCTCGGCCGCGAACATCTCCGGCAGCCGGTACCCGAAGGTTTCCGCAGCGTCCAGCAGGCCCCGGACCAGGCCTGCAGCCTCCTTCTCGAAGCCCGCCTGCGCCAGTCCGGCCACCGCCACGGCGCTCTCGTACGCCCGCACCGCCCCGGAGCGGTGTCCGAACGGGTTGTGGCCGGGCTCCTTGACGGCCATGCTCCGCAGCCCCCATCCGCAGTCCATGGCGGGGGCGCCCAGCAGCCGCGCCACCTGCTCGGTGCGGGCCCGGTCCAGGAGGCCCGGGGCGAGCCGGCCCCCGCTGAGGAGGCCGGTGTCGAGCAGGTGCGCGGCGGCTCCCGTGAGGCGGGGCAGAGGCCGGCCGTCGGGGTGCAGGGCCGCCGCCGGCCGGCCCCCGTCCGGACCGTCGATCCAGAACCGGGCCTGGAACCGCTCCCGCAGCGCGGCCGCCCACTGCCGCCATTCCTCGGCTCCGGGCCGTGCGCACGCGGCGAGCAGATCGGCTCCCAGCAGCGCGGCGCGGTGGGCGTGGGCCTGGGTCTCGCAGCGCCGGGGTCCGGGGTCCGGATCGGCCAGGAATCCGTCGTGGCCCAGTGCGCCCCGCAGCCAGTCGAGGCACCCCTCGGCGGCGGGGAGCAGCCGGGCCACCTCGTCCTCCGGCATCCCCCAGAGCCTGGCTTCGGCGAGCACGGCGGGAAAGGCCAGGGTCGCCTCCGTACCGGTGCACCCCGGCGGGAGCTGGGGGCCCGCCCCCCGCAGCGGGCCCGGGATCTTCCCCGCGTCGGGGCCGCTCCCGCCGTTCTGGTTGCGGGCCAGGATCCGCAGGGTGGCCTCGGCCAGCCCGGTCCCGAGCGGCAGGGCCATCCGCGCGGCCCAGAGCGACTCCGCCGGGGCCAGTCCCAGCCGCCATGGCACCCCCGCGGCCACGAAGGCGTCGCCCGGCTCTCCGGGATCTCTCATCAGGAGCGCCCTCAGGTCCTCGACGCTGGTCCGGAACCACGCCTCGGCTCTCGGGTCGTCTCCTTCGGCCCGGGCGTCGGCGAGCGGATTCGCCACCTGTCCGGCGGGCGCCCGCGTGACGCGGTCCTGCGTGGTCCGCAGCTCGATGGTGCGCGCCTCGCCGGGGCCCAGTTCGAGCACCCAGCGCAGCAGCCCGGACGAGGCCAGCGCGTCGTCCGGCGGCGGATCGGCGGCAGTGACGGCCTGCGCCCCGCCGGTGCTCCACCGCAGGCCCGCGGCGTGAACCCCGGCGGGCAGCTCCGGCCCGGGAAGCCCGGCAGCGACGGCGGCCAGCTCCGCCAGGTCGGTGCCGAGCAGCACCTCCACCGGCAGGCGGACCGGCCGGGCGGCGAAGCTGCGCAGGGTGATCCGCTCGGTGCCGTCCGCGTGCCGGACCCGCTCCACTCCGATATCCGGGTCGGGGCCGGGCTCGGACCCGGTGCGCACGGTCGCGGTGAAGGCGGCCCGGTCGGCGCCGAGGCTGCGCCCCTGGACGGCCACCGGGTCCCGCCCGGCGACGCGCAACACGCAACGGGACAGCAGCCGGCGCCCGGAGCGGTAGATCCCGTCGATCCCCCGCCCCGTCAGCTGGCCGTGTTCGGGCGAGATGACCAGACAGGGCGCGGCGACGCAGATGACGGCGCCGTGCACGGGCGGCAGCTCCTGCCTGCGGGCGGCAGGCACGCCGGGTGGTCGGAGAGGTGCGGGGTGAGACATGCGTCGCCTTGTCTGCGCTCCGGTCGGTTCAGCTGGGCGGCAGCGCGGCCGGGCCCCCGCCACCCTCCAGGGGAACGTCCTCACCCCCGCCCGGGTCACGGGCCGCGGCGCCGGACGCGCGCGGCCGGGGCGGGGCGGGCGCCGCACGGCGGCTCCCAGGCAGCTGCGGATGCGCCGCAGCAGGCTGCCGCACCGGAGCGGGCGGGGGCTCACTGCCCGCTCCCCGCGGTGCGGCGGGGCTCGCGGCTCGGAGCCGGCTTGCCCCGGCGGCCGGGGGGACGCGTGCCTGCCGGGCGACGGCCCCGCCGGGGTTCGCGGATCCGCCGCTCCTCCCGCAGGCACTGCCGCAGTCCCTCGGGGTCGATGCCTTCGTTGCAGGCGTGGTGGAGCAGCTGGGCGAAGCGGTAGTCGGCGTCCGCCCGCAGGGCCAGACCGAGGGCGATCCGGGCGGTCGGCTCGTCCCCGGTGGACCAGGAGACCCAGCCCGCGAGGGTGAGCGGGGCCGCCGCGTGTTCGCCGTACGCGCCGACGCAGCGGCGGGCGAGGGCCCGCCACAGCCGCAGGGCGGGGCCCGCCTCCTCGTCCTCCATCCACTCGGCCGCGATGTCCCGGATCTCGCGGTCCTGGAGGCCGAGGATCAGCGCGGCCGCCTCGTCGTGGCCGAGCAGCGCATCGTCCCGGTCGTCGGCATGGGTGCCCTCGACGGGCGGGGCGAGGGTGATCCGCCGCATCAGCGCCCGGGCCAGTGCCAGGGTCTCGGCGCCGACCTCCTCCCGGGTGGCCCCGTCGAGGATCTTCGGCACGAGGGCGGCGGCCGCCTGGTCCAAGGCGCGTTCCATCTCCGCGGCCACGGCGCCGCCCAGAGGCGCCAGCCGTCCCTCGATCTCCTTGAGCGAGCCCCGGACCTGGAGGCCGGCGAAGGTCGCCGCGGCGGCCATCACCGAGGTGCCGACCGCGGCCAGCGGGCTGCCCTCGGCGGGGCAGCAGCGCTGGTCGGGGCAGACGTAGGACCAGAAGCGGCCCGCGGAGAGGCACAGTGCCTCGAGCACGGGCACGTCCAGCGCGCCGCAGGCCAGCCTGATGCGCTGGGCGAGCGGCCGCAGCCGGGTCATCACCCGCTGCCCGCTCTCCCCGCCGTGCGGTTCCTGGCAGAGGTAGACGACGATGCCGTCGGGCTTGACCCCGCGCCGTTCGCTGCCGCGGATCAGGCAGTCGGCCACCTGTCGCGCGGTGTCCTCCCATTCCGCGGGGGTGGCCGGGATGCCGACGCGGAGCCGGCCGCCGAAGCGGCCGCCCTCGCCGTGCACGGCGACCATGACGAGGGAGTCGGTGGGGTGGAAGCCGAGCATGTAGGGCAGCGCGTCGGCCAGTTCGGCCGGGCTGCGCAGGGTGATCCGGGGGTCGGTGGTGGAACCGGCGGTGCTGGTGGACGGCCGGTCGGACGGGTTGCGTGATGCGTGCTCGTTCGTCATGCCCCGAAGGTCCCGCGCAAGATCCGATCCCGAAAGCCCTGTGGATAACCAATTCAAATTTCAACATCCACAGGCTCAGAGCGCCATTGGCGCGATGTCAGAGGCATCGGGTTGCATGGGGGCATGAACGCAGACCTGAGGTCCTCGGCCGACTCCGTACTAGCCCGCCTCGTGGGCGACCCCACGGGCACGGCTCGGCTGCGCGAGGACCAGTGGCGGGCGATCGAGGCGCTCGTCGCGCACAAGCGCCGGGCGCTGGTGGTCCAGCGCACGGGCTGGGGCAAGTCCGCGGTGTACTTCGTCGCCACCTCGCTGCTGCGGGCGAGCGGCGCCGGACCCACCGTGATCGTCTCCCCGCTCCTCGCGCTGATGCGCAATCAGGTCGAGGCCGCCGCCCGGGCCGGGATCCGTGCCCGCACCATCAACTCCGCCAACCCCGAAGAGTGGGAGGGCATCCAGGCCGAGGTCGCGGCGGGCGAGGTGGACGTCCTGCTGGTGAGCCCGGAGCGGCTCAACAACCCCGACTTCCGCGACCAGGTCCTCCCCAAACTCTCCGCCGCGACCGGCCTCCTCGTCGTGGACGAGGCCCACTGCATCTCCGACTGGGGGCACGACTTCCGCCCGGACTACCGCAGGCTGCGCACCATGCTGGCCGATCTCCCGCCGGGCGTCCCGGTGCTCGCCACGACCGCCACGGCCAACGCCCGCGTGACCGCCGACGTCGCCGAACAGCTCGGTACCGGCGCCGGCACGGACGCGCTCGTGCTGCGCGGCCCGCTGGACCGCGAGAGCCTGAGCCTGTCCGTGCTCACGCTGCCCGACGCGGCGCACCGGCTGGCCTGGCTCGCCGACCACCTCGGCGACCTGCCCGGTTCCGGGATCATCTACACGCTGACGGTCGCGGCGGCCGAGGAGGTCACCGCGTACCTGCGCCACCGCGGGCACACGGTGTCCTCGTACACCGGGAAGACGGAGAACGCCGACCGGCAGCAGGCCGAGGACGACCTACAGGCCAACCGGGTCAAGGCACTGGTGGCCACCTCCGCCCTGGGCATGGGCTTCGACAAGCCCGACCTCGGCTTCGTCGTGCACCTGGGCTCTCCCTCCTCCCCCATCGCCTACTACCAGCAGGTCGGCCGCGCCGGCCGCGGCGTGGAGCACGCGGAGGTCCTGCTCCTGCCCGGCCGGGAGGACGAGGCGATCTGGCAGTACTTCGCGTCGGTGGCCTTCCCGCCCGAGGAGCAGGTGCGCCGCACGCTGGACGTACTCGCCCAGGCGGGGCGGCCGCTGTCGCTGCCCGCCCTGGAGCCGCTGGTCGACCTGCGCCGCACCCGGCTGGAGACGATGCTCAAGGTCCTGGACGTGGACGGAGCCGTGCACCGGGTGAAGGGCGGCTGGACCTCGACGGGCGAGCCGTGGGCGTACGACGCCGAGCGCTACGCCTGGGTGGCCCGTCAGCGGGCCGCGGAACAGCAGGCCATGCGCGACTACGCGGCGGGCACCGAGTGCCGGATGGAATTCCTGCGCCGCCAGCTCGACGACGGACAGGCCGCCCCCTGCGGCCGCTGTGACAACTGCGCCGGGGCCCGGTTCACGGCGGACGTGTCCACCGCCGCGCTGGACACCGCCCGAGGTGAACTCGGCCGCCCGGGCGTGGAGCTGGAGCCGCGCAAGATGTGGCCGACCGGACTCGCGGCGGTCGGCGTCGACCTCAAGGGCCGCATCCCGGCCGGGGAACAGGCTTCCACGGGCCGGGCACTGGGACGGCTCTCCGACATCGGCTGGGGCAACCGGCTGCGCCCGATGCTCGCCCCGCAGAGCCCGGACCAGCCGATTCCGGATGACGTCGCCCAGGCCGTGGTGGCCGTCCTCGCCGACTGGGCCCGCGGCCCGGGCGGCTGGGCCTCCGGGGCCCCGGACGCGCCGGCCAGGCCGGTGGGTGTGGTCGCGCTGCCCTCGCGGAGCCGCCCCCAGCTGGTCGGCTCGCTGGCCGCTCGCATCGCGGAGGTCGGGCGACTGCCGCTGCTCGGGACGATCGCGTACACGGACCAGGTCCCGGAGCACGGCCTGCCCTCCTCCAACAGCGCCCAGCGGGTACGGGGGCTCCACCAGGCCTTGAGCGTGCCCCCGGCCCTGGCGGCCACGCTGGCCGAGGCAGCGGGACCGGTGCTCCTCGTGGACGACCGCGCGGAGAGCGGGTGGACCCTCGCCGTGGCCGCCCGGCTGCTCCGGCGGGCAGGCGCGAAGGGGGTGTTCCCGCTGGTTCTGGCGCTTCAGCCATAGCCGAAGGCGTCATCTTCGGCCTGACGGGGCAAGGATATGAACGGCATACCGGCGAATTCCGGTCGGCGGCTCCAATTGCTCGTTGCCGCATGCTCGCGGGCCACGCGAGAATTGGAGTGCTCCCGCCCGGCTCCCCGGCATCCCCCTGGGCCGTGCTGCGGCGCGCCCACACTCCAGCCGTGCCCGTCCGCGGGCGTGTACCCGAAGGGAGGACCGTGACCTTCGGATTCGCCCCGCCCTCGACCACGTCCCTGACAACGGCCACTGGCGGCGCCAGCCGGCACGGCCGGCTGCTGGAACCCGCCGAGTGGACGGCGGCAGGCATCCCCCTGCTCCGCAATCCGCGCGAGGTCGTCAGCGGGTTGCACTCCCGGCACAGCCCCGTGCCGTCGACAGCGGTCATCGCCGTCCTCGGCCCGGAGGAGCAACTCGTCGCGAGCGCCTCCTTCGTACAGCGGTCGACCACGGCCGACGGCTGGGAGTACCGCAACGCCTTGCTGTCCCGCTTGCGCCGGGTCATCCCGCACGATCTGCGGCGTCGGACCCCGGTGCGCACGGCGGTGCTGCTCTACTGCCGCGAGGGCGACGAGCGGTGGACCGAGGAGGACGGTGCCTGGATGTGGGGACTGCGGGACGCCTGCACCCTGCACGGGCTGCGCTGCGGCGCGTACATCACGCTGACCCGCGGAGGATGGCAGGTCCTGGGCGAGGGCCGGGGCGGCCGGCGGCCCAGCTCGGACTCACGCCCTGAGCGGCTCGGCGACACGACGTCCGAGTTCGCCCCCCTCGCCCTGCACACCGGGGGCGGCGCGGCCGAGGCACTGCGCCGGACCGCCGCACGCTGACCCTCGTACGGCCTCCGGGCCGGAGGGGTGCGGACGGCGCATCGGCCCTCGGGCTGCAGCGGGGCCGGCCCACGGCCCGCCCCGCCCCAGCCCGCGGCCGTACCGGGATACGGAGCGTCAGACGCCCGCACCCAGCACGGAGTTGACGTACTGCGGGTCGCCACACACGATCAGCAGTGCACCGGCTCGCTTGAGCGCGACCGGCAGGGAGCCCTCGACCGTGTCGACCGCTCCGCCGTTGATGGCGAAGACGACGACGGGACGGCCGCCGGCGCGCTGGACCTGAGCGGCGTCCGCGTAGAAGACGTCGTCCCCGGCGTCGTGCAGGGCCCAGTACGCGGCCTCCCCGAAGGACAGCTCGTGAGCGGCCCACGGGTGCGGGTCGCCGGTGGTGAGGACGAGGATGTCACCGGGCACGCGCCCGGTGTCGAGCAGCAGGTCCACGGCCTCTTCGGCCGCGTCCAGCGCACCTTCGGCGGAGGCCGGGATCAGCTGGAGCTGCGGCACCGCCGCCGAGACGGACGGAGCTGCGGGGGCGGCGGGGACAGGTCCGGGGGTGGCCTGCGGCGCACGCTGCGCGGGCGGGGCGGGCCTGGGGGCGGCCCCACCCGCGCGGCTTGCCGCTGCGGGGGAGGGACCGGGGCGTCCGGGCCGCGGGACGGCTGCGGGACGCGGACCAGGTACGGGGCGGGGGGTCTGCGCGGGGCGGCTCTGCGCCGGCGTGACGCGGGGACCCTGGGCACTCTCGTGAATCTGAGGCTCCTCGATGGCGTGGTGAGAGGCGTGACGTGATGACTGTCAAACACCGGTACGAAACGTACCGGCCGGTGGCACGTGGGTGCGATCAGAAATCGAAGCCGAGCTGGCCTCCGTTTTCCAGCTCCCTCGACTCCTCGCTGCGGCGCACCTTCTTGAGGTGGCGCCACTGGGGAAGCGCGTCGAGGTACGACCAGGAGAGCCGGTGGTGTGGGGTGGGCCCCAGCTCCCGCAGCGCCGCCTTGTGTACGGGCGAGGGATATCCCGCGTTGGCGGCGAAGGCGAACTCCTCGAAGCCTCCGCCCTGTCCGCCGAGTGCGGCCATCATCCGGTCGCGCCGGACCTTGGCTATGACCGAGGCCGCCGCGACGGCGACGCACGACTGGTCGCCCTTGATCACCGTGCGGACCTGCCAGGGCGCGCCGAGATAGTCGTGCTTGCCGTCGAGGATGACCGCGTCGGGCCGCACCGGCAGGGCTCCCAGGGCGCGATCCGCCGCGAGCCGCAGGGCGGCGGTCATCCCCAGCTCGTCGATCTCCTCCGGGGAGGCATCTCCGAGTGCGTAAGCCGTGACCCAGGTTTCCAGGACGCCGACGAGGGCATCGCGTCGCTTGGGTGTGAGGAGTTTGGAGTCGGTGAGCCCGTCGGGCGGCCGGCGCAGACCGGTGATCGCCGCGCACACGGTGACGGGACCGGCCCAGGCCCCTCGTCCGACTTCGTCGACCCCGGCGATGACCTTGGCGCCGGTGGTTGCACGGAGGGAGCGTTCGACGGTGTGGGTGGGTGCTTCGTACGGCATGGCGCCAGCAAGGTTACGCCGCCCCGCGCCGCCTGCACACCCCGCCCCGGGTCGGGCCCGGCTCCGGCCGCCCCGCCGGGCCCGTCCGCCCCACGCCCGGCCCCTCGCTGCGGCTTTCGCACCAGGCGCCGACAGTCCCGCCTCAACGGTCATCTCCGTGATGGCCGCACCCGTCCTTCGAACCCGCCCTTCGCTCCCGCACACCCTCACGCGGCCTCCGGCATGACCGGACCACCCTCCACGGCGGCGCCGCACCAGCCTGCTCGATTCCCTGCCGCCCCGGCCCCCTGATCAGCAGTCGACCCGGCGCGCACGCTCCGGACCGGACGGCTCCGCCCACCACTGACCGCGCGTCGGGTCGCAGTCGTGAAGGCGCGACCCGAGACCGTGCGGCACGTCCGCACCCGGCCCTCCCAACACCGCCCCGAGAATCGCCCGTTCGAGTTCGGGACTGGGACACTCGGGGCGGTGCAGGCACCGTTTACGGCTAGTACTCGCTGCGGCTGCCGAACGTTCCGAGTCGCGAGCAGACCTCGTTCGTGGCCGTCACCGGACGCTCGCGAAGGATCTGACGGGCCCGGTGCTCACCCAGGCTGGTGGCGTACCAGGGGACGTCCCCGACCCTGGAGATCTCCTCGTCGATCCCGCGCAGGGCGCAGGAACGCTGGGGCTCGGGCAGCCGGTCGAGGGCCGGCGTGGCGTCCGCCGACAGGCTCTGGAAGTAGGCCAGGTCGATCTTGCCGACCGCCTGGAAGCGGGCGACGTTGCGCTCGGCGACCATCCCGTCCGGGGACAGCAGACCGAAGGCCAGGACGGCGGCCGCCGCGCTCCCGGCGATCGCGCGCGGCAGCCAGCGCGCGCCGAACATCCCGGCGGCCATGATCAGTACGAGGACCAGGCCCAGCCAGATTTCCATCGCGGCCACGGACACGCGCAGGATGGTCAGCCCGTACGCGTCCACGTAGAGGTCCATGCGGCGCAGCGCGGCGGCGACGACGACCAGCGTCAGCGCGCAGAGCACCCCGAGGACGACGCGCACGAAGCGGCGGTCGGCGGCGCCGGAGCGCGGGGCCCAGCGCAGGGCCAGCGCGATCACGACGAGGGTGAACAGGGTGGCCCAGAGCAGCTGCCAGAAGCCCTGCCGCGCGTACTCGGCGTACGTGAGGCCGGTGCTCTCCAGGACCTTGTCGTACCCGCCGAAGAGAACGGCCAGCTGCACGGCGTTGAAGCCGGCGAAGAGCAGGTTGAGCACGACGAGCGGAAGCGCCCATTCGAGGCGGGAGCGCGCCTTGCCGGGGGTCACCTTGATCCGGTCCCAGCGCAGCGGGGCCGCGGCCGCGCGGGCGGCGGCCACCGCGAGGAAGGAGCCGAACAGGAAGAGGACGATCCGGATGGGTCCGTCCTCGATGGAGATGTCGGGCGTCAGCGCGCCCAGCAGATCGGCGAAGGCCGCGTCGGCGGAGGCGAACAGCGTGCCGAAGAGGAGCAGGAGGACCACGGCCACGGCCACGGCCTTGGCAACGGGCAGCCAGCGGTCCTTGCTGCCGCCGCCGCGCGAGCGCAGGCCCGCCCAGGCCCATCCGAGCCCGGACACGGCGGCCTCGAAGACACCGAGCGGGCTGAGCAGGACGCCGGGCCAGGTGCGGCTGCCGTGCAGGGCCAGCGCTCCGAGCAGGAGGGCGGCGAGGAGCGCGAGGGCGGACGGCCACGCCGAGTCGCGCAGCGCGGGTACGGCGAGGAGGGCGAGGCAGCCGATCGCCCAGACCAGGGTCCAGGGGCGGGCGGTACGACCGGCCGCGCGGGCGGCGGCGTAGGCGGCGACCACGGCGGGTACGACGGCCAGCAGCAGGCCCGGACCCATGCCGTCGCCGAGGAGCAGGGCGGCACAGAGCCCGGTGATCAGCGTCGCGGCGAGGGTCACGGCCCCGATCGGGGCGGCCTCGGCGGGCCGCACCAGGACCACCCACTCGGGCGGCGCGGAGGCCGCGGCCCGGGCGGTGGCGGCCCGTTGCCGCGCCTGCTGCTGCCAGGCCTGCCAGGCAGCGGCGTCGGCCGGCGTTCCGGTGCCCGTCGGTGGTGCGGCCGCGGCCGGTGACGCCCGTTCGGCAACCGGCCTTCGGGCCGCTGCGTCCTCGGTCCGGTCCGCGGCCTTGCCCACCCCGTCGGTGTTCTCTGACATCGGGCTCCCCTCCCCTGTCGCCCGCCCCAGGTTCAGGTGGGGCGGCGGAGCGGACAGCGTAGGCCGGTGCCAGGCAGTTTTGAACAGGCTCAAAAGAGTCCTGTGGCAGGACCGTGACAATCGGAACGGGAGTTCCACGCCGCTCGGAAGCCCCGTCGGGACGCCCGTCCCGACCTGTCCGGAATCCTGCTCGGGCCCCCGCCCCGCCCGCCTCGCCCGCCCCGCCCACCGCGGCCGATGAGCGCTAGCGCGCCACCGCCTCCGGCAGCCAGGCCGGCAGGGCCTCGGTGCGCGCCAGCCACGCCGCCGGCAGCACCTCGCCGCCGCGTGCGCCCAGCACGCCGCCGACGATCGCGCAGGTCGTGTCGACGTCACCGCCCACCTGCGCGGTGGTCCAGAACGCCCGCTCGTAGTCGTCCAGCGAGCGAGCTGCCGACCACAGGGCGAACGGCACGGTGTCATGGGCACTCGTGCGCCGCCCGCAGCCCAGGACCGCCGCGACCGTGGTCGCGTCGCCGTAGTCCAGCATGTCGCGCGCCCGGCGGAGCCCGGCGCCCACGGCGCTGCGCGGCACCAGGGCGATCACCCCGTCCAGCAGGTCGGCGGCCTTCGGCGGGCCGGCCGGGTCGGCCGCGAGCGCGGCCGCCGCGGCGACGGCCATGGCCCCGCAGACGGCCTCGCGGTGCTGGTGGGTGGTGTAGGCGGAGATCTCCGCCTGGTGCGTGGCCTGCTCGGGGTCGTCCGCGTACCAGGCACCCAGGGGCGCGATCCGCATGGCCGCGCCGTTGCCCCAGGAGCCCTGGCCCTTGAACAGTTCGGCGGCGAGCGTGCGCCAGTCCTGGCCCTCCCGGACCAGGCGCAGCATCCGGTTCACGGCGGGTCCGTAGCCCCGGTCGAAGTCGTGGTGGTGAGCGAAGGAGCTCGCCAGCGCGTCCTGGTCGATGCGCCCGTGCTCGGCGAGCACGGCCACCACCGAGCAGGCCATCTCGGTGTCGTCGGTCCACTGCCACGTCTCGGGGCCGACGGGCAGTTCGCGCTGCTTGAGGAGGGGGTAGTTCACGGGGACGAAGTACTGGGAGCCCAGGGCGTCCCCCAGGGCCAGCCCGCGGAGGCTGGACAGGGCGCGTGCGTAGCGCCGTTCGGAAGTGGAATCAGGCGTCATCGCGGGTCACTCTAGCCGTCCAGGTCGTAGGGCTCAGGTGTGGTCCACCGCTCAAATGGGCGGTCCATCCGATACCGGCCGTCCGGGCCCAGCAGCAGCGTCCGGAATGCGCCGTTCTCGGGATTGGACAGGGCCTCGAACTCGGCCACCGACCAGTGGAACCACCGCATGCAGAACAGTCGCATGGTGAGCCCGTGCGTCACCAGCAGCACGTTCTGCGGATGGTCCGGGGCCTCGAAACTGCGGTAGAGGCTCTCCAGGAAGGACCCGACCCGGTCGTACACGTCGGCGCCCGACTCGCCCTGCGCGAAGCGGTAGAAGAAGTGCCCGTAGGCGTCCCGGTACGCCTTCTGGAGCCGTACGTCGTCCCGGTCCTGCCAGTTTCCCCAGTCCTGCTCGCGCAGCCTCGGCTCTTCCCGCATCCGGACCCGCGTGGGGTCCAGCCGCAGCTCCCGGAAGGTCTGCAGGGTCCGGCGGTACGGGGAGACGTATGCGCTGATCGTCTCGTTGCCGAAGAGCTCGCGCAGGCGTACGCCGACCGCCGCGGCCTGCTCGCGCCCGGTCGCGGTCAGCCGCAGGGCGTGGTCGGGCTCCCTCTCGTACACCGAGTCGTCGGCATTCCCCTCTGATTCCCCGTGCCGGACGAGGACGATGCGCCGTGGTCGAACCATTCCACGACCCTATTCGGCCATCGGCGGGCCCACCGACCGGGCACGCCGGTCGGCCCGCCCGATCGTCGTACGGTCATACCGCCTAGACCGTCCAGGAGGGTTCGAGGTCGACGACGTCACCGGTCAGGGCCTCGACGTCGGCCTGGATCTGGGCGCGCAGGGAGAGCCGCTCGACCCGCTCCTGCCGGTACTTGCCGTGCTCGGCGGCCGCGTGCCACATCGACAGCACCAGGAACTCCCGGCCAGGGGCCTCGCCGAAGAGGCCCCGGACCATGCCGGGAGATCCCGCCATGGCCGGGTTCCACACCTTCTCCTGCATGAGGGCGAAGTGGTCGACCCGGCCCTCACGGACCCGGGTGTGCGCGACCCGGACCACGTCGGCATCGGTGAAGCGCGGCTCGAAGCCGGTCTTCACGTCGAAGCGGTGGTCGAAGAGGGTCACGCGCGGGTCGGTGTACGTGCCGTTCTGCGCGGCGGCCAGCCGGTCGTGGCTGCGGGCCATGAAGGAGTCGTAGAAGGAGCGGCTCTCCCAGAACGCGAAGACATGCGCGACCCCCTGCCGGCCCCGGCTCCAGCCGCCGCCCTGCCCCCGGAATCCCGGCTCGCCCGGCAGCCCCGCCCATTTTCGCTGCCCCCGCTCGAACCCGCGTCGGTCCGTCACCGTGCAGCGAATCCACTTGACCAGCACGGCGCCATCGTACGGTCCCGGCGCGGCCCGGGTCAGTCCCCGGCGCGGTGGATCCGTACCAGTTCGGCCGCATCCCGCTCGGGCAACCGAAGGCCGAACTCCCGGTCGATTACGCCGAGCAGCGCCTCCGGAGCGATGGTGTCCCGCTCCTCCCGCCCGTCGGGGCGGAGGCGGACGAGCTCGCGCCCGACCAGCGTCCGGCGGAGGTCGTCGCCCGGGTGCTGGACGATGACCCGCCCGATGAAGGCGGAGCGGGGATGGGTGGAGCTGTAGTGGTTGAGCAGGACGTAGTCGACGGGGTGGTAGCGCTGCGGGGAGAACGCGTACAGGTCGCGCCAGGCTCCCCCGCGGAGGAAGCACAGCACGAGGACGTCGTCCGCCTCCTCCCGGACGCGGTACGTCCACGCCCCCTGCCTCACCTCGTCCCCCGGGCGCCCGAGCGGAACGGGCTCGCGGGGTCCCTGGGAGCCGAACCCCGCATCGCACAGCCACGGTTGACCGTCGACGGTGACGACGAGGACGGCGTGCGTCACCGGGGTCAGGGCGTCGCCGCGGGTGCGGTTGCGGGCGCCCCGCCCCGATACCTCGAAGCCGATCCGCTCCAGGGCAGCGGCCAGCAGCGAGTTCTGCTCGTAGCAGTAGCCGCCGCGGCCGGCGTGCACGAGCTTGTCCTCGAGGGCCTTGACGTCCAACTCGACGGGGCGGCCGAGCAGGACGTCCAGACTCTCGAAGGTGATGGCGCCGGTGTGGGCCCGGTGCACTGCGTACAACGTCTCGAGGTCCGGCCGCAGTTCCCCGGCTCTCCCGCTCCCGCTCCCGCTCCCGCTGCAACTCCCGATCCCACTCCGTATCCCGATCCGCGCCAGATACGCGTCGAGATCCAACTCGTCACCGCTCCACATGGCTCCCCCATTCCCCATGATCCGATTGCACCCGCACAATGATCGGCATGACGGCCCTGCACACCAACCCCCTCTTCGCCCGCCTCTCCGGGGCCGAGCGCATCCTGGTCGCCGGCGCGGGCGGCGGTTTCGACATCTACGCGGGCCTCCCCCTCGCCCTCTCCCTCCTTCACCAGGGCAAGGAAGTGCACCTGGCGAACCTCTCCTTCAGCTCCCTCGCCGGCCTGCCCGTCGAGGAGTGGGCCGCCCCCGACGTCGCCGCCGTCACTCCCGACTCCGCGCCCCACCAGCCCTACTTCCCCGAGCGGACCCTGGCCCAGTGGCTGAAGCTGCACGGCTATCCGGCCACCGTGTACGCCTTCCCCCAGATCGGCGTGCAGCCGCTCCGGGCCGCCTACCGGGGCCTGATCGACCTCCACCGGATCGACGCGGTCGTCCTGGTGGACGGGGGCACCGACATCCTGATGCGGGGCGACGAAGCGGGCCTTGGCACCCCCGAGGAGGACCTGACCAGTGTCGCCGCACTGGCCGCTCTGGACGACGTACCGGAGCGCCTCGTCGTGTCGGTGGGCTTCGGCGTGGACGCGTACCACGGGGTCAGCCACGCACTGGTGCTGGAGAACATCGCCGCGCTGGAGCGCGACGGGGCGTACCTCGGCGCGTTCTCGATACCGCGCGCCACCCGCGAGGGCGCGCTGTTCCTGGACGCGGTGGCGCATGCCCAGGAGCACACCCCGGACCGGCCCAGCATCGTGAACGGCTCGATCGCCGCCGCCGTCCGCGGCTCGTTCGGCGACGTCCAGTTCACCACCCGCACCAGCGGCAGCGAGCTCTTCGTGAATCCGCTGATGTCCCTGTGCTTCGCGTTCGACCTACCGGGCCTGGCCGCACGCTGCCTCTACCTGGACCGTATCGAGGACACCCACCTGATGCGCCAGGTCCATTCCCGGATCGCCGAATTCCGCGAGGACCTCGTCACCCGTCCCCCGCGCCGCATCCCCCACTGACAGGGGCGGCCGGGCGGTCGGGCCGTCGGGCGACGGGGCGGCGAAGTGGCGTTTCCTCAGCCCGCCCAGCCCGGGACCGTCGTCTGCTGCGCCGTGTCGCCCAGGAAGTCGGCCATGTGGGTGACCGGGAGGCGGTCATGCGAGGCCGAAAGCTTCACGTAGTAGGTCTTGAGCTGGATGTTCGCCACGGGAGTGGCGATCTTCTCCCCGCCGACGGGGGTGAACCAGGACACGCCGCCCGTTGCGGTCAACGCGCTTTCCTCGGGCGTTCCGAGGAGCACCGGAAGGTCGGGCCGGGGTCGGAGCGGTTCTCCCCGGTCTCCCCCAGGGCCCACGCGCCCCCGAGGAGGCCGCCGACCACCACCACCGCCACGACGGCCTGAACCCCCGCGTTGATGCCCTGCTTCGATCCGGCCACCTCGTCGGCCATGTCCCCCACGCTCCCCCGCGCGCGATCCGATGCGCACTCGGGGTGACTACCCGGTGATCGTTTGGCAGGGAACCGAAAAACTCCCGCGTCGGCCGCGGGGGGGGGCGGAACGCCAAGGGCGGCGGAGCCCGGTAACGAGCCCCACCGCCCTGAACTGCTGTTTCACGCCCAGCCGGCGCGCGCTGTCGTCAGCTGCAGCCGCTGGTGGAGCCGCAGCCCTCGCAGATGTAGCAGGAGCCGGCGCGCTGCATCTTCGTACCGCAGGAGAAGCAGAGCGGGGCGTCGGCGGAGACGCCGAGCTGCATCTCGACCAGTTCGGCGCTGCTGTGCGCCGTCTTCGGAGCCGGGACCGGCACGGCGGGCGCGACCGGCGTCGGGACCGACGGCACCGCCGCGAGCGGGGCCGACTGCGCCAGGGACTCGGTGTCCAGCTCGTCCTCGAGGGGCTCGTAGGAACCGGTCTCCAGGTGGCGCTGGCGCTCCTCGGCGGTGTGGATGCCGAGGGCCGAGCGGGTCTCGAAGGGCAGGAAGTCCAGCGCCAGGCGGCGGAAGATGTAGTCGACGATCGACTGCGCCATCCGCACGTCCGGGTCGTCCGTCATGCCGGCCGGCTCGAAGCGCATGTTGGTGAACTTCGAGACGTAGGTCTCCAGCGGCACGCCGTACTGCAGACCGACCGAGACGGCGATCGAGAAGGCGTCCATCATGCCCGCGAGGGTCGAACCCTGCTTGGACATCTTCAGGAAGACCTCGCCCAGACCGTCGTCCGGGTAGGAGTTCGCGGTCATGTAGCCCTCGGCGCCACCGACCGTGAAGGAGGTGGTGATGCCCGGGCGGCCCTTGGGGAGGCGCTTGCGGACGGGACGGTACTCGATGACCTTCTCGACGGCGGCGCGGATGGTCTCCTCCGTCTTGACGGTGACCTCCTGCTTCTCCTCCTCCTTCTTCTTGGCGGAGAGGGGCTGGCCGACCTTGCAGTTGTCGCGGTAGATCGCGAGCGCCTTGACGCCCATCTTCCACGCCTCGAAGTAGATCTCCTCGATCTCCTCGACGGTCGCCGTCTCCGGCATGTTGACCGTCTTCGAGATCGCGCCGGAGATCCAGGGCTGGATCGCGGCCATCATGCGGACGTGGCCCATCGCGGAGATGGAACGCTCGCCCATCGCGCAGTCGAAGACCTCGTAGTGCTCGGTCTTCAGACCCGGGGCGTCGACGACCACACCGTGCTCGGCGATGTGGGAGACGATCGCCTCGATCTGCTCCTCCTGGTACCCCATGCGGCGCAGGGCCTGCGGCACGGTGCCGTTGACGATCTGCATCGAGCCGCCGCCGACGAGCTTCTTGAACTTGACCAGGGCCAGGTCCGGCTCGACACCGGTGGTGTCGCAGGACATCGCGAGGCCGATGGTGCCGGTCGGCGCCAGGACGGAGGCCTGGGAGTTGCGGAAGCCGTTCTTCTCGCCGAGGCGCAGGACGTCCTGCCAGGCCTCGGTCGCCGCGGCCCAGATCGCGTTGTCCAGGTCCTCGGTGCGCGGCGCGACGGCGTTGGCGTCGGCGTGCTGCTTCATGACGCGCTTGTGCGACTCGGCGTTGCGGGCGTAGCCGTCGTACGGGCCGACGATGGCGGCCAGCTCGGCGGAGCGCTTGTAGGCGGTACCGGTCATCAGCGAGGTGATCGACGCGGCGAGCGTGCGGCCGCCGTCCGAGTCGTACGCGTGGCCCGTGGCCATCAGCAGGGCGCCGAGGTTGGCGTAGCCGATGCCCAGCTGGCGGAAGGCGCGGGTGTTCTCGCCGATCTTCTGCGTCGGGAAGTCCGCGAAGCAGATGGAGATGTCCATCGCGGTGATGACGAGCTCGACGACCTTGGCGAAGCGCTCGGCGTCGAAGGACTGGCTGCCCTTGCCGTCGTCGTTCAGGAACTTCATCAGGTTGAGCGAGGCGAGGTTGCAGGACGTGTTGTCCAGGTGCATGTACTCGCTGCAGGGGTTGGACGCGGTGATGCGGCCGGACTCGGGGCAGGTGTGCCAGTTGTTGATCACACCGTCGTACTGGATGCCCGGATCGGCACAGGCCCACGCGGCCTCGGCCAGCTTGCGGAAGAGCGCCTTGGCGTCGACCTTCTCGATGATCTCGCCGGTCATGCGGGCCCGCAGGCCGAACTCGGTGCCGTTCTCGACGGCCGTCATGAACTCGTCGTTCACGCGGACGGAGTTGTTGGCGTTCTGGTACTGGACGGACGTGATGTCGTCGCCGCCCAGGTCCATGTCGAAGCCCGCGTCGCGCAGGGCGCGGATCTTCTCCTCTTCCTTCACCTTGGTCTCGATGAAGGCCTCGACGTCCGGGTGGTCCACGTCCAGGACGACCATCTTGGCCGCGCGGCGGGTGGCGCCGCCCGACTTGATCGTTCCGGCGGACGCGTCGGCGCCGCGCATGAAGGAGACCGGGCCGGAGGCGTTGCCGCCGGAGGAGAGGAGCTCCTTGGAGGAGCGGATGCGGGAGAGGTTCAGGCCGGCGCCGGAGCCGCCCTTGAAGATCATGCCCTCTTCCTTGTACCAGTCGAGGATCGACTCCATGGAGTCGTCGACGGCCAGGATGAAGCAGGCGGAGACCTGCTGCGGCTGGGGCGTGCCGACGTTGAACCACACCGGGGAGTTGAAGCTGAAGATCTGGTGGAGCAGGGCGTAGGTGAGCTCGTGCTCGAAGATCTCCGCGTCGGCGGGCGACGAGAAGTAGTCGAAGTCCTCGCCGGCCTTCGTGTACGTCTTCACGATCCGGTCGATCAGCTGCTTCAGGCCGGTCTCGCGCTGCGGGGTGCCGACCGCGCCGCGGAAGTACTTGCTGGTGACGATGTTGACCGCGTTCACCGACCAGAAGTCGGGGAACTCGACGCCACGCTGCTCGAAGTTGACCGAACCGTCGCGCCAGTTGGTCATGACGACGTCACGGCGCTCCCAGCTCACCTCGTCGTAAGGGTGCACGCCGGGGGTGGTGTGGATGCGCTCGATACGCAGGCCGCCCTTGGCAGCCCTGGTCCCCTTGGCGCGGGAACCACGTGCCGAGCTGCTCGCCGTCTCTGTCATGCCAGGCCTCCCATATGCGGGCAAAAACGCCCTAAAGTGCCAGCGTTATTCCGCGGCACGGTGCTGTGTCTCTGTATCTACGTCTCTTCGCGCGACTCACCGGCCACACCGCGGTGCGCGAGCGCCGCGGGGAGGGCCGTCCGGTTCAGTCGGCGGCGGAGGCGGGCACGGGGACCGAACCGGTCCCACCGGGCCCGCACTCTTCGGGGTGAGGCCGCCGCTCGCGCAGTTCCACGATGGCGGTCTCGAAGTCTTCAAGGGTGTCGAACGCTTTGTAGACGGACGCGAACCGCAGGTACGCGACCAGGTCGAGCTCCTGCAACGGGCCGAGTATGGCCAGACCCACGTCGTGGGTGGTCAGCTCGGCGCTCCCGGTGGCGCGCACCGCTTCCTCGACCCGCTGGCCGAGCTTGGCGAGGGCGTCCTCGGTGACCGGCCGCCCCTGGCACGCCTTGCGCACGCCGGAGATGACCTTGGTACGGCTGAAGGGTTCGGTCACCCCGCTGCGCTTGATCACCATCAGCGAGGCCGTCTCCACCGTCGTGAAGCGACGGGAGCAGTCGGGGCACTGACGGCGCCGGCGGATCGACGTGCCGTCGTCCGTGGTGCGGCTGTCGACGACGCGGCTGTCGGGGTGCCTGCAGAAGGGGCAGTGCATGGTTCCCTCACCCTCCCTCTTGGCACGACTGAATCACCTCACGAGGCCCCTGAACGACAGAGACGGGCTCTGCCGGGGGCTCCTGAAGCAGCCACCAGCATATGCGATGTCGGGACCCTCGGCGGACCCGAGGACCACAACTTCTGGGCGGCTGCGCTCATCCAACCACTAGATCTTGGGTTGTGATGCATTTACCCGGCTCCGCGTGTCGCGACGTCCGATAGCCGGATACGAGGCCTTCCGGTGCCACACTGGGCCCGAACCCGGAGGGTCGTGATCCGACCGGGAAGGGTACCGTAAGCAGCGGATGCCGAGCCGAACCCGCGTTCGGCCAACCGATCGCCTATACACCTCTCGATTTGTCCACGCGGGACGATCTGCGATTTTTCACTCGAACGTGTGTTTGGCGCAACCTTTCGAAAGCAACTACCGTTGTCCAGCTAGGGAGAACATTTCGAGAGGGGCCGACGTGACCACGACCGCAGACAGTGCCGCCATCACTGCCCAGAACCGCTCCCAGAGCCGACTTGAGCCGGTGCATGCCATGAACGACGCAAACCTGAACCCGGAGGCGGAGCCCGTACGCCCCGCACGCTCGCTGCCAGGTCGACCTCCAGGCATCCGCGCCGACAGCTCCGGGCTCACGGACCGGCAGCGGAGGGTCATCGAGGTCATTCGCGACTCCGTGCAGCGGCGGGGTTACCCGCCGTCGATGCGGGAGATCGGCCAGGCGGTCGGCCTGTCCAGCACGTCGTCCGTCGCCCACCAGCTGATGGCGCTGGAGCGGAAGGGCTTCCTGCGTCGCGACCCGCACCGCCCCCGGGCGTACGAGGTGCGCGGCTCCGACCAGCCCAGCTCGCAGCAGACGGACACCACCGGCAAGCCCGCCGCCTCCTACGTTCCCCTGGTCGGCCGGATCGCGGCCGGTGGCCCGATCCTCGCCGAGGAGTCGGTCGAGGACGTGTTCCCGCTCCCCCGCCAGCTCGTCGGCGACGGCGAGCTCTTCGTCCTCAAGGTCGTCGGCGACTCGATGATCGAGGCGGCCATCTGTGACGGCGACTGGGTCACGGTCCGCCGCCAGCCGGTCGCGGAGAACGGCGACATCGTCGCCGCGATGCTGGACGGCGAGGCCACCGTCAAGCGCTTCAAGCGCGAGGACGGCCATGTCTGGCTCCTCCCGCACAACTCCGCCTACCAGCCGATCCCCGGCGATGAGGCGACCATCCTCGGCAAGGTCGTCGCCGTACTGCGCCGGGTCTGACCCGCCGCCTCCGTCCAGCCCCCGGGATCCACTGCGCCGGTCCCGGGGGTTGCCCTTTCCTACGGCTGAACGTTCTTACGGCTGACCCGCCGCCGGCCTTGTTCGATTGAGGGCTTGCGTTCGTGTTCCCGGGAACTACTTCCCGTCGGCCTGTGCGGAGGCGTCGATCGCGGCCAGGGAGCGGCGGGCCTGGTTCCGGTCCGTGGTGTACCAGAAGTCGGGCAGCGTGGCCCGCAGGAAGCTGCCGTACCGGGCCGTGGCCAGGCGGGGATCCAGGACCGCGACGACACCCCGGTCACCCATGGCCCGTACGAGCCGGCCCGCGCCCTGGGCCATCAGCAGCGCGGCATGCGTGGCCGCGACGGCCATGAACCCGTTGCCGCCGTGCTCTTCCACCGACTTCTGCCGGGCGCTCATCAACGGGTCGTCGGGACGCGGGAACGGAATCCTGTCCATCACCACCAGCTGGCAGCTGGGGCCGGGCACGTCCACGCCCTGCCACAGCGACAGCGTCCCGAACAGGCAGGTCTTCGGATCGGCGGCGAACGCCTTGATCAGCTCGCCGAGCGTCTCCTCGCCCTGGAGCAGGATCGGGTTGTCGAGCCGGCCGCGCAGCTCCTCGGCGGCCGCCTTGGCACCGCGCATGGAGGAGAAGAGTCCGAGAGTGCGGCCGCCGGCCGCCTCGATCAGCTCCGCGAGCTCGTCCATCATGTCGCCGCGGGTGCCCTCGCGGCCCGGCGTGGCCAGGTGCTTGGCGACGTAGAGGATGCCCTGCTTCGGGTAGTCGAAGGGCGAACCGACATCCAGGCCCTTCCAGACCGGCGCATCGTCCCCCTCCACCCCTTCGGGGGACAGGCCCATGGAGGCCGCGACGCCGTTGAAGTCACCGCCGAGCTTGAGGGTGGCCGAGGTCAGGACCACGGAGCGGTCCTCGAAGAGCTTCTCGCGCAGCAGGCCCGACACCGACAGGGGGGCGACCCGCAGCGTGGCGCCGAAGCGGTCGTGGCGCTCGAACCAGACGACGTCGTACTCGGAACCGTTGGTGATCCGCTCCGCCACCCCGTGGATGCTCTCGACCGCGGCGAGGGCCTGCTTGCGGACGGCGTCCTCGTCGTGGACGGACTTGTCACGGGTCGCCCCGATCGCCGAGATCACGTTGCGCGCGGCGTCCCGCAACGCCATCAGGGCGTAGCCGAGGTCCTCGGGGATCTGCTCCAGGCGGCCGGGGAGCGCCAGCTCCATGACCCGCTCGAAGGACTCCGAGGCCGTCTGCAGGGAGTCGGCCGTCTTCTCGTCGACCAACTTGGCCGCCCGCTTCACCGCCCGGTTGACCTGCCCGGGGGTGAGCTCGCCGGTGGCGACCCCGGTCACCCGGGAGACCAGCTCGTGGGCCTCGTCCACGATCAGCACCTCGTGCTGCGGCAGCACCGGCGCACCCTCGATGGCGTCGATGGCGAGCAGGGCGTGGTTGGTGACGACCACGTCCGCGAGCTTGGCCCGCTCGCGGGCCGCCTCGGCGAAGCACTCGGCCCCGTACGCGCACTTCGTCGCGCCCAGGCACTCGCGGGAGGACACGGAGATCTGCGACCAGGCCTTGTCCGAGACGCCCGGCGTGAGGTCGTCGCGGTCGCCGGTCTCCGTCTCGTCCGCCCAGTCGCGCAGACGCAGCAGGTCCTTGCCGAGCTTGCTGGTGGGGGTGGCCGCCTCGAACTGGTCGAAGAGGCCCTCCTCCTCGTCCTGCGGGGCACCCTCGTGCAAGCGGTGCAGGCACAGGTAGTTGGATCGGCCCTTGAGCATGGCGAACTGCGGGCGGCGGCGGAGCTGCGGATGCAGTGCCTCCACCGTCCGGGGGAGATCGCGCTCGACGAGCTGCCGCTGGAGCGCGAGGGTCGCCGTGGCCACGACCACGCGCTCGCCGTGGGCGAGCGCCGGTACCAGGTAGCCGAGGGACTTGCCGGTGCCGGTGCCGGCCTGGATGAGCCGGTGGGAGTTGTCGTCGATCGCTTCGGCGACGGCTTCGGCCATGGCCACCTGGCCGGGGCGCTCCGTACCGCCGACGGCGGAGACGGCGGCGTGCAGCAGGTCGGGGAGGGAGGGCTTCGTCATAGCACTGACAACCCTACGGGGCGCCACCGACAGCGACCGCACCGGCGAGGATTCATGGCCGGTACAAGGGGTTGGGGACGGTGCCGTACTGCACGGCGTGCGGGCGGGTGGGGCGGTCGCGGTAGCCGTCCTCGTAGAGCCGGTTCCGGTTCAGGCAGAGCCGTCCGATGCGCTCGCCGAGCAGGTCGAAGAGCTCGTAGCGGTCCTTCAGCTCGGGGAACCGGGCCTGGTGGCGGAGGATCTCCGCCCGTACGAGCGACCAGAACTCGCTCTCCGGGACCCCGAGGCGGTCCTCGCACAGGGCCGAGAGGTAGCGGAAGACGCCGACGAAGAGCCCGGAGTGAATGAACTGGGGCAGGAAGTCGGCGGGCTCGGTGAGCAGCACCGCCCGGACCTCGTCGGGCAGGGCGGCCAGCTCGGGCAGGGGTTCGGCGGCGATGTTGACGTCGTCCACGAAGTCCTTGACCGCGAGCCGGACCGGGACGTCGTGTTCGTCGAAGATCACGATGGTGTTCTCGCCGTGCGGGGAGAAGACGGTGCCGTAGCGGTAGAGGAAGTGCAGGAGCGGGGGCAGCAGGGCGGCGAAGAGGCGCTGCAGCCAGACGGTGGGGGTCAGCCCGGACCGGGCGACGAGTTCGGCGGTGAAGGACCGGCCGCGAGGGTCGGTGTGCAGGAGGGAGGCGAGGGTGCGGGCGCGCTCGCCGGGTGCGAGGCGTCCGGTCAGGGGCTCGCGCCAGATCGCGCCGAGGAGCTCCTTGTACTGGTAGGGGACCTCGGGGAGCGCGTCGTAGACGGGGTGGCGGACGGTGACGGAGGCGACCTCGCCCAGCAGGATGACCCCGCATTCCTCGCTGAGGAAGGGGTCGGCGTCGCGGAGGGAGTGGATCCATGCGGTGACGGCGGGGGCGGCGAGGGTCAGGTCGCTGGGCAGGCCGCGCCAGACCATGGTGTTGAAGACGGACAGCGGGAGCTTGACGCTGTGCCGGTCGGGGCGGGTGAGGTTGAGGAAGGTACGGATCGACTGCTGGGGCAGCCGCACGTCGGGGTCGGCGGGGAGGGGTACGAGGGCGCCGGAGGCGAGGGCGGGCGCGAAGAGCGGCAGGACCACCTCGTCCCACTGCCAGGGGTGGACCGGCAGGTAGAGGTAGTGGAGCGGGTCCAGGCCGCGGTCGCGCAGGGCCTGCTCGAAGCCGGCGCGGGTGACGGGGTCGAGCTCGGCGGAGTAGAGGCGGGCGGGCTCCTCCAGACCGCCGGTTCCGCGGTAGGCGGCGAGCGAGGTGTGGGCGGCGAGCCAGGGCAGCCGCTGCCGGGTACGGCCCTCCGGCGCCCAGGCCGCGGCGTCGGCGGAGGAGAGACCGATGCGGCCCTTGTTGAGGACGAGCCAGGGGTGCCCGGTCTGGTGGCCTTCGAGGTGGGCGTAGTCGAGGTCGGCCAGGACGTCGGCGGTGAGCGCGGTGTGGTCGATGCGGGCGTCGGCGGCGAGGGTGGCGCTGAGCTCGCGGACGAGGTGGCCGAGGGTGGCTCCGTCGAGACCGAGGAGCGAGCGGGAGCGGACGAGGAAGGCGTACGGGTCCCCGAAGGCGGTCGGCGGCCGCGTGGAGGGCGGCGGCGGGGTGAGGGTGAGGGTGTCGGGGTTGACGTGCCAGCTGCCGTACGAGCGGCGGCGGGCCCGGAAGCCGAGGAGGCTGCCGTCGTCCAGGGTCAGGATCCACGCGTCTACGGCGGCGGCCGGGGCGGGGACGGGGCTGATGATCTCCTCGTAGGCGAACTCGGCGAGCATCTTGGCGAGCAGGCGGCGGGCGGCACCGTCCCAGGTCGAAGCGGTCAATTCGGGTGGTGTGCAGGGGTGTTGGGGCGACGGGGGCAGCGGGGATTCTGCGGAGTCGGGGGCTGCGGGGAAATTCGGCACGGGACTCCTCGAAGATCGGGAACTTTGCTGCGTGACGCAGAGTTTTCGAAGGGAGAGGTGCGAAGCGGCGATGGCCGTCGGGACGCGCGGGGCGGCACTCAGAGGAGATTGCGCAGCGCCCGCTCCCGGATCATCAGGGCGGCGCGCTTCTCTGGAAGGTCGATTTCGGTGTAGCAGCGGAAACCAGAGCTCAGGAAGGCCGATACGGAGGGGGTGTTGCGGATGTCCGGTTCCGCGATCACGCGTGTGCAGCGAGGGCGGTTGTCGAGCACGAGGTCGGAGACGGCGCGCAGCAGGGCGGTGCCCAGACCGCGGCCGCGGTTCGCGCCGTCTCCGATGAGCAGGTGGATACCCGTGTCGTGGAGGCACGCCGGGTAGTGGCGGGAGAGCGGGTCGAGGTCGGCCCGGTAGATCTCCCAGTAGCTCATCGGTGTGCCGTCGAGCAGGCCGAGGCAGGGGATGCTGCGGCCGTCGCCGTCGAGTTGGGCCCGCAGGTGGGCGGCAGTGAGCTCGGCGGGGCCGGCGAGTTCCCAGTAGGCGGCCACCTCGGGGTCGTTCATCCAGCCGGTGAGGAGCTCGAGGTCGCGTCCCGGTCGTACGGGTTCGAGGCGGAAGGCTCCGGCGGGGGTGCCGGTGCTGCCCCAGGTGGCCGGGGAGTCGAGGAGATCGGCTTCGGCGAGCAGGGGCAGCAGCCCTGCGGGGAGCCGCAGTTCGATGGTGTCGTCGTCGAAGGCGCGGCCCGTGCCGGTGGCGTGGGTGGTGGAGCCGGCGGAAGCGGCGGGGGCGTCTGTGGTGGGCATGGGGCTCTTCCCCGCGTCGGTTCGGACGCGTCAATCGTGGAGGGGGTTGGTGATGGTGACGTAGACGGACTGGGTGTCGACGGGTCCGACGAGTTCGTCGAGGCCGCCCAGGCGGGTGAGCAGGTTCGCCTTGCAGCGCAGGGTGGGCGAGTCGAGCAGCTTCGCGGGGAGCGGGCCGAGGCCTGCGGCTTTGCCGAGGAAGCGGCGGAAGGCGGCGAGGAGCACGCGTTCGTCGGCGAGCCGCTGGGATCCGAAGGCGCCGATCAGGCCGAGCACGTTGTTGATGCCGAGGTAGTAGGCGAAGCGTTCGTCGGTGACGGTGTCGGAGACGAAAGTGTCGCTGAGGCTGCCGATTCCGGGGAGCCGGTGCTCCAGTTCCGCGCGGTGGGACTCGCGGAAGTAGTAGCCCTGGTTGTCGCGGTAGCGGCCGCCGACCGGCCAGCCGGCCGGGTCGAGGAGGACCAGGGTGTTCTGCTGGTGCGATTCGAGGGCGATGCCGGCGAGCGCGTCGAAGGCGAGGACCGGCAGGACCACGTGGTCGAGGTAGCGCAGGAACCACTCGGCGGCGACGGCGGAGGTGGTGTGTCCGGTGGCGGCTGCGAGGGCGCAGACGATCTCGGCGAGCCGGGAACTCATGGTGGTCCGGCCGGGCCATGGGCGGGGTGAGGTGAGCGCGGCGATGCAGACGGCGTCGTCGCCGGAGCGGAAGGGGTTGTGGCGCAACAGGGCGTCGAGTCCGGGGACGGGGGTGCCGTCCGGGGAGTCGACGGCGACCCAGGCGGGGTCGCGGACGATGTCGAAGCCGGGGTGGGCCGCCTGCCATTGCTCGGCGAGGCCGGTGCGGAGCAGCCGGTGCACTTCGACACCGCGGTGGAGCTCCTTGCGGAGGTTCTCGCGGCGGGAGTTGGTGATGCGCAGGCCCAGGGAGAGCTTGAGCATCGCGGGTGAACCGGGTCGGTGAACGGTGCGGACGGAGGAGGTGGGGTACCAGGGGGCGCCGTAGGGGCCAAGGTCGTGCAGGAGTCCTGCGTCGCGAAGGGCGGCGACGGCGGGGCGCTGGAGCAGGTCGCGGGCCTGCCAGGGGTGGAGGGGAAGGGGGGTGGCGCCGTCGGGGAGCGGGAGTCCGGGGGCGAGTCGGCCCAGGAGCTGGGCGGCGGAGACGGGGCGGCCCCGCTCGGTCCAGGCGGATTCGGTGGCGAGCGCGGAGGGCTCGATGGCGAACCAGTGCAGGGGGAAGGAGCCGTGGAGTTCGGGTGAGTAGCGGCGTACTTCGGCCTCGGAGAGTCCTTCGCGGCTCTTCGGGTCCGGCTGGAGGGGGTGACCGAGGAGGAGGGACTGTTCGGCGGTCAGGAAGCGGTCCACCCCGATAAGGGCGGGGGCGGCCGGGCGTTCGCGCCGGTCGGCGATGAACTCCGCGGTGCGGCGGACCGAATCGGCGACCCGGCCGACGAGGTCGGCACTGCCGCGGCCTGCTCCGGGGCCCTGGGCGGTGCCGGAGCCGCGGACGGTGCTTGGGATCGTGCCCTCGCGGGCGATGAGTGCGGCCAGGGTGACGGCGTCCAGGGGTCGGACGGTGGCCGGGGCGCCGGCCAGCCGGGCCGGGCCGAAGCGGTGCCAGCCGGTGGCGGACCAGTACCGGACCGGGACGAGCAGGGCCGTGCCGGATGCGGGGAGCGGGATGCGCAGCGGGGTTCCGGCGGGGCCGTCGGGCCGGCGGATCGCGGCTTCGCGGATCCAGCAGCGGAGGAGGTTCTCCACCGCCGCGGCCTCGGCGGCGACGGCCGGGTCCGGGTGGTCCAGCAGGTCGGGCCGGCCGTTCGGCTCCGCTCCGGCAGGGGCCGCCCACCGGGTCCGGGGTCTGGGCGTGCCGTCCTTCTGACGCGGCACGGTGGCCGCCGGGCCGACGGGCGCCGGGGATGCGGGCGGCGCCGCGGGCAGGGCCGGTACCGGGGGCAGGGGCCCGGGCACGGTGTCGGGAGAGGCCTGGCCCTGGGCCTCGGCCGCAGCCGCGGCCGCGGCCGCGGCCGACCCGTGGGCCTGCGCCGAAGCCTGGGCTTGGGCCTGGGTGGGGTGAGCCTCGGCCGGGCTGGGGACCGGGGCCTGCCCGTGCCCCGAGGCCGGGGCCTCCCCGTGCGCCGGATCCGGGGCCTGCGCCGGAGCCGAGGCCAAGGCCTGCCCGTGTGCCGGGGCCGGGCTGAGGGCCTGGGTCGAGGCCTGGGATTGGGCTGCGTGAGTCTCGGCCGGGGTGTGAGTCGGGGCCTGGCCCTGCGCCGGAGCCGTGGCCTGGGCCTGCCCCGAGGCCGGGCTGTGGGCCGGAGTCTGGCCGTGCATCGCCGTGGCCTGGGCCTGGGTCTGCGCCGGGGCTGGGGGCTGGTCTTGCGCCGTCGGGCCCAGGGCCTGGGTCTGTGTCGGGGCCGGGGGGTGCGTCGGAGCGGGTGGGGGGTCTGGGAGGGGGTGGCCGGGGGGTGGGGTGGGCTGGTGGGGATCGGGCATCGCTGGTCCTCGGGGTGCGGGTCAGGGGGTCCGGCGGGCGGCGGACGGGATGGCGTCGGCCAGGCGGTCGAGGACCGCCGCGGCCTGCTCGTCGGTCAGGGTCAGTGGGGGAAGCAGGCGGACGACGGTGTTGTGGCGGCCGCCGAGTTCGACGATCAGGCCCCGGTCCAGGCACTCCTGGCGGACGGCCGCAGCGAGGGCCGGTGCGGCGGACCCGGTGTCGGGGTCGACGAGTTCGACGCCGATCATCAGGCCGCGGCCCCGTACGTCCCCGATGCACGGGTGGGCGGCGGCCAGGCCGCGCAGGGCCGTCAGCATCCGCTCGCCCAGGGCTGCGGCACGCTCGGCGAGCCGGTTCTCGCGGACGAAGGCGAGCGTGGCGGTACCGGCGGCCATGGCGAGCTGGTTGCCGCGGAAGGTGCCCGCGTGGGCACCGGGGGCCCAGAGGTCCAGACCCGACCGGTACACGATCACGGCGAGCGGCAGACTGCCGCCGATCGCCTTCGACAGGACCATCACGTCGGGCACCACTCCGGCGTGGTCGACGCCCCAGAAGGCACCGGTCCGGCCGACGCCCGTCTGCACCTCGTCCGCGATCAGCGGGATCCCCCGGGCCGCGGTGATCTCCCGCATCCGGCGCAGCCAGGCGTCCGGGGCCGGGATGACCCCGCCCTCGCCCTGCACGGGTTCGAGGATCATCCCGGCGGGGGCGGGCACCCCGCCCTTGGGGTCGTCCAGCAGGTTCTGCGTCCAGCGGGCACCGAGTTCGGCTCCCTCGGCGCCGCCGACTCCGAAGGGGCAGCGGTGGTCCTGCGGGTACGGCAGCCGGGTCACCCGTACGTCCTGGGCGCCGCCCGAGGCGTCCAGGGCTCCGGCGGTCATCCCGTGGTAGGCCCCGGTGAAGGCGAGCAGCCCGGAGCGTCCGGTCGCGGTGCGGACCAGTTTGAGGGCGGCCTCCACGGCGTCCGTGCCGGCCGGTCCGCAGAACTGGACCCGGGCGTCGGCGGCCAGTTCGGGCGGCAGGTTGGCGAACAGCTCGGTGGTGAAGGCGTCCTTGACCGGGGTGGCGAGGTCCAGCACGTGCAACGGGGCCCCGGAGTCGAGGACTCCGCGGATGGCCTGGAGGACGACCGGGTGGTTGTGCCCGAGGGCGAGGGTCCCGGCCCCGGAGAGGCAGTCGAGGTAGCGGCGCCCGTCCGCGCCCTCGATGGTCAGCCCGCGGGCCCGCACGGGGACGATGGGCAGCGAGCGCGCGTACGTCCGGGCGGCGGACTCCCGCTGCGCCTGCCTGCGCAGGATGCCGTCCGCGAGGACCGGGCCGCCGGCTCCAGGCAGCCGGCTTCCCTGCGCTGGGACCTGGCCGGGAATCTGCGGTGGGACCAGCGCCGGAACCTGCGCCAACCCGTGCGGTGGAACGTGCGGAGGCGCCTGCGGCGGCGTCGGCTGTGCGGCGGCCGCGGCCGCCGCCGGCTCGGTCAAAGCCACGAGTGTCGGTCCTCCCGCACGGAGTGCTCTTCCGGATTGCGCCTCGAACACGAGCGCTGCCCACCCATCCCCCGTACGTACCAACGACGCCGACGGCGACGGATCACGGGTGGGTCCAAGATCCTTGCCCGCCGGGCGAAGAGAGCGGGGGAACCGCGGCCCCGGGCTGTGCCGTCCCCAACCTCGGCGGCATAGTGGGGTGCTGCACTCCACGCCTCGAATCCACCAGGGGGACGAACGACATGCGACCGAACCGACCGGTCACCGCGATCCTGTGCGCGGCCGCGCTCGCGCTGACCGCCGCCTGCGGGCCCGGCGACGGGGAGGCCGGCGGCGACGCCAAGCCGACCGTGGCGGCGAGCCTTCCGGGCACGGACGGGATCAAGATCCCGGACCAGCTCAAGGACAAGCTCAAGGAACACGGCATCGACCTGGAGAAGTGGAAGGGGGGCGCGTGGAAGAACTGGAAGAAGGAGGACTGGCTCCGCGAGGCGGGCGACTACGTCAACCCCATCATCGAGGACCTCTGGGACCCGGACCGCATGCGTGACGCGGAGCAGCCGAAGCAGCCCGCCGTCGACCCGGACGCGGGCAAGGACCAGGGCGTCACCGACCCGACCCCGGCGCCGGTGACGGCCAAGGCGGCGAACCCGCCCTACCACCAGAGCGTTCCGGAGGCCGGCAAGGTCTTCTTCGACGGGCCCGAGGGCTCGATGGTCTGCTCGGCGACCGTGGTCAAGGACCCGGCCCACCCCGGCAAGTCGAACCTGGTCTGGACGGCGGGCCACTGCGTGCACGCGGGCAAGTCCGGCGGCTGGTACCGCAACATCGCCTTCGTCCCGTCGTACAACAACGCGGGCAAGTCCGCGTCGCAGCTCAAGGGCGCGCCCCGCGAGCAGGTGGCCCCGTACGGCGTCTGGTGGAGCGACTGGGCGCAGACCTCCGACCAGTGGATCGCGACCGGCGGTCCGACCGGCGGCGCGGGCGCCCCGTACGACTTCGCGGTGCTGCACGTGACCCCGGAGAAGGGCAGCGGCAAGTCCCTGGAGGAGACGATCGGTTCGGCACTGCCGGTGGAGTTCGCCGCTCCCGCGGTGCCGAAGGTCGCGAGCATCACGGCAACCGGCTATCCGGCGGCCTCGCCGTTCGACGGGCAGAAGGCCTACCAGTGCGCGGGCAAGCCGGGCCGGCTGTCGCTGACGGCGAACGACCCGGTGATGTACCGCATCGGCTGCACCATGACGGGCGGTTCCTCCGGCGGCGGCTGGGTCGCGGCGGGCGCGGACGGCAAGCCGGCGCTGGTGTCGAACACCTCGATCGGCCCGGCCAAGGCGGGCTGGCTGGCCGGACCCCGGCTGGGTCCGGAGGCGAAGGGCATCTTCGACGCGGTGAGCGGCAAGTTCAAGTAGCCCCCTAGCCCCCCCGCACGTGAAACGACCGAGGCCCCCTGCGTCGCAGGGGGCCTCGGTCGTTTCACATGCGTGCGTTCGTCACCGCTTGGCAAGCGCGTACGGAGCCAGGTCCGCCGCCAGCTCCTGGTGGACCCGCACCTTGAGCAGGGTGCCCTCGGGGGTGTGCTCCTCGGAGAGCACCTCGCCCTCGGCGTGCGCCTTCGCGACGAGCGAGCCTCGGGTGTACGGCACCAGGGCCTCCACCTCGACCTCGGGCCGCGGCAGCTCGGAGTCGATCAGCGCGAGGAGTTCCTCGATGCCCAGGCCCGTGCGCGCCGAGACGGCGATGGAGTGCCGCTCGATGCGCAGCAGCCGCTGCAGGACGAGCGGGTCCGCCGCGTCCGCCTTGTTGATCACCACGATCTCGGGCACGTTCACCGCGCCGACCTCGCGGATGACCTCGCGGACCGCCGCCAGCTGCTCCTCCGGCGCCGGGTGCGAGCCGTCCACGATGTGCAGGATGAGGTCGGCGTCGCCGACCTCTTCCATCGTGGAGCGGAACGCCTCGACGAGGTGGTGGGGCAGGTGCCGGACGAAGCCGACGGTGTCGACCAGGGTGTAGACCCGGCCGCTCGGCGTCTCGGCCCGGCGCACAGTCGGGTCGAGGGTGGCGAACAGTGCGTTCTCCACCAGTACGCCCGCGCCCGTGAGGCGGTTGAGGAGCGAGGACTTGCCGGCATTGGTGTAACCGGCGATGGCGACCGAGGGGACCTTGTTGCGGCGCCGTTCCTGCCGCTTGATGTCGCGGCCGGTCTTCATGTCCGCGATCTCCCGGCGCATCTTCGCCATCTTCTCGCGGATCCGTCGCCGGTCCGTCTCGATCTTGGTCTCACCGGGGCCTCGGGTGGCCATGCCGCCACCGCCGCCGCCACCCATCTGCCGGGACAGCGAGGCACCCCAGCCGCGCAGGCGCGGAAGCATGTACTGCATCTGCGCGAGTGCGACCTGTGCCTTGCCCTCTCGGGACTTGGCGTGCTGGGCGAAGATGTCCAGGATGAGGGCGGTCCGGTCGACCACCTTCACCTTGACGACGTCCTCGAGGGCGATGAGCTGGCCGGGGCTGAGCTCGCCGTCACAGACGACGGTGTCGGCGCCGCTCTCCATGACGATGTCGCGCAGCTCCCGCGCCTTGCCGGAGCCGATGAAGGTGGCCGGGTCCGGCTTGTCGCGGCGCTGGATCACACCGTCGAGTACGAGGGCGCCTGCCGTCTCGGCGAGGGCGGCGAGCTCCGCGAGGGAGTTCTCCGCGTCGTTCACCGTGCCGGAGGTCCAGACACCCACGAGGACGACACGCTCCAGACGGAGCTGTCGGTACTCGACCTCGGTGACGTCTTCGAGCTCGGTGGAGAGGCCGGCCACGCGGCGCAGGGCCGCGCGCTCGGAGCGTTCGAACTGCTCGCCGTCGCGGTCTCCGTCGATCTCGTGGCTCCAGGCGACGTCCTCTTCCATCAGGGCATCGGCCCGAAGGCTCTCGGTGAAGCTCTGCGAGTCGTGCACGTCCTGTGCGTCCCGCGCGTCCTGGGAAGGGGAAGAAGAGGAGGTCATTGGATCCTTACGTCGATTCGGATAGCTGACACGTCCAACGTGTCACACCGCCCTGGGATTCCCGAACGGCCCTGTCGATGGTGACATGCCCGCTCCAGGCGGGTCACACGCTTTTCCCGCTCCACTCCGGGTGGCCGGGCATCGCGGGGGTCGTCTTCCCGTACAGCCACGGCTCCAGGAAGGACGTCAGGTCCCGTCCCGCCACCTGCGAGGCCAGGCGTACGAAGTCCTCCGTGCCCGCGACCCCGTCCTTGTGCTCCGCCACCCAGCGGCGCTCGAGGCGGTCGAAGGCCTGGGTACCGATCTCCTGGCGCAGCGCGTAGAGGATCAGCGCGGACCCGTCGTAGACCACCGGCCGGAACAAGCCGATCTTCTCGCCCGGCGCCGCCGCCTTCGGCGCGGCCGGGGGGCCGCCCGCGGCCCGCCACTGGTCGGAGCGCTGGTACGCCTCGCGCATGCGCCGCTCCAGGGAGTACGTGCCGAGCCCGTCCGCGTACAGGGCCTCGTACCAGGTGGCGTGTCCCTCGTTGAGCCACAGGTCGGACCAGGTGCGCGGGGCGACACTGTCGCCGAACCACTGGTGGGCGAGCTCGTGGACCATGACGGACTCCACGTACCACTCGGGGTAGCCCTCGCCCGAGAACAGGCTGTGCTCGAAGAGCGAGAGGGTCTGCGTCTCGAGCTCGAAGCCGGTGGTCGCCCGCGCGAT
Source organism: Streptomyces sp. cmx-11-4 (assembly GCA_049998195.1). Classification (GTDB taxonomy): domain Bacteria; phylum Actinomycetota; class Actinomycetes; order Streptomycetales; family Streptomycetaceae; genus Streptomyces. The sequence goes on from JAEBET010000007.1 coordinate 388,935, forward strand.
CAGCACCCCGTAGTTCTCGAAGGGGTAGCGGCCGACCCGCTCCTCCATCCACGCGATGTGGCCCGCGGTCTTTTTCAGCCAGGGATCCAGCTTCTGCCGGTCGGCGGCGGGCACCACGTCGCGCAGCGGCAGCCCGTGCGGTCCGGTGCTGTGGACGACCGCGGAGCGCCCGACCGAGACCTGGGCCAGTTCGGTGGCCATCGGGTGCCGGGTCCGGTACGTCCACGTCTTCGAGGAGCCCGTCCGCAGGGCCGCCGCCACGGGCACCCCGTTGGTGACGACCGTGAGCGCCTCCGGGGCCGTGACCCGGAAGGTGAAGAACGCCTTGTCGGCGGGGTGGTCGTTGCAGGGGAAGACGCGGTGGGCGGCGTCGGCCTGGTTGGCCATGGCCAGGCCGTCCTCGGTGGGCACCCAGCCGCCGTCCGCGCGTCCGCGCGGGTCGCTGGTGTGCCGGACGGTGATGTGCAGCGGCACGTGTGCGGTGACCGGTCGGGCGGGCGTCAGGACGAGGTCCTCCCCCACGCTCTCGAACCGGGCGGGCTCGCCGTTGACCTCGGCGGACGCCACCTTCCCGTGGGTGAAGTCCAGGTTGATCCGCTCCAGCGGCTCCAGTGCCCGGGCGTCGATGACGGTGACGGCGTCGAGGGGGGTGCGGTTGTCCTTGTACGTGAAGGAGAGGTCGTACGAGAGCACGTCGTACCCGGGGTTCCCGAGCTCCGGGAAGAGCCGGTCGCCGATGCCCAGCGGCGTCGGCGGGGGCAGTACGGCGGCGACGAGCGTGAGGGAGGCCGCGGCCAGCAGGGCGGCGCGCAGGCGCGGGGAGGTGAGCTGCATCCACCACCGCATACCAGCGTCCGCCGCACGGCCGGGTACGGCGCGCGACGGGGCCACTCGAACGGGACCTTCCGGCGCGGACGCGGGCTAGCCGCGGGCTGCACCCGGGCCCGGAGAGGTTCACCGGGTCGCGACGCCCGGCACGGCACTAGTGCTGTGGCCGGGAAGGTTTGCCGGGTCGCGGTGTTCGGTGCGGTGCATCGCAAGGCGGAGGGCCGCGGCTCGTACTGGACGTACTTCCGTGGTCCGACAACGCGGCGAGGCGCCGTGCCGGGCGCCGCGACCCGGTGGACCTTTCCGGTCACAGCACTAGGCGCGGCTGACGTCGTACACGCCGGGTACGTTCCGCATCGCCCGCATCAGGGCGGCCAGGCCGGCCGCGTCGGGCAGCTGGAGGGTGTAGGAGTGCCGGACCCGCTGTTCCACGGGGGGTTCCACGGTCGCGGAGACGACCTCGACCCCTTCGCGGGCGATGGCCTCGGTCAGGTCGGCCAGCAGATGGGGGCGGCCGAACGATTCGGCGAGCAGGGTGACCCGGCAGTCCGCCGTGGCCCGCCAGTGCACGGCGACGGAGGTGCGGCCCACCGCCCGCATCTGGGCGACCGCGGCGCAGTGGATGCGGTGCACGGTGACGGCCCCGCCCCGGACCAAGAACCCGGCGACCGCGTCCGGCGGCACCGGGGTGCAGCAGCCCGCGAGCCGTACGGGGGCGTTCGGCAGGTCGGCGACCGCGTTGGCCCCGCAGCCGCGCGCCCCGACCACCGACAGCGGTGCCCGGGCGGCCGTGGTGGTGGCCATCGCACGGTCGGGATGGGCTTCGAGCCAGCTGCTGATGGCGATCCGGGCGGCCGGGGTCCGGGCGTGGTCCAGCCATTCGGCGGCGGGGCCCGAGGAGGCGTCCTGCGCGAGCAGCAGCTGCACGGTGTCGCCGTCGGACAGCGGGGAGGACAGGGAGGTGAGGCGCCCGTTGACGCGGGCGCCGATACAGCCGTGGGCCGCCTCGCCGTGCTGCGCGTAGGCGGCGTCGATACAGCTGGCTCCGGCGGGCAGGCCCAGCGTCCCGCCGTCGGCCCGGAAGACGGTGATCTCCCGGTCCTGGGCCAGTTCGGCGCGCAGGACGCTCCAGAAGGTGTCGGGGTCGGGGGCGGACTGCTGCCAGTCGAGCAGCCGGGACAGCCAGCCGGGCCGCGTGGGGTCCACGCGCTCCTCGTACGGATCCGCGGCGCCGTCCGGTACCCCGCCGCCGGCTGCGGCCGTCGTGGACGCGCTGGGCGCCGCGGGCGCGGCGACTGCGGCGACTGCGGCGACTGCGGTGGACGCAGCGGGCACGGTGGCGTACGGATTGCCGAGCGCGACCACGCCCGCCTCCGCCACGCGGTGCATCTGCCGGGTCCGCACGATGACCTCGGCCACGTGGCCCTCGGGGGTGGCGACGGCGGTGTGCAGCGACTGGTAGAGGTTGAACTTCGGGGTGGCGATGAAGTCCTTGAACTCCGAGACGACCGGCGTGAAGCAGGTGTGCAGCTCCCCCAGCACCGCGTAGCAGTCGGCGTTCTCGCCGACGAGGACGAGGATGCGGCCGAAGTCGGAGCCGCGCAGCTCGCCGCGTTTGCGGGCGATCCGGTGCACCGAGACGAAGTGCCGCGGCCGGACCAGCACTTCGGCGGCGATGCCCGCCTCGCGCAGGACGGTCCGTACGGAGTCGGCGATGGCGGGCAGCGGGTCGCGTTCCCCCGCGTGGGCCGCGATGAGCGCGCGGGTGCGCTCGTACTCCTCGGGGTGCAGGATCGCGAAGACGAGGTCTTCCAGCTCGGTCTTGAGGGCCTGGACGCCGAGCCGTTCGGCGAGCGGGATGAGGACGTCGCGGGTGACCTTGGCGATGCGGGCCTGTTTTTCGGGGCGCATCACTCCGAGGGTGCGCATGTTGTGCAGCCGGTCGGCGAGTTTGATGGACATCACGCGGACGTCGTTGCCGGTGGCGACGAGCATCTTGCGGAAGGTCTCGGGTTCGGCGGCGGCGCCGTAGTCGATCTTCTCGACCTTGGTGACGCCGTCGACGATGAAGCGGACCTCGTCGCCGAACTCCTCGCCGACCTGATCGAGGGTCACGTCGGTGTCCTCGACGGTGTCGTGGAGGAGGGAGGCCGTCAACGTGGTGGTCTCGGCGCCGAGTTCGGCCAGGATCAGGGTGACGGCGAGGGGGTGTGTGATGTACGGCTCACCGCTCTTGCGCATCTGACCGCGGTGGGAGGTCTCCGCAAGGAGGTAGGCACGCCGCAGAACGGACAGATCGGCGTCCGGATGGTGGGCACGGTGTGCCTCGGCGACGTGGCCGATGGCATCCGGGAGGCGGTCGCGGGACGTCGGCCCGAGCAGGGCCGCCCGCCCGAGCCGGCGCAGATCGAGCCTGGTCCGGCCCCGTCTGCGGAGCTCAGGGCGCGCTTCGGGGTGTGCTTCGGGGTTCGTGGCCTCTGCACTCATGGGCACCTCCGGCGGCTTCGACCGGCGGTGGTGGGCATGGGGTGAGCCCTCAGGGCCGGTGCCTGATGTTACCGACCCCACCACGTGGCGCAGTCCACCTCTCGCTCAGCGTGAAATGGATCACCCATTAGAGGGAAGCTTCAGCCGAAAGCCGTTTCGGTGAGCCAGGCCGCCTCGAACTCGCCCGCGGCCACGATCACGGCCGGTCCGGTCATGTCGATCCGCCCGTCGGGGTGCTCGGTGATGAGCAGGGTCCCGCCGGGGAGGTCGACGGTGTAGGTGACCGGGTCGCCGGTGGCGGCCGGGTCCACGCCGTCGCGGCGGATGGCGGCCACGGCGACGGCGCAGGCACCGGTGCCGCAGGATCGGGTCTCGCCCGAGCCGCGCTCGTGCACGCGCATGGCGACGTGGGCGGGGCCGCGGTCGACGACGAACTCGACGTTGACGCCGGTCGGGTAGGCGGACGCGGGGCTGAACGGCGGGGCGGTGTACAGGTCTCCGGCGTCATCGAGGCTGTCGACGAAGGCCACGGCGTGCGGGTTGCCCATGTTGACGTTGCGCGCGGGCCAGCTGCGCTCGCCGACGGAGACGGTGACCTCGCCCTCGGGGAGGACCGCCCGGCCCATCGCGACGGTGACGTCGCCGCTCTTGTCGAGGTGGACGTGCTTGACGCCGCCGCGGGTGGCGATCGCGAGGTCGCCGGGCTCGACGTGGCCGGCGTGCTGGAGGTAGCGGGCGAAGACGCGCACGCCGTTGCCGCACATCTCGGCGATGGAGCCGTCGCTGTTGCGGTAGTCCATGAACCACTCCGCCTCGCCGGCCAGGTGCGCGGCGTCGGGGTGGGCGGCGGACCGGACCACGTGCAGGACGCCGTCGCCGCCGAGGCCGGCCCGCCGGTCGCACAGCTTCGCGACGGCGGACGCGGACAGCTCGATGGCGTTTTCCGGGTCCGGAATGATCACGAAGTCGTTCTCGGTGCCGTGGCCCTTGAGGAAGGAGAGGCTGTTCTGCGTCACCCGCTCATGGTACCGATCCGCCGGTCACGGGCGATCAGCGGAGCCGCGCCACCCGGTACACGGCGAGGGCTACGAGGGCCAGCGCGGCCACGGCGTACAGCGCGGCCACGCGCCAGTCGGGCCGGCGGCCGCTGCCCCGGGCCGGGAGCCCGGGCCACGTGTAGCCGACGCGGCGCGCGGCCATCATGCCCCAGCCGCCGGCGCAACAGCTGATGAGGAAGCCGAGCATGGCGACCACGGCTCCGCCGTCGCCGAACTCGAAGGCGAGCGGGAAGGCGAACATCAGCGAACCGGCGGCGGCGAGCATCACGATGGGGGCGATCTGCCACAGGCGCAGGCGGCGCTGCGGACGCAGTTCGACCTCGAACTCGGGCCCGCCCACCTCGATGTCCGCGGTGTCCGGCGCGTCCGGGCCGTCGGGCGTCAGCCCCGCCGGGTCGGCGGGCAGCCCGAGCCCGGCGACTTCGGACCCCGTTCCGGTTCCGATTTCGCTTTCGGTTCCGTTTCCGGTCCCGCGTCCGTTGTCGTTCTCGTCCGGCCGGTCGAGAAGCTTCGGGTCCGCTTCCCGCCGGGTGTTGCCCTGCCCGGTGTCACGAGGGCCGGCCTCCATCGCCACGCGCCCTCCCCACTCGGACCCAGTACGCCGCCATGCACTGCCGGTGACCGCACCGCCAGGAGTTTGATGATGGCACGCCGCCGACCCCCCGACGGGCGCCCGGGGCGTCCCGATGCCATCACGTGATCAGGCTGTAACCGCTCGTTCGACCAACGTCTGCGCGATCCCGGGGAGTTCCCCCCGGTCGGCGGCCGCCCCGCTGAGCCAGTGCACCCGCGGGTCGCGGCGGAACCACGAATCCTGCCGCCGGGCGAACCGCTTGGTGGCGCGCACGGTCTCGGCCCTGGCCTCGTCCTCGGTGCACTCCCCGGCGAGCGCCATGAGCACCTGCTGGTAGCCGAGCGCCCTGGAGGCGGTGATTCCGTCGCGCAGTCCCCGGGCCTCGAGGGCGCGGACCTCGTCCACCAGCCCGTCCTCCCACATCCGGTCCACGCGCAGCGCGATCCGCTCGTCGAGCTCGGGCCGGGCCACGTCCACGCCGATCTGCACGGTGTCGTAGACGGACTCGTGGCCGGGCAGGTTGGCGGTGAAGGGACGGCCGGTGATCTCGATGACCTCCAGCGCGCGGACGATCCTGCGGCCGTTGCTGGGCAGGATCGCGTGGGCGGCGGCCGGGTCGGACGCGGCGAGGCGGGCGTGCAGGGCGCCGGGGCCGCGCAGGGTGAGTTCCGCCTCCAGCCGGGCGCGGACCTCGGGGTCGGTGCCGGGGAATTCCATCGCGTCCAGGGCGCCGCGCACGTACAGGCCGGATCCGCCGACGAGGACGGGCGTACGGCCCTCCGCGAGGAGCTTGTCGATCTCGATGCGGGCCAGGCGCTGGTACTCGGCGACGTTGGCGGTCTCGGTGACGTCCCAGATGTCGAGGAGGTGGTGCGGGACTCCGCCTCGTTCCGCGGTCGTCAGTTTGGCGGTGCCGATGTCCATCCCCCGGTACAGCTGCATGGAGTCGGCGTTGACGACTTCCCCGTCGAAATGGCGGGCCAGGGAGACGCCCAGATCGGACTTTCCGGCCGCGGTGGGTCCGACGACGGCGATGACCCGCGGTGCGGGGGCTGCTTTCCTCACCGCCCCAGTCTCGCAGCCCCCGGTCAAGACACGGTCATGTACCCGATCGGGTGAGGTGACGGGGTAGGTGCGGGGTCGTTGCCCTGGCGAGGTTCCGGCTGGAGTGCGCCCTGCGGCGTACGTCTGGGAGGCCGGTAAGGCCAGGGCGGAACCTCACTCACACGAGTAACGTTATGGGAGTAGACATGGGCGTTTTTGATCGGTTTTTTCGTCGTAAGGACGAGGTTGCGACCGAGGAGGTCGCTGCCGAGGCCGTGACGGCGGAGTCCGGTGCGGCCGACGAGGCCGAGGCCGAGCCGGCGGTTGCGGAAGCTCCGGCGGCGGAAGCCGTGGAGATCCCGAAGCAGCAGTCGGCCGAGGTGGCCGTGGACAACGAAGCCGGCGAGGGCGCCCGTACGTAGCGACCGCCAACGGAAGGTGACCCATGGGCCTGCTGGACAATCTGAAGGCCAAGCTCGGTCCGGCGAAGGACAAGGTCGGGGACCTCGCCCAGAAGAACGAGGGCAGGATCACCGAGGGTCTGGACAAGGTGGCCAAGGCCGTGGACTCCAAGACCCACGGCAAGTACAGCGACCGGATCACGAGCGGTAAGGGCAAGGCGCAGGACGCCCTGGGCAAGATCGCGCACAAGGACGCCGGGGGGCCGACCCCGCCCGGCGGGCCGACCCCGCCGTCGGCCGGGCCGACCCCGCCGCCCGGTGGTCCGACGCCGCCGCCCGCTTCCTGACGCGGTAACGGAAAAGGGGCGCGGGACCGGCTGATGCCGGTCCCGCGCCCCTCCGTCGTTCCCGCGCGGCGCCGGGCGGGCTGGGCGCGGGCTAGGACCAGGCGGCGACGAAGTACCCGACCCCGTACGGCGCGTCCTCGTACAGCAGCCGCCCGTCGAGCCCCGCGCCCTCGGCGGCGCCCGCCAGGACCTGCCAGGGGGCCCGTCCGGCGACACGGAGCTCGGCCGCGAGCTCCGTGTCGAGGGCGGCGAGCGCGGCCACGTCGGCGGTGCCCAGCGCCCGGCCGGCCGCCGCGTCGAAGGCGGCGGCGCGCTCGTCGAGGTAGCCGGGGGCCTTCAGGGTCCGGCAGGCGCTGCCGTCGCCCATCACGAGCAGGGCGACGCGGGCGTCCCGCGCGGCGAGCTCCCGCCCCGTTTCCAGGCACCGCCCGGTGTCCAGCGGCTGCGCGACCCCGAGCCCCTCGACGGGGGCCGCACCCCAGCGGGCACGGCGCAGCAGCCAGGCACCCACGGCGAGCGAGGGGGGCAGCAGGCGCGGCCCCTCCTCACCCTCACCGAGGCGTACGTCGGCCTCGACGCCGAATCCGCGGAAGGAGCCGCGGGCGCCCTGCGGGTAGGGCCCGAGGTGGTCCTGGTCGGCGGCTCCGACCACGACGAGCAGGTCGGGCCGGGAGGCGGCGAGCACCGCGAGCGCGTCGGAGCAGGCGGTGCGGGCGTCGCCGAGTTCGGCGGCGGCCCCCGCGGCGACCTCCGGCACGAGCAGCGGCGGGGCGGGACAGACGGCGGCGGCTACGAGCATGATCCGCAGCCTAGCCGCCGCCCGCGGCCGGTGGTCAGTCGATCGCGCAGCCCGAGGTGGCGGCGGGCAGCGGGGCCGGGACACCCAGGGTCGGGATCCCGAGCATGACCCCGGCGGGCTGGGCCGGGGCGGCGTTGCGCTTCTCCCAGGCGTCGCCGGCGCGGGTGCGGCGCACGGTCAGGGTCGGGTCCTCGGCCAGCAGGTGGTGCGGGGCGGCGTAGGTGATGTCCACGGTGACCACGTCACCCGGCCGGACCTGCGCGTCCGGCTTCGTGAAGTGGACCAGGCGGTTGTCGGCGGCGCGGCCCGACAGGCGGTGGGTGGCGCCGTCCTTGCGGCCCTCGCCCTCCGCGACCATGACCTCCAGCGTGCGGCCGACCTGCTTCTTGTTCTCCTCCCAGGAGATTTCCTCCTGGAGGGCGACCAGGCGCATGTAGCGGTCCTGCACGACCTCTTTGGGGATCTGCCCGTCCATGTCGGCGGCGGGGGTGCCGGGCCGCTTGGAGTACTGGAAGGTGAAGGCGCTCGCGAAGCGGGCCTCGCGCACCACGTGCATCGTCTGCTGGAAGTCCTCCTCCGTCTCACCGGGGAAGCCCACGATGATGTCGGTGGAGATCGCCGCGTGCGGGATCGCGGCGCGGACCTTCTCGATGATCCCGAGGAAACGCTCCTGCCGGTACGACCGGCGCATCGCCTTGAGGATCGGGTCCGACCCGGACTGCAACGGCATGTGCAGCTGCGGCATCACGTTCGGGGTCTCGGCCATCGCCGCGATCACGTCGTCCGTGAAGTCGCGCGGGTGCGGGGAGGTGAAGCGGACCCGCTCCAGGCCCTCGATCTGCCCGCAGGCGCGCAGCAGCTTGCTGAACGCCTCGCGGTCGCCCAGGTCGGAGCCGTACGCGTTGACGTTCTGGCCGAGCAGGGTGATCTCGGAGACGCCCTCGGCGACCAGGGCCTCCACCTCGGCGAGGATGTCGCCGGGACGGCGGTCCTCCTCCTTGCCGCGCAGCGCCGGGACGATGCAGAAGGTGCAGGTGTTGTTGCAGCCGACGGAGATCGAGACCCAGGCGGCGTACGCGGACTCGCGGCGGGTCGGCAGCGTCGAGGGGAACGCCTCCAGCGACTCGGCGATCTCGACCTGCGCCTCCTCCTGGACGCGGGCGCGCTCCAGCAGCACGGGGAGCTTGCCGATGTTGTGCGTGCCGAAGACGACGTCGACCCAGGGCGCCCGCTTGACGATCGTGTCGCGGTCCTTCTGGGCGAGGCAGCCGCCGACGGCGATCTGCATGCCGGGCCGCTTCGTCTTCATCGGGGCGAGCCGGCCGAGGTTGCCGTACAGCTTGTTGTCGGCGTTCTCGCGGACCGCGCAGGTGTTGAAGACCACGACGTCGGCGTCGCCGTCCGAGCCCTCGGGCGCGCGGACGTAGCCGGCGTCCTCCATCAGACCGGAGAGCCGCTCGGAGTCGTGCACGTTCATCTGGCACCCGTAGGTGCGCACCTCGTATGTTCCCTTGACGTCCACTGCCGTGCTCCGGTCGCTGCTGCTGGTCATGGAACAAGGGTAGGCGGTGCCCGGAGGCCCTCCGGCCGCCCTGGGCGGAGGCCCGCGCCGTGACAGGACGGCGGGCGGGTGGCAGGATCGCGGCCATGCCTCACGTACCGCCCCGGATCAGCAGGCGCCACGCCCTGCGGGCCCTGGTGGCCGTACTCGCCCTGCTCGGCGTCCTTGTCTGGTGGCTGAAACCCTTCGGGGAGCCGGAGCTCAAGGGGGAGCTGACCTTCAGCACGGGCGTCAGGACCGGGGTCTACCACCGGTACGGAGAGCTGCTGGAGCAGCAGCTCCGGGGGGACGTGCCGGGAGTGAAGGTGCGGCTGGAGACCAGTGAGGGCTCGCAGCAGAACCTTCAGCGGCTGGCCGCCGGGGAGGCGGATTTCACGGTGGCGACGGCGGACGCGGTGGCCAAGTACCGGCAGGACGGGAAGCCCGGCGCCGACTCCCTGCGCGGGGTCGCCCGGCTCTACGACGACTACGTGCAGCTGGTGGTGCCGGCCGGGTCCCCGGTGCAGTCGGCGCGGGACCTGCGGGGCAAGCGGGTGGCGATCGGCCAGCCGGGATCCGGGGTGCGGCTCATCTCGGAGCGGCTGCTGACGGCGGCCAGGCTGGACCCGGTGCGGGACATCACCCCGGTGTCCATCGGCATCGACACCATGCCGGCCGAGCTGGAGGCCGGGCGGATCGACGCCTTCTTCTGGTCGGGCGGGCTGCCGACGAACGCGGTGCGCGAGCTGTCGGAGCGCTTCGACATCAGGCTCGTGCAGCTCGGCGACCTGGTGGAACAGCTCCAGGGAAGCGGAAGCCCGGCGCGCTACTACCGGGCGGCGGTGATGCCGCAGGACGCGTACGCGCGGGCGCGCAACACCAGCGCGGTGGCCACCCTGGCCGTGCCGAACCTGCTGGTGACCACGGAGGGCACGGACCCCGAGCTGACCGAGCAGTTCACCCGGACGGTGATCCTCAGTCGCGACGACATCGGGCGCGAGGTGCACGCCGCGCAGCTGGTGGACCTGCGGACCGCGATCTACACCGACCCCCTGGACCTGCACGAGGGCGCGCGGCGCCACTACCGCTCGGTCAAGCCGTAGCGGTCGGCGTCCCGGCCTGGGGCAGCAGCATGGTCGCAGCGGCGGCCGCGCCGATCAGGCCCGCGTGCGTGCCCAGACTCGCCGGGACCACCTTCAGGCCCTGTACGAAGGACAGCGTGGCGTAGTCGGCGAGATGGCCGCGGATCGGGGCGAAGAGGGTTTCGCCGGAGGCGGCGACGCCACCGCCGATGACCGCGATGTCCGTCTCGACGAGGGTCGCGGTGGCCGCGATGGCCGCCGCCAGGGCGCGGCCCGCGCGGTCGAAGGCGGCCAGCGCGACCGGGTCCCCGGCCCCGGCCGCGGCGGCAACTCCCGCCGCCGTGGCGTCGCCCCCGGGCTCTGCCGGGGTCCAGCCCTGGGACCGGGCCCAGCCGGCGATGGCGGTGCCGGAGGCGATCGACTCGACGCAGCCGCGGCTGCCGCAGACGCAGGGGTCACCGTCGAAGGCCACGCTGATGTGGCCGATGTGGCCTGCGTTGCCGGTGGGACCGGGGTGGAGCTGGTTGTTCAGGATGAGGCCGCCGCCGACACCGGTGGAGACCACCATGCACAGGGCGTTCGCGTGGCCCCGGGCCGCTCCCAGCCAGTGTTCCGCCGCGGTCATCGCCACGCCGTCACCGGCCAGCACGGCCGGGATGGCGGCCCCGCGCGCCGCGAGCTCCGCCGTGATCCGGTCGTGGACCGGGAACTGCCGCCACGCCCCGATGTTGACCGGGCTGACCGTCCCCCGGGAGGAGTCCACCGGGCCCGCGCTGCCGATCCCGCAGCGGACCGCGGAGGGCCACAGCGGGGAGCCGGACAGGTCGGCGATGACCTCGGTGACCGCCGCCATCACGGCATCCGCGTCCGCGTTCTCGCCGCGCGGGGTCGGACGGCGGGTCGTGGCCGTCATCGTGCCGTCGGGGTGCACGAGCGCCCCGGCGATCTTCGTCCCGCCGATGTCGATCGCCACCGTCAGGCCTGCGGCCGAGGCGCCGGCGCGCGGCGTGGGGAAGGGGGCGGTGGGAGTGGTCACGGTGGCAGCTCCAGGCAGGGGGTCAGGATTCAGTATGCGCCGCCGGCGGCGCCGTACTCTCGCGAGGCTCCAGCCGCGGCTGCTCGCTCGTGCGCACCGCGGGGGGCCGTCCCGCGAGGACGGCGAGGAGTTCCTCGGCGGCGAGCCGGCCGAAGCCCGCGGTGTCCCGGACGAGGGCGGTGAGCCGGGGGTGGGTGACCCGGCACAGCGCGGAGTCGTCCCAGGCCACCATGGAGAGCCGGCCGGGCACGGGGATGCCGAGCTCGGCGGCGACCGCGATCCCGGCGACGGCCATCACGTCGTTGTCGTAGACGAGGGCGGTGGGGGGCTCGGGCTCGGCGAGGACCCTGCGGGTGGCCGCCGCGCCCTCGGCGTCGGAGTAGTCGGTGACCACCGAGCGCACCCGGTCGGGGCCGAGCCCCCGGCGCCCGGCCTCGGTGCGCAGCGCCTCGATCCGGCGGGCCGTGTGGGCGAGGTCGGGGAGCCCGGCGACGTGGACGATCCGGCGGTGGCCGAGCCCGTGGAGGTGGTCCAGGACCCGGGTCATGGCCCCGGCGTCGTCGGCCCGGACCGAGGAGACGGCGGCTTCGGCCCGGGAGAGGTCCCCCTCGCCCACCATGACCGCGGGCAGGGCCAGCTCCCCGAGCAGCGCGGGGCGCGGATCGTGGGTACGGGGGTCGACGACGAGGACGCCGTCGACCCGCCGCTCGGCCCACCAGCGGCGGTAGACGGCGCACTCGGCGTCGATGTCCTCGACGACCTGGAACAGCAGAGCGGTCCGGGCAGCGGAGAGGACCTCCTGGATGCCGGAGACGAGCTGGAGGAAGAAGGACTCGACGCCGAGCGTGTGCGCGGGCCGCGCGAGGACCAGGCCGACGGCTCCGGCGCGTTCTCCGGACAGGGCCCGGGCGGCGCTGTTGGCCTGCCAGCCGAGCTCTTCGGCGACGCGGCGGATCCGGGCACGGGTGTCGTCGGACACGCCCGGCCGGTCGTTGAGCGCGAAGGAGACGGCGCTCTCCGACACCCCGGCCCGGCGCGCGATGTCCTTGATGGTGGGTCTGCGGGCCATGCCTGCCTCATCCTTCGGTGACGAGCAAAATACCGCTGTCCAATTCCACGCACTTCCCTGCGGCAAGCCACAGCTAAAGCGCATTAGTCCCCACAGGTTCGGATGGCCGGAACCCTTGTGTCAACAGGGCTGAAGCGCATAAGTATACGGTGCGGAGGCCCTGTTGACTTTCCCTGCCCACCCCGGCAGGTTGTGGCTCGCCCGGTGAATTCCTCAGGACTCCAGGGACGCCCAGTGCACGAAGACGCGCTCCGTTTCGGCGCCAACTACACGCCCTCCCGTGGCTGGTTCCACCACTGGCTGGACTTCGACCTCGACGAGGTCAGGGCCGATCTCGACTCGCTCGCCGCACTCGGGCTGGACCACGTCCGCGTGTTCCCCTTGTGGCCCGTGTTCCAGCCGAACCGGACGCTGATCCGGCCGCGCGCCGTGGAGCAGCTCGTCGCGCTCGCCGACGCGGCCGCCGAACGCGGCCTCGACGTCGCGGTGGACGGGCTCCAGGGGCACCTGTCGAGCTTCGACTTCCTGCCCGCCTGGACCAGGACCTGGCACCGGCGCAGCCTCTTCGCCGACCCGGAGGTGGTCTCCGGCCAGGCGGAGTACCTGCGCACGCTGGCCGCCGCCCTCGCGGACCGGCCCAACTTCCTGGGCATGACCGTCGGCAACGAGATCAACCAGTTCTCCGACGACCCCCACCCCGACCCCGACCGGATCACCCCGGACCAGGCCGCCCGCTGGCTGGAGCGGATGCTCGCCGCCTGCGAGGAGGGCGCGCCCGGGCGGTTCCACCTGCACGCCGAGTACGACGCCGCCTGGTACCGCGACGGACACCCCTTCACCGTCGCCCAGGCCGCGCGGCTGGGCGCGGCCACCGCCGTGCACTCCTGGGTGTTCAACGGCACCGCCCAGCGCCACGGCCCGGCGGGGACGGCCACCGAGCACCACGCCGCGTACCTGATCGAGCTGTCCAAGGCCTGGGCACGGGATCCGCACCGCCCGGTGTGGCTCCAGGAGGTCGGCGCCCCCGCCCCGCTGATCGGGGCCGAGCGGGCGGCCGCCTTCACCGAGGCCACCGTGGCCAACGCCCTGGACTGCCCGGACCTGTGGGGCGTGACCTGGTGGTGCTCGCACGACGTCTCCCGGGAGCTCGCGGACTTCCCGGAGCTGGAGTACGGCCTCGGCCTGCTCACCAACGACCGCCGCACCAAGCCCGCCGGGGCCGCCGTCGCCCGGATCGCCGCGCGGTGGCGGGGGCGCGCACACCGTCCCGCCGTACGGTCCACCGCGCTGGTGGTGGACGTCGGCGGGGCGGACGCGGCTCCGCGGCGCTCGGTGTGCGCGCCCGGCGGCGCGTTCTTCGAGGCGTGGGCGGCGCTCAGCGCGGAGGGGGTCCGGCCCGCGGTGGTGCTGGCCGAGCTCGCCGAGGACCCCGCGCACCTGTCCGCGCGCGGCATCACCGAGGTGCTGCGCGTCCCCGAACCGACCTGACGCCATCCGGAGGAGCCCGCATGTCCGAGAGCGATGCGTTACGACCGACCCGGCGCACGGTCCTGGCAGCCGGGGCGGGGGCCGTCGCCCTGGCGGCCGGGTCCGCTCCGGCGCCGGCCGCCGCCGCAGCGGCCCCGGGAGCCACGGCCGCCGCGACCACCCCCGCCGACCTGGCCCCGTACGCCTCCTACTGGTTCCCCGATTCCCTCCCCGAGGGCTCCCCCGGCCCCGGGATCGTATGGCGCTCGCTCAAGCGGTGGACCCCGCAGAGCGACCCCGATCTCGCCCACAACACCGCGACCGTGCCGCTCGCGCCGCGTTTCACCCCGGTGCCGCCGCACCGGGGCGCCCGCACCGGCCAGGCCCGGATCGCCTCCCTCGTCTCCTTCGGACCCACCGCACAGAACCCCTCGCAGGGTTCGGCCACCGCCGACTCCTACGCGCTGACGCACTGGGCGTACATCGACGAGCTGGTGTTCTGGGGCGGCTCCGCCGGCGAGGGCATCGTGCTCGCCCCGAACGCTCCCGTGGTCGACGCGGCCCACCGCAACGGGGTCCGGGTGCTGGGCAACGTGTTCCTGCCTCCGGCGGCCTACGGCGGCGACCTCCAGTGGACCCGCGACCTGGTCCAGCGGGACTCCCTCGGCCGCTTCCCGATCGCCGAGCAGCTGGTGCGGGTGGCGTCGGCGTACGGCTTCGACGGCTGGTTCGTCAATGCCGAAACCGAGGGCGGGGACAGCGAACTCGCCACCCTGATGCGGCAGTTCCTGCATGCCCTGCGGGCGGCCGGCGAGCCGCACGGGCTGCGCATCACGTGGTACGACGCGATGAACACCACCGGGCAGGTCGGCTGGCAGGGCGCGCTCAACGAGCTCAACCAGGAGTTCTTCGAGGACCGGGCCGGCAAGGTCGCGGACACGATGTTCGTGGACTTCCGCTGGACCCCGCAGACCCTGGCCTCTTCCGGCGCGCTCGCGGACCGGCTGGGCCGTTCCCGCCACGAGCTGTGGGCGGCCGTGGACACCGAGTCCCACGGCTGGAATTCCGCCGTCCGCTGGGATGCGATCATCCCGCGCGAGCGCGACCACGTCGTCAGCTACGGCTTCTACCGGCCCGAGTGGACCCGCAACCACCTCACCGACCGCTCCCCCGGCGCCTTCCACCGCGCCGACGACCGGTTCTGGACGGGCGCGTCCCTCGATCCGTCCCGCCCGGACCCCGAGGACACCTGGCGGGCCCCGGCCACGGCCGTCGCCGACCGGTCCACGGTCGCCTCGCTGCCGTTCGCCTGTGCCTTCAACACCGGGCACGGGGAGCGCTGGTACGAGGAGGGCGAGGTCGCCTCCGACGTCCCGTGGAACCACCTCGGGCTCCAGGACCGGCTGCCGGGACGCCGCTGGGTCGTGGACACCGCCGGGCCGCGGCCCGCCGTGACCCTGGACTTCGCGCGTGCCTGGCGCGGCGGCTCGAGCCTGCTCGTCGCCGGTCCCCTCACGGCCCCGGCCGCCGTCGGGCTGCACGCGACCCGCCTTCCGCTGACCCGGTCCACGGTCCTGGAGCTGGTGCACGCCACCGAGGCGGGCCCGGTCGCCGTGGAGGTCGGGGTGGCCACCCGCGAGCCGGCGGCTCCGGGCGAGCCCGTCCCGTACACCTGGCTCCGGGCGGAAACCCTCGGCGCGGGGCGGGCCTGGCGCCGGACGCGGGTCGGGCTGTCGGCACTGGCGGGGAGGACGGCGTACGGGCTTGCCGTACGGATCACGGGGCTCGGGAAGGGAGCCGTGGCGTGGCGGCTCGGGATCTTGTCGGTACGCGACACCGCCGCCGGTCGGCGCCCGGCGTCTCCTGCCGCGCTGACCGTGGACGCCGCGGCCCGCCACGAGGACCAGGCCCGGCTCCGCCTGTCGTGGCGCCGGGCAGCCGGGCCCGTCCGGCACCACACCGTGTCCCGGGTGCTGCCCGACGGCTCCCGCCGCTTCCTCGGGGGCACCTGCGGCACCGCCCTCTACCTGCCCGCCGTACGGCGGGCCGGCCGGGAGCGGGCCACGGTGCTCGAGGTGCGGGCCGTGGACGAGCTGTTCGCGGCCTCCCTTCCGGCCCGCACCACCCTGACCTGGTAGAACCGCAGGTCAGGGGGTGTGCGGTGCGGTGCGCGGTACCGCCACCGTCACCCGCAGCCCGTGCGGCGGGTTCGTCTCGTACGAGAGGGACCCGCCGCCCGCGGCGAGCAGCGCGCGGGAGATCGACAGGCCGAGCCCGGAGCCCTTGACGTTCTGGTGCCGGCCGCTGCGCCAGAACCGGTCGCCGATGCGGAGCAGCTCGTCCTCGGTGAGGCCGGGGCCGCGGTCGGCGACGACCACGCGGACGGTGCGTTCGTGGACCGAGACCGATACCTCGACCTCCTCTCCCGTGGGGGTGAACTTCAGGGCGTTGTCGATGACGGCGTCGAGCGCGCTGGACAGGGCGATGGGGTCGGCCCAGCCGGTGAGGGCGGACCGGCCCGTCCCGACGAGCCGTACGCCCTTCTCCTCGGCGTACGGACGCCAGGCGGCGACCCGCTCGGCGGTCAGCGCACCGATGTCGGTGAGGCTGATCTCGGCGGAGGCGTGCTCGGCCAGCGCCAGGTCCAACAGGTCGTCCAGGACCTGGGTCAGGCGCTTGCCCTCGGCGCGCACGGAGGCGATCTCCTCGTTGCCCTCGGGGAGTTCGAGGGCGAGCAGCTCGATCCGCAGGAGCAGCGCGGCGAGCGGGTTGCGCAGCTGGTGGGAGGCGTCCGCGACGAACGCCCGCTGCTGCTCCAGTACCTCTTCGACGTTGTCGGCCATCTCGTTGAACGAGTGGGCCAGGCGCTGGAGTTCCGGAGGCCCTCCGGCGGCCGCGACCCGCGAGTTCATCCGTCCGGTGGCGATGCCGTGGGCGGCCGCGTCCAGGGTCTGCACGGGCTTGAGGACCCAGCTGGTGAGCCGCAGGGCGGCGCCGAAGGCGACCAGCATGGCGGCGGCGAGCCCGCTCGCGATGAGCAGCCAGCCCCGCAGGATCCGGCCGCGCATCTGGTCGGTGGGCGATTCGGTGGCGACGACGGCGACCACGTCTCCGTCGAGGACCACCGGGGAGACGACGAGGAGTTTGCCGTGGGTCTGCCAGGGCCATACCTGGCCGGGATCGTGGCTGCGCCGCCCGGCCAGTGCCTCCTCGAAGGCGTCGCGGCCCTCTCCGGCCTCGGGGAGCTGCCACCAGCCGGGGGCGCGGGCCATGGCGTTGTCGTCGCGGTAGAAGATGCCGACGCGGATGCCGTACACGTCCTGGTAGCGGGCGAGTTCGTGCTGGAGGGTCGCGATGCGCTCGTCGGCACCGCTGGATCCGGCGCCCTCGGCGTCGATGACGAACTGGGCCAGGGCGGCGAAGCGGGCGCTGTCGTCGATGCGGTCGACGACCACCCGCTGCTGCTGTCCGGCGGCCAGGCTCACGGCGAGCGGGAAGCCGAGCGCGAGGAGCGTGCCCGCCATCAGGACGACGAGCAGCGGGAGCAGCCTGGCGCGCACGGAGCGGGTCCTTAGGGGGTGGTGGGGGCGACGAGCCGGTAGCCCACCCCGCGGACGGTCTCGATGAGGGCGGGCATGCGCAGCTTGGAGCGCAGCGAGGCGACGTGGACCTCGAGGGTGCGGCCCGTCCCCTCCCAGCTGGTGCGCCACACCTCGCTGATGATCTGCTCGCGGCGGAAGACGACCCCGGGCCGCTGCGCGAGCAGCGCCAGCAGGTCGAACTCCTTGCGGGTGAGCGGCACATCGGCGCCGTCGACGCTGACCCGGCGGGTGGGCAGCTCGATGCTGACGGTGCCGAGCCGGACCGTGGTGGGTGTCCCGGTGCCGGTGGCGGCGGCCTCCTCGGAGGCCCCGGTGCGCCGGGCGACCGCGTGGATGCGGGCCAGGAGTTCGCCGGTGTCGTAGGGCTTGACGACGTAGTCGTCGGCGCCCATGTTCAGGCCGTGGATGCGGGAGCGTACGTCGGCCCGCGCGGTCACCATGATGACCGGCGTGGCGGTGCGCTTGCGGATCTTGCCGCACACCTCGTAGCCGTCCTGGTCAGGCAGTCCGAGGTCGAGCAGGACGACGCCGAAGGGCGGGGCTCCGGCGGGCAGCAGGGCCTGGAGGGCCTCCTCGCCGTTGCGGGCATGGGTGACCTGGAAGCCGTGCCGGGCGAGGATCGCGGACAGGGCGGCGGCGACGTGGTCGTCGTCCTCGACGAGCAGCAGTCTCATGTCGTCCCCCTCTCCGTTCTCTCGGTCTTCGGCTCCCGTTCAGGGCCACCTTGCATCCATGCTGATGCGGACTCCCACGTCAAGGGGGTTCCGGCTCGGCGCGCCTTCCGTTATGCACCCGGTACGAGCAGACCGCGGGGGCGCACGGAGCGTATCCGGGCGAGGCCCGATCGTTATGCTCAATTCTCCCTCAGATGTGGTGACGGTGTGGACGCATCGTCACTACTGTCCTCCCAACCGAGGAGGACGGAGCAAGAAGCCGATGAGCGGAGTATCAGTGACCAAGGACGTGCAGGACGCGGCCGGCGCCGCGGACGGCCTGGTCGTACTGAGCAACGTCAACAAGCACTTCGGCGCGCTGCACGTGCTTCAGGACATCGATCTGAGCATTGCCCGCGGTGAGGTCGTCGTGGTGATCGGTCCTTCGGGATCGGGCAAGTCCACGCTGTGCCGGACCATCAACCGGCTGGAAACCATCGACTCGGGCACCATCACGCTCGACGGCAAGGAGCTGCCCTCGGAGGGCAGGGAACTCGCCCGGCTGCGCGCCGACGTCGGGATGGTGTTCCAGTCGTTCAACCTCTTCGCGCACAAGACGGTGCTCCAGAACGTGATGCTGGGCCAGCTCAAGGTCCGCAAGACGGACCAGGCCGCTGCCCACGCCAAGGCGGTGGCCCTGCTGGACCGGGTGGGCGTCGGCTCGCAGGCCGACAAGTACCCGGCGCAGCTCTCCGGCGGCCAGCAGCAGCGCGTGGCGATCGCCCGCGCGCTGGCCATGGAGCCGAAGGTGATGCTGTTCGACGAGCCGACCTCGGCGCTCGACCCGGAGATGATCAACGAGGTGCTGGAGGTCATGCAGCAGCTCGCCCGTGAGGGGATGACCATGGTGGTCGTCACGCACGAGATGGGCTTCGCCCGCTCCGCGGCCAACCGTGTCGTCTTCATGGCCGACGGAAAGATCGTCGAAGAGGCCACGCCCGAGCAGTTCTTCAGCAACCCGCGCAGCGACCGGGCGAAGGACTTCCTGTCGAAGATCCTGCACCACTGAGGTTCCGGGTCTGGTAGTCATCCGGTGACGGACCACCGGCGGGCGGCTCGCGCTGCCCGCGTATGGGCCGTATGCGTCGCTCGTCGTTCAACAACGTCTCATCCGAGGGAAGTTCACCATGAAGATCTCCAAGGCCGTTGCGGCCGCGGCCGCAGCCGTCGCTCTCGCCCTGACCGCGACCGCCTGTGGCGGCGGCAGCGACAAGAGTGCCAGTGACGGCGGTGCGTCCGGTGACGCCAAGAACAAGATCGTCATCGGCATCAAGTTCGACCAGCCGGGCCTGGGCCTCAAGACCCCGGACGGCAAGTACACGGGCTTCGACGTCGACGTCGCGACGTACGTGGCCAAGGAGCTGGGCTACCAGCCGGACCAGATCGAGTGGAAGCAGGCCATCAGCGCCGAGCGCGAGAACCTGATCTCCAACGGTGACGTGAAGTTCGTTGCCGCCAGCTACACGATCAACGACAAGCGCAAGGAGCGGGTCGACTTCGCCGGCCCGTACTTCCTCGCGCACCAGGACCTGCTGGTCCGCGCCGACGACTCGTCCATCACCAAGGCCGAGGACCTGAACAAGAAGAAGCTCTGCTCGGTGGCGGGCTCCACCTCGGCGCAGAACGTCAAGACCAAGCTGGCTCCTGAGGCCGACCTCAAGGAGGCCGCCGGCTACTCCGAGTGCCTCACCGGCCTGGAGAGCAAGGCCATGGACGCCCTGACCACGGACAACTCGATCCTGGCGGGCTACGCGGCGCAGGACAAGAACAAGGGCAAGTTCAAGCTGGTCGGGCTGAGCCTGAGCAACGAGCCCTACGGCATCGGGCTGAAGAAGGGCGACAAGGACCTTCAGGCCAAGATCAATGCCGCGCTGAAGAAGATGGTCGCGGACGGCGCCTGGGAGGCGGCCGTGCAGAAGAACTTCGGCCCGGCCAACTACAAGAGCGAGCCTGCCCCGCAGATCACCGAAGGCAGCTGATTCATCGGTGAGGAGCGTCGCCGCCCGCCTGTCACGGGCGGCGGCGCACCTCACCGGCCATCCTGGGGAGAGCGCAGGGCATCGTGTTCGATTTTCTTGATTCCGGGCAGTACGACGTGCTCGGAGCCTTCTGGGTGACGGTTCAGCTCACCCTCTACTCGGCGGCCGGATCCCTGATCTGGGGCACCGTCCTGGCCGGGATGCGGGTCAGCCCGGTCCCGCTTCTGCGAGGCTTCGGTACCGCATACGTCAACGTCGTGCGCAACACGCCACTGACCGTGCTGATCATCGCCTGCTCGCTGGGCCTCAGCGAGACCCTCGGCATCAACCTGGGCGGCGAGACCTTCAAGGAGACGGGCTTCCGGCTCGCGGTCCTCGGACTGGCGGCCTACACCGGAACCTTCGTCTGCGAGGCGATCCGCTCGGGTATCAACACCGTGCCGGTCGGGCAGGCAGAGGCAGCCCGCGCACTGGGACTGAGCTTCTTCCAGGTGCTCACCCTGATCGTGCTCCCCCAGGCCTTCCGGGCGGTCGTGGCACCGCTCACCAACGTACTGATCGCCCTCACCAAGAACACCACGGTGGCGGCGACCATCGGCGTGGCCGAGGCGGCCCTGCTGATGAAGGAAATGGTCGAGAACGAGGCGGACGCGCTCTTCGCCGTCTTCGGGGTCTTCGCCCTCGGCTTCGTCCTGCTGACCCTGCCCACCGGCCTGCTGCTGGGCTGGGTGGCCAAGCGAGTGGCGGTGAAGCGATGACCTCCGTGCTGTACGACACGCCCGGCCCCAAGGCCAAGGCGCGCAACTGGATCTACACCGGCATCTTCCTCGTGCTGCTCGGGCTCGCCCTGTGGTGGGCGCTGTCCCTCATGGCCGAGAAGAACCAGCTCGACGCCGACAAGTGGACCCCCTTCGTCAGCGACGGCCAGGTCTGGACCACGTTCCTGATCCCCGGCCTGCTGGAGACGCTGAAGGCCGGCGTGATCGCCATGGTGATCGCGCTCCCGCTGGGCGCTCTGCTGGGCATCGGCCGACTGTCCGACCACGCCTGGGTCCGGATCCCGGTCGGCGCGGTCGTCGAATTCTTCCGCGCCATCCCGGTGCTGATGCTGATGCTGTTCGGCAGCGCCCTGTACGTCCAGTTCACCGACGTCTCATCCGACATCCGGCCGCTGTACGCCGTGGTCACGGGCCTGGTCCTTTACAACGCCTCGGTGATCGCCGAGATCGTCCGGGCGGGCGTGCTGTCCCTCCCCCGCGGTCAGACCGACGCGGCCAAGGCGATCGGCATGCGCAAGGGTCAGACCATGGCCTACGTGCTGATCCCGCAGGCCGTCACCGCGATGCTGCCGGCGTTGGTCAGCCAGCTCGTGGTGATCCTCAAGGACACCGCCCTCGGCGGCGCCCTGCTCGGACTCGCCGAACTGCTCTCGATGGCCCGGCAGATCTCGGCGAATTACAGCAACACCATCGCGACCCTCGTCGTGATCGCCCTGATCTACATCGTCGTGAACTTCGCCCTCACCACCTTCGCCTCCTGGCTCGAAGGCCGGCTGAGGAAGTCCACGAAGGGCACCGGCGCGGTCGTCGCAGGTGACGTGGCCGAGGTCGACGCGGGCGGTGCCACCGGCGTGGGCAAGGCTCCCTGACACCCGGTCAGTACACTGGCGCGACACGTGTGGTGCGGCGGAACTCTTTCCGCCGCACCACACGGCGTTGTCACGGCCGGCGTCACTTGACGCAGGCACCTCCAGTGGGTTGCATACGTTCTGTGATCACATACCGGACATCGGGAGCCGCGCCATGGACCCGGTGATCGTCGTCGGCGCGGGGCCCGTCGGACTGTCCCTGTCCCTCGCCCTGGCCGGCCAGGGCGTGCCCTCCGTCGTGCTCGACGAGGGGCCCGGCAAGGAGGAACCCCGCCCGGCCCGTACCGTCGTCCTGCACGCCGACACGGCGGCCATGGCGCACCGGCTGGGCTGCGCGACGCTGCGCGACGAGGGGGCGTACTTCGCCGCCTGGCGCACCATGCGGCGCAGCCGCCCCGCCCAGCGGATCACCTTCGACGACGGCCCCGCCCCGCTGCACCTGCCGCAGCACGCCCTGGCGCGCGGGCTGCGCGACGCCGCCGGCGCGCACCCGCTCGTGCAGCTGATCACCGACAGCCGGCTGGACTCCGTGGAGCAGGACGACCACGGGGTCACCGCGCACACCCGGGGCGCCGAGACCACGTGGTGGCGCGGGAGTTACCTGGTCGGCTGCGACGGCGCCCGGTCCACCGTGCGCAAACTGCTCGGCATCCGCTTCCCGGGCCGCACCGCCGTGGAACGGCACGCCGTGGCCGCCCTGCGCACCGAACTGCCCTGGCCCGGCGAGGCGTTGCTGCACCGCAGCCCGCCGCAGGAGGTCACCTCCCGGCCGCTGCCCGACGGGGTGTGGCGGCTGGACTGGCTCCTCCCGGCCCGCGGGGAGCTCGTCACCCCCGACGCGATGGTGACCCTCGTACGGGACACCCTCGCGGTGTGGTGCGGGGGCACGACTCCCCCGTACGACCTCCTCGACACCGGGGTCCACACACTGCACCACCGCCTCGCGCGCCGCTGGCGCGACGGCCGCGCCTTCCTCGCCGGGGACGCCGCCCACCTGCTGGGCGCCCTCGGCACCCAGGGGGTCGAGGAGGGGCTCCGGGACGCGGAGAACCTCGCGTGGAAGCTGTCCCTGGCCTGGCACCAGGGGGCCTCCGAGGCCCTGCTCGACAGCTACGAGGGCGAACGGCGCAGGGCGGTCGCCGCACGGCTGCGCGCCGCCGACCAGGCGATGCCCGCGCTGCGGGCCGGGGGCGCCCTGCGCACGTACCTCCCCGGCTCGGCGCGGTCCGCCGAGTCCCTCCTGACCGACGGCCACCTGGGGCGGGGGCCGCTGGGCGCGGCGCCGTCCTACGCCCCGCCAGTGGCGGTACGGGAGGTCCCGACGGCCACGGAACCGGGCGGTCCGGTGGAGAACGTACCGGTGACCGCGCCCGACGGGGCGACCGTGCCGCTGCGCGACCTGCTGGGGCAGGGCCGGCTGCTGGTGGTCCTGGTCGCGCCGGGCACCGGGGTCTGGGACCGGCGCCACTGGCTCGGCGCCGGGCTGATGCCCCGCCTCGCGGCCGCGGTGAGCGCGCTGCCCGTCCGTACCGACCTGCTCGTCGCGGACGGCTATCCGGGGGCCCCGGCGCACACCGTGCTCCTGGTCCGGCCGGACGGGCACCTGGCGGCGACCTTCGCGGGGGTGCGTCCGGCGGAGCTGTACGAGGCGGCGGACGCGGCCCGGGCGGGCGCGCCCGCGTCCCGGGTGCCGACGCCTTCGGCCGCCACGCCCCCGATCGCGGTGATCGATTGACCGGCTCGTGGCGCTCGTGGTTCACTCGCGGACATGACCGGCAATGACGTACGCCTGTGGCGGAGGGTCCACATGGACCTGCTCCGCTACGCGGGCTGCGTGTGTCGCCCTTCCTGCTGATTCGCCCTTTCCTCCGCGCGCCCCGTGCCGGTACCGGCCTGCGCGCATTCCGCGAACCCCAGGAACGGTCCCCTTCATGTCCGCACCCGCGCAGTCCACGCTGTCCGCACCCGCACCCGCGTACGCCCCCGAGCCCGTAGCGGCCGGCGGTCCCACGGCGGCCGAACTCCTCGACTTCGCCCTGCGCACCGCCGCCGACCCCGAGATCGTTTCCTCGCTGCCGCTCGACCCCGAGGGCCGCACCTGGATCCGGCTGGACGGGCCGGCCGGCAGCGAGGCGTGGCTGATCGGCTGGCCGCCGGGGACGGGCACCGGCTGGCACGACCACGCCGAGTCGCGGGGCGCGTTCGCCACCGCCCGGGGCCGGCTCACCGAGCGTTCGCTGGCCGTACGCCTGCCCGCGGAGGGCTGGCAGTCGCTGGAGCTCGCCCCCGGACTGGACCGCGGCCGCAGCCTGGGCGCGGGTACCGGGCGGGCCTTCGGGGAGCACCACGTACACGAAGTCCATAACGAGTCCACGACCGAGCACGCGGTCTCGGTGCACGCGTACTACCCGCCGCTTCCGCTGATCCGGCGGTACAGCCGTAGCGGCCCGGTGCTCAGCCTGGAGCACGTCGAGCGTCCGGCGGACTGGCAGTGAGCGCCCCGACCGGGATCGACGAGCTGCTGGAGCGGGTCCGCTCGGGCTACACACGGCTCGACCCTCAGGAGGCGTACGCCGCCTCCCGGGCCGGGGCCCTCCTGGTGGACATCCGCTACCAGGCCCTGCGGGAGCGCGACGGCCTGATCCCGGGTGCGCTGGTGGTGGAGCGCAACGAACTGGAGTGGCGCCTGGACCCCCAGGGCAGCCACCGCGCGCCCGAGGCCGACCGCCACGACCTCCAGGTGGTGGTGATCTGCAACGAGGGCTACGCCTCCAGCCTCGCCGCGGCCTCCCTGCACACCCTGGGCCTCCACCGCGCGACGGACCTGACCGGCGGCTTCCAGGCTTGGAAATCGGCGGGCCTGCCGGTGACCGATCCCTCCTGAGACCCCTACCCCGGGTGCTCCAGGTCGTCGGCGTCCTCGCCCTCCGCCTCCAGGGCGCGGCGGACCACCCGCAGGGCCATGCCCTCCGGGTATCCCTTGCGGGCGAGCATCCCGGCGAGGCGCCGGATCCGCTTGTCGCGCTCCAGGCCCCGGGTGGCGCGGAGCTTGCGCTCCACGAGCTCGCGGGCGGTCTGCTCCTCCTGGTCGGAGTCCAGCAGCTCCAGGGCCTCCGACACGAGGGTGGCGTGCACCCCCTTGGTCCGCAGTTCCTGCGCGAGGGCGCGGCGGGCCAGGCCCCGGCCGCGGTGCCGGGACTCGACCCAGGCCCCGGCGAAGGCGGCGTCGTCGATCAGGCCCACCTCCTCGTACCGGGAGAGGACCTGCTGCGACACCTCCTCGGGGATGCCCCGCTTCTGCAGGGCGTCCGCGAGCTGGCGCCGGGTGCGCGGGCTCCCCGTGAGCAGGCGCAGGCAGATCGCCCGCGCCTGCTCCTCGGGGCTCTGGGGCGGCAGTTCCTGGCGGTCCTCACGGCCGCCCCGGCCCCTGCCGCCCCTCTCCTGCTCCCGCACGGGGTCAGCTCTTGGCCACGGCGGCCTTGGCCGTCGTCTTCGCCTTCGTGGCGGGCGCGGGCACGGCCGCGGCATCGGCGGGCGCGGCAGCGGCGGCCTCGTCCGCGGCGGCGACCTTGCGGACCCCCACGCCCAGCTTCTCCTTGATCTTCCGCTCGATCTCGTTGGCGAGATCCGGGTTGTCCTTCAGGAAGTTGCGGGCGTTCTCCTTGCCCTGGCCGAGCTGGTCGCCCTCGTACGTGTACCAGGCGCCGGCCTTGCGCACGAAGCCGTGCTCCACGCCCATGTCGATCAGGCCGCCCTCGCGGCTGATGCCCTGGCCGTAGAGGATGTCGAACTCGGCCTGCTTGAAGGGGGGCGCGACCTTGTTCTTGACGACCTTGACGCGGGTGCGGTTGCCCACCGCGTCGGTGCCGTCCTTCAGGGTCTCGATGCGGCGGATGTCGAGGCGCACGGAGGCGTAGAACTTCAGCGCGCGGCCACCGGTGGTGGTCTCCGGCGAGCCGAACATCACACCGATCTTCTCGCGGAGCTGGTTGATGAAGATCGCGGTGGTCTTGGACTGGTTGAGCGCACCGGTGATCTTCCGGAGCGCCTGGCTCATCAGGCGGGCCTGGAGACCCACGTGCGAGTCGCCCATCTCGCCCTCGATCTCGGCGCGCGGCACGAGCGCCGCCACGGAGTCGATGACGATCAGGTCGAGGGCACCGGAGCGGACGAGCATGTCCACGATCTCCAGCGCCTGCTCGCCGGTGTCCGGCTGCGACAGGATGAGGTTGTCGGTGTCGACGCCGAGGGCCTTCGCGTACTCGGGATCGAGCGCGTGCTCGGCGTCCACGAAGGCGACGGTGCCGCCGGCCTTCTGCGCGTTGGCCACGGCGTGCAGGGTCAGGGTCGTCTTACCGGAGGACTCCGGCCCGTACACCTCGATCACGCGGCCGCGGGGCAGCCCGCCGACGCCGAGGGCGATGTCCAGCGCGGTCGACCCGGTGGGGATGACCTCGATGGGGTCGTTCGGCTTGTCGCCGAGGCGCATGACCGCACCCTTGCCGAATTGCCGTTCAATCTGTGCGAGCGCGGCGTCGAGAGCCTTCTCGCGGTCG
The DNA here is from genome assembly GCA_049998195.1 of Streptomyces sp. cmx-11-4. Lineage (GTDB taxonomy): Bacteria > Actinomycetota > Actinomycetes > Streptomycetales > Streptomycetaceae > Streptomyces. The sequence continues at coordinate 415,165 of JAEBET010000007.1, forward strand.
GTGCCTGCCATGGGTTCCACCCGGTTTGCTTGAGTCGATCGCTTCACGCCATTGACGCTAATGCCTGCCACTGACAATGCGCCTCCACGACCGGTTCGGCTGTGGATAACTCATCAGAATGGATGTTCGATTTCCCTGTCAAGCGCACCACGCCGCGCACCACGCCGCCACGCCAATCCGCCCCACTCCGCCCCTTCCGTACGTGCCATCGTGGACACCGGGTGAACGACCACCGGAAGGGAAGGGTCATGGCCCTAGAAGTGCGCCCGGCGTCGGCCTTCGAGGACGTCCGCACCCTGGTCGGCCCGAAGTCGCCCGGAGCCAACGTCTGCTGGTGCCTGAGCTACCGGATCCCGTCCAAGCTCAACAACGGCCTCCGCGGGCCGGCCCGCGGCGAGTACGTCGCCGGACTGTGCCGCGGGCAGCCCCCTCCGGGGGTGATCGCCTACGACGGCGACGAGCCGGTCGGCTGGGCCGCCGTGGCGCCGCGCTCGGACACCTCCTTCGCGCACAGCCGCAAGATCCCGCACGTCGACGACCTGCCGGTCTGGTCCCTGTGGTGCATCCGCGTACGCCCGGGCCACCGCAAGAAGGGGATCTCGCACGCCCTCATCGCCGGCGCGGTCGAGTTCGCCCGCGCGCACGGCGCACCGGTGATCGAGGCCTACCCCCTCGACAACGGCGGCGCCAAGGTCGACCTGACGATGGCGTACGCCGGGCTCCGGAAGAACTTCGAGCGCGCCGGGTTCACCCACGCCGCCGACACCACCTCCGTACTGGCCGGCCATCCCCGCGTCCTGATGCGGCTCGACCTGCGCGGCGGTCCGGCCGCGCCCTGAGCAGCACCCCTCCAGTGACAACCACGGGTTGACAGTCGGGCGACTGTCAACCTACGGTTGCACTATGACGAACCCTTCCGTGGAACCCGTTCGCATGACCAATCCGGTCCGCCTCGACGACCTGATCGAGGCCATCAAGAAGGTCCACACGGACACCCTGGAGCAGCTCAGCGGCGCCGTCGTCGCCGCCGAGGCCCTGGGTGACGTGGCCGACCACCTCATCGGCCACTTCGTGGACCAGGCCCGCCGCTCCGGTGCCTCCTGGACCGACATCGGCCGCAGCATGGGCGTCACCCGCCAGGCCGCCCAGAAGCGCTTCGTGCCCAAGGCCGACAAGGAGGGCGATCCCGGCCTCGACCCCGGCCAGGGCTTCGGCCGGTTCACCCCCCGCGCCCGCAACGTCGTGGTGGTCTCGCAGAACGAGGCCCGCGCCGCCGGCAACACCGAGATCCGCACCGAGCACCTGGTCCTCGGCCTGCTCTCCGAGCCCGAGGGCCTCGCGGCGCTCGCCCTGACCGCCCAGGGGGTCGCAGCCGACGCCGTACGCGCCGCGGCGACCGCCGCCCTGCCCCCGGCAGCGGCGGACGTCCCCGACCTCATCCCCTTCGACGCCTCCGCGAAGAAGGCCCTGGAGCTCACCTTCCGCGAAGCCCTGCGCCTCGGCCACGGCTACGTGGGCACGGAGCACATCCTCCTCGCGCTCCTGGAGCAGGAGCACGGCGAGGGCCCGTTGACCGGCCTCGGGGTGGACAAGGACGGCGTCGAGGCCACCGTCACCGAAGCCTTGGCAGCCGTACTCGGCGGCGAGGACGGGAAGTAGAGGCGTCGGCGTCCCGCGTCAGCTCGTACTTCTTCACGTAGGCGCCGAGGAACGCCTGCAGCGTGGCGATGGCCGGGATCGCGATCAGCGCCCCGACCGCGCCCAGCAGGGCGGTGCCCGCGACGACCGATCCGAAGGCGACCGCCGGATGGATGTCCACGGTCTTCGAGGTCAGCTTCGGCTGCAGGACGTAGTTCTCGAACTGCTGGTAGACCACCACGAACCCGAGGACGTACAGCGCGTACCAGGGGTCGACGGCGAAGGCGATCAGGATCGGCAGCGCGCCCGCGAGGTAGGTGCCGATGGTGGGGATGAACTGGGAGACAAGCCCCACCCACACGGCGAGCGCGGGCGCGTACGGCACCCCGAGGATCACCAGCAGGATGTAGTGCGCGACGCCGGAGATCAGCGCCATCAGCCCGCGGGAGTAGAGGTAGCCGCCCGTCTTGGTGACGGCGATCTCCCAGGCGCGCAGCACCTCGGACTGCTTGGCGGGCGGCAGTACGGAGCACAGCGCTCGCCGCAGACGCGGCCCGTCGGCGGCGAAGTAGAAGGAGAACAACCCGATCGTCAGCAGCTTGAAGAGTCCGCCGAGCACGGTGGTGGACACGTCGAGCACGCCGGTCGCGCTGTTCTGCACGTACTTGCGCAGCCAGTCGGAGCGCAGCAGGCTGTCCTGGATCTCCAGCCGGGACAGGTCGGTGTGGAACGTGGCGTTGATCGAGCTGATCACCCGGTCGAGGTAGCCCGGGAAGCCTTCCACCATCTCGATGATCTGCCCGGCGAGCATCGAGCCGAGCAGCGTGAGGAAGCCCGCGGCCGCGACGAAGACCGCGAGGAACACCAGGAAGGTGGCGAACCCGCGGCGCATGCCGCGGGTCGCCATCCGGGACACCGCGGGCTCGATGGCGAGCGCGAGGAAGAACGCGATCAGGATGTTGACGAGCAGCCCGATCAGCTGGTGGAAGGCCCAGCTGCCGAGCTGGAAGCAGGCGACCAGGGCCAGTACGAGGACCACGGCGCGCGGCAGCCAGCGCGGCATCCGCGCCTCGTCCCTGTCGGGGGCCACGGCGGTCGGGGGGCTCCCGGCCCCCGCGGCCCCGGCCTGCGGTCTCCCTGCCCCGGCGGACCGGGCGGCGTCGGCGGCCCCGGCGGCGTCGTCGGGCCCCGCGTGCCCGGCCGACCCGGTGGGGCCGACGGGCGGTATCCCGGGTCCGGCGGGCGCGGCCTGCGAGGCGGGGTCGGCCGGCCGCGGCCGCGTCACGCCGTGGGCGTCTGCGGGCTGATCAGGTGTCGTCTCATCACTGGCTGCCACACAGCCAAGTCTGTCCCACCAACGGCCGTACCACGAAGCGGTGCCTCGCGCGCGCTCGCGCAGACCGGCTCGTACCGCGAGGGATCACCCCGCACAGGCCCGCCCACACAACGGCATGCTGCCCGCCCCGCCGGGAGTCAGCGCAGCGAGGCCGGTACGTCCATCGCCGAACAGACCGCGCGCCACACGTCCTTGGCCTCCCAGCCGGCGTCCAGCGCCTGGTGGACGGTCCGACCGCCCAGCTCCGCCATGACGTGGTCCCGCGCGAAGGAGTCGGCGTACCCCGCTCCGAAGTGGTCGGCCATCCGCTCCCAAAAAATCGTCAACCGCATGCCCCCAGTATCCCGCCCCGGGAGAGTGCACCGGCCGCGTTCGTCGCTCCCCGCCGCTGCGCCGCGTCCTACGTTGCACGCATGTCTGGAGACGAAGCTTCCCCGCCGACCCCGCCGACCCCGCTGGACCGCGCCGAGCAGTTCATCTGGCTCACGGCGCGGGTGCTGGAGCAGCGGCGGTTCACGTTCCACTTCCTCGGAGGAGACGCCGACGCGGTGGACACCGCCCTCGGCTCCTACCTCAACGGCGACGGCGGCTACGGGCACGCCCTCGATCCGGATCTTCGCGGTCCGCTCAGCCAGCCCCTGCACACCGCGCACGCGCTGCGCGTCCTGGACGGCCTGGGCCGCTGCGCCGGGCAGCGCATCGAGCGGCTGTGCCGCCACCTGACCGGGGTCTCCACCGCGGAGGGTGCCCTTCCGGTGGTCTCGCCGGCCCCGCGCGGCTACCCGGCCGCCCCGTACCACCCGACGTACGACGACCCGCCGGGCGAGCTGCTGACCACGGGCCCGGTCGTCGGCCTGCTGCACCGCAACCGGGTCTGGCACGCCTGGCTCTTCCGGGCCACGGACTTCTGCTGGGACCGGATCGAGAACATGCGCCACTCGCATCCGTACGAGGTCCAGAGCGCGGTGGCGTTCCTCGACGGCGCCCCCGACCGGGCCCGCGCCGCGGTGGCCGCGGACCGGCTGGGGCGGCTGGTGCGCGAGCGGGACCTGGTGGTGCTGGACCCGTGGCGCCGCTCGCAGCACCCGCTGTTCCCCGGCTACGCGCCGGGCGAACACCTGTACGCGTACGACTTCGCCCGCCGCCCCGAGTCGCCGGCCCGGAGCTGGTTCACCGACCGGGAGATGGCCCGGGCGCTGGACTTCCTGGCCGCCGAGCAGCAGGCGGACGGCGGCTGGCCGGTACGCCGCCGGGCCTGGGCACCGGGCAGCTCGCTGGAGCGGCGGCCGATCGCCACGCTGGAGGCCCTGCTGACGCTGCGCGCGTACGGGCACCTGTAGGCCGGGGTCAGCCCCCGAGGGCCCGTACCCCCGCGGTGACGCCGACGGCGGCCGCGACCACGAGCAGGAAGGGCGCGCGCAGCAGCAGGGCGAGCCCGGCGGCCGCGAGCCCGGCGGCGCGGGCGTCGACGACGAGTGCGCTGCCGGTGCTGAAGGTCTGCTGGGCGGTGAGCGCCGCGAGCAGCGCCACGGGCAGCAGGGCGGCGAGCCGGCGCACGAGCGGCCGTTCCAGGGCCCCGGCGGGCACGAGCAGCCCGGCGAACTTGACGGCGTAGCAGCCGAGAACGGTCAGTCCGATGGCGATCCAGACGTTCACGAGCGGCGTCCCTTCATCCACAGCACGGCGGGCGCGGCCAGCGCGGCGATCAGCACGGGCACGCCGGCGGGCAGCACGGGCAGGAATCCCAGCCCGAGGACGAGGGCGAGGGCGGCGACGGCCCGCTCGGTGGCGGTCTTGAGCATCGGTGCGAGGAGGGCGAGGAACACGGCGGGCCCGGCGGCGTCCAGCCCCCACGCGGCGGTGTCCCCGATGGCCTCGGCACCCAGCGCGCCGAGCAGCGTGGTCAGGTTCCACAGGACGTAGAGGCTGAGCCCGGTGACGGTGAAGCCGAGCCGGGCGGACTTGCGGTCCGGCTGGGCCAGCGCGACCGCGGTGGTCTCGTCGATGACCCAGTGCGCGGCGAGCGGCCGTACGGCCCGCGGCAGCGCGAGCAGCTGCGACAGCCGCAGCCCGTAGAAGGCGTTGCGCGTCCCGAGGAAGAAGGCCCCGGCGGCGGCGGTGAACGGGTTGCCGCCGGCCGCCAGCGCCCCGACCAGCGCGAACTGCGAGGCGCCGGTGAAGACGAGCAGGCTCAGCACGCAGGCCTGGAGCACGCTGATGCCGGCCCCCGCGGCGGTCACCCCGAACGCGAACCCGGACAGTCCGACGGCCACGCCCACTCCGAGCGCGTCACGCACGACGGCGGCGCGCGGCCGCCCGGGTCCCGCCGGGTTCTCCCGCGCCTCTGGCTCTGTGATCATCCGCTGTTCTCCCACGCCCCGAAGCTATGCGGGGCCCGGCCCGGCCGTCTTGTACGTTCTTGCGCGCGCCCGGGCCCGGCCTGTTGGGCAAGACACCCCGGTCACAGCACTAGGCCCGGCCCGCCGCCCGCTCCCGCCGGTACGCGCCCGGGGGGACCCCCACGATGCGGGTGAAGTGCCGGTTCAGGTGCGGCTGGTCGCTGAAGCCGACGGTGACGGCCGCCTCCGCGGGCGGGGTTCCCGCGTCGAGCAGCCGGCGCGCCCGCCGGACCCGGGCGTCGGTCAACCAGGCGTGCGGCGGCATCCCGTACCGCTCCCGGAAGGCCCTGAGCAGGGCGAACGGGCTCGTCCCCAGCTCGGCCGCGAGCTGCTCCAGCGACGGCGGATCGGCCATCCGGTCCTCCAGTACGGCCCGGGCCCGCTCGGCGTCGGCGACGGCCGCGCGGCGGACCGTACGGGCGGGCAGCGGGCCCGCGTGGCGGCTGAGCATCCGCGCCACCACACCCCGCAGCAGCGTGTCGGCGGCCAGCGCGTTTCCGGCCTCGGCGGCCCGGTGGACCTCGGCGATCACCCGGGAGCCCTGGGCGTCGGCGACCATGTCGGCGGTGAAGCCGGGGGTCCCGTGCAGCGTGCCGATCTCGGCGGCGACCTCGGTGATCAGGTCGCGGGAGGGGTAGAGGGTGGCGTAGGCCCAGCCCTCGGGCACCCCGGCCCGCGCGGTGTGCGCCACCTCGGGGTTGATCAGGACCACGCTGCCGGGCCCGGCCCGCACGGCGCCGCCGGGGAGGCCGATCTCCTCGATGCCGCCGGTGACGGCCGCGATGACGTAGCCGTCGTGGGCGTGGCGCGGGAAGGTGTGGCGTACGTAGTGGGCGCGCAGCAGGTCCAGCCCGGGCAGTTCCGGGTACTGCCAGTGCCGGGCCCATTCCCGGCGCCCCTCGTCCGTCCCCATCGTCCCATTCTGCGCCCGCCGGGTCGGGGGTGTTCGCGCAGGTCCGGCTCGTTGTCGGTGCCGGGGTGCACGATGGGGGCATGTCCGGCTCCGCGCTCGCCTCGTTCTCCCCCGCGACCCGCTCCTGGTTCACGGGGGCCTTCCGTACGCCCACCCCCGCCCAGGAGGGCGCCTGGCGGGCGATCGGGCAGGGCTCCGACGTCCTGGTCGTGGCGCCCACCGGTTCGGGCAAGACGCTGGCCGCCTTCCTGGCCGCCCTCGACCGGCTGGCCTCGTCCCCGCCCCCGGCCGAGGCGAGGAAGCGCTGCCGCGTGCTGTACGTGTCGCCGCTGAAGGCCCTGGCCGTGGACGTGGAGCGCAACCTGCGCAGCCCGCTGACCGGGATCCGCCAGGAGGCCCTGCGCCTCGGTCTGCCCGAGCCGGAGATCCGGGTCGGGATCCGCTCGGGCGACACCCCGCCCGCCGAGCGCCGGGCGCTGGCCACGCGCCCGCCGGACATCCTCATCACCACGCCCGAGTCGCTGTTCCTGATGCTGACCTCGGCCGCCCGGGACGCCCTCGCGGGGATCGAGACCGTGATCCTGGACGAGGTGCACGCCGTGGCCGGGACCAAGCGCGGCGCCCACCTCGCCCTGTCCCTGGAGCGGCTGGACGAGCTGCTGCCGCGCCCGGCGCGCCGGATCGGCCTGTCGGCGACGGTCCGGCCGGTGGGCGAGGTGGCCCGGTACCTCGCGCCGCGCGGCCGGGTGGAGATCGTGCAGCCGCCGTCGACCAAGGAGTTCGACCTGTCGGTGGTCGTCCCGGTGCAGGACATGGGCGAGTTGGGCGGCGCGCCCGCCACCGAGGGCCGTGAGGGCGGGGACAAGCCCTCCATCTGGCCGCATGTGGAGGAGCGGATCGCGGACCTGGTGCAGGCGCACCGCTCCACGATCGTGTTCGCCAACTCCCGCCGCCTCGCCGAGCGGCTGTGCAACCGGCTCAACGAGATCGCGTACGAGCGCGCCATGGGCGAGAAGCTCCCCGAGGGCACTCCCCCGGCGGAGATCATGGCCCAGTCGGGCGCCTCCCACGGCGCCCCGCCGCTGCTGGCCCGCGCGCACCACGGCTCGGTCTCCAAGGAGCAGCGGGCGCTGGTCGAGGAGGATCTGAAGGCGGGCCGGCTGCCCGCCGTGGTCGCCACCTCCAGTCTGGAACTGGGCATCGACATGGGCGCGGTGGACCTGGTGGTGCAGGTGGAGTCCCCGCCGTCGGTGGCCTCCGGGCTGCAGCGGGTGGGCCGCGCCGGTCACCAGGTGGGCGCGGTCTCCACCGGTGTGGTCTTCCCCAAGTACCGTGGCGACCTGGTGCAGGCGGCCGTGGTCACCGAGCGGATGCGCACCGGCGCCATCGAGTCCCTCCGCATCCCGTCGAACCCGCTGGACGTCCTGGCGCAGCAGCTGGTCGCGATGGTCGCGATGGACACCTGGCAGCTGGACGACCTGCTCGCGCTGGTCCGGCGGGCGGCGCCGTTCGCCGCGCTGCCGGAGTCGGCGTTCACGGCGGTGCTGGACATGCTGGCGGGCCGCTATCCCTCGGACGCGTTCGCGGAGCTCAGACCGCGGGTGGTGTGGGACCGCGTGGCCGGGACGATCACCGGCCGGCCCGGCGCCCAGCGCCTCGCGGTCACCTCCGGCGGCACCATTCCCGACCGCGGCCTCTTCGGCGTCTTCCTCGCCGGATCCGACCCCAAGAAGGGCGGCGGCCGGGTCGGGGAGCTCGACGAGGAGATGGTCTACGAGTCCCGCGTGGGGGACGTGTTCACCCTCGGCACGACCTCGTGGCGGATCGAGGACATCACCCGGGACCGGGTCCTCGTGACCCCGGCGCCCGGAGTGCCGGGCCGGCTGCCGTTCTGGAAGGGCGACCAGCTGGGCCGCCCTCTCGAACTGGGCCGCGCGGTCGGCGCGTTCCTCCGCGAGCTGGGCGCCCTCTCCGACGAGGACGCCCGGCTGCGGCTGCTGGCGGCCGGGCTGGACGCGTGGGCCGCGGAGAACGTGCTCGCGTACCTCTCCGAGCAGCGCGAGGCCTGCGGTCACGTGCCGGACGACCGGACCATCGTGGTCGAGCGGTTCCGCGACGAGCTCGGCGACTGGCGGGTCGTCGTCCACTCCCCCTTCGGTGCCCAGGTCCACGCCCCCTGGGCGCTGGCGCTGAGCGCCCGGCTCGCCGAGAAGTACGGCATGGACGCGCAGGTCATGCACGCCGACGACGGGCTCGTGCTGCGCCTGCCGGACGCCGACCTGCTCTCCATGGACCTGCTGGACCACGACCCCAGCGCACCGGCGCCGTTCGAGTTCGACGACGAACAGGCCCCGCTCGGCGCGGCCGATGTCGCCTTCGACCGCGGTGACGTCAACCAACTGGTGACCGACCAGGTCGGCGGCTCGGCGCTGTTCGCCTCCCGCTTCCGCGAGTGCGCGGCCCGCGCCCTGCTGCTGCCCCGGCGCAGTCCGGGCAAGCGCACCCCGCTCTGGCAGCAGCGCCAGCGTGCTTCGCAACTGCTCCAGGTGGCCTCGGAGTTCGGATCGTTCCCGATCGTGCTGGAAGCCGTACGCGAGTGCCTCCAGGACGTCTTCGACGTGCCCGGCCTCACCGAGCTGATGGGCGACATCGAGGCCCGCCGGGTCCGCCTGGTCGAGGTCACCACCCCCGAGCCCTCGCCGTTCGCCCGTTCCCTCCTGTTCGGTTACGTCGCCCAGTTCCTCTACGAAGGCGACTCGCCCCTCGCCGAGCGCCGGGCGGCCGCGCTGTCGCTGGACTCCCGTCTGCTGGCCGAGCTGCTGGGCCAGGCGGAGCTGCGCGAACTGCTCGACGCGGAGGTACTGGAGGAGCTGGAGCGGGAGCTGCAGTGGCTCACCGAGGACCGGCGGGCCAAGGACGCCGAGTCGGTGGCCGACCTGCTGCGCCTGCTGGGGCCGCTGACCGAGGCCGAGCTGGCCGAGCGCGGGGCGGAGCCCGCCTGGGCGCCCGAGCTGGCCGCCGCGCGCCGGGCCATCCGGGTCCGGATCGGCGGTGCGGACCACTGGGCGGCGGTCGAGGACGCGGGCCGGCTGCGCGACGCGCTGGGCACGGCGCTCCCGGTCGGTGTCCCGGAGGCCTTCACCGAGCCCGTCAAGGATCCGCTGGGGGACCTGCTGGCCCGGTACGCCCGTACCCACGGGCCGTTCACCACGGCCTCCGTCGCCGACCGCTTCGGTCTGGGCCCGGCGGTCACCGAGGGCGCCCTGCACCGGCTGGCGGCGGCCGGGAGGGTGGTCGAGGGCGAGTTCCATCCGGCGGGCATCGGCCGGGAGTGGTGCGACGCGACGGTGCTGCGCAGGCTCCGCCGGCGTTCGCTGGCGGCGCTGCGCCAGGAGCTGGAGCCGGTCCCGCCGGCCTCGCTGGCCACGTTCCTGCCGCAGTGGCAGCACCTGGGCGGCGCCCTGCGCGGCATCGACGGCCTGGCCCGGGCCGTCGAGCAGCTCCAGGGGGCCCCGGTCCCGGCCTCGGCGCTGGAGCGGTTGATCCTCCCGTCCCGGGTCAGCGGCTACTCCCCCGGCCTGCTGGACGAACTGACCACGGCGGGCGAGGTGGTCTGGGCGGGCGCCGGGGCCCTGCCGGGCAAGGACGGCTGGGTCTCCCTGTACCTGGCGGACGCCGCTCCGCTGCTCCTGCCCCCGCCGCACCCGCTGGAGCTCGGCCCGCTCCACCAGGCGGTCCTGGAGTGCCTCTCGGGCGGGTACGGCCTGTTCTTCCGCCAGATCGCCGAGTCGGTGCGGGCCACGTCCCCCGAGGCCTCCGACCTCGCGCTTTCGGAGGCGGTGTGGGACCTGGCCTGGTCGGGCCGGCTCACCAACGACACCCTGGGCCCCCTGCGGGCCCTGCTCGGCTCGGGCCGCACGGCCGGTTCGACGGCCCACCGGGCCCGGCGTACGGTCCCGCGCGGGCGGTACGGCACGCTCAGCGCGACCGTGTCCCGTACGGGCCCGCCCACCGTCTCGGGCCGCTGGTCCCTCCTGCCGTCCCAGGCCCCCGACCCGACCCACCGGGCCCACGCGCTCGCGAGGACCCTGCTGGACCGGCACGGGGTGGTGACCCGGGGCGCGGTCGCCGCCGAGGGCGTGGAGGGCGGGTTCAGCGCGGTCTACCGCGTCCTGTCGGCGTTCGAGGACAGCGGCCAGGCCCGCCGGGGCTATGTGGTCGAGGGGCTCGGCGCGGCCCAGTTCGCGATGGACGGCGCGGTGGACCGGCTGCGGGCCGCGGAGCGGACCCCGCCCCCGCTGGCGTCGGTGGTCCTGGCCGCCGCCGATCCGGCGAACGCGTACGGGGCGGCGCTGCCCTGGCCGGAGCCCCCGGCAGGGGCCACGCACAAGCCGGGCCGCAAGGCGGGCTCCCTGGTGGTGCTGGTCGACGGCGAGCTCACCCTGTACCTGGAGCGCGGCGGCAAGACCCTCCTCGCCTGGCCGGACGCCGGCGACCCCCGCCTGGAGGCGGCCGTCGGGGCCCTGGCCGCCGCCGCCCGTGCGGGCACCCTCCCGGCCCTGACGGTGGAGCGCATCAACGCCTCCCCGTCGCTGACCTCGCCCCTCGGCCGGGCCCTCGAGGACGCCGGGTTCCACGCCACCCCGAGGGGCCTGCGGCTGCGGAACTGATCAGCGGATCACCTTCATCCCGAAGCGCGCGCCGCCGAGTGCGAACTGGACCGCGCTGTGCATGTGGGCGTACATCTCCATGCCCCGGGAGGAGACGATCGGGCCGAGGTCGAGGACGTCCTGCCAGCCGTAGGCCCGCAGCACCTCGGTGACCTGCTGCTTCGCGGCGGCGTCCTCGCCCGCGATGAACATCGTGTGGTCGCCGCCGCCGATCGTCTGCGGGTTCACCACGGTCTCCTGCTCCTGGGTGACGCCCGCCTTGACCACGTGGGCCTGCGGCAGGGCCCGCTGGATGCGTTCGCCGAGGCTGTCGGAGTCCACCGGGTCGAGGGCCGGCATGACGCCCCACGGGGTGGGCCAGGGGTGGGCCCGTTCCGGGTTGTAGATGAACGGAACGGCGTAGTCCATGACGGTCTTGCCGGCCAGGTGCTCGGCAATGCCGCTCAGGACCGGCACCGCGTTGGCGCCGTCGATCCCGTTGATGACGAAGTCGGCGCGGGCCGCTGCGTCGGCGAAGTTCACGAGCTCGATGCGGGGGTAGTCGGCGAGCCACTGCCCGAAGGGTTCGATGCCCATGAAGTTGGGCTCGGTCCGCCCCAGCGTGACCTCCGAGTCGCGGGTTCCGACGGCCACCTCGTGGCCGAGTTCCAGGAGCCGGGCGGCGTGGGCGCGGCCACCGCCGCCGGTGCCGAGGACTGCGATCTTCATGGGCGTGTCTCCTGTTCGTTCCCCCCGGCCACTGCGACTCCTTACCAAGGTGACCGAGAAAGCCCGCAGGACCCGCCGACACGACCCGAACCGGCGGGAGCGGATCGCCGAATCGGCCGAGGAGCTCATCGCCTAGCGCGGGCCGAAGGGGCTGACCCACCGGGCCGTGCGAGTACGAGCCGCACGTAGCCGCCCTGCGCCGCCCCGAACTCCGCGAGACCGCGAGCCGCTGCGCCGAGGCGTCCATCGCAGCGATGACCCCGGTCGTCGGCCCCGTCGCCGCCGCGACCGTCCCCCCGCTGATGACCGGCCCGCGCCTGCACGCGATGACCGCCCCGGACCCCGCCGTCCCGCGCCGAGGTCCTGCTCGTCCTGCGCCGGCCCCCGGCCCTGACCCGCTCCTGAGCCGCCCGGCCCGCCCCCGGCGGGACAATGGCGTCATGCCCGAAGGAGACAGCGTCCTGCGTGCGGCGGCCCGCCTCCACACCGCCCTCGCCGGCAAGCCCCTCACCCGCAGCGATCTGCGCGTGCCCCGCTTCGCCACGGCCGACCTCACCGGCCGCACCACGCTCGACGTCACCCCGCGCGGCAAACACCTCCTCGCCCGCTTCGAGGGCGGCCTCACCCTGCACAGCCACCTGCGCATGGACGGCGCCTGGCACGTCTTCCCCACCGGCGCGAAGTGGCACGGCGGGCCGGCCTATGAGATCCGGGCGATCCTCGGCACCGCCGACCACACCGCCGTCGGCTACCGCCTCCCCGTCCTGGAGCTGATCCGCACCGCCGACGAGGACCGGGTCGTGGGCCACCTCGGCCCCGACCTGCTCGGCCCCGACTGGGACCCGGACCGGGCCGCCGCCAACCTCCTCGCCGCCCCCGGCCGCCCCCTCGGCGAGGCCCTGCTCGACCAGCGCAACCTCGCCGGGATCGGCAACATCTACAAGGCCGAGCTCTGCTTCCTGGCCCGTGTCACCCCCTGGACACCCGTCGGAGAGCTCCCGCGGGCCACGCTCCCCCGCCTGGCCGCCGCGGCCCACCGCCTGCTGGCCGCGAACACCGGCGACCGGCCCGGCCCCCGCAACACCACCGGCAGCCGCCGCCGCGGCCAGGACCTCTTCGTGTACGGCCGCGCCCACCGCCCCTGCCTGCGCTGCGGCACCCCGATCCGCGAGGCCCCCCAGGACGGCCGCCCCACGTACTGGTGCCCCCGCTGCCAATCCGGCCCGACCAGCTAGTTGACGGTTCGTCAGGTCCGCTCGTACGGTCCCGGCATGCCCACAGCCTCGTACGACCTCACCGGCCGCACCGCCCTGATCACCGGCGCGGCGAGCGGCATCGGCCGCGCCACCGCCGTCCTCCTCGCCGGGGCGGGCGCGCACGTGCACTGCGCGGACCGCGACGCACAGGGCCTCGCCGAGACGGCCGCCCTCGTGGCAAAGGCCGGCGGCGCCGCCACCGTCCACGCCCTCGACGTCACCGACCGAAACGCCCTGCGGGCCGCCGTCTGTGCCGCGGGCCCGCTCGACATCGCCGCGGCCATCGCCGGGGTCATGCACACCAGCAGCGTCCTGGAGACCGCCGACGACGACCTCGACCGGGTCCTGGACATCAACTTCAAGGGCGTCCTGCGCACCTGCCAGGAAGCCGCCCGCTCCATGATCGCGGCGGGCCGGCCCGGCTCGATCGTCACGATGGCTTCCGGAGCCGTGGACGCCGCCCAGCCCGGCCTGCTCTGCTACAGCGCGGCCAAGGCCGCCGTCGTCCAGCTGACCAAGACGCTCGCCACCGAGGCCGGGCCGCACGGGATACGGGTCAACGCCGTCGCCCCCGGCTGGATCCGCACCCCTATGACCGGCCGGCACGGCACCGAGGTCCAGGAGCAGACCGAGGCGGTGATGGTCCGCATGTCCCCGCTGCGCCGGGTCGGCGAGCCCGAGGACATCGCCCAGGCCGTGCTCTACCTGGCCTCGGACGCCTCGTCCTTCATGACCGGCCAGATCCTGCGCCCGAACGGTGGCGTGTCGATGCCGTGGTAGTACCCGCCGCCCCGGCGGCCTTGCGTCGCACCGGGCCCGGAACGCAGTGCACCGGCAGCAGTCCCAGCCCCCAGCCCCCCACGGCCACCGCGCCCTCCACGGGCCCGGACTCCGCGGGCGCCAGGGCCAGCCGCAGCACGGCCCACCACCACAGCACCCCCACCGCCAACGCGAAGGCTGTCAGTAACGGCCGCACGGCTACCTCCCAGGGGCCGGAGCCCAGACCGCACCATCCTCCCGCACCAGCCCCCCGCGCGCACCCAGAACGACCGGTCCCCGGACCCGGGACGACGGCGGACCCAGCCGGCCCAGCCCCGGAACGGCCGGGAGCCCCGGCCGGTGCCTTGGGCACCGGCCGGGGCTCCGGCCACACTCACACGCTCACGTACTCGCTCACGCGGCTACGACATTCACCGCTTCCGCAGGCGCCTTGATGGTCACCCGCTCCGGTCCGGCCGCGACCGAAGCCATGGAGACCGAATTGAGCATCGGGCGGACCGGTACGCCGACCGGTTCGCTTGCCGCGGCCGACTGTGCCAGCTCGGCCAGCGACAGTTCATCACTGACTTCGCGCATCAGCTCGGACATCCGTACGTCCAACGCGTCGCAGATCGCGGAGAGCAGCTCGGAGGATGCCTCCTTCTGCCCCCGCTCCACCTCGGAGAGATAGCCGAGCGAAACTCGGGCCGACGAGGAGACTTCGCGCAGAGTACGGCCCTGGCGCTGGCGCTGCCGACGCAGCACGTCACCCAGCAGGCGACGGAGCAGAATCATCGGTGGCTCCCTCCTCTGACCGTGTAGCCGCATCCTTCACGCCCCACCGTACCGCCTCGCGCCGCGGCCGTGCGGGGAGCGATGTCGTGTTCACTCAGGGCTGCAAACATCAAATCCCCCCGTTCTGTTCCGTATCCTGCCCCCGCGCATTCTCACGGAGTTGGCTTGAGAGAAGTTCGAGCACTATCCGTGCACTCTCCCTACGAATTTCCGCACGGGAGCCGTTCAACCTCAGCCGGACCGTTTTCCTGACGTCCGGGCCCGCCACAGCGACGAAGACGGTGCCCACCGGCTGCCCGTCCTGCGGGTCGGGACCGGCCACTCCGGTGGTCGCGATTCCCCACGAAGCGCCCATCACGCTCCGTACCCCCGCCGCCATCTCAGCCGCGACCTGGGCGTTCACCGCGCCTTCGGCCTCCAGCAGCCCGGCGTCCACGCCCAGCACCCGGTGTTTGAGCTCCGTCGCGTACGCCGTGACCGAGCCGCGGAAGGACCGTGAGGCCCCGGGGACGGCGGTGAGCTCGGCGGCCACCAGGCCGCCGGTCAGGGACTCGGCGACGGCAAGGCTCTGGTCACGCTCCGCGAGGAGCCGCAACACCTCCGTGGCCACTGCGGCCCCACCGGCCGCCCCGGACGCGTCCACCGCCTCCGGAGAATCCCCCGCCGCGTCCGTCACCTGGCGGCCGCCTCCGCGGCGAGACCCTTGCGGCGCAGGACGACCGCCTGCCGGATGTAGTCCAAACCGGTGACCACGGTCAGCACGACGGCGAGGGCCATCACCCAGAAGCGCAAGGTCGCCAGCGGTCCGGTCAGTGCCAGCACGTACATGCCCACGGCCGTGCCCTGCACCAGAGTCTTCAGCTTGCCGCCCCGGCTGGCCGGAATCACTCCGTAGCGGATCACCCAGAAGCGCAGGAGCGTGATTCCGAGCTCGCGGCCGAGGATCACCCCGGTCACCCACCACGGCAGGTCGCCGAGCCAGGAGAGGCAGATCAGCGCCGACCCCATGATCGCCTTGTCGGCGATGGGGTCGGCGATCTTGCCGAAGTCCGTGACCAGGTTGTACGTCCGGGCCAGATGCCCGTCGAAGATGTCCGTGATCATGGCGACGGCGAACGCCGCCCACGCCCAGGCCCGCCAGGCCGGGTCGTAGCCGCCCTCGGCGAGCAGCAGGAAGACGAAGCCCGGCACCAGCACGAGCCGGATCATCGTCAGGATGTTGGCGATGTTCCACAGGCTGGCCTGATTGACCGCCGCGGCTCCCAGCTTCGCGCCGGGCGCGGGCCGGCGGCCGGTCCCGCCCGCCGCAGATGCCGGGACTCCGGTCATCCGGCCGCCTCCT
This sequence comes from Streptomyces sp. cmx-11-4, assembly GCA_049998195.1. GTDB lineage: Bacteria > Actinomycetota > Actinomycetes > Streptomycetales > Streptomycetaceae > Streptomyces. Next base: position 430,981 of record JAEBET010000007.1, read on the forward strand.
CAAGATCCGTGCCCAGGGGCTCGGCCACCAGGTCCACACCCAGGGTGCCGACCACCTTGGCCGTGACGATACGCCCGGGGACCAGCCCCGTGCCGTCCGTGAAGACGACCTGCCCGTCGGTCTCGGGGGCCTGGTGGGCGGCGCGCCCGTAGGCGCCCTCGCCGTCCTCGGCCTCGTCGAGCGGGACGACCGTCTCGACGAGTACCTCCAGCGTCTCTCCGATCCGCTCCTCTGCGCGCTGCGAGGTGAGCTCCTCGGCGAGCCGCTGCATGTGCGCGAGCCGCTCGGCGATGGTCTCCTCGTCCAGCTTGCCGTCGTACGTGACGGCCTCGGTGCCGTCCTCGTCGGAGTAGCCGAAGACGCCGATGGCGTCGAGGCGCGCGTGGGTGAGGAAACGCTCCAGCTCGGCGAAGTCCGACTCCTTCTCGCCGGGGAAGCCGACGATGAAGTTGGACCGGACGCCGGCCTGCGGGGCCTTGGAGCGGATGGTGTCCAGCAGCTCCAGGAACCGGTCGGTGTCACCGAAGCGGCGCATGGCGCGCAGCACGTCGGGGGCCGAGTGCTGGAAGGACAGGTCGAAGTACGGCACGACCTTGGGGGTCGAGGTCAGTACGTCGATCAGGCCGGGCCGCATCTCGGCGGGCTGGAGGTAGCTGACGCGCACGCGCTCGATGCCGTCGACCTCGGCCAGCTCGGGCAGCAGGGTCTCCAGCAGGCGGATGTCGCCGAGGTCCTTGCCGTACGAGGTGTTGTTCTCGGAGACCAGCATGATCTCCTTGACGCCCTGCTCCGCGAGCCAGCGGGTCTCGCCGAGCACGTCGCTGGGGCGGCGGGAGATGAAGGAGCCGCGGAAGGACGGGATGGCGCAGAAGGAGCAGCGCCGGTCGCAGCCGGAGGCCAGCTTGACCGAGGCGACGGGGCTCTTGTCCAGGCGGCGGCGCAGCGGCGCGCGCGGCCCGGAGGCGGGCGCGAGTCCGTCCGGCAGGTCGGCGGGGGCCTCGGCCACGGGCTCCTGGGCGTGGCCCGGGAGCGCCACCGCCGCGTCCTGGCGCTCCGCCGGACTGATCGGCAGCAGCTTGCGCCGGTCGCGCGGGGTGTGGGAGGCGTGGATGCCGCCGTTGAGGATGGTCTGCAGGCGGTCCGAGATGTCGGCGTAGTCGTCGAACCCGAGCACGCCGTCCGCCTCGGGGAGCGCTTCGGCGAGTTCCTTGCCGTAGCGCTCGGCCATGCAGCCGACGGCGACGACGGCCTGCGTCTTGCCGTGATCCTTCAGATCGTTGGCTTCGAGCAGGGCGTCTACGGAGTCCTTTTTGGCGGCTTCGACGAAGCCGCAGGTGTTGACGACGGCGACGTCCGCATCGGCGGCGTCCTCGACGAGCTCCCAGCCATCCGCCGCCAAGCGGCCTGCGAGCTCCTCCGAGTCCACCTCGTTACGGGCGCAGCCAAGAGTGACAAGGGCGACGGTACGGCGTTCGGGCATGGACTCAAGACTACTTCGTCCCGGCGGCGGCACCCGCCCCGCGCCCCTCACAGCAAGATCCCCGGGGCCTGCGGCAGGTGGCCGCGCAGCGCCCCGGGGATCCGGATCAAAGCGTTCCGCCCTAGGGCGGCCTCGGGTCAGCCCGCCTGGGGCTGTTCCTCGAGGGGGTCTTCCTTGGTGTATGTGAGACGTTCCACCTGGCCCGGCTGGAAGTCTTCCTTGATCTCCTTGCCGTTCACGAAGAGCTTCACGGCCCCGGCGTCGCCGAGCACGAGGTCGACGGACTCCTTGTCCGTGAAGGTCTTGGACTCACCCTGGGACAGGGTGCCGTCGAAGAGCAGCCGGCCGTTGTGGTCCTTGGCCGAGATCCAGCTCTCGCCGGAGTCGGCCGTCAGGACGACCGTGACGAGGTCCTTGGGCGCGGCGGCGATCGCGCTGTCGGAAGGCTCCGGCTTGGGAGCCTGCGGGGTCTGGGACGCGACCGGCTTCCCGCCGCTCTGCTTGGGAGCCGGCTGCGGGGCGGAACCTTCCGCCACCGGCTTCTTGGTCTTCTCATCGCCACCGCCGAAGGCGGTGAAGCCCACGAAACCGATCACGGCGACGATGGCCGCAACCATGGCGGCGGTCCAGTTGGGCCGCTGCCGCTCGGGGCGGAGGCGCTCGGCCTCGAACATCGGCGCGGCGGGGGTGGGTGCCGGCCGGCCGCCGTGGGCCGCGTCGTAGCTCTCGACCAGGGGTGCCGGATCGAGGTGGACGGCGCGGGCGAGCGTACGGATGTGGCCGCGGGCGTAGACATCGCCGCCGCAGCGCGTGAAGTCGTCCTCTTCGATCGCGTGCACGATCGGGATGCGCACGCGGGTGGTGGAGCTGACCTCGTCGACGGTGAGCCCGGCGGCGATCCGGGCCTTCTTGAGAGCCGTCCCGATGGACGGGCCTTCGACGGAACGTTCGACGATGCGGTCCTCGGACCGGTCGTCGGTCGAAGGCCGCTCTTCTTCGGGGGAGTTGGCGTTGCCGATGGACACGAGGGCGCCTTTCGAGCGTGTAGCCACCTGCTGGATGTCCAGTCTAGGGGGGTGACGAAAGGGTGGAGCAACCGGAGGGTGCACTTCATACGCCATCCGAATGGCGCGGAAGGTTTTGCCGGTGCGGCGGCGCTGCGCCGTGCGCGATGCCGTGCGCGGTGCCGCCACCTCCCTTCAACTGGACGCGAGCCCAGGGGAAACGGTTGCCCGGGATATCCCCCGCCTTTCCCGGCGGGCCGGCGGCCTCACGGCTGGGTCTCCCCGCGGATGACGGCGAGTGCCCCGTCCAGCTCGTCGGCCTTCAGCAGCACGTCACGGGCTTTGGAGCCCTCGCTCGGGCCGACGATCCCGCGCGATTCCATCAGGTCCATGAGCCGGCCCGCCTTGGCGAAGCCCACCCGCAGCTTGCGCTGGAGCATCGAGGTGGAGCCGAACTGCGTGGAGACGACCAGCTCGGCCGCCTGGCACAGCAGGTCCAGGTCGTCGCCGATCTCCTCGTCGACCTCCTTCTTCTGCTTCTGCCCGACGGTGACGTCGTCCCGGAAGACGGGCGCCATCTGGTCCTTGCAGTGCTGGACGATCCCGGCGATCTCGTCCTCGGTGACGAAGGCGCCCTGGAGCCGGACGGGCTTGTTCGCGCCCATCGGCAGGAACAGCCCGTCGCCCTTGCCGATGAGCTTCTCGGCTCCCGGCTGGTCCAGGATGACCCGGCTGTCGGCGAGCGAGGAGGTGGCGAAGGCCAGCCGCGAGGGCACGTTCGCCTTGATCAGGCCGGTGACCACGTCCACCGAGGGCCGCTGGGTCGCCAGCACCAGGTGGATGCCGGCCGCGCGGGCCAGCTGGGTGATGCGGACGATGGAGTCCTCGACGTCGCGCGGGGCCACCATCATCAGGTCGGCGAGCTCGTCGACGATCACCAGGAGGTACGGGTACGGGCTGAGCTCGCGCTCGCTGCCCGGCGGCAGTTTGATCTTGCCGTCCCGGATGGCCTGGTTGAAGTCGTCGATGTGCCGGTAGCCGAAGGCGGCCAGGTCGTCGTAGCGCAGGTCCATCTCGCGCACGACCCACTGGAGGGCCTCGGCGGCCCGCTTGGGGTTGGTGATGATCGGCGTGATCAGGTGCGGGATGCCCTCGTACGCCGTCAGCTCCACCCGCTTGGGGTCCACCAGCACCATCCGGACGTCCTCCGGGGTCGCCCGGACCATGACCGAGGTGATCAGGCAGTTGATGCAGGAGGACTTTCCGGAACCCGTGGCACCGGCGACGAGCACGTGCGGCATCTTCGCGAGGTTGGCCATGACGTAGCCGCCCTCGACGTCCTTGCCGAGCGCGACCAGCATCGGGTGGTCGTCCTCGGCCGCGTCCGCGAGGCGCAGGACGTCGCCCAGGTTGACCATCTCGCGGTCGGTGTTCGGGATCTCGATGCCGACCGCGGACTTGCCCGGGATGGGGCTGATGATCCGCACGTCCGGCGAGGCCACGGCGTAGGCGATGTTCTTCGCCAGCGCGGTGATCCGCTCGACCTTCACCGCCGCGCCGAGCGTCACCTCGTAGCGGGTGACCGTCGGCCCCCGGGTGAAGCCGGTGACCTGCGCGTCGACCTTGAACTCGGTGAACACGTTCGTCAGCGAGGCGACCACCGCGTCGTTGGCGGCGCTGCGGGTCTTGCCCGGCCCGCCGCGCTCGAGCAGGTCCAGCGAGGGCAGCGCGTAGGTGATGTCCCCGCGCAGCTGGAGCTGCTCGGCGCGCGGCGGCAGCGCCTGACTCTGCGGCGGGGCCTTGGTCAGGTCGGGTACCGCCAGCGTCCCGGAGGCCGCGGCGGTGGTGTCGTGCGGGCTCCCGGCCGTCTCCGCGGCCGCGGCCGGGCGCGGTACGGGCCGCTCCTCGCGGGCGGTCGGCACCGGAGCGGTGGCATCCGCGCCCTCGCGGTCGACGGAGATCCCCTGCGTGAGGTCGGCGACCAGCGGGGACGGCGGCAGTCCGCCGTAGACCACCCCGTCCAGCGCGGCGGCGGCCGCCGCGGCCACGTCGACGGCGTCCATCTCCCGGTCCATGGCCGGCCGGGACGCGGCCCGCCGCGGCCTGCGCCGCCGGGCGAGGGCCTCCTCCTCGGCGTCCGCCGGATCGTCGGGGTTCTCCCCGGCTCCGGTACGGGCCCGCCAGCGCTCCGGATCGTGCCGGTCGGCCGCGCCCTCGCGCTCCCCGTACCCCTCGTCGTACTCGTTCGGGGCGATGATCCCGAGCCTGATCCCGAGCCGCCGCAGCCGCTCCGGGATCGCGTTGACCGGGGTCGCGGTGACCACGAGCAGCCCGAAGACGGTGAGCAGCACGAGCATCGGCACGGCCAGCGGCGCGCCCATGGTGAAGATCAGCGGCTTGGAGGCACCCCAGCCGATGAGCCCGCCCGCGTTCTGCATCGCGGTGGTGCCCTCGTCCCGGCCGGGCGCCCCGCAGGCGATGTGGACCAGGCCCAGCACCCCGATGACCAGGGCGGAGAGGCCGATGCCGATGCGGCCGTTGGCGTCGGTCTGCTCGGGATGGCGGATGAAACGTACCGCCATGACCCCGAGCAGGATCGGCACGAGCAGATCCAGTCGTCCGAAGGCACCGGTGACCAGCATCGTGACCAGGTCCCCGACGGGACCGCTCAAGTTCGACCAGGTTCCGGCGGCGACGATCAGCGCGAGGGCGAGCAGCAGCAGCGCGAGGCCGTCCTTGCGGTGGGCGGGGTCGAGGTTCCTGGCACCCTGGCCGATCCCGCGGAAGACGGCGCCGACCGCGTGCGCGCAGCCGAGCCACAGGGCCCGCACCAGCCGCACCACACCCCCGGTCGGGGACGGCGCGGGCCTGGGCGCCACCTTCTTGACCGGGGCGCGCCGGGCGGCCGCGGCCTTCTTCGCGGGGGGCTTGCGCGCGGGGGCCGCCTTCTTCGCCGGCGCCGGGGTACGGCCGGTGCGGCCCTTCGCGGTGCCCGCTGTGCTCGGGGAACCCTTGCCGGACGTACGTGAGGCCATGGGCCCGAGATTACCGGTGTCCATGCCAGTGGACACGCGTGCCCACCCCTTCACCCGTTCGTGTCGCCCGTTCTGTCGGCGCTTTGACGCACCACCAGACCTGACGCACCACCAGGCGGGGCGGCCCTCAGCCCTGCATCGGCAGTACGGCTCCCCCGCCGGTCCCCGGCTCCAGCGCGTCCAGCGCCCGCCGCAGCCCGGTCAGCTTGCGCTCCAGATGGGCCGCGGTCGCCACCACCGCCGCCTCGGCCGAATCCTCGCCGAGCTGCTTGGTCAGCGCCTCGGCCTGCTCCTCGACCGCGGCGAGCCGCGCGGAGAGCTCGGCCAGCAGTCCGGCCGTCTCCTTGCTGCCGTCCACGCCGTTCGTACCGCCGCCCTCCAGCTGGAGCCGCAGCAGCGCCGCCTGCTCGCGCAGCTGGCAGTTCTTCGTGTAGAGCTCCACGAAGACCGAGACCTTGGCCCGCAGCACCCACGGGTCGAACGGCTTGGAGATGTAGTCCACCGCGCCCGCCGCGTAGCCGCGGAAGGTGTGGTGCGGCCCGTGGTTGATCGCGGTCAGGAAGATGATCGGGATGTCCCGGGTCCGCTCCCGCCGCTTGATGTGCGCGGCCGTTTCGAATCCGTCCATTCCCGGCATCTGCACATCCAGCAGGATGACCGCGAAATCGTCCGTCAGCAGCGCCTTGAGCGCTTCCTCCCCCGACGACGCCCGGACCAGTGTCTGATCGAGCGCGGAGAGGATGGCCTCCAGCGCCAGCAGATTCTCCGGCCGGTCGTCGACCAGGAGGATCTTGGCCTTCTGCACCATGCCCTGTCCTCCTCGCCCCGGCATGGGGCCTCCCCGGCTCCGGGCTCCGGCCTGTGCGCCGGGCCCCGCCCCAGAGGACGGCATCCTTGCGCCGTCCGTCCTTGTGCCGGTCATCGTAGCCCCAGTCCTGAGATCGCCACACCCTGTCACCAAGATGTCACTGTGAACGAAGCAGAAACGTCGTGGGAGAGCAGAAGGTTCCCCGTCCACCGCCCTCCCACACCGCCTCGGGCACAGTCCGTCAGCAATCGTTGTCATCCCGCCCGCCGGGCGGTCACTTCCCGCGCATCCACTGCTCCATCACCGACAGCAGATAATCAGGGTCGACCGGCTTGGTGACGTAGTCGGAAGCACCGGAGTCGATCGCCTTCTCCCGGTCCCCCTTCATCGCCTTCGCCGTCAGCGCGATGATCGGCAGCCCCGCGAACTGCGGCATCCGCCGGATCGCCGAGGTCGTCGCGTAGCCGTCCATCTCCGGCATCATGATGTCCATCAGCACGACCGTCACGTCGTCGTGCTGCTCCAGGACCTCGATGCCCTCCCGCCCGTTCTCCGCGTACAGCACCGCCAGCCCGTGCTGCTCCAGCACGCTGGTCAGCGCGAAGACGTTGCGCACGTCGTCGTCCACGATGAGCACCTTCTCACCGTGGAAGTCGTACGTCCGCGGCACGACCGGGAGCTCCTCCTCGGCACTGCCCCAGCCGTCCTCGGGCCCCGCCACGCCCGGCTGCCCCGGCACGGCCGTACGCGGCTCCAGGTCGCTCAGCGACTTGCGCCGGCGCCTGAACAGCGCCCCCCCGCCCTGGCCCGGCTCGGAGCCCGGCAGGGCCGAGCGCTCCGCCCGGCCGGGAGAGGCCTGCGCCGGATACGTCGTCGAGGGCGCCGCGGGGGAGGCGGGCAGCGCGGGCCGCGCATCCTCGGAGGGCCTGCGGTACAGCTCGGCGCGGGCGCCGCCGGGCGTGGGCGGTGCGTACCCCTGCGGGGGCAGCTCGCTCGGGTGCAGCGGCAGGTACAGCGTGAAGGTGGAGCCGCGGCCGGGCTCGCTGGCCGCGTGGATCTCCCCGCCGAGCAGCCGGGCGATCTCCCGGCTGATGGACAGGCCCAGGCCGGTGCCCCCGTACTTGCGGCTGGTCGTACCGTCGGCCTGCTTGAACGCCTCGAAGATCACCAGCATCTTGCTCGCGGCGATCCCGATACCGGTGTCGGTCACCGAGAAGGCGATCAGGTCCGCGTCGGCCTCCCGCAGCGATCCGGCCTCCAGCAGCTGCTCCCGGATCGCCGTCGGGACATCGGCCCCGGCCGGCCGGATCACCAGCTCCACCGCCCCGGTGTCGGTGAACTTCACCGCATTGGACAGCAGGTTGCGCAGCACCTGGAGCAGCCGCTGCTCGTCGGTGTGCAAGGTGGCCGGCAGCTCCGGGGAGACCCGCACCGAGAAGTCGAGCCCCTTCTCCGCCGTCAGCGGCCGGAAGGTGGCCTCCACGTAGTCCACGAGCTGGACCAGCGCGATCCGCGTCGGCGAGACGTCCATCTTCCCTGCCTCGACCTTCGACAGGTCGAGGATGTCGTTGATCAGCTGGAGCAGGTCCGAGCCGGCGCCGTGGATGGTCTCGGCGAACTCCACCTGCTTCCCCGACAGGTTCTCGTCCGCGTTGTCGGCGAGCAGCTTGGCCAGGATCAGCAGCGAGTTGAGCGGGGTCCGCAGCTCGTGCGACATGTTCGCGAGGAACTCGGACTTGTAGCGCATCGAGACCGCGAGCTGCTCGGCGCGCTCCTCCAGGACCTGCCGGGCCTCCTCGATCTCGGTGTTCTTCACCTCGATGTCCCGGTTCTGCTGGGCCAGCAGCTCGGCCTTCTCCTCCAGCTCCGCGTTCGCGGCCTGGAGGGCCTTCTGCCGGTTCTCCAGCTCGTCGGAGCGCTCGCGCAGCTGCTCGGTCATCTCCTGCGACTGCTTCAGCAGCATCTCCGTCTTGGAGTTGACGCTGATGGTGTTGACGCTCGTACCGATCATCTCGGCGATCTGGCTGAGGAAGTCCTTCTGGATCTGCGTGAACGGCGTGAAGGACGCCAGCTCGATGACGCCGAGCACCTTCCCCTCGAAGAGCACCGGCAGCACGATCACGTGCGCGGGCGGCGCCTCGCCGAGCCCCGAGGAGATCTTCAAGTAGCCCGGCGGGGTGTTCTCGACCAGGATCGTCCGCTTCTCCTCCGCGACCGTCCCGATCAGCCCCTCCCCCGGCCGGAAGGAGGTGGGCACCTGGCCTCCGGCGTACGCGTAACTCCCGCGCATCCGCAGCTCGTACGAGCCGTCCGTACCGCCCTCCGTGCCGATCTCCTTGGTACCGCCGGCCGGCAGCGCCAGGAAGAAGGCACCGTGCTGCGCCGAGACCACCGGCGTCAGCTCGCTCATGATCAGCGAGGCGACGTCGTCGAGTTCCCGGCGGCCCTGCATCAGCGCGGAGATCCGCGCCAGGTTGCCCTTGAGCCAGTCCTGCTCCTTGTTGGCCAAGGTGGTGTCGCGCAGGTTGACGATCATCGTGTTGATGTTGTCCTGGAGGACCTGGATCTCGCCCGCGGCGTCCACGTCGACCTTCAGGCTGAGGTCGCCGCGGGTCACCGCGGTGGCCACGGCCGCGATCGCGCGGACCTGCCGGGTGAGGTTCCCGGCCATCTCGTTCACGGACTCCGTCAGGTCCCGCCAGGTGCCGTCGACGTCCCGGACCCGGGCCTGGCCGCCCAGGATGCCCTCGGTACCCACCTCGCGGGCCACCCGCGTCACCTGGTCGGCGAACGAGGACAGCTGGTCGACCATCGTGTTGATGGTGGTCTTGAGCTCCAGGATCTCGCCGCGCGCGTCGATGTCGATCTTCTTGGTCATGTCGCCCTTGGCGATGGCGGTCGTGACCATGGCGATCTGCCGCACCTGACCGGTGAGGTTGGAGGCCATGAAGTTCACCGAGTCGGTGAGGTCCTTCCACGTCCCCGAGACGCCCGGTACGTGCGCCTGACCGCCCAGGCGGCCCTCCGTACCCACCTCACGGGCCACCCGCGTCACCTCGTCGGCGAAGGACGACAGGGTCTTCACCATCGTGTTGACCGTGTCGGCCAGCTGCGCGACCTCGCCGCGCGCCTCGACGGTGACCTTCTTCGTCAGGTCGCCGTTGGCCACCGCCGCCGAGACCTGCGCGATCCCGCGCACCTGCGCCGTCAGGTTCCCGGCCATGGTGTTGACGTTGTCGCTGAGGTCCTTCCAGATGCCGGTGACCCCGCGCACCCGCGCCTGGCCGCCGAGGATGCCCTCGGTGCCCACCTCGCGCGCCACCCGCGTCACCTGCTCGGCGAACGACGACAGCTGGTCCACCATCGTGTTGACGGTGGTGACGAGTTCGAGGATCTCGCCCTTCGCGTCGACGGTGATCTTCTTGGAGAGGTCGCCCATGGCCACCGCCGTGGTCACCTCGGCGATGTTGCGCACCTGCGAGGTCAGGTTGTTGGCCATGAAGTTGACGGACTGTGTGAGGTCCTTCCAGGTGCCGGAGACGCCCTTCACCTCCGCCTGGCCGCCGAGGATGCCCTCGGTACCCACCTCCCGCGCCACCCGGGTCACCTGCTCCGCGAAGTTCGAGAGCTGGTCGACCATCGTGTTGAGGGTGTTCTTCAGCTCCAGGATCTCGCCCCGGGCGTCCACGTCGATCTTCTGCGACAGGTCACCGCGCGCCACCGCCGTGGCGACCTGCGCGATGTTGCGCACCTGCGAGGTCAGGTTCCCGGCCATGCCGTTCACCGAATCCGTCAGGTCACGCCATACGCCGGCCACCCCGGGCACCTGCGCCTGACCGCCGAGCCGGCCCTCGGTGCCCACGTCCCGGGCCACCCGGGTCACCTGCTCCGCGAAGGCCGAGAGCTGGTCGACCATCGTGTTGATGGTGTTCTTCAGCTCGAGGATCTCGCCCCGGGCATCCACGTCGATCTTCTGCGACAGGTCGCCGCGCGCCACCGCCGTGGTCACCTGGGCGATCTGGCGCACCTGGGAGGTCAGGTTCCCGGCCATGAAGTTGACGGAGTCGGTGAGTTCCTTCCAGGTGCCGGACACCCCCTCGACCCGGGCCTGGCCGCCGAGCCGGCCCTCGGTGCCCACGTCCCGCGCCATCCGCGTGACCTGGTCGGCGAAGGAGGACAGCTGGTCCACCATCGTGTTCACGGTGTTCTTCAGCTGGAGCATCTCGCCGGAGACGTCCACGGTGACCTTCTGCGAGAGGTCGCCGTTGGCCACCGCCGTCGTCACCTGTGCGATGTTGCGGACCTGACCGGTGAGGTTGCGGAAGGCGGTGTTCACCGAATCGGTGAGGTCCTTCCACGTCCCCGCCGCCCCCGGCACCTGCGCCTGACCGCCCAGCTCACCCTCGACGCCGACCTCACGGGCCACACGCGTCACTTCCGCACCGAAGGACTGGAGCTGGTCCACCATCGTGTTGACGGTGTTCTTCAACTCCAGCATCTCGCCGGCCACGTCGACCGTGACCTTCTGCGACAGATCCCCGTTGGCCACCGCCGTCGTCACCTGCGCGATGTCGCGCACCTGCGTGGTGAGGTTGCGGAAGACCGTGTTCACCGAATCGGTGAGGTCCTTCCACGTCCCCGCCGCCCCCGGCACCTGCGCCTGACCGCCGAGCAGACCCTTGGCCCCGACCTCGCTGGCCACGCGCGTGACCTCGTCCGCGAAGGTCCGCAGGGTCTCCGTCATCTGATTGATCGTTTCGGCCAGCTGCGCGACCTCGCCGCGCGCGCTCACCCGTACCTTCTGCGACAGGTCACCGTTCGCGACCGCCGTCGTCACCTGCGCGATCCCGCGCACCTGAGCCGTCAGGTTGCCCGCCATCGTGTTGACGGAGTCGGTCAGGTCCTTCCACACACCGGCGACCCCGGGCACCTTCGCCTGGCCGCCCAGCTCCCCCTCCGTACCCACCTCGCGGGCGACGCGGGTCACCTCGGAGGAGAAGGAGGACAGCTGGTCCACCATGGTGTTCACGGTGTTCTTCAGCTGGAGCATCTCGCCGGCCACGTGCACGGTGACCTTGCGCGACAGATCGCCCTTGGCCACCGCCGTCGTGACGAGAGCGATATCACGTACCTGAGCGGTGAGCCGGTACGCCATCGTGTTGACGGAGTCGGTCAGATCCTTCCAGGAGCCGGACATGCCGCGCACCTGGGCCTGGCCGCCGAGCTTGCCCTCGGTACCCACCTCCAGCGCCACGCGCGTCACCTCGTCGGTGAACGCGGACAGCTGGTCGACCAGGTTGTTGACCGTCCGCCCGACCTTCAGGAACTCCCCGCGCAGCGGATGCCCCGCGCCCTCCGTGGCCTGGGTCCGCAGATCCATCCGCTGGTCCAGATCACCCTCGGCCACCGCCGACAGCACCCGGCCCACCTCGGACACCGGCCGGGCCAGGTCGTCCACCAACTGGTTCGACGCGTCGATCGCGGCCGCCCAGGAGCCCTCACAGGCACCGGTTTCCAGCCGTTCGCTCAGCTTGCCCTCGCGGCCCACCATCCTGCGGACCCGCGACAGCTCCCCGGTCAGGTGCAGGTTGCGGTCGGCGACCTCGTTGTAGACGGCGGCGATCTCCGCCATCACGCCCTCGCCGGACACCGTCAGCCGCTTGCGGAAGTTCCCGTCCCGCATCGACACCAGGGCCGTGAGCAGCCGGTTCAGAGCGGCGGTATCGACCTCGGTCGTCCCGCCGCGCCGGGAACGACCGCCCTTCGGCCGCGTTCCCGTACGCCGCACCGCTGCGCCAGACTCCACCGTGTCCCTCCCGAAAGGGTCGACCGCTGTTCCGCCGGGCTTCGAGTGTTCCTGCCCGGCTCTTCAAGCCTGCCCAGTGTTTCACCCCGGCCGAACCCGGCCATAACACTTCGGCACCATCGCACACCCGCCGTACCCTGCGGGTGGAATCCCCGACGACGGCACCATGCCGACCGTGAAGGTAAGTAACCTGGCACCCGATGTCCAACCGCGTCGAAGGAGACTAGTGATCACGGCACGGGCGGCTGCCAGTTTCGATCCCCTCGGGCGCTCGGTCGCCGCCGCCCGCGCGTTCGTCCGCGACACCCTGCAGGGCTGGGGCTTCGCGGACATCGTCGACGACGCGGTGGTGCTCACGAGCGAGCTCGTCACCAATGCCGTGGTCCACGCCGGAACCCGGGCCGAGGTCCTGTGCCTGCGCGCCGAGGACGGCGTCCGCGTCGAGGTCGCCGACCGCTACCCGGAGCGCGAGCTCCCGCTCCAGCACCCCGGCGAGCGCCCGTACGCCGACCCCGACCGCGAGAACGGCCGCGGCCTGATGCTCTGCGCCGCCCTCGCCACCCGCTGGGGCGTCGAGTACACCGCCACCCACAAGCACGTGTGGTTCCGCCTCGACCTCCCAGACCGTCCGGTCGGTACCCGCTCCGCGGGCCCCGTCGTCCCCGACCAGCTGCTCCCCCTCGCCGACAGCCGGGTCCGCGTCGCCGTCCTCCAGATCGACTCCGCCGGCGCCGTCTCCGCCTGGAACGAGGACGCCGAGCACGTCTTCGGCTACCCGGCCGAGAAGGCCGTCGGCCGCCCGCTCGCCGAGCTCGCGGCCTGGCCCCAGACCCCCGGCACCGGCACCGGCATCGCCGAGGCACTGGGCCTGTCGCGCTGGGAGGGCAGCTACGGGATCCGCGGCGCCGACGGCCGCGTCATCCCCGTTTACGCCTCCCACCTCCGGGTACGCGACGCCCATGGCGAACCCTCCATCGTCTGCCTCCTCGTCCACGACGACGAGCGCGCCCTCCTCCAGACCCCGGTACGGATCCCGGCCGACGGCGGCCACCTCACCGAGCCCCGCCCCGCCGACCCCTTCGAGGTCTTCATCGGGTCGCCCGCCCCCGACGACCTGGACGGCCTCCTCCAGCGCACCGTCGAGCGGGCCCGCGACCTCCTCGACGCCGATGCCGCCTTCCTGCTCCTCGCCACCGACGACGAGACCGAGCTCGAGGTCCGCGCCACCACCGGGCTGCCCTCCACGCGCCAGCGCTTCGCCCGCGTCCCCGTCGAGGCCGGCACCAACCGGTACGGCTCGGCCCGCATGCCCGCCGTCCACGACGACCTCGCCTCCGTACCCGGAGCCGTCCCGCTCCTGGAGTCCACCGGCATGCGATCCGCGGTGACCGTCCCGCTGAAGGTCGAAGGCCGTCTCACGGGCTCCCTCGGCGTCGCCGCCGAGGTCCCCGGCCGCTACTCGAACGAGGAGGCCCTGCGCCTCCAGTTCGCCGCCGACCGCATCGCCCTCGCCGTCGAATCCGCCCGCCTCGGCGAGCTCGAGCGCCTGCGCCGCGGCTCGCTCTCCTTCCTCGTCGAGGCCTCCGACCTGCTGGCCGGCACCCTCGACCGGGACCAGACCCTCGCCCTCATGGCGCAGATGACCGTCCCCACCCTCGCGACCTGGTGCGCGGTCTACACGATCGCCGACCAGTCCTCGGATCCGTACCTCTCCTACGTCCTGCACGAGGACGAGGAGCGCATCGACGGCCTCAAGGCCCTGCTCTCCCGGGTCAGCCCGCCCGAACCCGTGCGCGGGGCCGGCGCCCGCCCCTGGCCGGAAACGGCTCTCGCGGTCGGCGGCGAGACCGTCGTCCTCCCGCTGATGGCCCGCAACCGCGTGATCGGCATGCTCACCCTCGGCAGGCCCAGCGAGGAGCACTTCCGCCAGGAGATCCTCGAACTCGCCGAGGACCTCTCCCGCCGGGCCGCCCTCGCCCTCGACAACGCGCGGCTGTACTCCGAGCGGACCGCCATCAGCCGCTCCCTCCAGCGCAGCCTGCTGCCGCCCGGCTCCCCCGCGATCCCCGGCATGGAGGTCGAGGTCATCTACCGCGCGGCCGGCGAGGGCAACGAGGTGGGCGGCGACTTCTACGACGTCTTCCCGATCCGCGACGGCGCGTACGGCTTCGCCATCGGCGACGTCTGCGGTACGGGCCCGGAGGCGGCGGCGGTCACGGGCCTGGCCCGCCATGCCCTGCGCCTGCTCGCCCGCGAGGGCCTGGGCGGGCCCGCCGTCCTCGAACGTCTCAACGCGGCCATCCTCGACGAGGGCGCCCGCAGCCGCTTCCTCACCCTCCTCTACGGCGAGCTCCACCCGCAGCCGGACGGCGGCGCGCTGATGAAGGTCGTCTGCGCCGGCCACCCGCTCCCGCTGCGCCTGCGCCCGAACGGCGAGGTGCTCCCGGCCGCCGACCCACAGCCCCTGCTGGGCGTGATCGACGACCTCGAACTGTACGAGCAGACGCTGACCCTCGACCCGGGCGACGTGCTGCTCTGCGTCACGGACGGCGTGACCGAACGCCGCGAGGGCAGCCGCATGCTCGGGGACGACGGCCTCGCCGAGGTCCTCACGACCTGCACGGGCCTCACCGCGGGCGCGGTCGCCTCCCGCGTCCTGCGCGCGGTGGAACGCTTCGCGGCCGAACCGGCCTCGGACGACATGGCGATCCTGGCCTTCCGCGTCCCGCAGCAGCGCGAGGGCGACTGAGGACGCTGTCGTCCCTCTCTCCTCTTATCTCTTACCGCTCTTACCGGGTCGGGGCCTCGGCAGCGTCGACAAGATCATGAAGGACGGGGCCGCCATCTCCGTGGCCAGGGGCAGTCTGTCGTTGCCGACCTGGGGAGCCGCATGCTCCGGTGCGGTGACCGGGTAGACGGGCGCGGACGTGGAGGGAGCGGCGCCGGCATCGGCCTCCGCGGCCGTCACGTTCTTCGAAACGAGGCGTCGGATCCTTGCGATGATCATGCGAGGTCCCCTTCCGCCAAGACCTTCACGATCTTCAGGACGAGGCGTCGAATCCTTGCGAGGGCCATGAGGGGGGGTCCTTTCGCAGCTCGAGGGGCTCGGACTGCGGCTGCGGCGAGAAGCCTGTCTGCTTCCCGTTCCGTCATCCGTGATCCCATTGCGCCCCACGCCGCGACCGCGGTCACGACCCGGAAAGTCGGGACTTGACAGCAGACCCTCGCCGGTCGGCAGGGGCCCGACCAACGGCTTCTCCGCCCGAGAACGCAAAAAAGGCCCCCGCCATAGGCGGGGGCCTTTTTCTTTGGAGCCCTTTAACGGAATCGAACCGTTGACCTTCTCCTTACCATGGAGACGCTCTACCGACTGAGCTAAAAGGGCGGGTTGTTCGGCGGCGTCCTACTCTCCCACAGGGTCCCCCCTGCAGTACCATCGGCGCTGAAAGGCTTAGCTTCCGGGTTCGGAATGTAACCGGGCGTTTCCCTAACGCTATGACCACCGAAACACTATG
>JAEBET010000008.1:0-412474 GCA_049998195.1 Streptomyces sp. cmx-11-4
GCGCGGCCGCGACCGGACCCATCGCCTTCTGCGACGCCAGATAGGGCGCGCCGGGGGACGGGGCCGCACCGGGGGCCAACGGGCCCTGCGGAGTCATCCCCGACGCCGAGCCCGGAACGGCCGTCCCCGCGGCCTGGGCCGCCTCCGACATGGCCGTGAGCAGCGCGTTCAGCGCCTTCTCCAGCTCACCGGCATTCGTGCCGACCGTCTTCAACTGGCCTTGCACACCCTGCGGTTTGATGTCCCACGACGTCATCAACGAACCCCCGTACTACCCCGACCAACCGTCCTGCGTCACCCGCTCGTTCAGCCGATGTTGTCGACCGCGGCCTTCGCCCGCTGCAGCGTCTGCTGCGCCGTCACATCGTTCTTCTCCAGCGTCGTGTTCAACAGCTGGATGATGTTCTTGACCTCCTGCGAGGCGTTCTTCCACCGCAGCTCCTTGGCGTGGTAGTCATCCGCCACACCATCCGCCGCGAAGTCCGTCATCGCCGCCGCGACCTGCGCCTCACGCGCCGCGATCACCTGCTCCAACTGACCGATCACGGCCTTGATACCGCCCTGCACCTCCGTCGAGGCACCCACGTCGTACGCACGACGGTCCGTCCCACCTGCCACCACAACCACACTCCCCGTGAAGAAGAACCATCAGAAGAACAAGAGCAGCCGGCAGGCCTAGCGGCCGCGGAAGCGGGCCGCGTCGAAGTTCGCCGAGCCCTGCGTCTGCCGCGCGTTCTCACCCTGCTCCTGGTCACCCGACCCGAACGCCTGCTCCATCCCCGACTGACCGCCCAGGATCGCCGCCAGCGAAGCGTTCAACTCCTTCGCGATCCCGTCCGCACGCAGCTTGAACGAGTCGAACGCGACCTTGCCCTGACCCTGGAACTTGCCCTCCAGCGGCTGCGCCGCAGCCACCAGCTGCTTGATCAGCGAACCCAGGTCCGTATTCGAGCTACGCGACCCCGACATCAGGTTCGACAGAACCTGCGTCCCCATGTCGAACTTCATCCCACACCCCCGTACATCCGAACGATCACAAGTATGTCTAGCTCGATCAACCTACATCGCTCCTGCAACCAGCAACGAGCCCGTTGTGACACACCCATGACAAACCACCAGCTGCCGAGACGAGCAGTTCAGGTGCCTCGGCGGCGGGTGGTCGACGGCTGGGACGCGGCTTCCATCGGACAGCCTGCTGCCGTCTCGCGAACGTGGGCGCACCAAGGAGTCGCGCCGGGCGGATCACTTTGACGGCAGACCGCGGGGCGTAGACCTCAGACCCCGGCCGTGCAGAACACGCACGCGTCCCAGAACGGCCGCGCGTCCAGCACCCGGTGGCGTACGCACGAGGCCATAGCGGCCTCCTGCGGCCCGGGCAGGACGCCCGTGCCGCCGCTCGCGGTCGCAGGGTCGAACTCCTCCACCATCGCCCGGTACGTGCGCAGGTACCCCTCGGCGCGGGGCGGCTCGTACGCCAGGTCCTCCCACCGGTGGCGGGACAGCGCCAGATCGAGGACGCGCAGCAGGAAGCCCTTTGCCGCGGCCCGCTCCTGCGGCGCGTCCCCCCAGTCGAGCTCCGCCAGGCCGAAGCCGACCACCCCGCGTCCCATCACGTTCTGGTCCTGGAGCGCCAGCAGGGCGGCGAAGCGGAAGTCCCACGGCTCGTGGGCCAGCGCGGACACGGCGAGCGTCAGCACGTCCACGAATACCGCCGTGCCGCCGTTGGTCATCTCCAGGTACCGGCCGTCACCGCCCTCAAACACGTTCATATCTCGAGAGTAAAGAGAGGGGGAGCCGACGGATCGGTCAGGCGCCGAGTAGTCGGTGGCTCACCAGCCGGGGCAGACTCGCCCAGGTCCGGGTCCGCCGCCTGGCTCGCGGGAGTCAGCGAAGCCCCAGGCCCCGCCGCAGTCCCGGACCACCGCGCCCATGAGCCGCAGGGCTGCCCGCCGGCGGGCCTCGCAGTGGGCGGCGAGCCGGGGGTGGGCGTGTGGCCGTCGTAGACGGTCAGGCGGAGCGAGTCGTCCCGGTACGAACGGAGGGCCATCAGCACGCAGCGGATGCGTACCCTCGCGAGTTACTGCGGCGTCGCGGACGAGAAGTACGTCGACAGCGGGCAAGGCCGATCACCTGCTGGTCGGCTGAGACCGCCACCTGCTGTTGCTGTGGTCTCAGCCGCCCGCGGTGCGGGGGAAGGTGATCTCGACGCGGCGGTTCTTCTTGCGGCCCTCTTCGGTGCCGTTGTCGGCGATCGGGTAGTCCTCGCTGTACCCGCGGACGTCGAAGACGACGCTGGGGTTGGTGACGGTCTTGGACAGCTCGGCCTGTACGGCGTCGGCGCGCTGCTTGGAGAGTTCCTTGCCGTGTTCGTAGCTGCCCTGGTCGTCGGTGAAGCCGAAGACGCGGACGCGGGTCGCCTTCTGCGTGTTGATCTCGGTGGCGATGGCCTGTATGCGGGCGGCGGCCTGTGCGTTGAAGACGGCGCTGTCCTCGGGGAAGAGGACCTCGGACTGCAGCGCCATCATGACGGTCTGGTTGGTCTCCTGGCGGCGCTGCTCCCCGCCGAGGTCTTCGACGACCTCGGCGATGTCGAGCACCTTGGCGGGTGCGAGGGTGCCGCCCTGGGGGATCTTCAGGCCGGGTGAGCTGGAGTCGATGGGGACGGGGGCGGAGGCCGATGGCTCGGCGCCGGGGGGTACGGACGGCTTGACGTCGTCGGCGTGGGCGGTGCCCGCGCCGACGAAGTGTGCACCGGCGATGACGAGACCGACGACGGCCGTGGCGGCGGTGGTGCGGTGGCTTTTTGTCATGGGGTCACCCGGAGATCTTCAGACTGGCCGACGCGAAGGTCGGGAAGTTGAACTCGACCTCGCCGGTGCTCGCCGGAGGGGCTGGGAATTGAGCGAAGAAGGGAACGGACTGACCCGCTTCGATGATGACCACGCCCGTGGTGCACAGACACCGCCCCTCCGTGTCCCGGAGCACGTAGTACCGCTTCTTGCCCGCCTTGTCGACCAGGTTGACTCCAGCGACCGAAACGCCGCTCGCACCGAGTTCGTTACCGCGCCAGGCCGCCGTATTGCCGAAGGCTTTGTCCCCGGTGTTCTTGATCTGGCCACTGACGGTCAGGAATCCACCGGCGTCTCGAGCGGCTGAATTGATGGTCAGGACCACACCGGCCTCGCCGTTCATGGTGGCCAGAACCTGAGGCGGAGCGGAGGACTGGTTGCCACTTGCCGAAGGACGCGGCTGGGCGTCAGCATCTGGACTCTTCTGGGCCGTCGGGGTGCTTTGGGGCACCTTGCCTTGGCCGTCGTCCCCGCATCCGGCCAAGGTAAGGACCAACGCCGCCGCAACCGCAGCGGCCGCTCCCCCGCGGACCTTTACCGTGTACCGAACGCTCATCTAAGCAGCTTCCTTGTCTCTCGTTCGTTGTCAGCCGGCAAGTCGCACGTCGAAGAGGCTTCGCGCCAGCGTGCTCCATGGATCGGGGTTCAGAGGGTCGAACCTGATGATCTTCCCTCCCTTGCACTTGATGACGACTGGGCCCGGCGACGGAGGATCCGTGGGGGCAGGGGTCGGGGCAGGGCTCGGAGTGGCCGAAGGGACGGGAGCGGAACCGAGCTCACATCGCGGCACGACCTCTGCCACCGCCCTGGCCCTGCCGTGCATGTCCCCAGTCCCCGGTACGACCGAATCTCCGACGGTGCCGTCCGTGGTCACTTCGACCGTGAAGCTCAGGATCGACCGCGTACAGGTCCCCTTCGCGTCGTTCAGTCGCGCGAAGTCCTCAGCGGCCCCGCAAGCGCCCTCCATGTCGAAGGACTTTCCATCCAGGACGTCCCGCCAGTCTTCGGGCTTGAGTGTGGCGAGGTCCAGCCGTGGCAGCAGGTTGTCGCGGGCCTTGCGCGCCGCCGCCAAGGCGGCCGCGTCCGCTGCTCCCTGCGCATCGCTGCGAACGACGGCAGCCTGGCCGAACACGAAGAACGCGAGCGCGGCGAAGACCATCCCGACCACGACCATCGCGTAGAGCGGGAAAACCTGGCCTCGATCGTTCGGTTTCCGCGAGCTCAACGACCAGCGGTGAGGCTCGCGATCGCCGTCGTGATGCGCCCCACGATGGCCGTGCCGATGCCCGTACCGACCATCGCCCCGATGATCACCACGACCACCAGGATGATCCCCAGATACTCGAACGCCGTCTGGCCGCGATCCCCCGCACCTCTCCCCGCGTACCGCTTCCGCATCCTCGCCAGGGTGTTCTGCAACATGAAAGTTCCCTCCCGGGCCGGTGCCACTGCTGGTGTGCGGACGGTACGGCGGGTTACCAGTCGTAACCAAGGGTCCCGGGGCCCAAATACGGACCCATTGCGCACTCCGTCTACCCATGGCCGGTCACTCCTGGACGGGCGGTTCCCAGCCAGCGGGCTATGGCCTCGCTGCGCGTGGTGCTGTGGAGTTTGGCGAAGATGCGGTTGATGTGGTTCTTGACCGTCTTCTCGCTGATGAAGCAGGTGGCGGCGATCTGCTGGTTGTTCATCCCGGACGCGATCAGCTCCATGATCTCCACCTCCCGCGAACTCAGCCCGAAGACAACAGAGTTGTGCATCCGCTCAGACGAGGGTGCCACAGTTCGTTGCTGTTGCGAAGAGGTCCGGAGTTCGGAGAGGAGGGCGCTTGCCGCCGTCGGGGTGAAGTGGGGGCGGCCCTCGGGGGCGTCGCGGACCGCGCGGAGCAGGTCGGCCCCGGTGAACTCGCCGTGGACCAGGTAGCCGCCGGCGCCCAGCAGCAGGGTTTCGCGGACGATTTCGGACTCACGGCTGTACGTCAGCATCAAGACCGGGGCCAGTTGTACGAGGTGCGGCAGGGCCGAGATGCCGTCCACCCCCGGCATCCGGACGTCCAGCAGGACCACGTCCGGGGCGTGCCGGCGGGTCAGGCTCAGGGCCTCGCGGCCGTCGGCCGCCTGCGCTATGACCTCGATGTCCTCGGCCGCGCCCAGGATCGCCGCCAGGCCCGCCCTGATGACCGGGTTGTCATCGGCGATGAGCACGCTCAGTCGGGCCACGGCTCAGCCACCCCCGAACAGCGCGTCGAAGTCGACGTTCGCGCCGTAGACGAACCCGCAGACCAGCAGGATGAGCGTGCCCGGCAGCATGAACATGGTGACGGCGAACGTGGCCTTCGGGACGGCCCGCGCCGCGCGCCGACGGGCGTTCTGGGCGTCCGTACGCCGCATGTCGTCGGCGATCGCGATCAGGGTGTCCACGATCGGGGAGCCGAGTTCCTCACCCTGCTGGAGGGCCGTCACGAACTGCGCGACCTGTTCGCTGTCGTTGCGGCGGCGCAGTTCGTCGAAGGCCTGGCGGCGGCTCACGCCCATGTCCATCTGCTGCAGGGTGATCCGGATCTCGTCCGCCCACGGGCCCTCGTACTTGTGCGCCACCCGCTCCAGCGCCTGCCGGAAGCCGAGCCCCGCGCTCACCACGACCGCGAGCACGTCCAGGAAGTCCGGCAGGGTCCGCTCGATGTGGTCGCGGCGGACCCGGATCGCCGACCACAGCCCGACCTCGATCCAGAACAGGCCGAAGGCCACCATCAGGAGGGCCGGTACGAGCTGTCCGTTGATCAGCATCGAGAAGGCACCCACGGCGCCGAGGGCGCCGTACACCGCGCGGCGCGCCGCGTACCGGTCGATCGTCAGGCCCGCCGGGTTGCCCGCCATGTCGATCTGGCGGCGCTTGCGGGCCACCCGGCCCGGTCCCATCGCGCGCAGGACCGCCGGGGCCCAGCGGATGCCCAGCCGGTCCACCAGCGAGCCGACGGCCGTCGTGCGCGTGGCACCGACCTCCAGGGCCAGCGCGAGGTCGGTCGGCAGTTTGACGTCGGCCCGGTAGAGCCGGATCCCGTGGAAGACACCGAGGACGGACAACGCCACGGCCACGGCGAGGAGAAGAGCGATCACGACGGCAGCCCCCTCACACGTCGATCTTGGACAGGCGGCGGATGAGGATGAAGCCCAGGGAGAAGAGGCCGAGGGCGATCAGCACCGCTGTCTGGCCGATGAAGGCGCCCGTCATGCGGTCCAGCGCGCCCGGCATCATCATGTCCACCAGGAGCAGCGAACCCAGCCCGATGGCCGGGACCAGGTACGCCGTCACCGTGACCTGGGACAGCTGGGTACGGATCTCCCGGCGGGTCTCCTTGCGCTGCTCCAGGGTCACCGTGAGGTTGCGCAGGCTCTCCACGATCGTGCCGCCCGCGCGGGCCGACAGGACGAGGGTGGAGACCAGGACGACCAGCTCCCGCGACGGCAGCCGCTCGGTCAGTTCGCCCAGGGACTCCTCGATGGAGTGGCCGACGGCGAGGCGGTTGGCGACGCGCGCGAGTTCCTCGCCCGCCGGGGCCTCCAGCTCCTCCGCCGCCATGCCGATCGCCGTACGCAGGGCCAGCCCGGCCTGGGTGGCGTTGGCGAGGATGCGGGCCAGGTCGGGAAGCTGGTTGATGAACCGCTCGGTGCGGCGCGTCCGCTGCCAGTTGAGGAACGCGTTCGCCGCCCACAGGCCGATCAGGCCGGCCACCGGGCCGAAGAACGGGGCCAGGAAGGACGCGGCGACCAGCCAGGTGCCGGCGACCGCGGCGCACATGTAGACGAAGAACTCCCCGACCGTCAGGTCGAGACCGGTCACCGCGAGCTTGATCTCGATGCGCCGGCCCAGCTGCGTCTTCCGCAGCCGCCGGTCGACGCCGGCGAAGCGCCGCCGCCGGCCCGCGGCCGCCGGTGCCCCGGTCGCCGAGAGCCGTTCGATGAGCGCGGCGCGCTGGGCGCGGCCCGCCGCGTAGGCGTGTACGCCCAGGACCACGAACAGGCAGGCCAGCAGCGTGGTGCCGAGGGTGAGGAGGATGAGTGGGTTCACAGGGCGGTCCGGGTGACGCGGGGGGTGGTGAGGGGGCCGGTGAGCGGGTCGTCGTCCGGCAGCGCCACCCCGAAGGCCTGCGGGATGGGCTGGTTGTTCATGTAGAGGCGTTCCGCGATGAACCGGGGCAGCGGGTAGTACGCGAAGTAGCCGTGGACGCGCGAGTCCGCCCCCATCGGCTGGGCCACGAAGCGGCAGACCGTCGTGATCCGGAAGGCCTCGCGGCCGTGCGACTCGAGCACGGAGATCTCCGTGATGCGGCGCGAGCCGTCGCCGAAGCGGGTGAGCTGCACGATCACGTTGACGGCGCTGTTGATCTGGTCCTGGAGCGCCTCGAAGGGGATCTCGACCTCCGACATGGAGGCGAGGGTCTGCAGGCGCATCAGGGCGTCGGCGGAACTGTTCGCGTGCACGGTGGCCAGGGAGCCGTCGTGACCGGTGGACATGGCCTGGAGCATGTCGAGGGTCTCGCCGCCGCGGACCTCCCCGACGATGATGCGGTCGGGGCGCATGCGCAGGGAGTTGCGTACGAGGTCGCGGATGGTGATCTGTCCCTTGCCCTCGACGTTCGCGGGCCGGGATTCGAGGCGGATGACGTGCGCCTGCTGGAGCTGGAGCTCGGCGGAGTCCTCGATGGTGATGATGCGCTCGCCCTCGGGGATCAGGCCGGAGAGGGCGTTGAGGAGGGTCGTCTTGCCGGTGCCGGTGGCGCCCGAGACGATCAGGTTCATCTTCGCCGCGACCAGCCCCGACAGCAGCAGGAGCATCTGCTCCTCGAGCGAGCCGAGGGCGATCATCTCGTGCAGGGTGAAGGCCCGCGGGAAGCGGCGGATGGTGAGGGTGGCGCCGGTCAGGGAGAGCGGCGGGATGATGACGTTGACCCGCTCGCCGCTGGGCAGGCGGGCGTCGACCATCGGATTGGCCTCGTCGACACGGCGGTTGACCGTGGAGACGATGCGCTCGATGGTCTGCATCAGCTGTTCGTGCGAGGCGAAGCGCAGCGGGAGCTGCTCCACGCGGCCGGCCCGCTCCACGAAGATCTGGTCGGGCCCGTTGACCATGATCTCGGAGATCGACGGGTCCTCGAGGAGCGGCTCGAGCACGCCGAGGCCGAGGGCCTCGTCGACGACGCGGCGGATCAGCTGCGCGCGCTCGACGGTGGACAGGACGGGCCCTTCGCGGCTGATGATGTGGCCGAGTACGCGCTCCAGGCGCGCCCGCCGCTCGGCGGGCGCGAGCGCGGACATCTCGGCGAGGTCGATCTCCTCCAGCAGCTTGGCGCGGTACGAGGAGACCAGGCGGCCGTCCTCACGCGGGCTGTGGCGGTCGTCGGGGGTGTTGACCCGGGAACGCAGGCTCATGGTCGGGGGCCCTTCGGGTCGTCGTTGGGCATGACGGCGGTTGCCGTGGCCGGCTCGTCGAAGGAGAGGCCGGGGATGATCGAGTTGATGGGGATGGTGGCGACGGCGGTGACCGCGTGGGCGTCCTTGGTCACCTCGACCGTGGCGCCGATCCCCTCCCTGACGGCCGCCACGCCTGCCGCCGCCCCGCCACTGCCCTTGCGGGCTTCCACGCGCGCCGCCGTACGGGCGGCCGTGTCCGCCTGCTCGTGGACGTACGCCACCCAGCCCAGCTGGATCCCGCACAGCGCGACGAACAGCAGGATCGGCACGAAACCGATGTACTCGATGGCCACTTGGCCGCGGTCGGAGCGCATGCGCCGCCTCATGTCACTCCGCCTCGCTCTCCATCGCCGCGCCGCCCGTACCGTCGATCTCACCGAAGTTGAGCCCCGGGTAGAAGACGGGGATGGCCAGGGTGACCTTGCTCCAGAAGATGTCACCGCGCTCCTCGCAGACCACCTCGAGCTTCCACGCCGCCCCGACGTGTTCCCCCGCGGCTGCCCGGCACGCCTGAGGCCCGTGCACCGCCCCCGCCCGCGCCGCCTCGTCCGCCGCGTTGCCCGCCAGGGAGAACGCGTAGCCGATCAGGACGCACTCCCACACCGCCGCCACGAGCAGCAGGATCAGCGGCACCGTGCCGGCGAACTCGATCGCCACCTGGCCCCGGTCCCGGTCCCGCACCCCTCTCCGCGGCGACATGGTTCAGCCCTCCCGGCCGCGGCGCAGGCGGGCCACCGGGCCCGAGGCGCGGACCGCCAGCGAGACGCCGGTCGGCTGCGGACCCGGGGCCTCCGGTACGGACAGCAGTCCCAGTTCCCCCGCCAGGGCCCACAGGGCCTGCTTGACCGTGGAGCGGTTGTCCAGGTCCTGGACCCGGCCCGCGTCCACCACCGCCTGGAGTTCCTTGAAGGCCGCCGGGACCGGGGTGCGGGTGGCCCGGGTCTTGGTGATCTTCTCGATCAGGGCGGGCTGTATCTCGGTGTGCCTGCTCCAGCGGTTGACGACCATCGCGGTGTCCTCCGCCTTGCGCACCTGGAGCCGTTCCCACATCCGGACCATCCGCTTCGCCGCCCGCACCGCGACCACGTCCGGGGTGGTGACCAGCACCGCCACGTCGGCCGTCTCCACCGCGGCGGCGTTCGCGCCGGTCATCTGTGTCCCGCAGTCGATGACGACGAGTTCGTAGCGGGCGCGCAGGGCGGCGATGACGAGCCGGGCGGCCCGTTCGTCGACCTCCTCGCCGCGTTCCCCGTCCGCCGGGGCCAACAGCAGGGCCACGCCCGTGCGGTCGTCGTACACCGCGTCCTGGAGGACCCGCGGGGAGATGTCCTGGATCCCGGCGAGGTCGGCGATCGAGCGCCGGAACTGCACGTCGAGGTACGAGCCCACGTCGCCCGCCTGGAGGTCCATGTCGACCAGTGCGGTACGCCGCCCCGAGGCGGCCGCGGCCAGCGCGAACTGCACGGCGGTGAAGGTGGTGCCCACGCCCCCCTTGGCCCCGGTGACGGTGACCACCCGGCCGCCGGGCCCGGAGAAGGCCTCGACCGCGCCCCGCCCGAGGTGGCGACGTACGCCCACGGACCACTGGGCGGCGGCCTGGACACGGGCCGCGAGTTCCTCGTAGGCGAGCGGAAGGGCGATCAGGCCCCGCGCGCCCGAGTCCATGGCCGCGGAGAAGAGGGCCGGGCCGGCGTCGGAGGTGATCAGGACGACGCCGACGGCCGGGAAGCGCAGCGCCACTTCCCGGATGAGTTCCAGGGCGGGCGCCGGGCCGATGCGCTCGTGGACGAGGACGACCTCGGGGAGTCGGTCGATCGACTCGGCGGCGAGCCGGCCCAGGGTGTCCAGCAGGGTGGTCGAGTCGGGGACCGGGACGGCCGGCTCGGAGTCCGGGAGCTGGCTCAGCAGGGTCACCAGGGCGCGCGCGGCGTCCGGGTCGCCGGCAGCGGGGAGGATTCGGGTGGTCATCGGGGCCGCCTCACTTGTCCCCGTCGAGGGTGTACGTACGGTCGCCCGGGCTCGGGGCCGAGTCGGTGCCGGGGGCCACCAGGGCCAGGCGGACGTGCTCCGCGAAGGATTCGGCGTACGCGACGCGCTGGGTGTCCTTGGTGTTCAGGGCGAAGGTGATGGGGACGGCCTCGGCCGGGCCCTTGCGGTCGGTGTCCTTGTCGAGGGCGGTGAGCTTGCCGACGCCCAGCACCCGGGCGTTGGCGACGATGATCACCGACCGGGAGGGGTCGGTGTCCTTGGCGCCCTTGAACGTGGCGATGATGTTGACCTTGGCACCCGAGGTGATCTTGCCGGCCACGCCCGTCGCCGCGTCGATCATGATGGCGATCTCCTGCTCACCGGGCTGGAGCTGGGGCCGGTCCACGAACATGTCCGCCTGGAGCAGCGAACCCTTCTTCAGGGTGGTCAGCGCGATCTTGTCCTTGAGCGCGCCGAGGTCGGTGACGGCGGTCTCCGACAGCCACCGCTTGGGGACCGTGACCTCCTCGAACTGGCCGGCCGAGAGCGGGCTGTACGGGGCGATGTCACCCTTGACGCGGTACGCGACGACCTCCGACCCGACCTTGGAGTTGACGTCGCCGATCACCACGAGGACTCCGGCGAAGGCCCCCAGGGCGCACAGGACCGACAGGAGCAGCAGAATGACGCCGCGGCGCTGGCGTGAGTTCATGGTCCGTACTACCTCGCCGTTCTTCGTTCGTTCGTCGGGCCGGATCGGTCAGGGTCTGGATCGGGCGGTGCTCACCGGGGCGGCCGGCGGAGGCGGTGCGTTCAGTGGTGCGGCGCAGAATCCGCAGCGGTCGCCGATGAGTTCGAAGCCGCACCAGCGGCATTCCTCGCGGCGGACGGAGCCGACCAGCTGGTAGAGGACGGAGAGGTCCGGGATGCCGGCGGCGAACTCCACCAGCTTCTGGGTGCCCCACCAGGCGGGCGATGCGGCGGGCAGCGGGTTCTCCATGACGCCGTGCACCTGCCAGGCGGGTCCGAGTTCGGCCGCGACCCAGTCGGAGGTGAGCTGGCCGCGGGCGAAGGTGAGGTGGGTGGCGAACTCGGGCCCGGGGGGCAGGACGGCCCCGCCCCCGTGCGCCCCTCCGGAACCACCGGAACCGCCGGAACCACCCGAACCGCCGGAACCACCCGAACGCCCCGAGCCTCTGGAGCCCCCCGAGCCCCCCAGCCTGGCCAGGTGCGGCGCCGGATGGGCGAGTACGGCGAACTGCGCGCTCGGCGACCAGGACCGGGCGTGCGCCTTGAGCCCGACCGGGACCCGGTCGAGTTTGGCGACCGAGCCCAGCAGGGCGCCCGCGTAGATGTAGTGCGACAGCAGCCGGCCCGCGGAAGCGATCACTCCGGGGCTGAAGTCGCAGGCGCTGAGCTGGCGGAGCTGACGTACCAGCAGAGCCGTGCCCAGGGGCGGCAGATCGATGCCGAGGAGCGCGATCCGGTCGGTTTCGAGGATGGCGCGTACGGTGTGCAGCCGCTGGACGGTGGCTCGCGGCAGCCAGGTGGGTACGACGGCCACGAGATGGCCGTGGCGCTCCAGCAGGGCGCTGGTCTGGGCGAGCGCGCCCGCGAGGTCGAGCTCCTCGGGCGGGGACAGTACGGCGGCCCCGGGCGTGTGCCGGTCAGGGGCCGGAAGGACCAGATCGGCGCTGGTGACAGCGATGGCGGTCGGCACGCGAATCCCCCCGTTCACCCCGTGTGCCACGGCCGTTCGCGTAGCCGTCGCACACACGCACACCCTGCGCGACCGCAAACGATCGACGCGCTTCCCCCTTGCCTCAGCACCATAACCGCGTCACCGCTGGCAGGGCAGGGGCTTGGAAATTCCCGTGCCGCGAGCACGTGTCACAGGTGGCGGGAAACCCGGACAACAGGGATCGGACGATCGAGCATTTCCAGCCACATTGCAAAGACTCTTGACATGAGGATTGGTCTGGACCAACTTGGCTCCGCCAGGCCTTTACCGGGGCGCCCCCACCTGCCCCGCGCTCTCCTCATCCCTTTCCTCCCCCCACCGGAGCCCACGTGAACCGCATACGCTCCCTCGCCCTTCTGGCCGCCGCCACCCTCACCGCGGGCGGCCTCACCGCCCTCGCCACCGGCACCGCGCAGGCCGCGGACATCAACGTCGCCCGCAACGGCGGCTTCGAGTCCGGGCTCGCCAACTGGTCCTGTTCCGGCGGAAGCGGCACTTCCGTCTCCTCGCCGGTCTACGCCGGAGCCGGCGCCCTCAAGGGCACTCCGGCCGGGTCCGACAACGCCCGGTGCAGCCAGACCGTCACGGTCAAGCCGAACTCGACGTACACGCTCAGCACACAGGTCCAGGGCAGTTACGTCTACCTCGGCGCGACCGGGACCGGCACCCAGGACGTCTCCACCTGGACCCCCGGCTCGGGCTCGGGCTGGCAGAAGCTCTCCACCACCTTCACCACCGGTCCCGGCACCACCCAGGTCACCGTCTACACCCACGGCTGGTACGGCCAGCCGGCCTACGTCGTCGACGAGTTCAGCGTCTTCGGCCCGGACGGCGGCGGCGGCACCGACCCCGGCCCCTCCATCCCCGGCGCACCGTCCGGCACCGCTGTTTCCGGACAGAGCTCGAGCGGACTCACCCTTTCGTGGAACGCGGTCAGCGGGGCCACCGGCTATTACGTGTATCAGGACGGCGTCCGCGTCCGTACGGTGTCCTCGGCGAGCGCCCAGATCACCGGGCTCGCGGCCTCGACCTCGTACGCGTTCCAGGTCAGCGCGTACAACGCGGCGGGCGAGGGCCCCAAGTCCGCGGCCGTCACCGGCACCACCACCGGGGGCGGGGGACCGAACCCGAACCCGGCCGTCCCCCGGCACGCGCTGACGGGCTATTGGCAGAACTTCAACAACGGCGCGACCGTCCAGAAGATCTCCGACGTCTCCTCGCAGTACGACATCATCGCCGTCTCCTTCGCCGACGCCACGGCCACGCCGGGCGCCATCGCCTTCAACCTCGACTCGGCCGGCCTCGGCGGCTACACCGTCGCCCAGTTCAAGTCGGACGTCGCCGCGAAAAAGGCGGCCGGCAAGTCGGTCATCCTCTCCATCGGCGGCGAGAAGGGCACCATCACGGTCAACGACTCCGCCTCCGCGACCAACCTCGCGAACTCGGCGTACGCGCTGATGCAGGAGTACGGCTTCTCCGGCATCGACATCGACCTGGAGAACGGCCTCAACCCGACCTACATGACGCAGGCCCTGCGCGCGCTGTCGGCGAAGGCGGGCCCCTCGCTCGTCCTCACCATGGCCCCGCAGACCATCGACATGCAGTCCACGCAGGGCGGCTACTTCAAGACGGCGCTCAACATCAAGGACATCCTGACCGTCGTCAACATGCAGTACTACAACAGCGGCTCGATGAACGGCTGTGACGGCAACGTCTACGCGCAGGGCTCGGTGGACTTCCTCACCGCCCTCGCCTGCATCCAGCTGGAGGGCGGCCTCGACCCCTCCCAGGTGGGCATCGGTGTCCCGGCCTCGCCGAGCGGGGCGGGCAGCGGCTACGTCTCCCCGACCATCGTCAACAACGCCCTGGACTGCCTGACCCGGGGCACGAACTGCGGCTCCTTCAAGCCGTCCAAGACCTACCCCGGCCTGCGCGGCGCGATGACCTGGTCGACGAACTGGGACGCCAAGGCGGGTAGTGCCTGGTCCAACGCGGTGGGTCCCAAGGTCCACAGCCTCCCTTAGGCGGTAGGTGTGGGGGTGGCCGGTTCAGGTCGGCGGACAACCGTGCGGTCTTGACCTGGACATGCCACGAGAGCACGCTGTGCGCGTCCGCACGGCTACCCCCACACTCCCCACCCAGGAGAACGCATGCGGCTCCATTACCGCCGAAGGGCCGCCGTCACGGCGGCCCTGCTGGCGCTCGCGCTGGGCGCACCCGCCTACGGCATGAGCGCGACGGCCTCGCCACCACCCACTCCGTCCACCGCCACCCAGGACGAGGCCATCGTCCAGTACCGGATCCACGGCCCCGCCACGGCGACCGACCGCACCGCCCTGCTCCGTACGGGCGTGTCGATCGACGAGGTGGACGACCACACGGTCGTGGTCAGCGCCGACACCATGCAGGCCAAGAACCTGCGCGCGCTGGGCTACCAGCTCACCGCGCTGCCCGGCCCGCCGGACCGCTCCCTGCCCGGGATCGCGGCGGGCCCGATGGACTTCCCGTCGGCGGACTCCCGCTACCACAACTACGCCGAGATGAACGCGGAGATCGACCAGCGCCTCGCGCAGTACCCCGGGATCATGAGCAAGCGGGTGATCGGGAAGTCGTACCAGGGCCGGGACCTCATCGCCATCAAGATCAGCGACAACGTCGCGACGGACGAGGCCGAGCCCGAGGTGCTCTTCACCCACCACCAGCACGCCCGCGAGCACCTGACCGTGGAAATGGCCCTGTACCTGATCAAGGAGCTCGGCTCCAAGTACGGCACCGAGTCCCGCGTCACCAACGCCGTCAACGGCCGCGAGATCTGGATCATCCCGGACCTCAACCCGGACGGCGGCGAGTACGACATCGCCACCGGCTCCTACCGGTCCTGGCGCAAGAACCGCCAGCCCAACTCCGGTTCCTCGTACGTCGGCACGGACGAGAACCGGAACTGGAACTACAAGTGGGGCTGCTGCGGCGGCTCCAGCAGCAGCAAGAGCTCCGAGACCTACCGCGGCCCGGCCGCCGAGTCGGCGCCCGAGGTGAAGGCCGTCTCGGACTTCGTGCGCAGCCGCGTGGTCGGCGGCAAGCAGCAGATCAAGGCCGCGATCGACTTCCACACCTACAGCGAACTGGTGCTGTGGCCCTTCGGCTACACCTACAGCGACACCGCACCGGGCCTGACCGCCGACGACCTCGCCGTCTTCAAGAAGATCGGCACCAGCATGGCGGCGAGCAACGGCTACACCCCGGAGCAGGCGAGCGACCTGTACATCACGGACGGCACCATCGACGACTGGCTGTGGGGGAACCAGAAGATCTTCTCCTACACCTTCGAGATGTACCCGGCGAGCTCGGGCGGCGGCGGCTTCTACCCGCCCGACGAGGTGATCGACCGCGAGACCGCCCGCAACAAGGACGCGGTTCTCCAGCTGCTGGAGAACGCGGACTGCATGTACCGCTCGATCGGCAAGGAAGCCCAGTACTGCACCGCCTGATCCCCCGCACGGCACGAACCGGGGCGCCCCACCGCCAGGGGGGCGCCCCTCCCCGTGCTCAGCCGAGGACGGCCAGTGCGTCGATCTCGATGAGCAGGCCGGCCGGCAGGCCCACGTACACGGTGGTGCGGGCGGCCGGGGCCTCCCCCAGGCCCTGCTCCTCGAAGTAGGCGTTGTAGAGCTCGTTCATCTCGGCGAAGTGCGCGGTGTCGGTGAGGTAGACGCGGATCATCATCACGTCGTCCCAGCCGCCGCCGCCCGCCTCGAGGACCGAGCGGACGTTCTCCAGCGTCTGGAGGGTCTGCTCGCGCAGCGTCGGCCCGGCGGGGGTGGGCGGCTGCCCGTCGACGTGCGGGAGGAAACCGACCTGCCCGGCGACCTGGAGGATGTTCCCCTTGCGCACGCCGTGCGAGAAGCGGGCGGGCGGGATGGTGTGGGTGTCGGGGGTGATGGCGGTCTTCTCGCTCACGAGTCCTCTTCCTCTTCCTGTTCCGGTTCCGGTTCCGGAACAGGAACCGGTTCCGGTGATCCTGAATAGTCCCGGCTGACGGCGTCGGCGGTGCCGCGCACCAGCGGCAGCAGCTCGACGAGCTCCTCGGCGGTGACGACCACACTGGGCGCGGAGACGGACAGCGCGGCGACGACCCGCCCGTCCGGCCCGTGCACGGGAGCGCCGAGGCAGTTGATGGACTCCTCGTGTCCCCCGAGGTCGGCGGCCCAGCCCTGCTCCCGTACGAGGTCCAGCTCGCGCAGGAAGGCGGCGGCGTCGGGGGTGGAGCGGGCGGTGTAGCGCGGATAGTCGATCCGCTCCGCGAGGCTCCTGCGCTCGCCCTCGGGCAGGTCGGCGACGAGCAGCTTCGCAACGGCGGCGACGGTGAGGGGAACGGGCTTGCCGATACGGGAGTACATGCGGACCGGGTAGCGGCTGTCGACCTTGTCGACGTACACGACCTCGTCGTCCTGGAGGAGGGCGAGGTGGACGGTGTGCCCGGTGGCCTTGTTCAGCGCGAGCAGGTGGGGGTGCGCGATCCCCCGTACGTCGAGGTTTTCGACGGCCTCGGCGGCGAGCGCGAACAGCTGCGCGCCGAGCCGGTACCGGCCGTCGGCCTGCCGGTACACGAAGCCGCGCTCGTGCAGGGTGCGCAGGAGCCGCAAGGCGGTGCTCTTGTGCACCCCGAGCTCCTCGGCGACCTCGCCGAGGCCGGCCGCGCCCCGGGCGAGCAACGGCAGCACCGCGAGTGCCCGCTCCACGGACTGGCTCATCCCTCGTCCTCTCGTACGGTCACGGCAACCACCGGCTCCGCCTGTGCCGGGCTCCGCCCGGACCCGCGGCGCCGCGCCCGGGCCCTCGGCCCGGCGTTGACCCACCGTCACCCGGGATGTTAGACAGCATGTAGCGGCACACGCAACGACCGTTGCACGCAGCGCAACCCCCGGGAGGGCACCGCATGGCCAGCGACCCCGTCAAGGACCTCGCCGACGAACCGGTCGACCACCGGTTCAAGGGTCTCCCCCCGGACGCCCACACCGCCGGCCTCACCGTCGGCCAGCTCACCGCACAGCGCCGGGACCTGCACACCGGCGGGTTCACCACCCCCGTCCTGACCCTCGACGCGGACGCGCTGGAGCACAACCTCACCGCCCTCGGCACGTACGCCGCCCGCCACGCCCTCGCCTTCGCCCCGCACGGCAAGACGTGCATGGCCCCGCAGCTCTTCCGCCGCCAGCTGGACCACGGCGCGTGGGGCATCACGGCCGCCGTCCCCCACCAGGCCCGCGTCTACCGCGCCTTCGGCATCCAGCGCATCTTCCTCGCCAACGAGCTCGTCGATCCCGCCGCCCTGCGCTGGGTCGCCGCCGAGCTCGCCGCCGACCCCGGCTTCCGCTTCGTCTGCTACGTCGACTCCGTGCGCGGCGTCCACCTCATGGACCGCGCCCTGCGCGACGCGCCCGCCGTCATCGACGTCGTCGTCGAGCTCGGCGCCGGCGAGGGCGCCCGCACCGGCGCCCGCAGCGACGCCGACTGCCGCGCCGTCGCCGACGCCGTCGCCGACGCCGCCACCCTGCGCCTCGTCGGCATCGCCGGCTACGAGGCCGAGGTCCCCGACGCCGACCCGGACCGCGTCCACGCGTACCTGCGCCGCCTCACCGGCCTCGCCGTCGAGTTCGACAAGGCCGGCCGGTTCGCCGCGTACCCGGACCTCGAGGAGATCGTCGTCAGCGCCGGCGGCTCCGCCTGGTTCGACGCCGTCGCCGACGTCTTCGGCGAGATGCCCGAGCTCTCCCGCCCCACCCTCAAGCTGCTCCGCTCCGGCGCGTACGTCTCCCACGACCACGGCTGGTACACCCGCCTCACCCCCTTCAACCGCCACCCCGAAGAGGGCGGCCTGCGCCCCGCGTTCCGGCTCTGGACCCAGGTCGTCTCGCGGCCCTCCCCCACCCAGGCCTTCGTGAACGCCGGCAAGCGCGACATCGCCTACGACCTCGGCCTCCCCACCGCCGAACTGGTCCGCGACGCCCTCTCCGGCGAGGAGCGGCCCGCCACCGGCGTCCGCGTGGTCAAACTCTCCGACCAGCACGCCTGGCTGGAGACCGACTCCGCCGACGACGTCCAGGTCGGCGACTGGGTGGCCCTCGGCATGTCCCACCCCTGCACCATCTTCGAGAAGTGGCCGCTGATCCCGGTGGTGGAGTCCGACGGCACGGTCAGCGACTACGTCCGCACCTTCTTCTAGGCCCGCAGCGTGGACCTGGTCATCCGCGGGGCCCGCGTCGTCGACGGCACGGGCGGGCCCTCGTACACCGCGGACGTCGGCGTGCACGAGGGCCGGATCGCCGAGATCGGAAGGATCCCCGGCGGGCGCAGGACCCTCGACGCGCACGGCCTCGCCCTCGCCCCCGGCTTCGTCGACATGCACGCCCACAGCGACCTCGCGCTGCTCCGCGACCCGGACCACAGTGCGAAGGCCGCCCAGGGCGTGACCCTCGAAGTGCTGGGCCAGGACGGCCTGTCGTACGCCCCGGCCGACGACCGCACCCTGGGCGAGGTGCGGGCCGCCATCGCGGGCTGGAACGGCCCGGGGGACGACATCGACTTCGACTGGCGCACGGTCGGCGGCTACCTGGACCGCCTCGACCGCGCGCACGGCGGTCAGGGCAGCGCCGTGAACGCCGCCTACCTCGTCCCCCAGGGCACGGTCCGCGCGTACGCCCTCGGCTGGGACGACCGCCCGGCGACCGGGGCCGAGCTGGACCGGATGCGGCAGCTGGTCGCCGACGGCCTGGCCCAGGGCGCCGTCGGCATGTCCTCGGGACTGACCTACACCCCCGGCATGTACGCCTCCGGCGCCGAACTGGCCGAGCTGTGCCGCGTGGTGGCCCGGTACGGCGGCTACTACTGCCCCCACCACCGCTCCTACGGCCGGGACGCGCTCGCCGCCTACGCCGAGATGGTCGCCCTCACCCGCGAGGCCGGCTGCGCCCTGCACCTCGCACACGCCACCATGAACTTCGGCGAGAACCGGGGCCGGGCCCCCGAGCTGCTCGCCCTGCTCGACGCGGCCCTGGCCGACGGCTGCGACATCACCCTCGACAGCTACCCGTACACCCCCGGCTGCACCACGCTCGTCGCCCTGCTGCCGAGCTGGGCGAACGAGGGCGGCCCGGAGGCGGTCCTGGCCCGGCTGCGCGACGACGCCGAGGCCGAACGGATCCGGTACGCACTGGAGGTGACGGGCGCCGACGGCTGTCACGGGGTCCCCGTCGACTGGTCGACGATCGAGATCGCCGGCACCGCCGATCCCGCCTTCGCCCGGTACGTCGGCACGCCCCTGGAGGGTTGGGACACCGCCCGGCGGCTGCTGATCGGCGACCGGCTCGCGCCGTCGGTGCTCCAGCACGTGGGCCACGAGGAGAACGTCCGGGCGATCATGCGCCACCGCGTCCACACCGGCGGCTCCGACGGCATCCTCCAGGGCGCGAAGCCCCACCCGCGCGCCCACGGCACCTTCCCGCACTACCTCGGCCACTACGTCCGCGAGCTCGGCGTGCTCTCCCTCGAGGAGTGCGTCGCGCACCTGGCGGGCCGCCCCGCGGCGCGCCTGCGCCTGCCCGACCGGGGCCTGGTCCGCGTCGGCCACCGGGCCGATCTGGTCCTCTTCGATCCGGACACGGTCGCGGCCGGGTCCACGTACGAGAAGCCGCGCGCGCTGCCCACCGGCATTCCGCACGTACTGATCGACGGTCGCTTCGTGATGCGGGACGGGCGCCGCACGGACGTCCTGGCGGGGCGCTCGGTACGCCGCACTCCCCCGCCGCCGTGACGAGGTCATGCACGTGGAGACATTTACGATGAACCGATGGTCGCCTTCGCCTTCGCCGCGCTGTTCTTCCTCACCTTCTGCATAAGCGCCCGACGGGACCGCCGACGCTTCCTCAACGCGGTGCTGTTCGGCCTGACCTTCATCACCTCCTCGTTCGCCCTGCTCCTCCAGGTGCCCGCGCTGCCGCGGTGGGTGGCCATGCCGGTGATCCTGCTCGTCTTCGCCCTCCCCACGCTCGGCATCCTGGCGCTCGGC
Organism: Streptomyces sp. cmx-11-4; assembly: GCA_049998195.1. GTDB lineage: Bacteria > Actinomycetota > Actinomycetes > Streptomycetales > Streptomycetaceae > Streptomyces. The sequence goes on from JAEBET010000008.1 coordinate 20,095, forward strand.
GTCTTCCTCGTCGCCAACGGCCTGACGATGGTCCGCAAGGAGGGGGCCCGCCCGCCCAACCTGCTGTCGATGCTGGCGGGGCTCGGCATCTTCGGGATGATCACGCTGCTGCTGCTCGTGGGCCGGTACGGCTCCACGGTCGCGCACGGCATCGCGGCGACCCTCACCCTGGTCGTCGCCTACGTCTCCTTCATCTTCCTGTGCTTCCTCGGGTACGCCTTCCTATACGGGCGGATCAAGGTGCGCGGCGATGTCGACCACGTGGTCATGCTGGGCTCGGGCCTGGTCGGCGGTGACCAGGTCCCGCCGCTGCTGGCCTCGCGGCTGCGCAAGGGGCAGGAGATCTACGCGGCCCAGCTGGCCCGCGGCAGCCGGCCCCCGGTGCTCCTGGTCTCGGGCGGCAAGGGCTCGGACGAGCGGATCTCCGAGGCCCGGGCGATGGCGGACTGGCTGATCGGGGAGGGCGGGGTTCCGGCGGAGCACGTCCGGCTGGAGGAGCAGTCGCGGACGACGGAGGAGAACATGCGGTTCTCCCGGGAACTGATGCTGGCGGACGACCCCGGCTACCGGTGCGTGCTGGTCACCAACAACTTCCACGCCTTCCGCGCCGCGATGATGGCCCGCAAGGCCGGGGTGAACGGGCAGGTGCTGGGCTCGCCGACGGCGAGGTACTTCTGGCCGAGCGCCACGATCCGCGAGTTCGTCGCGGTGTTCTGGGAGCACAGGGCCGTGAACCTGGGGATCTGCGGCCTGCTGGTGGCCCTCGGCGCGGTGGCGACGATCGTCGCCTGACGGGGGTGCGGGCTCTGCAGAGGCCTGGCGTGGGCTCGGCCATTCGGGTCGAGGTGCGTTCATGGAGCTGCCGCCGGAGGATGGGGCCAGGGAACACCGGGGGACACCGGAGGAGGTACGCGATGGACAGTGAATCGGACCAGCAGCCCACACGGTCGGACCGGCTCTTCACGGGCGGGGAACGGCCGTACGACCCCGAGGACCTCGTGATGGCGACCGGCCACGACCCGACTCCGGAGCGGGTCGAGAAGGCGCGCCAGCTCATCGAGAAGGAAGGCCCGCAGGTCATCGAGCGCTACCTGCCGTAACGCTCCGTACGCGCGTCACGCCGTACGCACGTACGTGCGTACTGGCGCGCGTATGCACGCTGCTGACTGCTGACGCCCCGGCCCGACGTCGCCCCTCGGGCCGTGGTGGTCTGCGTACGGGTGCGGCCGGACCGGACCGCATCCAGACTTGGTGAATGCTCGTTAGCGGTCCGGGGACCACGACCCTAAGGACAGGTGAATGCACGCTCTCGATGTCGACTGGGACCACCCCACGGACCCACGCCCCGGCCCGCGGCTCGACCACGTCCGCGCGTACGTCAGCACGGCGGGCGCCGACGGACACCTGTGGCACGGGGTGCCCACCCTGCTGCTCACCACGATCGACCGCGCCACCGGCCGGACGGTCCGCACCCCGCTGATCTACGGCGAGGACGCGGACCGCCTGATCGTGGTGGCCGCCGCGTACGGAGCCCCGGAGCACCCGGCCTGGTACGGGAACCTCGCCGCCGACCCGGAGGTCCGCGTCCAGGTCGGCGCCACCGTCTCCCGGGCCATGGCGCGCACGGCCACGCCGGAGGAGCGGGAGACGTACTGGGACATGATGACGGGCCTGTGGCCGGCGTACGAGGATGACCAGACGGCCGCGGCGCCCCGTGTGATCCCGCTGGTGATCATCGAAAGCAGAAACGGTTGGTCGGACCGCTAGTCGTCGAAGCGGACGGAGCGCACCAGCAGGCGGTCGGTCGCGGACCGGCCGTTCGGCCGCAGCCGCCAGTCGGGCCCCTCGCAGTCGGCGCCGACGAACACGGTCACCCAGGAGTCCGTCTGGTTGTGCGGGGCGCGGCCGGGTGCGACGTCGTCGGAGCCGACCGCGTCGAGGTTGATGCACGTGCCGCCCTCCGGTTCCTGCAGGGTGCCGGTCTGCTCCACGCCGTCTGCGTGAGGCGGCTTGTGATCAGTCCGTGCCGGGCTGATCGCCGCCAGACCATCTCAGCTGTGTAGCGATCCGTGGCGGCCTATTCCCAGCCCCAGACGGCCGTCGGGCGCCGAGACGTGAGAACCGCGTAGCGATCTGGCGCATACGTGGCTCCGGATGGGCATCTCGCCGCTGTTTGGCGCGGGTTGGGCCGCCCCCGACGCGGCCCGGACTGCCTGCCCGGCCCGGGCGCGGATCTTGCCCGCCCCCCGGTCGCCTAGGGGTCGGTCCCTGATGCCCACTGCCCGTGATCGTGAACCAGTGGACCGTTCTTTTGGGGGGTTCCCGCCGGTCCTTGTCTTTCCGGGGCGGGGCGGACTGTCAAGGGTGGCCGGAGGCCATCGCGAAGCGACGCGACGAAGGAGCGCCCTTGACAGGGCGGCCCGACCCGGAAGGACAGTAGGACGGGCGGGAAACCCCCAAACCCTCCCTGATCAGGATCAGCCGGAATCAGGCCCCCCGAAGCCGCTGACCAGCCCAGCAGCACCCCGAGGCCCCCCAGCCACTCCGCCCTCAGAGGTACTCCCGGGCGAACTCCACCGCCCATTCCACCGCCGCCACCGGCACGCTGCCCGCCTGTGGGGGGATGGTGAGACGGGCCGTCTCCCAGCCCTGGCCGTGGTCGCGGTGGATCGCGAAGCATCCCTGGTCCGTGGCCGCCGGGCCGGATACCAGGAACTCGATCGCCCGGTCGTCGCCGTCCAGGCCGGTCGTGGTGATCGCCATGTCACCGACTACGAACTCCATTGACCCACGCCCCTCGCCGCTCGCTAGCCGCCGTTCCGGATCACCAGCCTCCCCCCACCACCGGCCCGCCGCATGAGCCCCCGTACTCAGCCCGCGTACTCAGCCCGCGTACTCAGCCTCCGCACTCGCTCCACCCCCACCCCCACCCCATCCCTCACCCCCCCACCCCCACCCCCGGCGTGACGAGCGCAACACCCCCGAACCTCCGCCCGCCGCACCCCACCCATTCCGCAGGCCCGGGCGGGACCCGGCCCCGGATTCCAAGGGTGGACCCCATCGGTACCCGGTCATTGCCCGAAACGGGACATATCACTCCCCGCCTCTCCCGCCCAAATGGCACGCCACGCCCGCGCCCGGGCCCGTAAGCTCCCGTCATGCAGGTGATCCAGTCAACGAAACTCGCCAATGTCTGCTACGAGATCCGCGGCCCCGTGCTCGAAGAGGCGATGCGGCTCGAAGCAGCAGGTCATCGCATCCTCAAGCTCAATACCGGCAACCCCGCGGCCTTCGGCTTCGAGTGCCCGCCGGAGATCCTTGAGGACATGCTCCGCAACCTGGGGAACGCCCACGGTTACGGGGACGCGAAGGGGCTGCTCTCCGCGCGCCGCGCGGTCATGCAGCACTACCAGACCAAGGGCATCGAGCTGGACGTCGAGGACATCTACCTCGGCAACGGCGTTTCCGAGCTGATCCAGATGTCGATGCAGGCGCTGCTCGACGACGGTGACGAGGTCCTCGTCCCCGCGCCGGACTACCCGCTGTGGACCGCCTCCGTCTCGCTCGCCGGCGGCACGGCCGTGCACTACCGCTGCGACGAGCAGGCCGACTGGATGCCCGACCTCGCCGACATCGAGCGCAAGGTCACCGACCGCACCCGCGCCATCGTGATCATCAACCCGAACAACCCGACCGGCGCCGTCTACGACGACGAGATGCTGCGCGGGCTCACGGACATCGCGCGCCGCCACAACCTGGTCGTCTGCTCGGACGAGATCTACGACCGGATCCTCTACGACGGAGCGACCCACACCAACACCGCCGCCATCGCGCCGGACCTGCTCACCCTGACCTTCAACGGGCTGTCCAAGAACTACCGCGTCGCCGGCTACCGGTCCGGCTGGATGGCGGTCTGCGGCCCCAAGAAGCACGCCTCGTCATACATCGAGGGCCTGACGATCCTGGCCAACATGCGGCTGTGCGCGAACATGCCCTCGCAGCACGCCGTCGCCACCGCCCTCGGCGGCCGGCAGTCGATCGACGACCTGGTACTTCCGGGCGGGCGGCTGCTGGAGCAGCGCGACACGGCGTACGACCTGCTGACGCAGATCCCCGGCATCACCTGCGTGAAGCCCAAGGGCGCGCTGTACCTCTTCCCCAAGCTCGACCCGGCCGTCTACAAGATCAAGGACGACCGGCAGATGGTCCTCGACCTGCTGCGGGCCGAGAAGATCATGGTGGTGCACGGTACGGGGTTCAACTGGCCCGACCCCGACCACTTCCGGATCGTGACGCTGCCGAACGCCAAGGACCTGGGCGACGCGGTGACGCGGATCGGGAACTTCCTGGACGGCTACGGGCAGCCGTAGGCCCGCAGGAGCCCCACGGGCATGCAGGCCGCCTCCCGGGCCTGCAGCGCCGCCTCCCGGGCCTGCAGGGCCGCCTCCCGTCCCGCCCCACCCAGCAACCCCTGGCCCCGCGCCGCGCTCGAGCGGCGACAGGATCCAGCTCAACTTTAGAACGATTCCAATGTAGGATGGTCTCCTGACCCAGGCAGGAGGCCACCTCATGTACGAGCCGAGCCGCACCAAGTCGGTCGTCCACCGCATGGGCGCCGCCACCGTCGACTACCCGCACCGCAGCCGCAGCGAAGCCCTGGACGTCCAGCTCGCCGGGCACCTCGCGGCCCTGCTCGCCGTCACCGACGAGCTCGGCCTCGACGAGGCCGCCGCGCGCATCGCCGCGCAGGTCGCGCGACTGCGCGGGGCCCAGCCCGTCCGCGCGCCGCAGTCGGGCGACACCGCCGACAGCACGGCCCTGCACCAGCGCGCGCACGACCTCGCCGCCCGCGCGCTGCTCGTCGCCGCGTCCCGCGCCGACACCACCGTCGCGATCCTCGCCGCCGAGCGCATGGACGCGCATGCCGCCGCCCTCACGTCCCAGGACCTGGCCGGCGCCCTCTGACGGCCCCGGTCCGGGGCCGCGGAGGCTCCGGACCGGGCGCCATACCCCTGCGGGGAGCCCGGGCGGACAAAACGGCCCCCGCCGACCGGCTCCGGACCCGGCCCCAGCCCCCGCCGACCGCCTCCGGCCACAGCCCCGGCTCCCGTCCCGGCAGCCGACCGCCTCGGCCCCGGCCCTGCCCTCGGCCCCCGGCCCCCGGCCCCCGGCCCATCAGGACGGCACGGGCTCCGCCGGCTCCGCCTGCACCGCGTCGGCGACCCCGCACCACGGGACCGTCGCCACCGGCCAGACCGGCCCGACCGCCTCGGCGCGTTCCGCCGCTCCCGGCAGCACGCCCGGGACCTTGACCAGGGCCTGCGCGGCCCGCGTGCCCGGCCCCGGGTGTTCCCGGTCGCGGAACTCCACGGTGACGACGTAGGAGCCCCACCCCGTCACCTCCACCGTCGCCACCACCCGCCGGCTGGCCGGATCGACGCGGCACCCGATGACCCGCGCATCCGGCTCCACCTCCGCCGCCTCATGGGGCGACGGGCCGCCGCTGGCCCACACGTACAGCCCCAGCGGGGCGAACACCAGCAGGCCGGCCAGTGTCACCAGGCCCACCAGCCAGCCCTGCCACTTCAACGCGCTCGCGCTCACGCCCATGCTCAGATCCTCCCGGGCGGCCGCCCCTCCCACCAGCACCCACGGGCTCACACAGCATTTCGAAGTGGGACCGCCTGGACACCTGACGTTCATTCAACTCGGCGCGGAATGTGGGTTTCCGCGAGCACGCTGCACCCGTGAGACGCATCCTAGGAATCGTCCTGGGCCTCCTCCTGATCGGCGGCGTCGTAGCTGTCGCCCTCGTGAACGGGCAGGACCCAGAAACGCCGGCAACGAAGACCGTGCGTGGCGTCATCGGCTCGGAGAAGTCCGAATTCTTCCGCGACCCCGACGTCGTCAAGGCCCTTGCCGCCAAGGGCTACACCGTGAAGACGGAGACCTCGGGCTCCTGGGCGATGGACCAGCTCGCCCTCAAGGAGTTCGACTTCGCCTTCCCCAGCAGCAGTGAACCCGCCAAGGAGGTCGAGGCGGCCGCCGGGGTCAAGGGCGCTCAGCAGACCAAGCCCTTCTACTCCCCGCTCGTCGTCATCGCCCGCTCCAACGCCGCCAAGGTCCTGGCCGACAACGGCCTCGCGAAGATGACCGGCAAGAACTCCGGGACCCTCCTGATGGGCCCCTTCCTCAAGGCCGCGGGCGAGGACCGCACCTGGCAGCAGCTGTCCGGCGCGTCCGCCCACGCCGAGCTGACCGGCACGGTGTTCATCAAGACCACCGACCCGTCCACCTCGAACTCCGGCGCCCTCTTCCTCGCCGCCACCTCCAACGTGGCGAACGGCGGCAACATCGTCTCCGACGATGCCGGGGTCGCCCGCGCCGCGCCCCTGATGCGCAAGCTGATCTCCGTACAGGGCGCGCTGGAGCCGAGCACCGACGACCCGTTCCGCGCCTTCATCAGCGGCAGCGGCGAACCGCTCATCCTGGTCTACGAGTCCCAGGTGGCGGCCCTCCTGCTCCAGAAGCAGGATCCGGGCGACACGGTGGTCCTCTACCCGGACACCACGGTCAACACCGCGCACACCTTCGTCCCGCTCGGCGAGAAGGCCGGGGAGCTCGGCGCGCTCCTCGCGACCGACCCGAAACTGCGCGAGCTGGTCCTGCGCCACGGGTTCCGTCCGCAGGACGGCGTGCCCGAGTTCACCGCCGCGACCGCCCCGCACGCCGCCTACCTCAACCCCGCGCTGACCGGCATCCGCCAGGTCGGCACACCGACCGTCAAGATCCTGATGGCGCTGGCCGCCCGCGCCAAGGGCCAGGGGGACACACCGTGACAATGACGCCGACCGCCGACGCGGACAACTCCCCGCTCGTCCTCACCGCACCCGAGCCCGTCGCCCCCGTCCGCAAGGAGCAGGCCGCCGGACTCGTACCGCTCCAGGACGGCGTACGCGACGACATGGCACGCCGGGCCGAGGAGTACGTCGGCTCCCTCGCCGGGGTCGATACCCGCTCCCCCGAGTTCGCGCAGCGCATCGGCGAGATCGCGGGGCTCGGCTCGGCCGACATCCGCTCCGCCGCCCAGCAGTCCAACCGGATGCTGGAGCGGGCCGTGCGCTCCCTCGGCTCCGACGGCGGCGGCGACGCCCAGGCCCGGGTGGCCGGCTCCCTCGTCGAACTGCGCCGTACCGTCGAGGACCTCGACCCGCGCGACACGCCCGCCAAGGGCTTCGGCAAGCTGCTCTCGAAGCTGCCGGGCGGCAACAGGTTCCGCGACCACGTGGCGAAGTACGCCTCCTCGCAGGCGACCTTGAACCGGATCGTGGGCGCGCTGCGCGGCGGGCAGGACGAGCTGCGCCGTGACAACGCGGCCCTGCACACCGAGCGGGCTCGCCTGTGGGAGACCATGGGCAAGCTCCAGGAGTACGCGGTCCTGACCGAGGCCCTGGACTGCGCCGTCGAGCAGCGGATCGCCGAGGCGGAGCACGCCGATCCGCAGGGGGCGGACGCGCTGCGCGCGGACATGCTCTTCCCGGTCCGGCAGAAGCACCAGGACCTGCTGACCCAGCTGGCCGTCTGCGCCCAGGGCTACCTGGCGATGGACGTGGTCCGGCGCAACAACGACGAGCTGATCAAGGGCGTCGACCGGGCCGCGACCACCACCGTCTCCGCCCTGCGGATCGCCGTGATGCTGGCCTCGGCCCTGGACAACCAGCGCAAGGTCGTCGAGCAGGTCAACTCCCTGCGCGACACGACGGAGGACCTGATCCGGGGGAACGCGCAGATGCTGTCCACGCAGAGCGGCGAGATCCAGCGGATCGCGGCCGATCCGGCGGTGGGGGCGGAGACCTTGCGGACGGCGTTCGCGCAGATCTACCAGACGCTCGACGCGATCGACACCTTCAAGGTGCAGGCCACGGAGAACATGGCCGCGACCGTGGAGTCCCTGACCGGGGAGTTGCAGACGGCGTCGGCGTACCTCGCGCGGACGCGGACGGTCAGTGTCCTCGAAGGCGGGGCGCAGTGAGCGGGCGCGAGCGGGGCCAGTGGCGGGACCGCCGGCGGGGCTTGATCGTGGGCCTGGTGCTCGCTTCGCTCGTGAGCGCGACTGCCTGCACCTCCGACGAGCCCGGCAGCTCGAAGCCGCCGGCCTACAAGGAGGGCACCCTGCGGGTGTTGGCCTCCAGTGAGCTGGCCGATATGCGGCCGGTGCTGGACCAGGCCAGGAAGGCCACCGGAGTCAGTGTGGATCTGACCTGGTCGGGCACGCTCGATGCGGCCGAGCAGGTGGCGTCCGGGAAGGCGGACGGGAAGTACGACGCGATCTGGCTGTCCTCCAACGACTATCTGCGGCTGCGTCCCGAGGCCGCCGGGAAGCTCGCCAACGAGACCCCGGTGATGTCCTCGCCCGTCGCCCTCGGCGTGCGGCCGGAGGCGCTGGCGCGGCTCGGCTGGAAGCCCGAGGAGGTCACCTGGTCGGCGGTGCACGAGGCCGTCACCGGTGGGAAGCTCACGTACGGGATGACCGACCCGGTGCGCTCCAACTCCGGCTTCTCCGCGCTGGTCTCGGTGGCTTCGGGCCTGTCGGGCGCGCAGGCGGCGCTGACCGACGCGGACGTGAAGGCGGCCGCGCCGCGGCTGAAGGAGTTCTTCGCCGGGCAGCGGCTGACCTCGGGCTCCTCGGGCTGGCTCGCCACCGCTTACGCCCAGCGCGCGGACGTGGACGCGCTGGTGAACTACGAGTCGGTGCTGCTGTCGGTGAACCGGGACGCGAAGTCCCCGCTGACGGTGATCCGGCCGCGCGACGGCGTGGTCACCGCGCACTACCCGCTGACGCTGCTGACCTCGGCCCCGGCCGGGGCCCGCGAGTCGGGCCGGGCGCTGACGGAGTACCTGCGCGGTCCGGAGGCGCAGCGGGCGATCACGGAGAAGACGTTGCGCCGGCCGGTCGCGGCCGGGGTGGCGCCGGCCGCCGGGCTGGGTTTGGACAAGCGGCGCGAGCTGCCGTTCCCCGGTTCACTGGCGGTCGCGGACGGGCTGCTGGCCTCGTACGAGAACGAGCTGCGCCGGCCGTCGCGGACGGTGTACGTGCTGGACACCTCGGGTTCGATGTCCGACGAGGACCGCATCGGGCGGCTGAAGGCGGCGCTCATGGAGCTGACGGGTACCGGGAGTTCGGGGACCGGGGAGCGTTTCCGGGACCGCGAGGAGGTGACGCTCCTGCCGTTCGGGTCCAAGGTGAAGAAGGTACGGACGCACGTCGTCGAGCCCGGTAACCCGGGTCCGGCCCTGGACGGGATCCGGGGCGACGTGAAATCGCTGGAACCGGAGGGGGGTACGGCGATCTACAGCAGTCTGGAGGCGGCGTACGAGCAGCTCGGCAAGGGCGGCGGGGACGCTTTCACCTCGATCGTGCTCATGACGGACGGCCAGAACACGGAGGGCGTCGGGGCGCAGCACTTCGATTCCTTCTACGCCTCGCTGCCCGAGGGGCAGAAGCACACGCCGGTGTTCGCGGTGCTGTTCGGCGACTCGGACCGCAAGGAGCTCACCCACATCACCGAACTGACCGGCGGGCGGCTCTTCGACGCCACCGGCGGGAACGGTTCGCTGGGCGGCGCTTTCGAGGAGATCCGTGGCTACCAGTAGAGCCTCCGGCGCGGCCGCGGGCAAGGTGCTCGGCACGCGCCTTCTCGCCTATGTGGAGTCGAAGAAGAACCTGGCCGGCTCCGCGTGCGGGGTGGCCGGGCTGGGTCTGGGCTTGGCCGGGGTGGGCGGATCGTACTGGCCGGTGGTGGTGGCCGGGCTGTACGGCGCGGGCGCGCTGATCGCCCCGCCGGAGACGGTGGCTCCGCCGCTCTATCCGGACGTCGCCGAGCAGTTGGGCGTCGTACGGGAGGACTTCGGGCGGCTGCGCGCGTACCTGGCGGAGGTGGACCTGCCGCCGGCGGCCGGGGGGAAGCTGGCCGAGCTGATGGAGCTGTACGCGGCCCTGCTCGATCCCGGGTGGGTGGCCGATGCGCTGGCGGCGGATCCGGAGGCGGTGCACTCGCTGTCGAGGGCGATCCGGCTGGACGTGCCGGAGTGCGTGGACACCTACAACCGGACGCGCTGGTGGACCCGGCTGACGCCGGGCGGCGAGTCGCCGGAGCGGCACCTGGAGCGGCAGCTGACGGTCCTGTACGACGAGGCGGAACGAGTGACGGCGGGCCTCCGTGAAGCAGAGGCCCGCCGTCAGCAGACGCACACGACCTATCTGGAGGAGCGCGGACGCTCCTGACAGGTCACGTGCTGCGGTGGGAACCGCTTGGTCGGGGGCTCCCACAGCGGTGGGACGCCGCTTGGTCGGGGGCTCCCACGTTCTTAGGCGCCCTTCTTCAGGGCGCGGCCCGGCTCAGCCCAGGCGCTCCACGAGCGCGTGGTACTGGTCCCACAGCTCCTTGGGAGTGTGGTCGCCGTAGGTGTTCAGGTGCTCGGGGACCAGGGCGGCCTCCTCGCGCCAGACCTCCTTGTCGACGGTGAGGAGGAAGTCGAGGTCCTCGGCCGGGATGTCCAGGCCGTCGGTGTCGAGGGAGTCCTTGGCCGGCAGGATGCCGATGGGGGTGCGGGTGCCTTCGGCGGTGCCGTCGAGGCGGCCGACGATCCACTTCAGGACGCGGCTGTTCTCGCCGAAGCCGGGCCACACGAACTTGCCCGCCTCGTTCTTGCGGAACCAGTTCACGTAGTAGATCTTCGGGAGCTTGGCCTGGTCCTTGTCGGCGCCGACCTTGACCCAGTGCCCCATGTAGTCGCCCATGTTGTATCCGCAGAACGGCAGCATGGCGAAGGGGTCGCGGCGCAGTTCGCCGACCTTGCCCTCGGCGGCGGCGGTCTTCTCGGAGGCGATGTTCGAGCCGATGAAGACGCCGTGGTTCCAGTCGAAGGACTCGGTGACCAGCGGCACGGCGGAGGCGCGGCGGCCGCCGAAGAGGATCGCGGAGATCGGGACGCCCTTGGGGTCCTCCCACTCGGGGGCGATCGTCGGGCACTGGGCGGCGGGGACGGCGAAGCGGGCGTTGGGGTGGGCCGCCGGGGTGTCGGACTCCGGGGTCCAGGCGTTGCCCTTCCAGTCGATCAGGTGGGCGGGGGCTTCCTCGGTCATGCCCTCCCACCACACGTCGCCGCCGTCGGGGGTCAGCGCGACGTTGGTGAAGACGGTGTTGGCGTACATCGTCTTCATGGCGTTGGCGTTGGTGTGCTCGCCGGTGCCGGGGGCGACGCCGAAGAACCCGGCCTCGGGGTTGATCGCGTACAGGCGACCGTCCTCGCCGAAGCGCATCCAGGCGATGTCGTCGCCGACGGTCTCGACGGTCCAGCCGGGGATCGTGGGCTCCAGCATGGCCAGGTTGGTCTTGCCGCACGCGCTCGGGAACGCGGCGGCGAGGTACTTCGCCTCACCCTGCGGCGGGGTGAGCTTGAGGATCAGCATGTGCTCGGCGAGCCAGCCCTCGTCGCGGGCCATGACGGACGCGATGCGCAGGGCGTAGCACTTCTTGCCGAGCAGGGCGTTGCCGCCGTAGCCGGATCCGTAGGACCAGATCTCGCGGCTCTCGGGGAAGTGCGAGATGTACTTGGTGGTGTTGCACGGCCACGGCACGTCCGCCTGGCCCTCTTCCAGGGGGGCGCCGAGGGTGTGGACGGCCTTGACGAAGAAGCCGTCGGAGCCGAGCTCGTCCAGGACGGGCTTGCCCATGCGGGTCATGGTGCGCATCGCGACGGCGACGTAGGCGGAGTCGGTGATCTCGACGCCGATCGCGGAGAGCTCGGAGCCGAGGGGTCCCATGCAGAAGGGGACGACGTACATCGTCCGGCCCTTCATGGAGCCGCGGAAGATCCCTTCCTGACCGTCCGCGCCGATGAAGAGTTCCTTCATCTCGGACGGGGCCTTCCAGTGGTTGGTCGGGCCCGCGTCCTCTTCCTTCTCGGAGCAGATGAAGGTCCGGTCCTCGACGCGCGCGACGTCGGAGGGGTCGGAGGCGGCGTAGTACGAGTTCGGGCGCTTCGTCTCGTCGAGCTTCTTGAACGTTCCCTTGGCGACGAGCTCCTCGCACAGGCGCTCGTACTCGCCCTCGGAGCCGTCGCACCAGACGACGCGGTCCGGCTGGGTGAGGGCTGCGATCTCGTCCACCCAGGAGATCAGCTCCTGGTGAGTCGTCGGGATGGTGGGAGCCGCGTTGTCGCGCGCCACGATTGCTCCTTGTTGAGGGGTTTGTTTGGTGTAGGCCCCGTGGGGGCTGCGACCCGGACGCTTCGCGCTCCGCTCATCCGGTGTCGACCGCACTCATCTGATCATCCGGTGCATGTGCGCATATGTCCAGGGGGCCTCTCACGTGAGCATCGCCACGTCCGTCAATCTTCCGTAAAGAGGACTAACGGAAACCTACGGACCCGTAGGTAACATGACGCGCATGACTTCTGACGCCGCCGCCGTCACGGCATCCGAGGCCTCCCCGGTCGTCCAGGCCCTGGAGGCGGCCGAGACCGCCCTGGAGGAGAAGCCGCTCATGCGCGGCTGGCTGCACCTCGGGATGTTCCCCGCCGTCGTGGTCGCGGGCCTGGTGCTGATGGCCTTCACCGACTCGACCCGGGCACGCGTGGCCTGCGGGGTCTACATCCTCACGGCCTGCCTGCTCTTCGGCGTCAGCGCGGTCTACCACCGCGGCACCTGGGGTCCCCGGGGCGAGGCCATCCTGCGGCGGCTCGACCACGCCAACATCTTCCTGATCATCGCGGGGACCTACACCCCGCTGACCGTCCTGCTGCTCCCGCCCTCCACCGGGCGCACGCTGCTGTGGGCGGTGTGGCTCGCGGCCGCGGCCGGCATCGCCTTCCGGGTCTTCTGGGTCGGCGCCCCGCGCTGGCTGTACACCCCCTGCTACATCGCCATGGGCTGGGCGGCCGTCTTCTTCCTCCCCGACTTCATGCGCACCGGCGGTATCGCCGTGCTGGTCCTGGTGGTCGTCGGCGGCCTGCTCTACAGCGTGGGAGGGGTCATCTACGGCATGAAGCGCCCCAACCCCTCCCCCCGCTTCTTCGGCTTCCACGAGGTCTTCCACTCCCTGACCCTCGCGGCGTTCGTGGCCCACTACGTCGGCATCTCGCTCGCCGCGTACCAGCACTGACCGGACGCCCGGACCGCGCCGTATGCCGGGACCCCGCCACGCCGCAGCGTGGCGGGGTCCGCTCGTGCCGCGCGGACCGTCAGCAGGTGTAGCCGTCGCGGTCCTGGTCCAGGCGCAGCGGGTCGCTGCCGTGGACCTTCATGCGCTTCGGGTACCGGTGGGCGGCCAGCCAGTCGCAGCGGGCCTTCGTCGTCTCCTTCACCTCAGCCGGGAAGCGGGTCGGGACGCACACACTGGCCGTCCCGTAGTGCCGGTCGCAGCCGGCCACGGTCGGGGCCACGGGTACGGAGTCCCGCTTGGCCGGGTTCGGCTTCGCAGCGCCCAGTTCGTTCGCGAAGGTGTGCTCGTGCGCGGACGGCGGCTCCGCCGTCGCCGCCAGTGCCGACGGCCCGCCCAGGTGCACCCAGGTCGCGATCGACGGAACGCCGTTCGCGTCGACCGCGAAGAGCATGTACCAGCCGGGCGGTGCCAGGTTCGGGTTGCTGGTCACGTTCAGGTCGATGGTGTTGCCGTCCACCGTCATCGGCAGGTCCACGAACCGCTGGTTGGGGTCCGAGGAGTGCGTGACCGCCGCCGGACGGATCAGCTCCGCCTTGGCGACGGGCCGGTTGACGGTGATCCGCTGCGTGTCCCCGTACACCCACCGCGTGTCGATCACCGAGGTGATCTGCGGGCGCGGCCCCTTGAACAGGTACGGCGGGGTGTAGATCGACACGTTGTGGTTGTAGGTGCCGTTGCCCGGGTTGTCACCGACCGACATGACCCGGCCGTCGGGCATCAGGAAGGACGCCGAGTGGTAGGTCCGCGGGATCGGGTCGGTGGCCAGGCCCGCCTGGTAGGTGTTGGTGGCGGGGTCGAAGAACGAGGCCTCGAAGACCGGGTCGGCCCGGTCGTGCAGCCCGCCGCCGGTCTCCAGCACCTTGCCGTCCGGCAGCAGCACGGCGGAGGCGTACATCTTGCCCTCGGCTCCGGTCTGCGGCCGCTTGCCGGTACCGGTGTCCACCAGGCCCAGCGGAATGTCCGGGCCCGCCGTGTAGGCGGGGCTCGGCTTCTTCAGGTCGATGATGTCGGTGATCCGGTTCGCCGCCGGATTGGTCTCGTTGTTGCCGCCGCCGATGGTCAGGACCCGCTGGTCCTGCGCCGGGGGCAGCAGCACGCTCGCCGACTCGTCGCGCTGGTCCTTGTTCCGCAGGCCCGGCACGTCCGTGATCGTGTTGGCGTCGTAGTCGTAGATCGACGCGCCCGTGCCCGGGGTGCCGTTGCCGAAGGTGTGGCTGCCCGAGTAGAACAGCCGCCCGTCCTGCATGAGGATCATGGACGGGTACAGGCCCCAGTAGGACCAGGTCTGGTTGACCTCGTTCATCGGCAGCCACTTGTTCTGCGCCGCCGAGAACTTCTCCGCGGTCACGTTGCCCGTCGAGTCCTCCTTCAGGCCGCCGAAGGAGATCACGTCACCGTTGCCGAGGATCGTCGCCGACGGGTACCAGTGCCCGCCGTTCATGTCGTTCGTCTTCGTGTACGTCTCGGTCGCCGGGTCGAAGGTGTACGAGTCCTTCAGCCCCTGGTAGCCGATCGTGCCGTCGGCGGACGGGTACCCCTTGTTGCCGCTCATCACCAGCACCCGGCCGTCGGCCAGCTGCACATGGCCCGAGCAGAACATGTCGACCGGGGTCGGGATCGTCTTGAACGAGCCGTTCGCCGGATCGTAGACGGCCGAGGTGAAGGTGCCCGCGTTGAACTGGGCGATGTCGTTGCCCGAACCGGCGATCAGCAGCACCTTGCCGTTCTTCAGGACCACCGCGTGCATCGAACGCACCGGGTTCTTGGCCGGGATCACCTCCCACTTGCCCTTGGCGCACTCCTCCGCCGTACCCGAACAGGCGGGCTGCGGCGGCACCGCGCCCACCTCCTCCAGCGCGTAGTCGTCGGTGGTGAGCGTGCCCACCCCGTACACCGAAAGCCCCCACGCGATCTTGTCGGTGCCCGGCGGGACGGCGGGCGTACGGACCTCCGTGCGCGCCCATCCGGCACTGACCGGTGGATTCTGCAGATCGGTCCAGTACTGCCAGTTCCCTGTCGCGGCCTCCCGCCGGAACACCGTCACCGACACGTCCGGGGTGGTCGACTTGTACCAGGCGGAGAGGTCGTACTGCTTGCCCGGCGCCACGGTCGGTGCGCAGGTGGTGTTCTCGGTGACCAGTGCCTTGCGGTCGCCTTCCACCCGGCGGGTGAGCGAGACCCGCATCGCCTTGGTGCCGCTGTGCGCGTCGGGGACGGTCGCGAAGGTGAAGTCGTTGTCGCCCCAGCCCGATTTGGACCAGCAGGACGGCATGTCGGCGCCGGGCGCGCCGGCGGTTTCGAAACCGGGGTTGGAGAGCAGATTGGGCGGTCCGGCCGTGGCCTGCTGGGGTGCGGTGAGCAGCAGGCCCGCGGTCAGCGCCCCGACGGCCAGCAGGGCGGCCCGCCGCCCGGCTCGCCGCCGGATCTTCAGACGCATGGAAAGGTTCCCTTCTGTGCAGGTCAACTCCTGGCGTGACGCCCTGCCTTGCGCGAGGTGCGCGGCAGGTAGACGAGCGCTTCGGTGGCCGCGAACCGCAGGACGAAGGTGGTGACCAGCGCGAGGGCGGTGGCGGGCAGCACGTCCATGCCGAACTTGGCGACGAACAGCGCGATGAGCGGGATCCGCAGCAGCAGATCGGCGTTGGCGAGCAGCGCGAAGCGGCCGATCCGGTCCGCCCAGTGGCGGTGGCGGCGGCGGTCGCGGAAGAGCAGGGTCTCGATGAGGAGGAAGTTCCACAGGACCCCGGCCTGGTTGGCGACGATCTCGGCCGGGAGGTAGTGCATCCCGCCCCGCGTGAGCAGCCACAGCGCGGCCAGGTTCGGGACGAAGCCGGAGAGGCCGATCAAGCCGAAGCCGATCAGCCGGGCCAGCGGGGTCGCGGAGCGCAGCGAGGCCAGGTGTGCGAGGAAGCGCATGCCCTCGCGGGCGGTGGACTTCGACTCGCCGGAGTAGCGGTCCTGGAAGACGAAGGGCACCTCGGCGACCTTCGCGGGCCGGCAGCGCACCGCCAGCTCCAGCAGGATCTTGTAACCCAGCGGTTTGAGGGCCTCGGCGGTGACCACCGAGCGGCGCATCGCGAAGAAGCCGCTCATCGGGTCGCTGATCCCGCGCAGGGCGCGCGGGAACAGCCCCTTGGTGAGCCAGGTCGCGCCGCGGGACACGGCGACGCGGTAGCTGCCGGCGAGTCCGGCCCGGCTGCCGCCGCTGATGTAGCGGGAGGCGACGACGAGGTCGGCGCCGGTGCGCTCGCCCTCGCCGACGAGTTCGGGCACCAGGTGGGGCGGGTGCTGGAGGTCGGCGTCCATGACGACGATCCAGTCGGTGTCCGCCCGCTTGACCCCCTCGACGACGGCCCCGCCGAGGCCGCCCTCGGCGGCCTCCCGGTGCAGGACGGACACCGGGAAGGGGTGGTTGGCGGCAGCCTTCTCGATGACGGCCGGGGTGTCGTCCGTGGAGTCGTCCACGAACAGCACCGCGCAGGGCAGGTGCTCGGGGTCGGGCAGTGCGTCACCGAGCCGGCGCAGCAACTCGGCGATGTTCCCCGCCTCGTTGAAGGTCGGGATGATCAGGGTGACGCTGCCGGTCACCGCCTGCGGAAGGCTGAGGTCCGGATCGATCGGGGCAGGGAGGGACCACAGGTCCTCGCTCATGGTGACTCAGCTCCCACTCTGGCGGTCGGCGGGGCCGGCAAGGTCGCCGGGGGCGGTGCGGTCCCTGCGGTCGGTGCGGCGGATCTCGATGCGGTCCTCGCCCGAGCCGAAGACGGCGACCGCCGTCGAATGCTCCAGCGCGGCCTTCACGTTCGGCAGGTCCACCGCGTCACGGCGCACCGTGGGCGAGGAGACGACGTAGTCGATGTCCCGCCAGCCGCCCGGCAGGGTCTTGGTGACGGCCGGGTCGAGGTCGGCCTTGTAGAACCAGATGGCACCGAGCCCCGGCTCGAACCCGTGGTGCACCGCGTCCAGCCACAGCGCGTCGTCCAGCAGCACCCGGGTGCGCGCCGGGTCGTCGACCTCGCTGCCGAGCCAGGCCGCGGCCTGCCGGTACGGGGCGTTCGCGTCGACGGTGAGCGCCGTCCGGTTTCCCTCGTACCAGCGCGGCAGCACGTACACCGCGGCCGCCACGGCCAGGACGCCGACCATCGCCCGGCGCGCGTACACCAACTGCCGGCGCTCCCCGGGCGAGCGGCGGCGGCGCAGCACGGCGTGCGTGACGCTGGCCGCGCCCCCGGCCAGTACGAGGGCGAGGAAGGGCAGCGCCTGGATCACGTACATCGCCGGGAGGTAGCCCGAGGGCCGCATCGCGACGAGGGCCAGGATGACGGCGGCGAGCGCGGGGCCGGCCAGCGCGCGGGCGGTGACCGACCAGCGCAGGGTCGCCAGCAGCAGGACGGCGCCGGCCAGCCCGCCGAGCGGCAGGACGGTGTCGTAGTACAGCCAGGACCGCAGGACGCCGTTCGAGCCGGAACCGGGGTCGAGGAGGAAGCCGGATCCCTCGCGGCCCATCTGGTAGGTGATCCCGTCGATGAGGGAGACGTGCCCGGAGCCGGGCAGCAGCTCGCCGTTGAGCAGCGCGAAGAGCGGGTAGGCCAGTCCGATGAGCACGCAGGCGGTGATGGCTCCGGTGACGGCGAACTTGCGGGTGTCGCGGTGGCTGTGACGCCACATCGTCACCAGCAGCGCCGGGAGCACCACCAGCATCGTCTCCTTGGTCAGGACGGCGGTGGCGGCCGCCAACCCGGACCCGAAGTGGTGCCACAGGTGGCGGCTGGGGGACGCGGCCAGGCAGAAGGCCAGCAGGATCCACATCACCGCGAGGTTGTCGAGGAAGATCTCCCGCTGGAGCACGACCGAGAGCGGGGAGAGCCCGAAGAGGCCCATCGCCAGCCCGGCCGCCCAGCGCGGCAGCCACAGCCGGCGCGCGAGCACGTACATCAGCACCGAGCTGGCGGCGGAGACGGCCAGCATCGCGAACCGCATCGACGCGACGGTCATCGACTCGGGCACGAACAGCGAGGGCAGCCAGGTCAGCCCCGCGATCTGGATCCAGCCGAGCGGCGGGTGGTCGTACCAGTACGTGTAATGGGCGAGGCCGTCGCCCTGCTGGACCGCCCACGCCTGGGCGAGGTAGGTGCCCTCGTCGTCGCTGAGGGTCGGGAAGTGGGTGATGTTCCAGCCCTGCACGAGGACGATCACGAGCAGCAGGGCCCCGCACAGCAGCAGGTCCGGGCGGGAGGAGCGGAAGCGCACGAGCGGTCGGACGGGCAGGACGGGCGGACGGACGCCGGGGGCGCCGCGCTCGGCGGGGACGCGGGGAGCCGTCGCGGTGGCGGTGGTCGTCTTCGTGGTCGCGGTGGCGGTCGGGTTCGCGGCGGCGGTCGCCGTCGGGTTCGCGGTGGCGGTGGCCGTCGGGTTCGCGGTGGCGGTCGCGGTCGGGTTCGCGGCGGCGCCCGGCTGGGGATCAGTGGCCGTGGGCAGGGTGGCGGTCACTGGTGGCTGTCCTCTCGGATCGCGGTGACGGCCGGCGCGCCGGTGAGGTGGGCGCCGGTGTGGCTGGTCAGTTCCCACTCGCCCTGGCCGCGCTGCTCGCGCCAGACCGCCCGGATCGCCGCGCCCGCCAGCATCACCTGGTAGAACGGGCCGCCGACGACGAGCTTGACGTAGTGCACGAAGCGGACGCGCAGTCCGTACTGCCGGCCGAAGTCGTGCAGGCCGACGATCTCGAAGACGAACGTCACCATGGCCGTGAGCATGGGGAGGAAGGTGATGATCGCGACGCCGACCGGCACGTCGAGGAAGACCGCGACGGCGAAGTTGAGCGGGATGATCACCCCGGACGCGGCCTGCATGAAGGGGGTCATCAGCGTGTAGCGGGCGAGCCAGCGCTGGCCCCGGCCGGGCAGCTGCTGCCAGTCCTTCTTCCGGTACACCTGGAGGAAGCCCTGGTTCCAGCGGGTGCGCTGCTTGAGCAGGCTCACCAGGGAGCCGGGCGTCTCCTCCCGGGTGACCATGTCGGAGTCGTACGCGACGACCACCTTCTTGCCGACCGAGGACAGCCGCACCCCCAGGTCGCAGTCCTCGGCGAGGCAGTCCTGGTCCCAGCCGCCGGCCTCGCGGAGCACCTCGGTCCGCACGAAGACCGTGTTGCCGCCGAGCGGGATGAAGCCCTTCTCGGCGTGCAGGTGCAGGCGGGAGCGGAACCAGAAGAAGTACTCCAGGCAGTTGCGCAGGCTGTACCAGCTGGAGTGGAAGTTGATGAGCTGGACCCCGCCCTGGACCACGTCCGCGCCGGTGGAGCGGAAGGCGTGGTCGACGTGGGCGAGCAGCTCGGGGTGGACCTGGTCCTCGGCGTCGAAGACCCCGACGATGTCGCCCCGGCAGGTCGGGAGGGCGGTGTTGAGGGCCTTGGGCTTGTTCTTGGTCTCGTGGTGGTCGACGACGACCCGGACCCGGGCTGGTTCCTTCGCGGCGGCGCGCTCGGCGACGGCGGCGGTCCCGGGGTCGTCGTGGCCGACGATCACGATGATCTCGTAGTCGGTGTGGCTCGACTCGAGGAGCCGGTCGATGGTGTGCTCCAGCACCGCCTGCTCGTGGCGGGCGGGCAGCAGCAGGGAGAAGGCCAGCGCGCCGCCGCCGTCGGGGCGGTCGAAGCGGGTGGAGGCGAGTACCTCCGGTGTCCGCCAGGCGTGCATCTGCCACCAGAGCGTGAAGGCGGCAATCCCGAAGAGTGCTAGCGAAATGACAGAAATGAACACAGAAGTGAACAAATTGTCCCCCGGACATGCCGCAACCCCTGGCGGCGATCGTTAAACCCCCCGGAGGCTCACGGCGGGCCCCCCGGCCCGCCGCCTCCGCATCCCCCTAGCGCGCACCCCCCAGTGCGCCATCTCGGTGTCTCCCGGAACGGTGACTCTCGAAACGGTGACGCTCGAACGACACGAGATTAGACAGAGAACTGACACTCAGGCGCAGCACAGATAAAAAGCCGGTTTCTTCATCGATATATCAGTAACCGGAATTGACGGCACTCCGGGTACTTCAGGGTCGAACCGTACCCAACTGCTCTGCCAACTCGACCGGATCCGTCGTAGGCCGCGCGCAGACGAAATGTCGACACACATACGCCGTCGGAAGGTCGTGCACGAGTGTGCGCTCGGCCAGCAGGGGGAACTCCCCGCCGCTGCCGTCCGCCGCGAGCGGCAGGCCGGTCGCCACGACCGCCCCAGGAGCCGTCCCCAGCAACGCGGTCCGGTGCAGCGCCGCCCGCGCCGGATCGTCCGGGTGACCGACGACCGCCACCTCGCGCGGCCCGTCCAGCAGTGCCTCGGCCACCGCCAGTCCGTGCCCGATGAAGCGCGGAGCGCGCGGCCCGAGGGCGTGTACCACCCCGAGCGCCCGCTCGGCCGCCGTACGGTGGGCCTGCGAACCGGCGTGCGCGGCGTACGAGAGCAGGGCGCCGGCGCCCGCGGTCCAGCCGGACGGCGCGGCCGTGTCGGTCGGGTCCTGCGGACGGCGGATCAGCTTCTCCGCGTCGTGCGCGGTGTCGTACAGCGAACCGTCCTCGGCGGTGAACCCGTCCAGCACCAGGTCGACGAGGAACCCGGCGAACTCCAGCCAGACCCCCTCCCCGGTCACCGACGCCAGCGCGAGGAACCCCTCGGCCACGTCGCCGTAGTCCTCCAGCACGCCCGCGTTGGCGCCCACCTGGCCGTCCTTGCTGGTCCGCGCCAGCCGGGCCCGGCCGTCCATGTGCACGCGCACCAGCAGATCAGCGGCCTCGGTGGCCCGCTCGACCAGGTCGGGCCGCTCGAAGAAGGCCCCGCACTCGGCGAGCGCGGCGACGGCGAGCCCGTTCCAGGCGGCGACGACCTTGTCGTCCCGCCCGGGCGCGGGCCGCGTCTGCCGGGCCGCGAACAGCCGGGCCCGGATCGACGCGATCCGCTCGGCGTCGGCCGCCGGACCGTCCTGGGGCAGCTGGAGTACGGACCTGCCGTGCTCGAAGGTGCCCTCCTCGGTCACCCCGAAGTACCCGATGGCCAGGTTCCCGTCGTCCTCGCCGAGCACCTCCCGCAGCTCGGCGGGGGTCCAGGCGTAGTACGCCCCCTCCACGTGCTTGCCGCTGACCGGGTCCTCGCTGTCGGCGTCGAGGGCGGAGGCGAAGCCGCCCTGGTCGGTGCGCAGCTCCCGGACGATGAAGTCGGCCGTCTCCAGGGCGACCCGACGCGCGAGGTCCGAGCCGGTGGCCCGCCACAAGTGGGCGTACACCCGGCACAGCAGCGCGTTGTCGTACAGCATCTTCTCGAAGTGCGGCACGACCCACTCCCGGTCCACGGAGTACCGGGAGAACCCGCCGCCGAGCTGGTCGTAGATCCCGCCCCGGGCCATGGCCTCGCACGTGTCGGCGGCCATCTGCAGCGCGCCCTCGGACCCGGTCCGGGCGTGGTGGCGCAGCAGGAACTCCAGCACCATGGACGGCGGGAACTTCGGGGCCCCGCCGAATCCGCCGCGCGTGGCGTCGTACTCCCGCGTCAGCCCGAGCAGCGCCTGCGCGAGCTCCTCGGGCCCGGGCGCGCCGGCCCTCCCGTAGTCCAACTGTCGCCCGGCCAGGTCCTGTACGATCCGCCGCGCGACCTCGGCCACCTCCTCGGGCCGCCCCACCCACGCGGTCCGCACGCCTTCGAGGACCTGCATGAAGGAGGGCATCCCGTGCCGGGGCTCGGGCGGGAAGTAGGTCCCGAAGTAGAACGGCTCGGCGTCCGGGGTCAGGAACACGGTCATCGGCCAGCCGCCCTGGCCGGTGGCGGCCTGCACGGCCTCCATGTAGACGGCGTCGACGTCGGGACGCTCCTCGCGGTCCACCTTGATGTTGACGAAGTGCTCGTTCATGTAGGCGGCGGCCGGCTCGTCCTCGAAGGACTCGTGCGCCATCACATGGCACCAGTGGCAGCTGGAGTAGCCGACGCTGAGCATGACGGGCACCCCCCGCTCCCGCGCCTCCGCGAATGCCTCCGGCGACCACGGCCACCAGTCCACGGGGTTGTCTGCGTGCTGGAGCAGATACGGCGAGGTCTCGTTCTCGAGGCGGTTCGGCATGGGGACATCCTGCCGCAAGAGATCAGATCGGCGCCGAAGGAGCGGGGGCAGGTCGTGCGTCCAGGTGTCGCGGGTAGCGGTCCGGAGGTCGGG
Source organism: Streptomyces sp. cmx-11-4 (assembly GCA_049998195.1). Lineage (GTDB taxonomy): Bacteria > Actinomycetota > Actinomycetes > Streptomycetales > Streptomycetaceae > Streptomyces. Next base: position 42,507 of record JAEBET010000008.1, read on the forward strand.
GCGGCCCCCGCGGGGCGGACCTGCGGGCTCCGGGCGGCGGCGTCGGCCGCACCGGGGACGGCGCGGCAGCGGGATGGTCACAGCCTGTGCACGGACTGCCAACTCCCTCTGAACTAGCTCAGATTCCCTCGCGCTCCCGGGCGTCCCGACGGACACTTGGGGCACGTTGCCGGAGCTCTCCAAGGGGGATGCCGATGCGGGACAGCCATCGCAGTGAGGCCGAGCGGCTCTTGGAGCGGGCGGTGGAGGAGGAGGCGCGGCGGGCGGTGGCGGGTGCGCCGGTGGATCAGGCGGCGCTGCTGGCCCGGGCCCGGGAGGCGCTGGACGCGCTCGCCGTGAGTGCGGATCCGGAGTACGAGGCGTACGTGCGGGCCCTGGACGAGGCGGCGGCCGGCGACCAGTCGCTCGGTGAGGCCTTCCGACAGGGGAGCACCTCAACGGCCTTGCTGGTCGCGGCGGTTGCGGCAGCATCGGCCGTCGGGGCGGACCTGGCGCTGGGTGTAGCGGCCGGTACGGCCCTGACCGTGGGGGCGGTGACGGGCGTCGCGGGGGCGGTCGCGACCGTGGCGAAGGTGACGGCACTGCACCTGCCGGCGGCGAACCGGCGGGCCGGGGAACGGGGACGTCCGGGCGGGCCCGAGCAGCTGAGGCTGCAGTGGCTGTCGGCACTGGAGGTGCGCGGTATACGGCCCTTCCTGGAGCAGCAGCGCGCGGTGACCGCGGCGGCGCGGACACCCCGTACGCCACCCCGCAGCGCCCCGCAGCTGCGCGGCACGGACCGCAGCGCGGAGGCACGGAGGCGCAGCGCCCTGGAGCAGTCCTTCGGGCAGCTTCCGCAGCCGGCCGGCCCGTTCACGGGCCGGAAGGCGGAGCTGACACGGATCGCCCAGTGGGTGCAGGCGGCCCGCGCCAGCACGGAGACCCGCCCGGTCGTCGTGGTGCTGCACGGGGAGCCGGGGGTGGGCCGGACGGCTTTGGCCCTGCGGGCCGCGCACGGGCTGCGGGACCAGTTCCGGGGCGCGTGCCTGGTGGACCTGCGGGGCGGCTCGCCGGGCGGCGAGGCGCCGCTGTCGACGCGGGAGGCACTGCTGCACCTGCTGAACCGGCTGGGCGCCCCGCGCGAGCAGCTGCTCTTTCGGGAAGGGGCCTCGGCGGAGCAGCAGGTGCGCCGGCTGGGCGAGCTGTACCACCAGCACCTCCAGGGCCTGCCGGTGACCGTGGTGCTCGACGACGCCGTCGACCCGGCGCAGGTACGGACGCTGGTGCCGGAGCGGTCGGAGAGCCTGGTGCTCGTGACGGCGCGGGAGCCGCTGGAGCTGCCCGCGGACCTGGCGGCCTGGGTGCACCAGCTGCCGGTGGACCGGCTGGCCGATGCGGACGCCGCGGAGCTGGTACGGGCGGCCGCCCCGCCCCGGGACACGGACGCGGCCGCGGCCGGGGTGGTGGAGCGCGGCGGCGGACTCCCGCTGGCGCTGCGGATGCTGATCCCGCTGGCCCGCGAGGGCCTGGTGCCCGACGCGGGGCCCGGCCACCCGGTGGAGCTGGCGCTGCGGGCCGCCGACGGCCGCCTCGGCGGGCCGGCCCGGCTGCTGCTGCGGCGGCTGCCGCTGGCCGGGCGGGCCTCGCTCGGCGGCGCCGCCGCGGCCGCGCTGGCCGACGTACCCGAGCAGGCGGCGCTGCGCGCGTTGGAGGAGCTGTACGAGGCGGGGCTGATCGAGCGCGTGCGGGGCCAGCGGTTCCGGATGCACGACGCGGTGCGCGCGTACGCGGCGGAGCGGCTGGAAGCGGAGGAGGACCGGGCGGAGGCGGCGGCCGCGCACGAGCGGCTGATCCATGTGTACGCGCAGCTGGCGGACTCGGTGATCCGGATGGTCGACGGGAAGATGTCGACGCGCGCCCACCAGTTCGGCGTGCACGGCTTCACCTCGCTGGACGCGGCCCTGCGCTGGCTGGACGACGAGTCCAGCTTCATCACGGCCGCGCTGCGGCACTCGGAGGGGGTGGACCAGCAGGCGGTACTGGACCTGCTCGGCGCGCTGTGCGACTTCTGCCTGCTGCGCGGGGACCTGTACCGGCTCGGTGAGATCAACGAGCTCACCCAGGCGGTGGAGGCCGGCCGGCAGGGGCGGCTGGTGCGGTCGGTGCAGTGGCGTACGGGTATCGCGGCGCGGCAGCTGGGCGAGCTGGACAAGGCCCGCACGACGCTGACGTCGGTGGTGGACCAGTACATGGAGGCCCACCAGGAGGCGGGGGCGGGCATGGCCCTGATCTCGCTGGGCATCACCCTGCACCACCAGGGCAACCTCCCGGAGGCCGCGGCCCGCATCCGCGAGGCGCTGGTGCTCCAGGAGCCGCCGGAGCTGGCGGGCGACCGCGCGTGGGGCCTGCACGCGCTGGCGGCCGTGGAGCGCGACCGGGCGCACCTCGCGGAGGCCATGGCGCTGCTGGAGCGGTCCCTGGAGCTGCACCGGGAGAACGAGAGCGTGCACGGTGAGGCGTGGGCGCACTTCCAGCTGGGCCAGGTCTTCCTGCGGCTGGGCCACGTGAAGCGGGCGGAGGCGGAGCTGCGGCTCGCCCTCGACCTGTACGGGCGCACGCGCGATGACCGCGGTCAGGCGTGGGCGCTGACCCAGCTGGGCCGCGCGCGGGTGGTGGACGGGGATCCGGGCCCGGCCCTGGAGCGGCTGCGCGATGCGCTCGCCCGGCACCGGGAGGCGGAGGACGCCCGCGGGGAGGCGTGGACGCTGTACTACCTCGGGCAGGCGCTGGAGGAGGCCGGCGAGCGCGATCAGGCGGTGCGGGAGCTGGAGCGGGCCCGGACGATGTTCTCGCGGATGCGGGACGTGTACGGGCTGGCGCACGCGCGGCACCACTCGGGGCGGGTGACGCGCGACCAGCGTGCGGCGCAGACGGGCAACCTGAAGAACTCCGGCTTCGCGCGGCAGCTGCTGGTGGACGCGCGGGCGGACTTCCGGCGGATCGGGCTGGCGCACGGCGAGGCGTGGACCTGCCTGGAGCTGGCGGTGGTGGACGCGGGCAACGCCAAGGTGTCGCAGGCGCTGGGTCTGTGCGAGGAGGCGGTGCGGCTGTTCATCTCGTACGGGGACCGGCGCGGGGAGGACTGGGCGCGGTTCCTGCGGTGCACGATGCTGCCCTACGCCGATCTGACGGTGCCGGGGGCGCAGGAAGAGGCGCGGTCCGAGCTGGACCGGCTGGCCGGGTCACCGCATCCGGCGCGGGACGGGCGGCTGGAGGACTGCCTGGAGGCGTACGCGGTGATCCTGGGCCGCGGGGTGGATCCGGCGGAGGGCTGGCAGGCGTGGCGGCTGGGCCTGGTGCCCAACCTCCACTCGCGGGAGATCATGGGCGTCCCGCTGCCGTGACGCCTGCGGCGGGCCCGGGGGCGCGTATGGGATCGGGCCGGTCGGGCCCCACTCCGGGTGCACGCCTCGCCGGGATGGCCGCCTCGCCGGGATGGCCGCTCCGCTTCCCTCCGCCGCGCCGCCGTTGCCGGGGGCCGGCCCCCGGACCCCCGCGCCTCAAACGCCGGCGGGGCTGGATCGCTCCGCGTCGGGGGCATCCTGCGGGCCCGGTGCCGCCTCAGGCGTGTGCCGACCGCGCAGGGGGTGCGCCACCGGGCAGGCGTATGCCGCGCAGGCCGGACGTCCGGGCTGCGCGGCACCCCTGGGCGGGACTCCTACGGGGTCCGCTTGGCTTCCGCGCTCGAGGAACCCGGCTCAGGGGCCTCCTGGAAGTCCACCCGTCCCATGTGCCGGTTCATCGACTTCATCAGGGCCCACACGCCGACGGCGAGGGCCGCGAACACGATGAAGCCCAGGATGCCGGGGGTCACCTTGTTCTTGTCGAAGGTGTCACCCGCCAGCGGGAGGAGCTGGGTCAGTGCTGCCTGCGTAGCGCTCATAGCTACGCATTCTCCCGGATGCCCGCGAAGAGGTCGGACTCGGGGAGGGAAGTGTCGACGAGCGACTTCGCGAGCTCGTACTCCTCCGTGGGCCAGACCTCCCTCTGGACGTCCATCGGAACGCGGAACCAGCCGCCGTCCGGGTCGATCTGCGTCGCGTGGGCGACGAGCGCCTTGTCACGGATCTCGAAGAAGTCCGCGCAGGGCACGTGGGTGGTCAGCGTCCGCTCGGTGCGCTCGAACTCCTTCCACCGCTCCAGCCACTCCCCGTACGGGGACTCCATGCCGCGCGAGAGCAGCGCCTCGTGCAGGGCGACGGTGCGCGGCTTGTTGAAGCCCTGGTTGTAGTAGAGCTTCTGCGGCTGGTACGCCGGGCCGAACTCGGCCTCCGGGTACTTCTCGGTGTCGGCCGCGCCGTCGAAGGCGACCATCGAGATCTTGTGGGTCATGATGTGGTCGGGGTGCGGGTAGCCGCCGTTCTCGTCGTACGTGGTGACGACCTGCGGCTTGAAGGCCCGGATCTTCTTCACGAGCTCGCCGGCGGCCTCGTCGACGTCCGCGAGCGCGAAGCAGCCCTCGGGCAGCGGCGGCAGCGGGTCCCCCTCGGGCAGGCCGGAGTCGACGTATCCGAGCCACTCCTGCTCGACGCCGAGGATCTCGCGCGCCTCGTCCATCTCCTTGCGCCGCACCTCGTGGATGTTCTCCTCGATGTACTTGTCACCCTGGAGCTTGGGGTTCAGCACGGAGCCGCGCTCGCCCCCGGTGCAGGTCACGACCAGCACGGGCACCCCCTCGGACACGTACTTGGCCATGGTGGCCGCGCCCTTGCTCGACTCGTCGTCGGGGTGGGCGTGGACGGCCATCAGTCGAAGCTGCTCGGTCAAGACGGGATCCTCTGCAATTCGGCGTGACAGTCGGCTTCTATAGTGACCGAATCGGGGGGCGGAAAATTCCGGGGGTGGGTCCCCACGGATCCGGCCCCGCCCTGGCGGAAGGAACGATCGATGAGCGCGGTGCGCGAGGGGCTGCCCGAGGGTCGTTATGGCCGGTCGGCGGACGTGCGTGCGGATCGGAAGCTCAAGGTCGTGGGTGCCGCGATGGGGGCCCTGCTGCTGGGCGTGGTCGGGTGGATCGGCTGGGACTACATCGCCGGGCAGAGCGTCAGCGCCGAGGTGATCAAGTTCCAGGTGGTCTCGGACACCGAGGTGAAGGTGCACCTGGAGGTCCGCAAGGAGTCCTCGGTCACAGGGGTGTGCACGCTCAGCTCGCAGGACGAGGAGCACGGCGAGGTCGGCCGGGCGGACTTCACGTTCGCGCAGGCCGAGGCGCGCGTGGACGAGGTCGTCTCGCTGAAGACCACGAGCCGCGCCACGATGATCGAGCTGGTCGGCTGCCAGCCGGCGGCCCGCTGAGCACAGGGTTCGCGACCCGGACGGCGGCCGATCGGACTCGCGGGTCCTCCCCCTTTTCTTCCCGAATTGTTAGGCTCGTGGTTTCGTCCGCCGCTGGCGGCCTTGTAGTCCCCTGTACCGACGAGGAGCACCCCGTGACCCAGACGAGCGAAAGCGTCACCTGGCTGACCCAGGCGGCGTACGACCAGCTGAAGGCAGAGCTGGACTACCTCTCTGGTCCCGCCCGCACGGAGATCGCCACGAAGATCGCAGCCGCCCGCGAGGAGGGCGACCTGCGTGAGAACGGCGGTTACCACGCGGCGAAGGAAGAGCAGGGCAAGCAGGAGCTCCGCGTCCGACAGCTGACGCAGCTCCTGGAGAACGCCAAGGTCGGGACCGCGCCCGCGGCCGAGGGCGTGGTGGCCCCCGGCACGCTCGTCAAGATCGCCTTCGATGGCGACGAGGACGACACCATGGAGTTCCTGCTGGCCTCGCGTGAGTACGCGTCCTCGGACTTCGAGACGTACTCGCCCCAGTCCCCGCTCGGCAGCGGTGTGCTGGGCAAGGCGATCGGCGAGGACGCCGAGTACGAGCTGCCGAACGGCAAGAAGGCCTCCGTCAAGATCCTCGACGTCAAGCCCTTCACCGGCTGATCACCCACCCCGTTCTCACGCCGATGCCCGGCCGGGTCCTCCCGGCCGGGCATCGGTGCGTTCGGGTCCGCGTACGGATCCCCCTAGGGGTCCGCGTACGGGCCTACGCGGTCGCCGAGCGGTACTTGCGGACCGCCAGGGTCCGGAAGACCACGATGATCAGCAGCGACCAGAGGAGGGACGCCAGGACCGGGTGCTGCATCGGCCAGGCCGCCGGGGCCTCGTAACCCGGCGGGAGGTTGCCGAAGAGCTCGCGGGCCGCCTGGACGGTGGCGCTGAAGGGGTTCCACTCCGCGATGTGCCGCAGGAAGGTCGGCATGTTGTCGGAGGGGACGAAGGCGTTCGAGATGAACGTCAGCGGGAAGAGCCAGATCAGCCCGCCCGAGGTGGCCGCCTCCGGGGTGCGCACCGACAGGCCGATCAGGGCGCCGATCCAGGAGAAGGCGTAGCCGAGCAGGAGCAGCAGCGCGAAGCCGGCGAGCACCTCGCCGATGCTCGTGTGGGTGCGCCAGCCGACGATCAGGGCCACGATCGCGAGGACCACGATGGTCAGCGCGGTCTGGACGAGGTCGGCGAGCGTCCGGCCGGTCAGGACCGCGCCGCGGGCCATGGGCAGCGAGCGGAAGCGGTCGATGAGGCCCTTGTGCATGTCGTCGGCGATGCCCGCGCCCGCGCCGGCGGTGGCGAAGGTGACGGTCTGGGCGAAGATGCCGGCCATCAGGAACTCGCGGTAGGCGGCGGGCGAGGTGTTGCCGCCGACGCTGATGGAGCCGCCGAAGACGTAGCTGAAGAGGACGACGAACATCACCGGCTGGATCACACCGAAGATGATCATCTCGGGGATCCGGGACATGCGGATCAGGTTCCGCTTGGCTATCACGAGGGAGTCGTTGACGCCCTGGACGAGGCCGCCGCGCGGGCGGGGGGCTGCCAGGTCCTGGACCGGGGAGGAGCCCGGGGAGCCCGGGGAGGCCGGGGTCGGGGAGGTGAGGGTCACTTCGCCGTCTCCTTCCGCGCCGCCTTGCGGCCCTTGGCGTCGGCGACGGGCTCGCCGTCGCCGTTCTCGTCGGCGGCCCGTGCGGCCGCGTGGCCGGTCAGGGAGATGAACACGTCGTCGAGGGTCGGGCGGCGCAGCCCGATGTCGTCGATCTCGATGCCCCGGCCGTCCAGCTCGCGGATGACCTCGGCGAGCAGCTTGGCGCCGCCCGACACGGGCACGGTGAGCTTGCGGGTGTGCTCCTCGACGGTGGTCTCGCCCTTGCCGAAGGCGGCGAGCACCTCGCTCGCGACCGCGATGTGGTCGCGCTCGTGGACGACGACCTCCACGCGCTCGCCGCCCGTACGGGCCTTTAGCTGGTCGGAGGTGCCGCGCGCGATGACCTTGCCGTGGTCGACCACGCAGATGTCGTGCGCAAGGTGGTCGGCCTCCTCCAGGTACTGGGTGGTGAGCAGCAGGGTGGTGCCGCCGGCGACCAGTTCCTGGATGATGCCCCACAGCTGCTGGCGGTTGCGGGGGTCGAGTCCGGTGGTCGGCTCGTCCATGAACATCACGGGCGGGCTGACGACGAGGGCGGCCGCGAGGTCGAGGCGCCTGCGCATGCCGCCGGAGTAGGTCTTGGCGGTGCGGTCGGCGGCGTCGGAGAGGTTGAAGCGCTCGAGGAGTTCGTCGGCCCGCGCCTTCGCCGCCTTGGCCTTCATCTGGTAGAGCTGGCCGACCATCTGGAGGTTCTCGCGGCCGGTGAGGTATTCGTCGACGGCGGCGAACTGGCCGGACAGGCCTATGGCGCGGCGGACTTCGTTGGGATGTCTGAGTACGTCCATGCCGGCGACGACGGCCTTGCCGCTGTCGGGGCGGAGCAGGGTGGTCAGGACACGCACGGTCGTGGTCTTGCCCGCGCCGTTGGGGCCGAGCAGACCCAGGACGGTGCCCTCGGGAACATCGAGGTCCACGCCGTCCAGAGCCCGTACGTCGCCGAAGGTCTTGACCAGGCCTTCGGCATAGATCGCGCCTGGCATATGGATTCTCCCAGTGTGAATCGGGCCAGCTGAAATCCGGTCATTCGCAGGCAAAGCTTATGAGCGCCGGACATCCCTCGCCCGGCCCAACGGGGACATCGCTCCGCCTCCCCGCACCCGGCGCACGTTATCGCGTTATATCGCGAGTCGCCAGCCTCAGCTCATCACCTTGTACCCCGCGCTGTGCAGCGAGCGCGCGACCTCCGCGCAGTGCTCCGGGCCCTTCGTCTCCAGGTGCAGCTCCACCTCCACCTCCGTGAGCCCGAGCCGCGGGTCGGTCCGTACATGGCTCACATCGAGTACGTTCGCATCGACCACCGACAACACCGCCAAGAGCCCGGCCAGGGCTCCCGGCCGGTCCGTCACGCGCAGCCGCAGCGACAGGTACCGGCCCGCCGCCGCCATGCCGTGGCGCAGGATCCGCTGGAGCAGCAGCGGGTCGATGTTCCCTCCCGACAGGACGGCCACCACCGGGCCCCCGCCGTACCGTTCGGGCTCGCTCAGCAGCGCGGCGACCGGGCTGCACCCGGCCGGCTCGACCACCAGCTTGGCCCGCTCCAGGCACAGCAGCAGGGCACTGGAGAGCGCGTCCTCGGACACCGTACGCACGTCGTCGAGGAGTTCGCCGATGATTTTGAAGGGGACGTCGCCGGGGCGGCCGACCTTGATACCGTCCGCCATCGTGTTCGGGTTGTCGATCGACACGGGGTGCCCGACCTTCAGCGAGGGCGGGTAGGCGGCCGCGCCCGCCGCCTGGACGCCGATCACCTTCACGTCGGGGCGCAGCGCCTTCACGGCGACCGCGACACCGGCCGCGAGACCGCCGCCGCCGATGCCGACGAGGATCGTGCGCACCTCGGGGCACTGCTCGAGGATCTCCAGGCCCACCGTGCCCTGGCCCGCGATGATGTCGCGGTGGTCGAAGGGGTGGATGAACACCGCGCCGGTGCGGTCCGCGTACTCCTGGGCGGCGGCCAGGGTCTCGTCGACGACGTGCCCGTGCATGCGCACCTCGGCGCCGTACTCCTGGGTCGCGGCCACCTTGGGCAGCGGCGCGCCGAGGGGCATGAACACCGTGGAGCGGACCCCGAGGAGGGAGGAGGCCAGCGCCACGCCCTGCGCGTGGTTGCCGGCGGAGGCCGCCACGACGCCTGCGGCCCGCTGCTCGGGACGCAGGCCGGCGATGCGCACGTACGCCCCGCGCAGTTTGAAGGAGCCGGTGCGCTGGAGGTTCTCGCACTTGAGGTGGACCGGGGAGCCGGTGAGTGAGGAGAGGTGCCTGCTGCCCTCCATCGCGGTCACCCGGGAGACGCCGGAGAGCATCTTCTGAGCCCCCCGGACGTCGTCGAGGATGACCTGCGGGACGGGCTCGGGCACGCGGTAGTTCATGTCGCCAGTCTCGCAGCACGCGCGCGGGCGGGCTCAGTGCGGCGGAGGGGACGCGTGGGGGAGGTGAGGGGGAGGAAAAGGGGGGACGGCAAAGGGGGTCCGAGCGGTACCCGGAGTCGCGCCGCGAGCCGCCCGCGGATCGGGTGCGAGAAGGGCGAAATCACGCCATCCGGGACGGCCTCGGAGCGGCCGTGCGGACCGGCCGTACCAGTTCTCGTACGAGCCGTACGAGCCGCCGCACGGCCGCGTACGCTGTCCCCCATCCTTGTCGGACCCATGCGAAGAGAGCCCACGGCCATGCCTTCATCCCCGGCCAATTCCGATCTGCCCGTGGCGGGCGAAGCGCCTGCCGGAGCCGGCCTCCTCGACGCGCTCCAGCACCAGGTGGCGGTCTTCGCGCGGCGCGCCGAGCAGACCCGCCTGGGCGGTGTCGGCCAGGCCCGCAATTCGATGGACCGGGCCGCGTACCTGCTGCTGAACCGGCTCGACCTGGAAGGGCCGATGGGCGTCAAGGCGCTCGCCGGCGGCATGGGCATCGACTCCTCCACCGTGACCAGGCAGGTCGCACCGCTGGTCGACGGCGGACTGGTCAAGCGGACCTCGCACCCCGAGGACGGCCGGGCCGTGGTGCTCGCCCTGTCCCCGCGCGGGCTGGCGCGGCTGGAGGAGGTGCGCTCCTCGCGGCGCGAGCTGATGGCGCGCGTGACGGAGGAGTGGAGCGAGCAGGAGCGCGAGTCCTTCACGAAGCTGCTGACCCGCTTCAACCTGTCATTGTCGGAGCTGATGGCGGCCGTCGCCGACGCGGGCCCGGCGTCCTGACCCTTGACCTGGACGGACCCGCTGCCCGCACTATGTGAGGCATGCGGGCGGTTGACCAACGGGCGGGCTCCTACACGGAGTTCCAGGCCTTCGTCGCGGGCGCGGCGGGGCGGCTGCTGCACGTCGCGATCCTGCTGACCGGTGAGCCGGAGCCCGCGCGCCGGCTGCTGGCGGGCGCGCTGGCCCGTACGTACGCGCACTGGGAGCGGCTGCGCGGGGACGATCCGTACGACTTCACCCGCCAGGAGCTGTGCGCCGCCTTCGCCCGCACCGGCCGGCGCCACCAGGGCGGCCACGGCGTACTGGCCCGGCTGAGCCCGCTGGAGCGGCTCGTCCTCGTCCTGCGGATCTACGAGGGGGTCGCGGAGGAAGTCACGGCGGCGCAGCTGGGGCTGCCGGCCGAGCGGGTGCGGGTGCTGTGCAACCGGGCCGTGGCGGAGCTGCGGTGAGCGGATTCCCGGACCGGAAGGAAGCCCAGGCCAGGCGGCTCATGGAGGGCCCGTACCCGGTGGTCCCGGCGGGTCTGGCGGCCGGCGCTGCGGCCCGCGGCGACCGTCTGCTGCGCCGCCGCCGGGCGCTCCGCAGGTTCGGCTGGGCGCTGCTCTGCGCGGCGGCGGTGGCCTTCACGGTCTGGGCCGCCCTGACGCAGCCGTGGACCACGCCCCCGGCGGACATCTCACCGCCCCTGGAGGGCTGGTGACCCCAGCCCTCCAGGAGTACGGCGGTCAGCCCAGGGCCTGAACCAGGTCCGCGAGGAGGTCGTCGGCGTTCTCGATGCCCACCGACAGGCGGACCAGGTCCGCCGGGACCTCGAGGGCCGAGCCCACCACCGACGCGTGCGTCATGCGGCCCGGGTGCTCGATCAGGGACTCGACGCCGCCGAGGGACTCGCCCAGCGTGAACAGCTTGGCGCGGTTGCAGACCTCGACCGCCGCCTCCTCGCCGCCGGCGACCCGGAAGGAGATCATCCCGCCGAAGTTCCGCATCTGCTTGGCGGCGATGTCGTGGCCCGGGTGCTCCGGCAGGCCCGGGTACAGGACCTGGGTGACCTTGGGGTGGCGGGTCAGCATCTCGGCGACCTTGGTCGCGTTCTCCGCGTGCCGGTCCATCCGTACGGCCAGGGTCTTGATGCCGCGCAGCACGATCCACGAGTCGAACGGTCCGGCGACCGCGCCCATGGCGTTCTGGTGGTAGGCCAGTTCCTCGCCCAGCGCCGCGTCGGCGGTGACCAGCGCGCCGCCGACCACGTCGGAGTGCCCGCCCATGTACTTGGTCAGCGAGTGCAGGACCACGTCCGCGCCCAGCGCGAGGGGCTGCTGGAGGTAGGGGGAGGCGAAGGTGTTGTCCACGACCAGCCGGGCGCCGGCGGTGCGCGCGATGTCGGCGACCACGGCGATGTCGGTGATGCCGAGCAGCGGGTTGGACGGGGTCTCGACCCAGATGAGCTTGGTCTTGGGGGTGAGGGCGGCGCGCACGGCAGCCGCGTCGGAGGTGTCGGCCACCGACCACTCCACGCCCCAGCGGGAGACGACCTTCGCGAAGAGGCGGAAGGTGCCGCCGTAGGCGTCGTTGGGGATGACCACGTGGTCGCCCGGGGAGAGCATCGTGCGCAGCAGGCAGTCCTCGGCGGCGAGCCCGGACGCGAAGGCGAGCCCGCGCCGGCCGCCCTCCAGCGCCGCGAGGTTCTCCTCCAGCGCGGTGCGGGTCGGGTTGGCGCTGCGGCTGTACTCGTAGCCGCCGCGCAGACCCCCGACGCCGTCCTGCTTGTACGTGGAGACCTGATAGATCGGCGGTACGACCGCGCCGGTCAGCGGGTCCGCCGTGTTGCCCGCGTGGATCGCGCGGGTCTCGAAGCTCTGGTGCTCGTGGCTGTCGTCGCTCATGGGCAGAGCCTAAGCCCCCCTTGGGGATCGCTGCTCTCCCGGCCGGGCCGTGGACCGCCGATGGACCGCCATTGGCCTGCGGCACCCTCGGTCTGGTTCGCTTGAGGCATGGAGATTCTGTGGTTCCTGTTCACGATCCTGATGATCGTGTTCGTCATCAGTCCGTACATACGGCGCAAGCGCGGCGGCATCCGGCTGGTCGCCCCCGGCAGCCCGGACGCCGCCGACCCCGCGAACTACGGATTCGACCGGCAGGAGGATCTCGACATCCGGATCCCCGGGCCGGACCAGGACCTGATGGACGCCCTGGACCACGTCCGCGGCACCGGCCAGTGGCAGGCCGCCTCCCAGCTGCTCGCCGGGACCCCGAAGGACGGTGAGCAGCGCTGGCAGCGCGTGCAGGCCTTCGGCGGGGCGGCGGCGCTGGAGCTCGTGCAGCAGCCCGGGGTGGGCGCGCAGTGGCTGAAGGCGTGGCGGCTGGAGGCGGAGAAGGACGCCGGCGGCGCGCAGGTGCACGCGGAACTGCTGGTGCAGCAGGCGTGGCGGAGCTCGGGCGGGGTCGGCTCGCAGGACCACCGGATCATCCTGGAGGAGGCGCGGGAGGCGTGCCGCAAGGCGGCGCTGCTGTCGCCGGGCGACCCGGTCCCGTACATCACCGAGCTGGCCATCGCGCGGGGGCTCGCGTACTCGGAGGCCGAGTTCGACGTGCTGTGGGCGAAGGTCATGGACCGGGCGCCGGCGCACATGGGCGCGCATCTGGCGGCGCTGCACTACTGGTGCGGGAAGTGGCACGGCTCGCGGGAGCACGCGGACGCCTTCTCGCACGCGGCCGCGGCCCGCGCCCCGCAGGGCTCGCTGCTGGCGGCGCTGCCGCTGTTCGCGGTGTACGAGAACCTGCCGGACGTGGTCCTGATCGGGAGCTTCTACCAGAGCGCGGTCGTGACGCGGGCGGTGGAGGGCGCGCTGTACGCGGTCCACACGGCGCGCCAGGACGACCCGATGCTGGCGCACGTACGGCATCTGCTGCTGCTGTTCCTGGTCAACATGGAGCGCTGGGCGGAGGCCATGGAGCAGGTCCGGCACGTGGACGGCTACGTGGGCGCCCTGCCGTGGTCGGCCTCGGAGGACCCGGCGGCGCAGTACGCGGTGTACCGGGCGCTGGCGGTGGCGGGCTACGAGGCGAACGGCGGCTCGCCGGCGACGCTGCCGCACTGACGGAACGGGAACGTGCGGGCCGGGAACGGGCCGGGTCGGGAATCCGGACCCGCCCGTCCCCGTTGTCATCCCTACAAGGAGGGAATCCATGTTCTCGTACCGCCGCACGCCCGAGCTCCCCACCCGCGAGGAGGCCCTTACGGGCCGCCCGGAGCCTCTGTTCGACCTGCCCGAGAAGCACACCGTGCTGGGCAACCCGCTGGCCGGCCCCTACCCGCAAGGCCTGGAGGTCGCCGACTTCGGGCTGGGCTGTTTCTGGGGCGCGGAGCGCAAGTTCTGGCAGACCCCCGGGGTCTGGACCACCCTGGCCGGCTACCAGGGCGGCTTCACCGAGAACCCGGCCTACGAGGAGGTCTGCTCGGGCCAGACCGGCCACACGGAGGTCGTCCGCGTGGTCTTCGACCCGGCGCAGGTCTCGTACACCACCCTCCTCAAGCTCTTCTGGGAGTCCCACGACCCGACCCAGGGCTTCCGCCAGGGCAACGACGTGGGCACCCAGTACCGCTCCGCGCTCTACACCCACTCCCCTGCCCACCAGCAGGCGGCGGAGGCCTCCCGCGAGACCTACCAGCAGGTCCTCACCGCCTCGGGCCTCGGCCGGATCACCACGGCGATCCTCCCGGCGACGGACCGCCCGTTCTGGCCGGCGGAGGCCTACCACCAGCAGTACCTCGACAAGAACCCGGGCGGCTACTGCGGCATCGGCGGCACGGGCGTCAGCTGCCCGATCGGCGTGGCCCCCGCGCCGGGCGCGTGAGTCCGGCGCTCCCCGACCCGGCGCACGCCCGGCTGAGCCTGCTCTGGCGGGACCAGTGGGCTCCCGGGCCGCGACTCCCGCACGAGCTGAAGTCCGCGTACGCCGACCGCTGGGTGCGCTTCCACAGCCTCCCGGAGTCGAGGCGGTACGCGCAGGACGAGGCGGAGTACGGCATCGTCCTGGACCGGTACAACACGGTCCTCGACGAGCTGTTCGCGGGCGGCGAGGTGTACGTGGTGACGACCGCTTGGTCGGACCTCGATGAGCACACGGACCGGTGGCCGCAGCGTCGTGCCCTCCACCCCGAGGGCACGCTGTGGACCACCTTGGAGGACACCACAGACCCCGACCCCGACGGCCACAGCCGCTGGTACTTCTACGCCGACCGCCGCGTCTGGCGGCGCGGCTGCCTGGACGGGCTGCTGCGGGCGGTGGCCGACGACGAGCTGGCCGGTGTCTTCGTGACCGACACCGGCGCCGCCCGCATCCACCACCCGTACGACGGTGGCGCGGACGTCATCCTCCCGACCCCCGAGGAACGGGACCGCCTGCGCGACCGCCACTCCACCTGGCTCTCCGCCCACCCCCTTGGGTACTGACCAGCCGGGGGCGTCGCTACAGCTTGAGCTGGTAGTACGCCGCCTCGCGTTCGCGGCGGTAGCCCAGGGCCTCGTTGACCGCGCGCATCGGGGTGTTCTCGTCCGCGACGGTCGTGGCGATCTGCCGCAGCGCGGGATACCGGTGCGCGGCCAGCTCCAGCATGCGCAGCTTCACCGCGCGCCCGAGGCCGTGGCCCCGGTGGGCGGGTACGACGACCGTGTCGTACTGGAGGGCGCGGGCGCCGCCGGGGTCCGGCAGCACCAGCTCGGTGTACGCGGCCACCTCGCCCGCCCCGGTGACCGCGGCGACCGTGGTCAGCTCGCCGCCCCGGTCCAGGATCAGCCGGTGCGCCGCGTGCAGCCGCTCGGCCGTCCATGACTCGATCCTCTCGTCCATGTCCCCCATGGGCGCGTCCTCCATCGCCCCGTGCGCCTTGGCCACGGCGCCCGCACGGTCGTCCGGCACCAGGCCGTGCCAGGCGAGCAGTTCGTACCCCGGCGCGGCCGGGGCCGCGCTCTGATCCGTACCCCGGTCACCTTGCCGGGGCGGCACGTCCTGCGTGTACCAGGCCATGGGCAGGACGTTCTCGAACCCGAGCGACTCCGCGAACGCCTGCCCGGGCCCGCCCAGGTCCACCATCGCCGCGACCGAGGTCCGCCCCTGCGCGAGCAGTTCCTCGCGGACCTCGGCCCACAGGGCGCTGCCGATGCCCCGCCGGCGCGCGTCCGGACGTACCGTCAGCACGTCCAGGTACGCCGTGTGGCGGTTGGCCTCGTCCGTGAACAGGAGCAGGCCCGCCACGCCCTGTGCCTCGTCCGTCGCCCAGAGCGCGGCCCGGGCTCGGGCCGGCGCCACGCACAGCCGCCCGGCGACCTCCAGCCGGGAGGGCGCGGGCAGCTGCGGCACGTCGGCGGCCGAGGCGGCGACCAGGACCGCCCACCAGTCGTCCACCTGGGTGTTGGTCGGGGGCACGGGCAGAGCTCGGATCGTCATCCCCCGACCCTAGTCAGACTCCAGGGCCTCCGGTCAGGCGTTTTCGGTCACCGTCACCCCGCCGCGGCGGATCGTCGCCACCCGCGGAAAAGGCGGACGGCCGGGAACCGGTGGGGTTCCCGGCCGTCCGCCGGATGTACTGCGAGGTCGGAAGAAGGTCAGACGTGCCGTCAGACGGCCGCGCCCGCCTTCCACTCCGACCAGCTCATGTTCCAGCCGTTGAGGCCGTTGTCCGGGGCGATGGTCTTGTCCGGGGAGTTGACCACGGTGACCACGTCGCCGATGAGCGAGTTGTCGTAGAACCAGGCGGCCTGCTGGTTCGGGTCGCCCGCGCCCTTGGCGTCGTTCAGGCCGACACAGCCGTGGCTGGTGTTGACACTGCCGAAGATCGAGTCGGCGCCCCAGTAGTTGCCGTGGATGAAGGTGCCCGAGGTGGACAGCCGCATCGCGTGCGGGACGTCCTTGATGTCGTACTCGCCCTTGCCGTCGTCGTCCGTGAAGCCGACGGTGGCGCCGTTCATCCGGGTCTCCTTGAACTTCTCGGAGATCACCATCTGGCCGTTGTACGTCGGGTTCTCCGGGGAGCCCGCCGAGATCGGGATGGTCTTGAGGACCGCGCCGTCCCGGGTGACCGTCATCTTCTTCGTCTTCGTGTCGACCGTGGAGACCTGGCTGCGGCCGATCTTGAAGGTGACGGTCTTGCTCTGGACGCCCTGGACGCCGGGCGCGCCCTGCACGCCCTCCAGCGCCAGCTTCAGCGTGACGGTGGAGTTCGCCTGCCAGTACTGCTCGGGGCGGAAGTCCAGCCGCTGCGCGCCGAACCAGTGGCCGACGACCTCCTGGCCGCTGCTGGAGGAGACGGAGATGGCCGCCTGGACGGCCTTCTTGTCCTTGATCGGCTTGTTGAAGGTGACCGAGACCGGCATGCCCACGCCGACCGTCTGGCCCTCGTCCGGGACGAAGGAGCCGATGAAGCTGTTCTCCGGGGAGACGGTGGTGAAGGAGGCGTTCTCGTGCGCCTCGCGGCCGTCGGCGTCCTTCGCGCTCGCCGACAGGGCGTACTTGGTGGAGCGCTTGAGCGCGGCGTCCGGCTTCCAGCTCTTGCCGTCCGCGGCGATCTTGCCGGACACCGCCGCGCCCTCGGCGGTCTTCAGCTCGACCTTGGTGAGCGTGCCGTCGCTGACGGCGACGTTGGCGGAGTCGTTCAGGCCGACGTTGGTGGCGCCGTCCTTCGGCGTGATGGTTATTCGGGCCTTGGAGGTGTCCTTGGCCGCCGCCGCGTCGACGTCCGCCTGGGATTTGCTGCTCTCGCTCGCGTTCGGCTTGTCCCCGCCCCCGCCGTTGCACGCAGAGAGCATCAGTACACCGCCGAGCACGGCGGATATGGCCACCAGGGACCTTCTCCGCCGCTTGCTGTCCGTCCTCACACGCCACTCCATCGTTGCCGGAAACCCCGAGGCTGGCGTCCCGGGGTTGGGCCGGGCAGGGGGCATGGCCCCCTGCCTCGTCCTGACAACGCGTTAACGCGGCGGATCGGTTCCACATTCCGTTGGACTGTGGGCAACCACACGGTCAGGCGTTGTCGGGTTCTTCGTCGAAGTCACCATCTTCCTCGTCCAGGTCCCACTCCATGGACTCGGGGTCGTATTCGACGGGCTCGCTGCTCCAAGAGGCCTGCGCCAGCTCCACGCCCGGGATGTCGGCGACCAGGTCGGTGGGGTCGACCAGGTAGGCGAGCGCCTCCGACTCGTCCTCCCGCACGGCGGACTCGGCGTGGCCGCGCTCCTCGTCCGGCATGAACTCGTCGGCCTTGATGTGCGCGAGCGCGGCTCCCGTAAGTGCCTGTGCGTCCGGCACCTCGAGGACCAAATCAACCCGAAGTCGTACGTATCGTGATGTCTCAGAAGAGTTCATACGACGGAGCGTAAGCCCGCGGAAGCCCTGACTTTCCCACGACCCGCCCCTTTCCGTAGCATCACCGCACACGGCCAATTCGCTGCTGCCACAAGGGGGATCGCACCGTGTCCGCACGCCGACCGCTGCTCACCGCTCTCGGAGCGACCACCCTCCTCGCCGCCCTCTGGTTCGTGCCATCGGCGGGTGCCACCGCGCCGGGGCCCGCCCAGGGCGGCTCCGGGGTGCCCGGCGCCGCCAACGCGGCCCGTACGGCCACGCACGCACCGCAGGGCCACACACCGCAGGGCCGGGCACAGCAGGCGCCCGTCACCCTCGCCGACACCGGTTCCGTCGACACCACCCCCTACCTCCTGGGCGGCACGCTCTGCCTCGGCGTCGGGGCCGGCTTCGTGACCTTCTCCGTACGCCGCTCCCGCACCGCGTAAGGGCCGCCCCGGCGGGGCGGCCCTTCAAGTGGTGCGCGTGGCGCGTCGCGCCGGCCGCGTCAGGCCAGCGGGCCCGTCACCGTTTCCACCGCGGCCACGAGGGCTCCCGTACGGACGAACTCGTCGGCGGCGGCCAGGTCGGGCGCGAGGAACCGGTCCGGCCCCGGACCCTGCACACCCGCCGCGCGGGCGGCCTCGATCGCGGCGAGGCTCGCCGGGGCCGCGGTGAGCCCGTGGCGCAGCTCGATGGCGCGGGTGGCCGCGTACAGCTCGATCGCGATGATCCGGGTGAGGTTGTCCACGGCGGTACGGAGCTTGCGCGCGGCCGACCAGCCCATGGAGACGTGGTCCTCCTGCATGGCGGAGGAGGGGATCGAGTCGGCAGAGGCCGGCACCGCGAGCCGCTTCATCTCGCTGACCAGGGCGGCCTGCGTGTACTGGGCGATCATCAGACCGGAGTCCACGCCGGCGTCGTCCGCGAGGAACGGCGGCAGGCCGTGCGAGCGGTTCTTGTCGAGCAGCCGGTCGGTGCGGCGCTCGGCGATGGAGCCGAGGTCGGCGGCGGCGATGGCCAGGAAGTCCAGGACGTAGGCGACGGGCGCGCCGTGGAAGTTGCCGTTGGACTCCACGCGTCCGTCGGGCAGGACGACCGGGTTGTCGACGGCGGCGGCCAGCTCGCGGGAGGCGACCAGGGCGGCGTGCGCCATGGTGTCGCGTCCGGCGCCCGCGACCTGCGGGGCGCAGCGCACGGAGTACGCGTCCTGCACGCGCGGCGCGGACTCCTCCTGGTAGTGCCCGGTGAGCCCGGAGCCCTTCAGGACGGCGGCCATGTTGGCGGCGGAGGCGCCCTGGCCGGGGTGCGGGCGGATGGCGTGCAGCTCGGGCTGGAGCACCTTCTCCGTGCCGAGCAGCGCCTCCAGGGTCAGCGCGGCGGTGATGTCGGCGGAGGTGTACAGCTTGCCGAGGTCGGCGAGGGCCATGACCAGCATGCCGAGCATGCCGTCGGTGCCGTTGAGGAGGGCCAGGCCCTCCTTCTCGCGGAGCTCGACGGGCTCGATCCCGGCTTCGGCGAGCAGCTCGCCGGCGGGGCGGACGGCCCCGTCCGGGCCCTCGGCGTCGCCCTCGCCCATCAGCGCGAGCGCGCAGTGGGAGAGCGGCGCGAGGTCGCCGGAGCAGCCGAGGGAGCCGTACTCGTGGACGACGGGGGTGATCCCGGCGTTGAGCACGTCGGCCATGGTCTGGGCGACGGAGGGCCGGACGCCGGTGTGCCCGGAGGCGACGGTCTTGAGCCGGAGGAACATCAGCGCGCGGACGACCTCCCGCTCGACGCGCGGGCCCATGCCGGCGGCGTGCGAGCGGACGATGTTGCGCTGGAGTTGGGCGCGCAGCTCGGGGCTGATGTGCCGGGAGGCCAGCGCGCCGAAGCCGGTGGACACCCCGTAGACGGGCTCGGGCTTGGCGGCGAGCGCGTCGACGATCCCCCGGGCGCGGGCGAGCGCGCCCAGCGCCTCGCCGGACAGCTCGACCCGCGCGTTGCCGCGGGCGACGGCGATGACGTCCTCGGCGGTGGTCCCGGACGTCCCCACCACGACAGTGTGCATATCCATATTCAGCACCCTACGGATTGAATCGCTTCATGTCACCCCTTCCGAACGGGCCTCTCGACGACCCGGCGACGGAGCTCTTTCCCGGCCCCCCAGCGGTCACGGGCGGCCCCGGAAGCGCCGGCGCTCACCCGAGGCGGCTTCGGCGGCGGCGTCCGCGAGGCGGACCACGGCGGTATCCCGGCCCGCCACCACCGGCTTCGGGGAGCGCGCGGCCTTGGCCTTGTACTGGGCGGCGTCCGCGAGCCGGAACAGCCGGCGGGAGGACTTCACCAGCCCGATCGGGTCCCCGGTGGAGGCCACCCCGCAGGCCACGCCCTCGCCCAGGTCCAGCTCGGCGGCCCGGGTGCACAGCTCCTCGGTGACCCGTACCACCTCGTCCGCCGTGGGGCCGACCCCGACCAGGCAGAACTCGTCGCCTCCGAGGCGCGCCACCAGCGCGCCGGGCAGCATGGCCCCGCACAGGCTCAGCACCGACCCGAACCGCTCCAGCAGCCGGTCGCCCATGGCGTGGCCCAGGGTGTCGTTGACCTTCTTCAGCCCGTTCAGGTCGCACACCACCAGGCTGACCACGGCTCCGGTCCGCCGGTGCTCCTCCAAGGCCTCGTCGAGCCGCATGTCGACCGCCCGCCGGTTGGCGAGGCCGGTGAGCGGGTCGGTGAAGGCGAGGCGCCGGGCCTCCTCCAGGCGTTCGTTCTGGGCGAGCCCGGCCGCGACCACGGCGGCCAGGACGGTGGCGAACTCGGCGTCGTCCTCGTCGAAGTCGGGCAGCCCCTCGTCCCGGGCCACGTACAACTCGCCCCAGGCGCGCCCGCTGAGCACGATCGGCGCGACCACGCAGGTGCCGCGCCCGCGGCGGCGCAGGGCCTCGCCGCGCCGCCCGGGCCGGTCGCCGACCGCGCTCTCGACCCACGCGTGCGGGCCGCCGCCGCCCACCCAGCGCTCGTGCAGGAACTCGGTGATCTCGGGGAAGTCGTGCACGGGATAGGACTCGTCCTCGGGGAACTCCTCCTCCCCCGACCGCCGCTCCCCCTCGTTCACGAGCACCCGCAGGCTGCCCCGCTCGCGCTCCCACGCGGAGATCGCGGCGAAGGAGCCGTCCAGCGCCACCCGCGCGCCCCGCGCGGCCGCCCGCACACTGTCGCGCGGCGCGCACGCCGCGGCCATCGCCTGCGCGAGGCCCACCACGGCTCGCAGCCGCCCGTCAACTCCCATTACCCCAGGTTAGGGAGTTTTGTCCGATTTAGTGACAATCGGCGCGACTTTCGGCGCCGACAAGATCACGAACGACGATCGGGCGCCGCGGCCCGGCTACTCACCCGGCCAGTTGGGCTTGCGCTTCTCGTTGAACGCCGCCACGCCCTCGGCCCGGTCGCCCGAGAAGGCCACCGTCCGCCAGGCCGCGTCCTCGATCTCCAGCCCGGCCGCCAGGTCCATCCCGTGCCCCAGCCGCAGCGCCCGCTTGGCCGCCCGCAGGCCCACCGGGGAGTTCGCCGCCATCCGGGACGCCAGGGCGAGCGCCTCGGCCCTGTCCTGCCCGGCCGGGACCACCGAGTCCACCAGGCCCAGCGACAGCGCCTCGGCCGCCTCCACCCGCCGCGCCGTGAAGATCAGCTCGGCCGCCCGCGCCGCGCCCACCCGGCGCGGCAGCAGCTGCGTGCCCCCGCCGCCCGGGATCACCCCCACCGACACCTCGGGCAGCCCGACCACGGCGCTCTCGTCGGCGACGATCACATCGCAGGCCAGGGCCAGCTCGAAGCCGCCGCCCAGGGCGAAGCCGTGCACGGAGGGCGATGGTGGGCACCGGCAGCTCCAGTACGCCTCCGTACGCCCCGCGCGTGGTCGGCCGCTGGCGCACCAGCTCGGCGTCCGAGAGCGAGTTCCGCTCCTTGAGGTCCGCCCCCACGCAGAAGGCCCGCTCCGCGGTCGAGGAGAGCACGACCACCCGGACCGACGGGTCCGCCGCGAGCGCCGCGCAGGCCGCGCCGATGGACCGGGCCATCTCCGTGGACACCGCGTTCATCGCCTTGGGGCGGTCCATCGCCAGCTCCGCGACGTGCCCGTCGCCTTCCCGGCGTACCGCGACGAACTCTCCGAAGCGCTGCTCAGACATGCCTGCGACCCTCTCGGTTAACGAGCGTTATCGCCGCACTCTAGTGCGCGGGACAGCCGTCCGGTCAAGGGTTCCGGGCACGCCCGAAGGGTCCAAGGGCAGGCCTCGAGACGTCGGGGCGCGCCCGTGCGCGGCCTCAGACGGGGTTCTTGGGCTTCCTGCGCGTCAGCGACCAGGGCTCCACGACGCCCAGCCCTCGCACCGGCCGCTGCCACATCGGCTGGAGCGCGAAGCGGTACGCGCCGCCGCCCTCCGCCTCGGCCTCCTTCTCGGAGACCGGCGCGGCCCCGGTCCGGGCCAGCTCCTCCGCCATCGCCCCGTCCACCAGCACCGCGTCCTTCGGCGCTATCGACGTCAGGCGGCTCGCCAGGTTCACCGTGGTCCCGAAGACATCGCCCATCCGGGTCGTCACCGTGCCGAAGGCGATCCCGACCCGAAGCTCGGGCATCTGCGGATCGGCCCCCATGGTCTCGATCAGCCGCAGCGCGATCTCGGCCGCCGTCGCCGCGTCGTCGGCGCAGTACAGCACCTCGTCGCCGAGCGTCTTGATCAGCCGGCCGCCGTGCGCCGCGACCAGGTCCGCCGACGTGGTCTCGAAGGACTCGACGAGCTCGCCGAGCTCCTCCTCCTCCAGCCGCCGCGTCAGCCGGGTGAAGCCCACCAGGTCCGCGAAGCCCACCGCGAGCCGCCGGTCGACCATCTCCTCGTCGTCCGCCACCTGCACGACGCGTCCGGTGGCGGCCGCCAGCTGGCGCCGCCACACGTAGACGAGGAACTCCTCCAGCTCCGGCAGCAGCAGCTCGACCAGCGGGTACGTGACCTCCGTACGGGTCATCCCCGGCTCCGGCGGCTCCGTGAGCCCCTCCAGGAACGAGTCGATCTGCCACTCCGCCAGCCGCGCCGTGGTCTGCCCGGTCGACCGCGCCACCTGGACCGCCATCGGCTCGGACAGCAGCCCGGCCTCGACCAGACCGGCGAGGCGGCGCAGCGCCAGTACGTCCGCCTCCGTCAGGGCCTTGGCCTGGCCGATGTCCGCGAAGCCCATCGCCCGCCAGAAGCGGGAGGCGAGCTCCATCGAGACCCCGGCGCTGCGGGCGGCCTGGAAGGGCGTGTACCGGCGCTCGGCGCCCAGGATCAGCTGTTCGAGCCGGATGGCGAGGGGGTCCGCGGTGGGCTGGGCCGTGTGGTCCACCTCGTGGTGCGGAGTGTGCTGGCCACGCCCGATCGGGGTGCCCGGACCCGTGGGCCCGGGGGCGGACGCGCTGGACGCAGAGTCGTCGACGGTCAAGGGCCGCCTCCTGTCCATTCCGTGCGCACTGCCCTGCCGAGCCGGTTGATCACCACGAGTACCGGGATCGCCTAAACCATACGGCAGGTGTGCCGTAGCTCACTCCCCCTCCCCGCCTTTGCGCGGGGGTCAGTGCACGGACCGCAGGTGCACCACGTCGCCCGCGGACACCGCCTCGTGCTCGTCGGCGGCGGTACGGATCACCAGGCGGCCGTCGGCATCGATGGCTTCGGCCGTTCCGGTGAGCGTGCGCCCGCCCGGGAGCTCCGCGCGGACGTGGCGGCCGAGGGTCGCGCACCCCGCCGCGTAGGTCTCCTGGAGGCCGCTCGACGCCGGGTCGCCCCCGGCCGCGCGCCAGTTCCCGTACCACTGCTCGAGCGACCGCAATACGGCCCTGAGCAGCGGGTCCCGGTCCGTGACGGTGGCCTTGGCCAGCGCCAGGGAGCCGGCGGCCGGCACCGGCAGCTCGTCCTCGGTCAGGGTGACGTTGAGCCCGATCCCGATGACGACGCCGTCGGCGACCCGCTCGGCGAGGATCCCGCCGGTCTTGCGCTCCTCGCCGTCCACGGTGACCAGCAGGTCGTTGGGCCATTTGAGGCCGGTGTCCACGCCCGCGGCCCGGGAGAGCCCGGTCGCGGTGGCCACCCCGGCCAGCAGGGTCAGCCACCCCCACCGCTCCTGCGGCACGGCCTCGCCCGGCTTGAGCAGGACGGAGAAGAACAGCCCGGAGCGGGCCGGAGCGACCCAGCTCCGGTCGAGCCGCCCGCGCCCGGCGGTCTGCTCCTCGGCGACGAGCACGGCCCCTTCGGGCAGCTGCGCCGCCCGGGCCGCGAGATCGGTGTTGGTGGACCCGGTGGCGGCGACCACCTCCAGGGAGGTCCACAGCCCGTCCCCGGTGACGAGGGCCCGCTGGAGCGCGGCGACGTTGAGGGGCGGCCGGTCCAGATTCGACCAGCGACCCGCGGAAGCACCTGCTGAGGCATCTGATGGCGTCATGCAAGCCACATTAGGTGTGTCAAACGCCGCACTGCCGAGCGCCATGCCCGCCGATACGCTACGCACCAGTAGCCAGCAGTAGTCAATCAATTGACCAGGCAGTTGACACCACGCAGGGAGCCGCGACCCCGATGTCACAACCGTCAGAGCCGATCGACATGCACACCACCGCGGGCAAGATCGCGGATCTGCAGCGCCGCATCGACGAAGCCACCCACGCCGGATCCGCGCGTGCCGTGGAGAAGCAGCACGCCAAGGGCAAGCTGACGGCGCGTGAGCGGGTGGCCCTGCTGCTGGACGAAGGCTCCTTCGTCGAGCTGGACGAGTTCGCCCGGCACCGCTCCACCGCCTTCGGCCTGGAGAAGACCCGCCCGTACGGCGACGGCGTCGTCACCGGCTACGGCACGGTGGACGGCCGCCCGGTCGCCGTGTTCTCGCAGGACTTCACCGTCTTCGGCGGGGCCCTCGGCGAGGTCTACGGCCAGAAGATCATGAAGGTCATGGACTTCGCCCTGAAGACCGGATGCCCGTTGGTCGGGATCAACGACTCCGGCGGCGCCCGTATCCAGGAGGGCGTGAGCGCGCTGGGCATGTACGGGGAGATCTTCCGCCGCAACGTCCACGCGTCGGGCGTGATCCCGCAGATCAGCCTGATCGTCGGGCCCTGCGCGGGCGGCGCCGTGTACTCGCCCGCCATCACCGACTTCACGGTCATGGTCGACCAGACCTCGCACATGTTCATCACCGGCCCGGACGTCATCAAGACGGTCACCGGCGAGGACGTGGGCTTCGAGGAGCTGGGCGGGGCCCGGACGCACAACAGCACCTCCGGCGTCGCGCACCACATGGCGGGCGACGAGAAGGACGCCATCGAGTACGTGAAGTCGCTGCTCGCGTACCTGCCGTCGAACAACCTCTCCGAGCCGCCCGCCTTCCCCGAAGAGGAGTACACCGATCTCGAGGTCAGCGACACCGACCGCGAGCTCGACGTCCTGATCCCGGACAGCGCGAACCAGCCGTACGACATGCACACCGTGATCGAGCACGTGCTCGACGACGCGGAGTTCCTGGAGACGCAGTCCCTCTTCGCGCCGAACATCCTGACCGGCTTCGGCCGGGTCGAGGGCCACCCGGTGGGCATCGTCGCCAACCAGCCGATGCAGTTCGCCGGCTGCCTGGACATCAACGCCTCCGAGAAGGCGGCGCGGTTCGTCCGGACGTGCGACGCCTTCAACATCCCGGTGCTGACGTTCGTGGACGTACCGGGCTTCCTGCCGGGCACGGACCAGGAGTACAACGGAATCATCCGGCGCGGCGCGAAGCTGATCTACGCGTACGCGGAGGCCACCGTCCCCCTGATCACCGTCATCACCCGCAAGGCCTTCGGCGGCGCGTACGACGTCATGGGCTCCAAGCACCTCGGCGCGGACCTGAACCTGGCCTGGCCGACCGCGCAGATCGCCGTCATGGGAGCGCAGGGCGCCGTGAACATCCTGCACCGCCGCACCATCGCGGAGGCGGATGATGTGGAGGAGACCCGGGCGCGGCTCATCGCCGAGTACGAGGACACGCTGCTGAACCCGTACACGGCTGCCGAGCGCGGTTACGTCGACGCGGTGACCATGCCGTCCGAGACCCGGGCGCACGTGGTGAAGGGGCTGAGGCAGCTGCGCACCAAGCGGGAGTCCCTGCCGCCGAAGAAGCACGGCAACATCCCCCTCTAGCCCTCCAGGAGGTCTCTGTGGTGATCAAGGTCGTCAAGGGCAATCCGACCGCGGAGGAGCTGGCCGCCGCACTGGCGGTGGTCCAAGCGCGCGCGGCGGCACTGGCTTCGGTGCCGCCGGGCGCGCCCCGGGTGGCGGACGAGTGGTCGGCGCCCGCCCGGGTGGCGCGTCGCCGGCTGCCGCATCCGGGGCCGCGCGCGTGGGGCCGTACGTACTGGCCCGGCTAGGTCCTCGAAGCGGAAGATGACGCGAACGGACGGTGGCGCCTGAGTACGGGTACTCAGGCGCCCCTCCTGTCCCGGGGACAGGATCGGAGCATGCTCTGGTCCGATCCTGAGAACGAGCCGCCGAAGGACATGCGCGACGCGCAGGCGATGATCCGGCGGATGACGGTGGTGCTCGCCCTCGCGATGCTCGTGGGCGTCTACGTGCTGGGCGTGGGCCACTTCTGATCCGCCTGCCACGTCCGGTCCGGCCGCCCGGGCTCACCCGCGGCACCCCTACGATGGCGGGCATGACTGCCGAACCGCGCCCGCTCGTCCTCGCCTCCGCCTCCCCCGCCCGGCTGAACCTGCTGCGGCAGGCCGGGCTCGCCCCGCACGTGATCGTCAGCGGCTTCGACGAGGACACGCTGGACCACGACGAGCCGGCCGAGCTGGCGCTGGCGCTGGCCGAGGCGAAGGCGGGGGTGGTGGCGGCCCTGGAGGAGGCCGCGGGCGCCCTGGTGATCGGCTGCGACTCCGTACTGGAGCTGGACGGCGAGGCGCTGGGCAAGCCTGCGGACGCGATGGAGGCCACGGCCCGCTGGAAGGCGATGCGCGGGCGGGCGGGCGTCCTGCGCACCGGGCACTGCGTGATCGACACGGTCAGCGGCCGTCAGGTCTCGGCGACGGCCTCCACGACGGTGCGCTTCGGCGAGCCGACGGACGCGGAGGTCGCCGCGTACGTGGCGAGCGGCGAGCCGCTGCACGTGGCCGGCGCGTTCACCCTGGACGGGCTGTCGGCGCCGTTCATCGAGGGCATCGACGGGGACCACGGCAACGTGATCGGGCTGTCGCTGCCGCTGCTGCGCTCGCTGCTGGGCGAACTCGGTGTATCCATCACGGATTTGTGGGCTTGAGCTCCCCGAGCGGCGGCGGGGCGTCCTGCACGCCCGCCCCGCGCGGGGCGGGGTAGAGCGTCAGGGTGAGCGCCAGCAGGCACAGGATCAGCGTCGTCGCCGCGAAGGCGCCCCAGCCGACCAGGACGACGGCGAGGATGCCCAGCACGCCGTGGGTGACGGCGGCCGTGATGAGCGCGACGCGGGCGAAACCGCCGGGTGCGCGGTCGCGTACGGCCGCCAGGGCGGCGAGCACGGCGCACAGCACGAGGAAGGCCCCCATGCCCGCACCGAGGCCGTAGGTTGCCTTGGACATGACATCCGGGTCGCTGCCGGCGATCGACATCGACTGGTTGGCCGTGGTCCGGCCCAGCACGATGTGGACGAGCACGAGCACGAACGCTTCCGCCACAAGTACGATCGCGGCCAGTCCGGCCACGAGTCTTCGCAGCACGATTCCCCCACCCCCCACGCGTCACAAGCCTGTTCGACGCCAGGAGGCTACTAACGGGTAAACGTGCGGACAAGGGGTGCGAGCCGCTTCGTTACGGGAGGGGCCGCGCACAGCGATCACACGGAGAACGAGTGGGCCGTTCGTAGGGACTCGACAAAGAATCACCCGGGGCCGCTGACCGGCATGACAGAGACCCGGGCTGTAATACGGGGTTACTGTGCAGTCGGGGATCCCCCTGACCTGGGGCGCCACAAGGGTTCCCCGGTGGAGCGGGCCTCGAATCACACTCTGTGTGGGCAAGCTCACCACCGGGGAAGGGTCGTAAGGCCGTGTGGGCTGTCCCTAAACTCAGCTTGTTTCAAGGAGGGAGCCATCGTGCGCAAGGTGCTCATCGCCAACCGTGGCGAAATCGCTGTCCGCGTTGCTCGGGCCTGCCGGGACGCCGGGATCGGGAGCGTAGCCGTCTACGCCGATCCGGACCGGGACGCTCTGCACGTCCGCGCGGCAGACGAAGCTTTCGCGTTGGGCGGTGACACCCCGGCCGCCAGCTACCTGGACATCTCCAAGGTCCTCCAGGCCGCAGCCGATTCCGGCGCGGACGCCATCCATCCCGGATACGGCTTCCTCTCCGAGAACGCCGAATTCGCGCAGGCCGTGCTCGACGCGGGCCTGACCTGGATCGGCCCGCCGCCGCAGGCCATCCGCGACCTGGGTGACAAGGTCGCCGCCCGTCACATCGCCCAGCGCGCCGGCGCGCCGCTGGTCGCCGGTACCCCGGACCCGGTCTCCGGGGCCGACGAGGTCGTCGCCTTCGCCAAGGAGCACGGCCTGCCCATCGCCATCAAGGCGGCCTTCGGCGGCGGCGGCCGCGGCCTCAAGGTCGCCCGCACCCTCGAAGAGGTGCCGGAGCTCTACGACTCCGCCGTCCGCGAGGCCGTCGCCGCCTTCGGCCGCGGCGAGTGCTTCGTCGAGCGCTACCTCGACAAGCCGCGGCACGTCGAGACCCAGTGCCTGGCCGACAGCCACGGCAACGTGGTCGTCGTCTCCACCCGTGACTGCTCCCTGCAGCGCCGCCACCAGAAGCTGGTCGAGGAGGCCCCCGCGCCGTTCCTCACCGAGGCGCAGAACGCGGAGCTGTACGCGGCCTCCAAGGCGATCCTGAAGGAGGCCGGCTACGTCGGCGCCGGCACGGTCGAGTTCCTGGTCTCCGCCGACGGCCTCATCTCCTTCCTGGAGGTCAACACCCGTCTCCAGGTCGAGCACCCGGTGACCGAGGAGGTCTCCGGCATCGACCTGGTCCGGGAGATGTTCCGCATCGCCGACGGTGAGGAGCTGGGCTACGGGGACCCCGTCCTGCGCGGCCACTCCATCGAGTTCCGCATCAACGGCGAGGACCCGGGCCGCGGCTTCCTGCCGGCGCCGGGAACCGTGACGAAGTTCGCCGCGCCCTCCGGTCCGGGCGTCCGCCTCGACGCGGGCGTGGAGTCCGGCTCGGTCATCGGCCCGGCCTGGGACTCCCTCCTCGCCAAGCTGATCGTCACCGGTGCCACCCGTGAGCAGGCGCTCCAGCGCGCCGCCCGCGCCCTCGCCGAGTTCGAGATCGAGGGCATGGCCACCGCCCTCCCGTTCCACCGCGCCGTCGTCACCGACCCGGCCTTCGCCCCCGCCGACGGGAACCCCTTCACCGTCTACACCCGGTGGATCGAGACCGAGTTCGTCAACGAGATCCCGGCGTTCACGGCCCCGGCCGCGGAGGACACCGAGGACGAGCCGGGCCGCGAGACGGTGGTCGTCGAGGTCGGCGGCAAGCGCCTCGAGGTCTCGCTGCCGTCGTCCCTGGGCATGACCCTGGCCCGCACGGCCGCCGCCGGCGGCGCAAAGCCCAAGCGGCGCGCGGCCAAGAAGTCCGGCCCGGCCGCCTCCGGCGACACCCTGGCCTCCCCGATGCAGGGCACGATCGTCAAGGTCGCGGTCGAGGAGGGCCAGCGGGTCGAGGAGGGCGAGCTGATCGTCGTACTCGAGGCCATGAAGATGGAGCAGCCCCTCAACGCCCACCGCGCCGGCACGATCGTCGGCCTGACCGCCGAGGTCGGCGCGTCCCTCACCTCGGGCGCCACGATCTGCGAGATCAAGGACTGACACCCCGAACGCCGACGGGGCTGGGTGGCGCGCAGCGCCATTCCAGCCCCGTCGGCGTTTGCGGCGTGGGGGTCCCCGGACAGTACGGGTCCGAGGCGGAGCCCGGAAACCGGCCCGCGACGCTAACGGCGCCGCATGTCCGCGACCCGCGCCCTCTCCCCGGCCTGCTGCTCCAGCAACCCGGCAGGCGCACTGCGCAGTTGGGCCGTAGGTCCGCCACGCCTCTGCACCGGCAGGGGCGAGTCGCGACGCGGCCGTCGGCCCGCCATGCCGTCGCCACCGCCCGAGGCGGCCGCGCCGCCCGCCACCGTGATCTGGACGCCCTGGTCCGCCAGGGCCTGGAGCTCCGTGGCCGCGCGGTCGTCGTGCGGTGGGGGTTCGTCCGTGACCAGGCGGGTCATCACGTCCGTCGGCACCGTCTGGAACATGGTGTCCGTGCCGAGCTTCGTGTGGTCCGCCAGGACGACCACCTCCGCCGCCGCCTGGACCAGCGCCCGGTCCACGCTCGCGCTGAGCATGTTGGACGTCGACAGGCCGCGCTCGGCCGTGAGGCCGCTGCCCGACAGGAAGGCGCGGGAGACCCGGAGGCCCTGGAGGGACTGTTCGGCCCCGCTGCCCACGAGGGCGTAGTTCGACCCGCGCAGGGTGCCGCCGGTCATCACCACCTCCACCCGGTTGGCATGGGCCAGCGCCTGGGCGACCAGGAGGGAGTTGGTCACCACGGTGAGGCCGGGCACCCGGGCGAGCCGGCGGGCCAGCTCCTGGGTCGTGGTGCCCGCGCCGACGACGACGGCCTCGCCCTCTTCGACGAGGGAGGCCGCGACATCGGCGATGGCGGTCTTCTCCGCCGTCGCGAGATGGGACTTTTGCGGAAAGCCGGACTCCCGCGTGAAACCGCCCGGCAAGACCGCACCGCCGTGTCGGCGGTCGAGGAGTCCTTCTGCCTCCAGTGCCCGCACGTCCCGCCGTACGGTCACTTCGGAGGTCTGGACGACGCGGGCGAGCTCACGGAGCGAAACCGCTCCGTTGGCCCGCACCATTTCGAGGATCAATTGGCGACGTTCTGCAGCGAACACGAAACTGACAGTAACCCCAACGACCGTCTGGTTTCAGCTCCTTGCGCCGGAATACCGAAGTTGTCCATATGGCGGGGCGACTAGTGGTATACGCGGCCCGAGGGCTGGGTGAACATCCCGCCACACGGCGGCCCACCGCCCCAACCCCCTTGCGGGACGGGGCGGTTGGGGGCGGATCAGGCCTCCCCGTCCGCCTTCCGCGTGTGCAGCTGGCGGGCCACCTCGGCGATCGAACCCGACAGGGAGGGGTACACGGTGAACGCGTTTGCGATCTGCTCGACCGTCAGGTTGTTGTCGACGGCGATCGAGATGGGGTGGATGAGCTCGCTCGCGCGCGGGGAGACGACCACGCCGCCGACGACGATGCCGGTGCCCGGACGGCAGAACAGCTTCACGAAGCCGTCCCGGATGCCCTGCATCTTGGCGCGCGGGTTGCGCAGCAGCGGCAGCTTCACCATGCGGGCGTCGATCTTGCCGGCGTCCACGTCGGCCTGGGTGTAGCCGACGGTCGCGATCTCGGGGTCGGTGAACACGTTCGAGGACACCGTCTTGAGGTTCAGCGGGGTCACCGCGTCGCCCAGGAAGTGGTACATCGCGATGCGGCCCTGCATGGCCGCGACGGAGGCCAGCGCGAAGACGCCGGTGACGTCACCCGCGGCGTACACGCCGGGCGCGGACGTACGCGAGACCTTGTCGGTCCAGATGTGCCCGGAGTCCTTGAGCCGGACCCCGGACTCCTCCAGGTTCATGTCCTTGGTGTTCGGGATCGCGCCGACCGCCATCAGGCAGTGCGTGCCGGTCAGCACCCGGCCGTCCGAGAGCGTGACCTCGACCCGGTCGCCGACGCGCTTGGCGGACTCGGCGCGGGAGCGGCCGATGACGTTCATGCCGCGGCGCCGGAACACGTCCTCGAGGACGGCGGCCGCGTCGGGGTCCTCGCCCGGCAGCACGCGGTCGCGCGAGGAGACCAGGGTGACCCGGGAGCCGAGGGCCTGGTACGCGCCGGCGAACTCGGCGCCGGTGACGCCGGAGCCGACCACGATGAGCTCCTCGGGGAGCTCGTCCAGGTCGTAGACCTGGGTCCAGTTCAGGATGCGCTCGCCGTCGGGCTGGGCGTCCGGGATCTCGCGGGGGTGGCCGCCGGTCGCGATCAGCACGGCCTCGGCGGTCAGGATCGCCTCGGTGCCGTCGGCGGCCGTGACGATGACGTCCCGGGTGCCGTCGATGCCCTGCGGGCCGCCGAGCTTGGCGCGGCCCCGTACGACGCGGGCGCCGGCCCGGGTGACGGAGGCGGTGATGTCGTGCGACTGGGCGAGGGCGAGGCGCTTGACGCGCCGGTTCACCTTGCCGAGGTCCACGCCGACGACGCGGGCGGCCTGCTCGATGTGCGGGGTGTCGTCCGCGACGACGATGCCCAGCTCCTCGTACGAGGAGTCGAAGGTCGTCATCACCTCGGCGGTCGCGATGAGGGTCTTGGAGGGTACGCAGTCGGTGAGGACCGAGGCCCCACCCAGACCGTCGCAGTCCACGACGGTCACCTCCGCGCCGAGCTGGGCCCCCACCAGGGCCGCCTCATACCCGCCGGGTCCGCCGCCGATGATCACGATCCGGGTCACGAAAAGTCCGCCTCACGTCTACCCGGCCGGCTGCCGCCCCGGCCGGTGTTCCGGGGGGTCTCCCCGGGGGATGCATTCCGTGCCCCATTGTCCCGCACGCTTCAAGGTGCTTCGCGCACGGTCCCGCCATCCGGGGCGGGGGCTCCGCGCACGGCCGGGAGCGCGGCCACCGCCGCCCCTCCCGTACCCTCGAGCACATGTCGCTCTACGCCGCGTACGCCGGCAACCTCGACCCGCGGCTGATGACGCGCCGCGCACCTCATTCGCCGCTGCGCGGCACGGGCTGGATCAACGACTGGCGGCTGACCTTTGGCGGCGAGCAGATGGGCTGGGAAGGCGCGCTCGCGACGGTCGTCGAAGCCCCCCGCCACCAGGTCTTCGTCGCCCTGTACGACATCGCGCCGCTCGACGAGGACTCGATGGACCGCTGGGAGGGCGTCGGGCTCGACATCTACCGCCGGATGCGGGTGCGCGTGCACACGCTGGACGGCGAGGAGGCGGCCTGGGTGTACGTCCTGAACGGATACGAGGGCGGCCTGCCCTCGGCGCGCTACCTGGGCGAGATCGCCGACGCCGCCGAGTCCGCGGGCGCCCCGCACGACTACGTGATGGAACTCCGCAAGCGCCCCTGCTGAGCGGTTCCGGGCCCGCGCCGGGCGTTCCAGACCCGCCAAGGCCGTCCGGGGACGATTCGGTGGAAACGACAAGGCAACGATCCGAACACCGTGAGCTGTGCCATCTACGCGCGTAGGCAATGAGCGGCTACGCTCTTCCGCGTGAACGCATCTGTTACCGACCCCTTCGCCGCCGCCGACGCCGCAGCCGCCCGCCTCCGCGAGCTGACCGGCGCGGAATCCCACGATGTCGCCCTCGTGATGGGCTCCGGCTGGGCTCCCGCCGCAGAGGCGCTCGGCGCCCCCGAGGCCGAGTTCCCGGTCACCGACCTGCCCGGCTTCCCGCCGCCCGCCGTCGAGGGCCACGGCGGCAAGATCCGCTCGTACAAGATCGGCGACAAGCGCGCGCTGCTCTTCCTCGGCCGGACCCACTTCTACGAGGGCCGCGGCGTCGCCGCCGTCGCCCACGGTGTGCGCACCGCCGTCGCCGCCGGCTGCAAGACCGTCGTCCTCACCAACGGCTGCGGCGGTCTGCGCGAGGGCATGACGCCCGGCCAGCCGGTTCTGATCAGCGACCACCTCAACCTGACGGCCACCTCGCCGATCGTCGGCGCGAACTTCGTGGACCTCACCGACCTGTACTCGCCGCGTCTGCGCGCGATGTGCAAGGAGATCGACGAGACCCTCGAAGAGGGCGTCTACGTGCAGTTCCCCGGCCCGCACTACGAGACCCCGGCCGAGATCAACATGATCCGTGTCATGGGCGCCGACCTGGTCGGCATGTCCACCGTGCTGGAGGCCATCGCCGCCCGTGAGGCCGGCGCCGAGGTGCTGGGCATCTCCCTGGTCACCAACCTGGCGGCGGGCATCTCCGGCGAGCCGCTGAACCACGAAGAGGTGCTCCAGGCCGGCCGTGACTCGGCCGCGCGCATGGGCAAGCTGCTGACGCAGGTCCTCGCCCGCATCTGAGGCGGCGCAGGCACCGGCACCGTACGAGAGACAAGGCGGAAGTAGTGCAGGAACAGGACGACCTGATCACCCGGGCGCAGGCCTGGCTGGCGGAGGACCCGGACCCGGAGACGGCGGCCGAGCTCGCGGGGCTCATCGAGGCGGGCGACACGGCGGAGCTCGCGGACCGGTTCTCCGGCACGCTGCAGTTCGGCACCGCCGGTCTGCGCGGCGAGATCGGCGCGGGTCCGATGCGGATGAACCGCTCGGTGGTCATCCGGGCCGCGGCGGGCCTCGCGGCCTACCTGAAGGCCCAGGGCCACGACGGCGGCCTGGTCGTCGTCGGCTACGACGCGCGCTACAAGTCGGCGGACTTCGCCCGCGACACCGCGGCCGTGATGACCGGCGCCGGTCTGCGTGCGGCCGTCCTGCCCCGCCCGCTGCCGACGCCCGTCCTCGCGTACGCCATAAGGCACCTGGGCGCCGTCGCCGGCGTCGAGGTGACCGCGAGCCACAACCCGCCCCGGGACAACGGCTACAAGGTCTACCTCGGCGAAGGCTCGCAGATCGTATCCCCGGCGGACGCCGAGATCGCGGCGGAGATCGCCCGCGTCGAGACGCTCGCCTCCGTACCCCGCCCCGCGGACGGCTGGCTGCAGCTCGACGAGGAGGTCCTGGAGGCGTACCTGGCGCGCACGGACGCGGTCCTGACCCCTGGGTCCGCCCGGGGCGTGCGGAGCGTCTACACGGCCATGCACGGCGTCGGCAAGGACGTCGTCATGGCGGCCTTCGCCCGGCACGGCTTCCCGGAGCCGGTGCTCGTCGCCGAGCAGGCGGAGCCGGACCCGGCCTTCCCGACCGTGGCCTTCCCCAACCCGGAGGAGCCGGGCGCGATGGACCTGGCCTTCGCGAAGGCCGCCGAGGTCCGCCCGGACATCGTGATCGCCAACGACCCGGACGCCGACCGCTGCGCGGTGGCCGTCCCGGACGACGGCGGCTGGCGGATGCTGCGCGGCGACGAGGTCGGCGCACTGCTCGCCGCCCACCTCGTCCGCAAGGGCGCGCGGGGCGTCTTCGCCGAGTCCATCGTCTCCTCCAGCCTCCTGGGCCGGATCGCGGAGGCGGCGGGCGTGGGCTACGAGGAGACCCTGACGGGCTTCAAGTGGATCGCCCGCGTGGAGGGCCTGCGGTACGGCTACGAGGAGGCGCTCGGCTACTGCGTGGACCCCGAGGGCGTCCGCGACAAGGACGGCGTCACCGCCGCGCTGCTCGTGGCCGAGCTGGCCTCCGAGCTCAAGGAGCAGGGCCGTACCCTGACCGACCTGCTGGACGACCTGGCGATGGCCCACGGCCTGCACGCCACCGACCAGCTGTCGGTCCGCGTCTCGGACCTGTCGGTCATCGCCTCGGCGATGGCCGCGCTCCGCGCGGAGCCGCCGGCCTCCCTCGCGGGTCTGCGGGTCGTCTCGGCGGAGGACCTGACCAAGGGCACGGAGTCCCTCCCGCCCACGGACGGCCTCCGGTACTACCTGGACGGCGCCTACAAGGCCCGGGTGATCGTCCGCCCGTCGGGCACGGAGCCGAAGCTGAAGTGCTACCTGGAGGTCGTGGTCCCGGTGGCCGAGACCGCCGACCTGGCGCCGGCCCGTACGCGCGGCCAGGAGATCCTGGACGCGATCAAGAAGGACCTGGCGGTGGCGGCGGGCATTTAGCCGGCCCCGCCACGGCGACGCCCCCCGAGCCCCGTCCGGCTCGGGGGGCCGTCGCCGTTTGAGGCACGGAGTCCGGGCAGCCCCGGCAGCGGCGGGGCGGGCGGGCCTCAGCGGGGTGGGGCGCCCGGGGAAGCGGAAGGGCGGACGATCTCGCCCAGCGTCGGCACCGACTCCGGCCGGGAGCGGACCGCGTCCGTGCACTCCCACGCCCGCGGCGGATCCGCGTCCGGCCCGCCCAGGACCACCGGCCCCGGCCCCGCCGACACCGCCTCGCTGCCCGCCAGGGTGCACACGATCTGCGACAGGGCCACCGGCGGCAGGTCCTCCGGCTTGCGGCTCAGCCGTACCGTGCCCGCCGGATCGCCAGGCCTCGGCGCTCCCGCCGTGAGCCCCGCCGGCACCCCGGTGGAGAACCCGGCGTCCCGCTCCTCCCCCGACGGCGCCTTCTCCAGCGCCTCCAGCAGCGCCTGCACGACCAGCGCGACGGGGTCCCGCAGCGGCCGCTTCTCCGGCACCGGCACCACGCGCTCCACGCCCACCAGCTGCGCGCCGCAGAGCAGTTCCACCGTGGCCCGGAAGCCCTGCACACCGCCCTGCCCGCCCGGCTGCGCCGGGGTGTCGCACGACACCCGCGAGGGCGCCGCGCCCACGTCCACCGGCACGGTCGTCGCCCTGATCCCGCAGCCCG
The DNA here is from genome assembly GCA_049998195.1 of Streptomyces sp. cmx-11-4. Taxonomy (GTDB): domain Bacteria; phylum Actinomycetota; class Actinomycetes; order Streptomycetales; family Streptomycetaceae; genus Streptomyces. The sequence goes on from JAEBET010000008.1 coordinate 78,558, forward strand.
AAAGGGCCGGCAGGACCAACAGGGCCACGAGCGCCGAGGCCACCGGCAGAGCCTTACGCGTCCTGCTCACCCGCGATCACCTTCCCCACGTCCACCGGCAGCCGCAGCGTGAACAGCGCGCCGCCCCCGGGCCCGTTGGCCGCGGTGATGTCACCGCCGTGGATGTGCGCGTTCTCCACGGCGATCGACAGCCCCAGCCCGCTCCCGTCCGACTTCGGCCGCGAGGCGCTCGCCTTGAAGAACCGGTCGAAGACGTGCGGCAGGACGTCCTGCGGGATGCCAGGCCCGTTGTCCTGCACCGCGATCACCAGCCACTCCCCCTCCACGACCACCCTCACCCGCACCGGCGAGCCGCCGTGCTTGAGGGCGTTGCCGATCAGGTTGGCCAGGATGACGTCGAGGCGGCGCGGGTCGAGCCGCGCCACGATGCCCCGCTCGGCGTCGAGTTCGACGGCGTCCAGCCAGGCGCGCGCGTCGATGCACGCCGTGACCTGGTCCGCGACGTCCACGTCGTCCAGCACCAGCCGGGCCGTTCCCGCGTCGAAGCGGGTGACCTCCATCAGGTTCTCCACCAGGTTGTTGAGGCGCCGCGTCTCGCTGACGACCAGCGCCACCGCCGGTGCGATCATCGGATCGAGGTCGTCGACCTCCTCCTCCAGCACCTCGGCGACCGCCGTCAACGCCGTCAGCGGCGTGCGCAGTTCGTGGGACATGTCCGCGACGAAGCGCCGGCTCGACTCCTCCCGCGCGCTCATGTCGGCGACCTTCTTCTCCAGCGCCTCCGCCGTCTTGTTGAACGTGTGGGAGAGATCGGCCAGTTCGTCGGTCCCCGACACGTCGAGACGGGTGTCCAGCTCGCCCTCGCCGAGCCGCCGCGCCGCGTCGCCCAGCCGCTGCACGGGCTTGAGCACCGTACGGGCCGCGGCCTGCGCGAGCAGCGCGGAACCCAGCAGCGCCAGGCCCGTCGCGATCGTCAGCGACCAGGCCAGCGCGTTCAGGTCGTCCCGCTCCTGCGCGAGCGACTTGTACATGTAGCCGGTGAGCCCGCCGCCCACGATCCGCGTCCCGCCGACCAGGTACGGATTGCCGCCGGGCTTCGTCCGCTGCCAGTACATGTGGTACTCGGAGTCGTTCGCCGCCGTCGTCTTCTGCCGGTCGTTGACCGCGTCCCGCAAGGACTTCGGTACGTCGCCCAGCCCGAAGGCGTCGGGCCCCGCCGTCCCCGACACCTGGCCGTCCTTGCCCTCCTGCACCAGCAGCACGCTGTAGCCGGGGCTGCTGCCCGCCATCAGCTCCGCGGTGCGCTGGATCTCCTGCGAGGTCGGGTCGGCGGGCAGCGCCGCGGCCCGGTTCTGCATCTCCTGCCGGAAGTCGCCGAGGGCCGCGTCCTGGGTACGGGTGAGGACCGCCTCCCGGTTGAGCCAGTACGCGATCCCCGAAGCGGAGACCGCGGCCGTCAGCGCGACCAGGGCGAACACGACGAGGAGCCGCAGCCGCAGGCTGGTCCAGCGCCGGCCCGCGAGCAGCGCCGGGATCACTGCGGGGAGTCCAGGCGGTAGCCGACGCCGCGGACGGTCCGGATCAGGGTGGGCGAGGACGGCACGTCCTCGACCTTGGCGCGCAGCCGCTGCACGCAGGCGTCCACGAGTCGCGAGTCGCCGAGGTAGTCGTGCTCCCAGACGAGGCGGAGCAACTGCTGGCGGGAGAGCGCCTGTCCGGGACGGCGGCTCAGCTCCAGCAGCAGCCGCAGCTCGGTCGGGGTGAGCTGGAGGTCCTCGCCGTTCTTCGTCACCGTCATGGCGGCGCGGTCGATGACCAGGGAGCCGAAGCTCGCCGAGTCACTGGACTCGCGCTCGCCGCGGCGCAGCACGGCACGGATGCGGGCGTCGAGGACCCGCCCCTGGACGGGCTTGACCACGTAGTCGTCGGCACCGGACTCCAGGCCGACGACGACGTCGATGTCGTCACTGCGCGCGGTGAGCAGGATGATCGGCAGCTGGTCGGTGCGGCGGATGCGCCGGCACACCTCGAAGCCGTCGATCCCGGGCAGCATCACGTCCAGCACGATCAGATCCGGCCGCTGCTCGCGCAGCAGTTTCAGGCCGTCCTCGCCCGTCGCCGCGGTGGCCACACGGTGGCCCTGGCGAGACAGGGAGAGTTCGAGGGCCGTGCGGATGGCGTCGTCGTCCTCGATCAGCAACAGGAAAGGCACGGGCTCATTCTGTCCCATCGGCAGTCGGGAGTTCGACCGGCGGGGGCACCCGATCCCGCCGGGATCGGGCGGAGGCCGCTGTGACAGGCCTGTGACAGTCGGCGGACACCCCGGTTAAGTCGGCCGGGCAGGCTTCTACCAACAACCGAAGCACAGCAACGGACCGAAGCAGACTCCACGACGGGGGGCGCGAGATGAACACGCTGCACAGCACCACCACCAGCGCGATTGTCACGCGGCTGCACGATGTGAACCGCCGGGCGGGTGTCCGTAGCGTCGCGGTAGCCCGGCCCCGGCCGGCACACGTCGTAGCCATTGACGCGAAGCAGTACCAGGCGGTTCCCGCACAGCGCACCCCGTCCTCGACGTCCGAGGCGGAGTTCACGGCGTACGTCCAGGAGCGCCGGGCCGCCCTGTACGCGACGGCCTTCCACCTCACCGGCGACCGCCACGCGGCGGAGGACCTGCTGCAGAGCGCGCTGTTCTCCACGTACCGCGCCTGGGACCGGATCACCGACAAGGCGGCCGTGGGCGGGTACCTGCGCCGCACGATGACGAACCTGCACATCAGTGCGTGGCGCCGGCGGAAGCTGAACGAGTACCCGACGGAGGAGCTGCCGGAGACGGCCTCGGACACGGACGCGATGCGCGGTACGGAGCTGCGCGCGGTGCTGTGGCAGGCGCTGTCCCGCATCCCGGAGCCGCAGCGCACGATGCTGGTCCTTCGGTACTACGAGGGCCGCACGGACCCGGAGATCGCGGAGATCCTCGGGATCAGCGTCGGCACGGTGAAGTCGAGCATCTGGCGGTCGCTGCGGCGGCTGCGCGAGGACGAGGCGCTGAGCTTCGGCGCCGACGAGGCGGAGTCCTTCGAGGAGCTCGTCGCGTAGGCCCTGCGGGGCCGGGCGGACACCACACAAGCCAACGGTCGGGGGGCCCGTCCTACGGGGGTGGGGCGGGGGCCGCGGGGGGAACAGGCGGGATCAAGCGGCCGGGGGTCCGTTTGATCCCGCCTTTCCGCGTCCGCGGGTCCGACAGCCCGCCGCCGGCGCGGCATAAAGAACGGGGCTCCGCCCCGGACCCCGCGCCTCAAACGCCGGCGGGGCTGCATTTGGCTGCGGCTGTCCGCCGAATGCAACTGGATTGCCCGTCAGGCCAAACCCGGCCTCGCCGAGCCCGACCCAGCCTCGCCGGTGTTTGAGGCGCCGGGTCGGGGTCTGGGGCGGAGCCCCAGGAGCCTGGCGGGGGCTAGGCCGGGGTGGTGGCCGGGCGGTGGCGGCCTGCCGCGGCGGCGGCCAGGCGGCCGAGGGCCTCGTCACGGCCGCAGGCATGGGCGCCGAGCGCGGTGTGCCGCGCCACGATGCCCCGCTCGGCCCGCATCAGCCGGTAGCCCCTGCGCAGCAGGAACCGCACCGACTTGCGCCCCTCGCGCAGATCCCGCAGCAGCCGCCGCCGGAACGTCGTCGACGGCCGCCCCCGCAGGCAGATCGCATCGGCGAGCAGCCCCAGTTCCTGACAGCGGGCGACGATGTCGGCCGCGAAGATGCCCTCCGCGATGAACAGCGGCGTCCGGGAGATGTCCAGCGCTTCCGTCCCGACCCGGGAGGACGTCGCGATGTCGTAGACGGGGACCTCCGTACGGCCCCCCGCGCACAGCTCCTCGATCGCCGCGACGGCGGTGTTCGCGTCCCAGGACAGCGGGGAGTCCCAGTCGATGTCCGAGCTCCCCCCGACCAGCGGAAGGGTCGGGTCGTCCCCCTCCTTGTAGAAGTCGTCCAGGCGCAGCACGGGCAGGCCCGAACGGGCCGCCAGCGAGGACTTGCCGGAGCCCGAGGGCCCGGTCAGCAGCACGACGCGCGTCGGCAGGGGAGAAGAACAGCTCACGGGACACCAGTCTGAACCATTCATCCCTGTAGGGGACCCCTCCGGTGGCCGGTTGGTATCGAGGATCACACGTCAACTACGCTGCGTGCGCACGCGACTACGACCACAGGCGGGAACCCATGGCACGTCACGCAGCTCCGCACAGCTCTCCGTTGCGCACCGCAGGCCTCACCCTTTCGATGGCGGGCGCCGCGCTCGCGATGGCCGCGGGCGGTGCCCAGGCCAGTGAGCTCGACGTTCCGGCCGCGCTGGCCGGAGTCACCGACCCCATCGCGAACCTCAAGGTGAACCCGCTGGCCCACACCGGCGTGGACCCGCTGGACAACGGCATCGCCACCAAGGTCGCGGACTTCCCGGCCGTCGGCACCGGCATGGTGACCGGCGTGCTCACGCAGGGGCCCTCCGTGGGCGAGCTGCCCACCGCGGCCGTCTCCTCGCTGCTCGGGCCGGTCCTGGACAAGTAGCGGCAGGGGCGCGGGTACGAGAAGGCCCCGGCAGCGCGGGGGACGCTGCCGGGGCCGGTTCACGGGGGTCTTCTAGTACGAGGACCCGCCCGAGCCGAGCGAACCCGTCGGGTGCCAGACCGTCTTGGTCTCCAGGAACGCCGTCATGCGGTGCGTGCCCGGGTCCGCGGTCCAGTCGTCCACAGGCTGTGGACGCAGGACGCGCTTGAGGTTGTCCGCCGCCGCGATCTCCAGCTCCTTGGCCAGCGCGACGTCGGCGCCCGCCAGGTCGATCGCGTTGACGTCCTGGTGGGAGGCCAGGTGCGGGCCCATCTCCGCGGCCTTGCCGGACAGGATGTTGACCACGCCACCGGGCAGGTCGGAGGTGGCCAGCACCTCGCCCAGGGAGAGGGCGGGCAGCGGGGACTCCTCCGAGGCGATCACGACGACGGTGTTGCCGGTGGCGATCACCGGGGCAATCACCGAGACCAGGCCCAGGAAGGACGAGTCCTGCGGGGCGATGACCGTCACGACACCGGTCGGCTCGGGGGTGGAGAGGTTGAAGAACGGGCCCGCGACGGGGTTGGCCCCGCCGACGATCTGGCCGATCTTGTCGGTCCAGCCCGCGTACCAGACCCAGCGGTCGATGGCCGCGTCCACGACGGCGCCGGCCTTCGACTTGGACAGGCCCTCCGCCTCGCCGACCTCGCGGACGAACTGGTCGCGGCGGCCCTCGAGCATCTCGGCGATGCGGTAGAGGATCTGCCCGCGGTTGTAGGCGGTGGCGCCCGACCAGCCGCCGAAGGCTTTGCGGGCCGCGACGACCGCGTCACGCGCGTCCTTGCGGGAGGACAGCGGCGCGTTGGCCAGCCAGTTTCCCTTGCCCGCCGCGCCAGCGGCTGATGTCTTCGCCGTCACCTCGTACACCCGGCCGCTCTCGGAGCGGGGGAACTTGCCCCCGATAAACAGCTTGTAGGTCTTGAAAACGCTCAGCCGCTGCTCGGACTTTTCAGACATCGAGGTACCCCTCCAGGCCGTGGCGGCCGCCCTCGCGGCCGAAGCCCGACTCCTTGTAGCCGCCGAAGGGCGAGGTCGGGTCGAACTTGTTGAACGTGTTGGCCCAGACGACACCCGCGCGGAGCTTGCCCGCGACCGCGAGGATCCGCGAGCCCTTCTCCGTCCAGATGCCCGCGGACAGGCCGTACTGGCTGTTGTTGGCCTTGGCGACGGCTTCGTCGGGCGTGCGGAAGGTCAGCACGGACAGCACCGGGCCGAAGATCTCGTCGCGGGCGACGGTGTGCGCCTGGGTGACGTTCGTGAAGAGCGTCGGGGCGAACCAGTAGCCGGCGGACGGCAGCTCGCACGCCGGGGACCAGCGCTCGGCGCCCTCGGCCTCGCCGGTCTCCGCGAGCGCGGTGATCCGGGCGAGCTGCTCGGCGGAGTTGATCGCGCCGATGTCGGTGTTCTTGTCGAGCGGGTCGCCCAGGCGCAGCGTGGAGAGGCGGCGCTTGAGGGAGTCCAGCAGCTCGTCGTGGATCGACTCCTGGACGAGGAGACGGGATCCGGCGCAGCAGACCTGGCCCTGGTTGAAGAAGATGCCGTTGACGATGCCCTCGACGGCCTGGTCGATGGGGGCGTCGTCGAAGACGATGTTGGCGCCCTTGCCGCCCAGCTCCAGGGTGACCTTCTTGTCGGTGCCGGCGACGTGGCGGGCGATCTTCTTGCCCACGGCCGTCGAGCCGGTGAAGGCGACCTTGTTCACGTCCGGGTGCTCGACGAGGGCCGCGCCCGCGTCTCCGTACCCGGTGAGGATGTTGACGACACCCTTGGGCAGGCCGGCCTGGCGGCAGATGTCCGCGAAGAACAGCGCGGAGAGCGGGGTGGTCTCGGCGGGCTTCAGGACGACCGTGTTGCCGGTGGCGAGCGCCGGGGCGATCTTCCACGCGAGCATCAGGAGGGGGAAGTTCCAGGGGATGACCTGGCCCGCCACACCCAGCGGGCGCGGGTTCGGGCCGTAGCCCGCGTGGTCGAGCTTGTCGGCCCAGCCCGCGTAGTAGAAGAAGTGCGCGGCGACCAGCGGGAGGTCCGCGTCGCGGGTCTCCTTGATCGGCTTGCCGTTGTCCAGGGTCTCCAGGACGGCGAGCTCGCGGCTGCGCTCCTGGATGATCCGGGCGATGCGGAAGAGGTACTTGGCGCGCTCGGAGCCGGGCAGCGCGGACCACTTCTCGAAGGCCTTGCGGGCGGCCTTGACGGCGCGGTCCACGTCGGCGGCGCCGGCCTGGGCGACCTCGGCGAGGACCTCTTCGGACGACGGCGAGACGGTCTTGAAGACCTTGCCGTCGGCGGCGTCGGTGAACTCGCCGTCGATGAAGAGCCCGTAGGAGGGGGCGATGTCGACGACCGAGCGGGACTCGGGAGCCGGTGCGTACTCGAATGCAGATGCCATGGTGATCAGTCCACCGTCACGTAGTCGGGACCGGAGTAACGGCCGGTGCTCAGCTTCTGGCGCTGCATCAGCAGGTCGTTGAGCAGGCTGGAGGCGCCGAAGCGGAACCAGTGGTTGCTCAGCCAGTCCTCGCCCACGGTCTCGTTGACCAGGACCAGGAACTTGATCGCGTCCTTGGTGGTCCGGATGCCGCCGGCCGGCTTCACGCCGATCTGGATTCCAGTCTGCGCCTTGAAGTCGCGGACGGCTTCGAGCATGAGGAGGGTGTTGGCCGGGGTGGCGTTGACGCCCACCTTGCCCGTCGACGTCTTGATGAAGTCGGCGCCCGCGAGCATGCCGATCCAGGAGGCGCGGCGGATGTTGTCGTACGTCGACAGCTCGCCGGTCTCGAAGATGACCTTGAGGCGGGCCGCGGTGCCGTCGGGGCGGACGCAGGCCTCCTTGACGGCCTTGATCAGCTCGTACGTGTCGAGGTAGCGGCCGGCGAGGAACGCGCCACGGTCGATGACCATGTCGATCTCGTCGGCGCCGGCGGCGACGGCGTCACGGGTGTCGGCGAGCTTGACGGGCAGCGCGGCGCGGCCGGCCGGGAAGGCGGTCGCGACGGAGGCCACCTTGACGTCGGCGCCGTTCAGGGCGGCCTTCGCGGTGGCCACCATGTCGGGGTACACGCAGACCGCGGCGGTCATGGGCGTGCTGCGGTCGGTCGGGTCGGGGTTGACGGCCTTGGCGGAGAGCGCCCGGACCTTGCCCGGGGTGTCCGCACCCTCGAGCGTCGTCAGGTCGATCATCGAGATGGCCAGATCAATGGCGTACGCCTTGGCCGTCGTCTTGATCGAGCGGGTGCCGAGGGCGGCCGCGCGGGCCTCCAGTCCGACTGCGTCGACGCCGGGCAGCCCGTGCAGGAAGCGGCGCAGCGCACTGTCGGACGTCGTCACGTCAGCGAATGCGGTGAGGGTGGTGGGCATGGTCACCACATGAGCATATCTACGCGCGTAGCGGCCTGTCACCCCCTCCCCCGGAATCGGCCGGTTCCGGTGCGGAATCGACACCTCCGGTCGCTGTTACGCGGCCATGACAGGAGCCGGATCGTCCAGTCGTACAAGATCCATAGATTTCTCTTCAGCAGCCCGCCACACCTGACCCGGTGAACCAGACCGAACAGACTCGACGCGGCATGCGACTCTCCTCCACTCTCCTCACCCAGGCTTCAGGAGTCGTTATGCGTTCCGCCCTCCGCACCTCGATCGTCACCGCCGCCCTCGCCGGCATGCTCCTGGCGCCCGCCGCGACCGCGTTCGCCGCACCCGCCGCGCAGACCGCCGCCGCGTCGGTGTCGGCGGTGGCGGCGAGCACCCCGGGCGACGACCGCTACGACGGCGAGGTCGTCCTCGTGGGCGAGGGCCGGATCGCGGTGCTGCGCAGCACCTCCGAGGGCCCCGAGGTCTGGATCCGCGCCGTCGCCGCGGACTGGAAGCCGGCCGACGGCTGGGCGGGCCGCGTCCTGGCGACGCTCGACACCTCGGACACCCGTGCGGTGGTCGACGGCGTCGAGTACACCCTCACCAAGGCCGACGACGGCCGCTACGGGCTCAACGTCCACGTGCAGGGCGAGGGGGCCTCGAACGGCTTCCACCTGCTGCCGAAGAGCACGCCGGCTCCGGCCAAGGACGAGGCGGCCGCGCCGAAGCCCACCGCGTCCCCGACCGTCGCCCCCGCCCCGAAGGCCCAGACCGCGGGCCAGACCTCGGTCGTACCCAAGGGTCCGGTGGCCGCGGGCGCCGAGGTCCCCGCCGCCGAGGCCCCCGCCGCCGAGGCCCCGGCCGCCGGGATCCCCGCCACGGCGGCCGAGGACACCGACAACGACAACGCCACCACCCTGGCGTCCGGCGCCGGACTGATCGCGATCTTCGGTGCGCTCGGCGCGAGTGTGGCACTGCGCCGCCGCCGCGCCCAGGGCTGACGGACCTCCTCAGACCTCGCCTCGCCCCCGGCGGGCCACCCTCACGGTGGCCCGCCGGAGCCCGTTCCCGGAGCGTCCTCATGGCCCACCGCCCCGCCCGCCCGCTGCTCGCCGCCGCCGCCGTCCTCCTCGCCGCCGCGCTGACCGGCTGCGCCTCCGCCGCCACCCCGCCTGCGGACGCCGCCCCGACCGTGGACGCCGCCCCGCCCGCCGTCACCCCCACGACCGCCCCCGCGCCCGCGCCCTCGGCCACCCCGCTGCCCGCCTCCGCCCCCGTACGCGTGCGGATCCCGGCGGCCGGGGTGGACGCCTCGCCGCTGCTGACGCTGGGGCTGGCCGGTGATGGCACGGTGGAGGTGCCCTCCGTGGCCGACGGGGACAAGATCGGCTGGTACGGCAAGGGCGTCACCCCCGGCGAGACCGGCCCCGCCGTGCTGATCGGCCACTTCGACACCGTCCGCGGTCCGGCCGTGCTCAAGGACGTCTCGCGCGTCCGCGCCGGCGACGAGATCACGGTCTCCCGGGCGGACGGCAGCACCGCCGTCTTCCGCGTCCGCGAGCTGGAGCAGGTCGACAAGAAGCGGTTCCCCACCGACAAGGTCTACGGGGACACCGAGCGTCCTCAGCTGCGCGTCATCACCTGCGGCGGCCGGATCACCGACGGCCACCGGCCCGACAACATCATTCTGTACGCCGATCTCGTGGGGTGAGACGGCGTGGGGCAGAATCGGGCCCATGAGCAGCCAGCCGCAGCCGACCGACGAGCCCGTCTACGACGACCGGGTCTACCGCTCCTCCGCTTCCGTGGTCACCGGGGTGCTGCTGCTCGCGCTGGCCGCGTGGCTCTGCGGGGACGCGGTGGTGCGCGGCTCCGGGAACACGCCGTGGATCGCCCTCGCGCTGGCGCTGTGCGTGGTGCCGCTGGTCGTGGCCTTCACGATCCGCCCGGCCGTCTTCGCCAATGACGACCGGATGCGCGTTCGGAACCCCTTCCGGGTCATCGAGCTGCCGTGGGCGGCCGTGGACGCGGTGCGCGCCGGGTACTCGGCAGAGGTGCTGGCCGAGGGCTCGAAGTTCCAGCTCTGGTCGGTCCCCGTCTCGCTGCGGGAGCGGAAGAAGGCGAGCCGGGGCCGGCTCAGCCGCCGCGGCGGGCTCACCGGTCGGGGCATGTCCGCCCCGGACGGCGCGAAGCCGTCCGCGGCCGACGGGCCGCAGCGCGCGGGCGCCGACAAGGTCGTGGACGAGCTGCGGGAGCTGGCCGAGCGCGGGGCCGCGCGGGCCGGGGCCCAGGGCAGTGTGCGCGTGCACTGGTCGTACGAGATCATCGCGCCTGCCGTGGCCGGCGCAGTACTGCTGATCGTGCTCCTCGCGACGGGCTGACCGGCCCCTCGCGCCCACGCCCGGCCGCCCGCGCGCCCGTACACACCTGCGCACGCCTCCCGGACGCGCCCCTGTACCTGCCGTCGTACGGGTCTCGTGCCTGCCCTCGTGCCTGCCCTCGTACGTGCTCCCCACCACACCCCCTCCGGGGCGGAACCGGCGCTACCGGACGGTGCGTCCTCGCAGGTGTGCAGCGTCATGAGGCCGGCGGCAGCGCCGGCACCGCCATTCATCTCCGGTTCCGGCTCCTGGGCGGCGCCCTGCTGGTCGCCCACCTCCTGGTCGTCGGCTGGCTGACGCTGCGACCACTGGACGTGCCCTGGGCCGAGGCCGCGAACCTGACCCCGCTGGAGGGGATCAGGGCGGACCTCTCCCACGGGCCTCTGGAGGGCGCCCGCCGGATCGGCGAGGGGCTGGCGCTGCTGGCCCCGCTGGGGGTGCTGCTGCCTCTGATCAGCGGGCGGATCGCGCCGTCGGCGCTGTCCGCGTGGTCCTCGCTGGCCCGGACCGCGGCCGCGGGCGCGCTGGTCTCGGTGTGCATCATGATGCTCCAGACCGCGGTACCGGGCCAGGTGGTCGACGTGGACTCGGTCCTGCTGAACACCGTCGGCGTGCTGCTCGCGCACGCGGCCGTCGTACCGGCGCTGCGTGCCCGGCTGCGGCGCTCACACACCGCTTATCAGGAACCCACCCCGAGAATTACCAGGGTCGGGCTCGGTCCGTGGACCGAGGTTCTTTCCGCGGTTCCCCGGGAGTATTGAGGCATCGCAAGCTGTGCTGGTCTTCAGAACAGCAGAACGGCGATCCCGGTGAAGGAGAACCCCATGAGCGCCCTTGTCCGCCCCCGTGACGGTCGTTGGATCGGCGGCGTCTGCGCCGGACTGGCCCGGCGTTTCGGAATTTCCGCCAACACGATGCGCGTCATATTCGCCGTCTCGTGCATCCTGCCCGGCCCGCAGTTCCTGATCTACCTGGCGCTGTGGCTGCTCCTGCCCAACGAGAAGTCCGCCTCCACCGCCTGGTAGACCGCGGCGCCGACCGGGCGGGCCGGGCAGACCGGCCCCGCGGGCCCGGGTCAGCCGGCCCGATGAAGCCGACCCCGATGAAGCCGACCCGGATGAAGCCGGCCCGGATGAAGCCGGCCCGGATCAGCCGGCCCGCTGGACCTTTTCCAGCTGCTTGTCGGCGACCTCCTGCGGCACCTGCGTCCGCTGCTGGGCCGCGGCCACGTTGAGGGCCATCAGCCGCACGATGGTGTCGCCCTCGCGCACGACGACCAGGTGGACCTGCGCCGAGACGCCCTGGGCGGCCGCGGTCGTGGTCCAGCTGACGCTCTCGTCGCCGGCCGTGCGGTAGTCGGCGGCCCGCACGTCGCGGTAGCTGCCGGTCTGCTTCTCGACCGTGGCGGTGAAGCCCGTACCGCACGCGGGCACGGCGGCCTTGAGGCGGGCGATCAGCGCCTTGGCGTCGCTCTCGGTGTAGGAGCTGACGGAGGCGGAGACGGCGAGTCCGACCTGCTTCTGGGAGCCGATGCCCCGGTTGACGGTCTCGCGCGCGGCCGGATCCGGCTTGTCGCCCATGATGTCGGCCAGCGGCTGGCAGGCCTTCTTGTCGGCCTGCGGCTGGCCGTCCGGGGCGTTCGGGTTCTTGCCCTCCGCCGAGATCTGGTAGCCGGGCAGGTCACCTTGTTCCAGCGCGGACCGCTCCGCCCTGCTGCCGCCGGTCTTGGGCGCGGCGGAGCCGCCGGGCGTCGCCGCGGGGGCGCCGGGCGCGCCGGAGGCGGGGCTCGCGGAGCCCTTGGGGTCCGGGGCCTTGCCCGGCGGGGCGCTGTCGGGGCTGTTCGGGCCACCGCATCCGACCGCGGCGAGCAGCAGGGCGGGGACCAGCGCGACCACGGTCGCTCGTACCTTCATGCGCATGACCAAGGACCTCATACCGGCAGGTGTCGGCGGGCAGTTGGTGGTGATCGTGACACACCGCACGGCGGCACACACACCCCGTCGAAGGGGCGTGCGACCGCCGTGGGCGCGTTCGCATCGCGACAGGATCAGCCGTTGAGGGCTCCGGTGACCGGGCCCAGCAGGCCGGTGACCGCGGCGGTGGGGTCGCTCGGCTGTCCGCCCTCCTCGGAGTTCATCTGCTGCTGGCTGGTCACACCCTGGAGCGCGCCGGTGGCGGTGCCCAGCGCGTCGGTGAGGCCGACGGCCGGAACGGCGGAGGCGGTACCGGCGGCGGCGACGGCGAACGCGGCACCGAGAGCGGCGGTACCGAGGATCTTGGCAGCTGACTGCTTCATGAAAACGTGTCCTTGCGACGAGGAATTGAGCGGCTCCGAAAGCTAGCCACTTCAATCCCCCGCCCGCAAACATCATTAAATACGAGAAAGCGCCCGGGAATTGCCCCTCCCGGGCGCTTTCAGTACGTCATGCCATGGCCTAGGCCGAGACAGAACCGCTGGTGGAAGCGGTCTGCTGGAACAGCCACTCCGACTTCAGCTCCGCATAGCCGGGCTTGATGACCTCGTTGATCATGGCCAGTCGTTCATCGAAAGGAATGAACGCGGACTTCATCGCATTGACGGTGAACCACTGCATGTCGTCCAGCGTGTAGCCGAAGGTGTCCACCAGGTGCTCGAACTCGCGGCTCATGCTGGTGCCGCTCATCAGACGGTTGTCGGTGTTGACCGTGAGCCTGAAGTGCAGCTTCCGCAGCAGACCGATCGGGTGCTCGGCGTACGAGGCGGCCGCGGCGGTCTGGAGGTTCGAGGTCGGGCACATCTCGAGCGGGATGCGCTTGTCCCGGACGTACGAGGCCAGGCGGCCCAGCGTCACGGAGCCGTCCTCGGCGACCTCGATGTCGTCGATGATCTTCACGCCGTGACCGAGCCGGTCGGCGCCGCACCACTGCAGGGCCTGCCAGATCGACGGCAGGCCGAAGGCCTCGCCCGCGTGGATGGTGAAGTGGTTGTTCTCGCGCTTGAGGTACTCGAACGCGTCGAGGTGGCGGGTGGGAGGGAACCCGGCCTCGGCGCCGGCGATGTCGAAGCCGACCACGCCGTTGTCGCGGTAGCGGTTGGCCAGCTCCGCGATCTCCAACGCGCGGGCGGCGTGGCGCATCGCGGTCAGCAGGGCGCCGACGCGGATGCGGTGGCCGTTGGCCTTCGCACGCCGCTCGCCCTCGCGGAAGCCGTCGTTCACGGCCTCGACGACCTCTTCGAGGGTCAGGCCGGCTTCCAGGTGCTGCTCGGGGGCGTAGCGGATCTCGGCGTACACGACGCCGTCCTCGGCCAGGTCCTCGGCGCACTCGGCGGCGACCCGGAAGAGGGCCTCCTTCGTCTGCATGACCGCGCAGGTGTGCGCGAAGGTCTCGAGGTAGCGCGGGAGGGAGCCGGAGTCGGCGGCTTCCCGGAACCAGACGCCGAGCTTGTCGGCGTCGGTCTCGGGGAGGCTCTCGTAGCCGGCGTCGCGGGCCAGCTCGATGATGGTCCCGGGTCGCAGTCCACCGTCGAGGTGATCGTGCAGCAGCACCTTCGGGGAGCGGCGGATCTGATCCGGGGTCGGCAGGTTGGGGGTCTCGCTCGTCATCTGGGCACTCTAACTCCTACGCGCGTAGAGCGGGTGGCGGCCGCGTGCGCCGATATGTAACAGAGACCGCACGGACGGATGTCGTACACCTCGGCGTCTGAGACTGTTCCGCCATGGCACAGCATGCGCCGCCGGCGCGCGGGGCCCGCCTGGGGCGGGCAGCCGGCGCGAACGGCTTGGGGTCGACGGTCAGTGGTGTGGTGCTCCTGCTTCCCGGGGCGTCCAGATTCTCCCCCGGTCCGCTGCGTCCGCTCGGGCGGGCGCTGGCCCGGGCGGGCGGTACGGAAGGGCTGGTCGCGCACACCGTCATCCACGGCGGGGGAGCCTCCCGCGAGGAGCAGGCGGGGTGGGCGGCGGACGAGGCGGTACGGCGGTACGGGGACGTGCCCGTGTGCCTGGCCGGGTACGGTGCGGGCGGCCTGGCCGCGCTGCGGGCGGCGGGCCACGACGCCGTCAACTCGGTGGTGTCGCTGGCACCTTGCCTAGAGGCGGCGGCCGTGGCCGACTCGCCTGAACCGGTGAAACAGCTGTCGGGGCGGCAGGTGCTGATCGTGCACGGCACCGACGACGCGCGCAGTGATCCGGAGGCATCGTTTCAGCTGGCGGCGCGGGCCAAGAAGGCGAATCGTTCCACGTGCCGGTTCGAGGTCCACTCGGACGGGCACGGACTGCGCGAGCACCAGCCGGAAGTCGTGGCGCTGGCCGTGGACTTCGTCCTCGGCGCGGTGTGCTCGGGGCGGTACTCGCGGCCGGTGACCGACGCGCTGGCCGCTCCCCCTCCGCTGGGCCTGCGGATGCCGCTGGCCTCGGGGTTCGGGCGCGCGCTGGGGCGGTGAGGCACGGCCGTCGCGCGGGAGGGGTGGGGCGGGACCATCGCGCGTACCGTGAGGAGTGGACTCGGGGCGTTTTCCTCCCCGGAGGCGGTGGATCATGGCCGGAATGATGTCCAGGAGCTTCGACCAGGCCGACGAGACCCGGCCGTTCGTCGACGGCAAGGGCAGGCTGGACCTTCTGGAGACGGGCGGCGCCGCCGTCGGGCGCGCCACCTTCGAGCCCGGCTGGAAGTGGTCGGACCACGTCAAGCCGCTGGCCGGGACGGACAGCTGCCGGGCCGATCACACCGGGTACGTGGTGAGCGGCCGCATGAAGGTCGTCATGGACGACGGGGAGAGCACCGAGTTCGGCCCCGGCGACTACATGCGGGTGCCTCCCGGGCACAACGCCTGGGTCCTCGGCGACGAACCCTGCGTCACGCTGGACTGGACCGGCTTCGCCGACTACGCGAAGCCCTCCGGCTGACGGATCCGCCGGTCCGCGGGCCGCATCAGACCGGTGGCCCGGTCCAGGATGCGGGCCAGCGCGCCCGAGGTCGGGGCGGTGGCCAGGACGTAGGCGTGGTGCAGAGCGCCCGTCGGGGCACGGCGGACCGTGGCCCCCGGCGGGATCTCCAGCTGTACCCGGACCACCCCCGGCACGGCCCGCGCCGCGGCGATCCCCGGCCGCACCCCGCCCGGGCCCCGGCCGGGCGGGTAGTCCACGTACCGCAGCCCCGCGTACGCGGCGCGCGGGCTGCGCACGGGCTCGGGCAGGCCCAGCCCGGCGGCGAGCGCGAGGGCCAGCACGTCGGTGCCGTGGGCGACCCGGAGCAGCCGGCCGAACTCCTCGCCGCCGGGGCGGGCGTGGGCCTCGACGAGACGGGGGCCGTGCGCGGTGAGGATCACCTCGGTGTGGGAGGGGCCGTCGTGGTGTCCGGCAAGGTCGAGGACACCCCGTACGAGGGCTCGTACGGCCTCCGCGGTCGCGGGGTCCAGGGCGACCGGCAGTTCGTGGCCGGTGGCGGTGAGGCGGGGGCCGGTGAGGCGGCGGGACCAGCCCAGGATGCGGTGCCGGCCGCCGCGGGAGAGGGCTTCGACGGTGAGCTCCGGCCCCTCGAGGTACTCCTCGACGAGCAGGTCGGTGATCTCCGGGTAGCCGAGGGCCGCGGCCCGCGCCTCGGCCTCGTCGTGGACCAGCCGGACCCCTTCGCCGTCGGCGCCCGCCCGGGGCTTGACGACGCAGGGGTAGCCGATGAGGGTGGCGACGAACGGAAGGGTCTCGGCGCGTCCGCAGCGCGCGAAGGAGACGGGCCGGCCGGGGTGCAGGGTGTTGGAGCGGGCGCGCAGGGCGGCCTTGTCCATGAGCGCGGTGACGGCGGCGGTGGGGGTGCCCGGCAGGCCCAGTTCCTCGTTGGCGCGGGCGGCGGCGAGGGCTCCGGCGGCGTCGAAGCCGAAGACGGCGGCGCGGCCGTGCCGCACCGCCTCCATCCGGCCGACCGCCCCGACGAGGTGGCGGTGGTCGCGCCAGTCCGTCCGTACCCGCCGCTCCGCCCCCTCACGGTCGGATGGCACCGATGGATCCGGCGCGACCACCACGGTGCGGGCGCCCGCACGGCGGGCGGCCGCCACCACGGCGGGCCGCGGGCTCAGCAGGACAGCCACGGGCCCCCGTCCCTCTCCGGGTGTCCCCTGCCGCATACCGCGCTCCCCCCTCACGCCGTGCGACCACTGTGCCCGCTTCGGCATATGCCGAATGCCTCCTGACAGGGGTCGTCTTGCCGCCTTGCGGGAATACGAGGGGTTTACGAACAGACACAGTCCGGGACGAATAGGCATATGCCAGCCGATCAAGCCGAAACACTGAGCCCCGCGGCCCGGCGCCTCTACGCGTACGCCGTCGAGCGGCACGCCTTTGACGCCGCCGAGGCCACCGACGCCCTGGGCGTGCACGCGGCCGCCGCGATCACGGAGCTGGCCGCCGCGCACCTGCTCCAGCGGGCGCCCGGCGGCGGGCCCGACCGGTGGAGCGCCGTCGCGCCCCGGGCGGCCGCGGCGCGCGCGCTGGCCCCGCTGGCCCAGCTCGCACGGGAGACCCACGACGAGATGGACCGGCTGCGGGGGCGGCTGGAGGCGCTGGTGCCCGCGTACGAGGCGGGGACCGCGCACCGGGACCCGAGCGGTTCGGGCCGCCTGGAGCTGGTGACGGACCTCGGCGCGGTACGGGGGCTGATCGCGGAGCTGGTCGCGGCGTGCGAGCGGGAGCTGCTGACGTCTCAGCCGGGCGGCGGGCGGCCGCTGGAGACGCTGGAGGAGTCGATCGGGCGGGACGAGTCGCTGCTGGCCCGCGGGGTCCGGATGCGGACGCTCTACCAGCACACGGCGCGGTACTCGCGCCCCACGGCGGCGTACGTCGAACGGGTGACGGCGCTGGGCGCGCAGGTACGGACGCTCGGCGACGGGCTGATGCGGATGCTGGTCTTCGACGACCACACGGGCCTGATGGCGGTGCCGGACCGCAGCGGGGCCGCGCTGGTGGTGCGAGAGCCGAACGTCGTGCACTTCATGAAGGGGGCCTTCGAGCGGTCCTGGCTGGGCGCGGACCCGTTCCCCACGACGGTGAGCCCCGAGGCGGCGCGGTCGATCTCGGACGAGCTGCGGCAGACCATCGTGCGGTTGCTGTCGGAGGGCCTGGAGGACAAGGTGATCGCCCGGAGGCTGGGCATGTCGGAGCGGACCTGCCAGCGGCACATCGCGGAGATCATGCGGGCCGTCGGAGCCAAGTCCCGCTTCCAGGCCGGGTACTTGCTGGCCCCTGCGCCGGCTACTCCCCCGGGGGAGTAGCCGGGCTGCGCCCGGACCTGGGCTCCGCCGCAGACCCCGCGCCTCGAACGCCGGCGAGGCTGAACCGGCTACAGCTCGGGGATCAGGGCCCCTCGGCGGGACAGCAGGAAGCGTTTGAACTCCGCCACCGGTGGGGTGTCGGGGTGGCCGTCCAGCCAGGCGAGGCCGATCTCGCGAACGGCGCGCGGGGCGGTGACCGTCAGTTCGACGACGCCCGGGCGGGCCACGGCCGGCGGCGGCAGGAGGGCCACGCCCAGACCGGCGGCGACCAGGCCGCGCAGGGTTTCGGCCTCCTCGCCCTCGAAGGCGACCCGGGGGGTGAAACCGGCCTCCGCGCACAGGTCGTCGGTGATGCGGCGCAGGCCGTAGCCGGGCTCCAGGGTGACGAAGGTTTCCTCGGCGGCCTCGGCGAGGCGGATGCGCTTGCGGCCCGCCAGGCGGTGGTCGTCGGGGACGACCAGGCGCAGCCGCTGCTCGTCGAGCCGGCGGGCGACCAGGTCGGGGGCGTCGGGCAGCGGTGAGGTGAGGCAGAGGTCGAGCTCGCCGGCGCGCAGCCGCTCCAGCATGGCCTCGCCGTAGTTCTGGACCAGGGAGAAGCGCACGCGCGGATGGTCGGCGCGGAAGGCGCGGATGAGGCCGGGTACGGTCTCGGGGCCCAATGTGTGCAGGAAGCCGAAGGCGACCTTGCCGAAGGCCGGGTCGGCGTCCTGTTGGACGGATTCGGCGGCGCGGGCGATCCCGTCCAGGGCCTGTTCGGCGGAGGCCAGGAAGGTGCGGCCGGCCGTCGTGAGGGCGACGGTGCGGCCCTTGCGGGCGAACAGCGTGACGCCGAGGTCCTGTTCGAGGCGGACCATGGCCCGCGACAACGTCGACTGGGGGACGCCCAGTTCGTGGGCGGCGCGGGTGACGTGCTCGTGCCGGGCGACGGCCGCGAAGTACGCGAGCCGGGGGGCCAGCAGACGTGTCACGGACGCGTCTTCTTCGTAACGGTTCATCGACAGGCGCCGCCCTGAGCTGTGCTGATGCGTGAGTGGATTGATTATCGCGAATCCGTGCATTGGACGCATCAAAAAGGCGGGCCTACCTTCGACGTATGCCTCCCGTTCATACCGAGGCACCTGTCACCCCAGGTGCCTCCACCTCGTCGTCGCCGCAGCCCGAACCGCACTCCCCCGGTCGCCCCGGCTACCGCCGGATGAGCCTCGCGCTCTTCGCCGCCGGACTCGCCACCTTCGCCCTCCTCTACTCCACCCAGGCGCTGCTCCCCGCGATCTCCGCGGGGTTCGGGGTGACGGCGGGCCAGGCCAGCTGGACGGTGTCCGCGGCCACCGGGGCGCTCGCCCTGTTCGTGCTGCCGCTCAGCGCGCTGTCCGAGCGGTTCGGGCGCACCCGGATGATGACCTGGTCGATGGTCGTGGCCGTGGGCGTCGGCCTGTTGGTGCCCTTCGCGCCGAACCTCGAGTGGCTGGTGGCCCTGCGGGCCGTCCAGGGCGCGGCGATCGCCGGGATCCCGGCCTCCGCGATGGCGTACCTGGCGGAGGAGGTCAAGCCGAAGGCCCTGGTCGGTGCGATCGGGCTGTTCGTGGCGGGCAACTCCATCGGCGGTATGAGCGGCCGCCTCGTCACCGGCTGGGGGGCGCAGTTCGGCGGCTGGCGGGCCGGTCTGCTGGCCGTCGGGCTGATGGCGCTGGCCTGCGCGGCGGCCTTCCTGGTGCTGCTGCCCCGGGCGCGGTTCTTCCGCCCGGCGTCGCTGAACCCGCGGGCGGTGGGCCGTACCGTTGCCGGTCACCTGCGCGATCCGCTGCTGCTGCGGCTGTACGGGATCGGCGCGCTGTTCATGACCGTCTTCGGCGCCGTGTACACCGTCATCGGCTACCGGCTGGTGGACGAGCCGTTCTCGCTCGGGCAGGGCGTGGTCGGGTCGATCTTCCTGATCTACCTGGTGGGTACGGTCTCCTCGGCGGCGGCCGGGCAGCTGGTGGCCCGCACGGGGCGGCGCGGCGCGCTGTACCTGGCCGTGACCACCACCGCGCTCGGACTGCTGCTGTCGCTGTCCGAGTCCCTGGCGGCGATCCTGCTCGGGCTGGTCCTGATCACGGCGGGCTTCTTCGCGGGGCACGCGGTGGCCTCGGCCGCGGTGAGCCGGACGGCGCGCACGGGCCGTGCGCAGGCCTCGGCGCTCTACCAGTCGGCGTACTACCTGGGCTCCAGCGCGGGCGGCACCCTGGGCGCCCTCGCCTACCACTCGGCGGGATGGGCGGCCACGGTGGGCATCGCGCTGCTGGCCGTGCTAGGCGTCGTCTCGATCACGCTGTACGGGTCCCACGCGGCCCGCGCGGAGCGGCGCGTGCCGGCTTCGGCCGCTGCCGCGCGCTGAGGCCCGGCTGAGGAACCACCGGCTGGGGAATCGGTCGGGAAATACGTCTCCCCGCAGGCAACTCGTGTCGGTTTTCCGGGCATTCAACACGGAGAACGGATGCGGGACGAAAAGGGGAGGGTGCCATGGGGACGCGCATGCGCGCGGCGGCGGTGTTCGGCGGGGCGGTGGCGCTGGCGCTGCCGCTGGTGGTCGCGGGAGGCGGGCCGGCCCGGGCCGCCTCGTGCAACCTCAGCGCCGGGCCGTACCAGCGGCAGGTCGAGCAGTTCCTGGGGCGGCCGGTGGACGGGCGGCAGTCGGCGGCCGACTGCACGGCGATCAGGGCGTTCCAGTCGAGCCACGGGATCACCCCGACGCAGGGGTACGCGGGGCCGCTGACCTGGCGGACGATGAGCACGATGCTGGCCCAGCGGGCGGCGGGCCGCACCCCCGACAAGGTTGGCAACTGCCCGGTGAACCGGGGGCGGATCGCCTGCGTCGACCTGACGCGGCAGCTCAGCTGGATCCAGGACGGCGCCACCCTGAAGTACGGTCCCGTCCCGGTCCGCACCGGCAAGGACGGCACGGAGACCCGGACCGGCCTGAAGAAGGTCTACTACCGCAGCATCGACCACTGGTCGACGATCTACCACGTCTCGATGCCGTACGCGCAGTTCTTCGACGGCGGCATCGCCTTCCACTCGACCACCAAGAGCATGTGGAACCCGCCCGGCTCGGGCGGCTGCGTGAACATGCGGTCCGCCGACGCCAAGGCGTACTGGAACCTGCTGGGCAAGGGCGAGGACGTCTACGTCTACGGGCGCAAGCCGGGCACGTGACAGGCGGCTCGCGGCCGTTCCGGCTGCCGTTGTCAGACCCCTCCGGTAGGTTCCGAAGGAGTGGACCTACCTGGGGGCGACGACAGCCATGAGTGACCTCGCGACGACACCGACGGACCTCGACACCGCGCTGGACCGCTACCGGGTCGAGCTGACCGGGTACTGCTACCGGATGCTCGGCTCGTCCTTCGACGCCGAGGACGCGGTGCAGGACACCTACATCCGCGCCTGGCGCAGCTTCGAGAAGTTCGAGGGCCGCTCCTCGCTGCGGTCCTGGCTCTACCGGATCGCCACCAACGTCTGCCTGGACCTGCTGAACGCGGGGAACAAGCGGGCCCGGCCGATGGACCTGACCGCCCCGCAGCACCAGGCCTCCGCGGTGCTGAACGAACGGCCGGAGGTGACCTGGCTGGAGCCGGTCCCCGACGGCCGGGTGCTGCCGCAGAGCGCCGACCCGGCGGAGATGGCGCTGGCGAAGGAATCCGTCCGGCTGGCGTTCGTCGCGGCCCTGCAGCACCTGCCGGCGAAGCAGCGGGCGGTGCTGATCCTGCGCGAGGTGCTGGCCTGGAAGGCCGACGAGGTCGCGACGCTGCTGGAGACCACGGTGGCCTCGGTGAACAGCGCGCTGCAGCGGGCGCGGGCCACGCTGGCCGCGCACGGGATCCGCGAAAGCGACCCCGCGGACCCGCTGGACGCGGACCAGGCGAAGCTGCTGGAGCAGTACCTGTCCGCCTTCGAGGCGTATGACATCTCGCGGCTCACCGCGCTGCTGCACGAGGACGCGGTGCTGTCGATGCCGCCGTTCGACCTGTGGCTGCGGGGCCACGAGGACATCGCCGCCTGGCACCTGAACCAGGGCATCGGCTGCAAGGGCTCCCGTCTGGTCCCGACGACGGCGAACGGGATGCCGGCCTTCGGCCAGTACCGGCCGGCGGCCTCCGGGAAGGGTCACACCCCGTGGGCGCTCCAGGTCCTGGAGATCTCAGACGGCAAGATCGTCGGGCTCAACGCCTTCCTGGAGACCGCCCGGTGGTTCCCCCTCTTCGGGCTCCCCGAGCAGCTCGACGAGGCCTACGAGGTCCAGTAGGGCCCGTAGCCGCCCGTCGGCGCCGGTCACCCTCAAGGGGGTGCCGTGCCGGCGGGCGGTGAGCGCCATGCGCGCGAGCGCGTCGACGCAGGCGAGGCCGCGCGCCTCGACGGCCCGCACGTCGCACACGACGAGGGCGGGCCCGTCGCGGCACGCCTCGCTCACGCGTGCGCAGAGCGCGGGGACATCGGCCAGGGGCCCCTCCAGGGCCAGGGTTCTGATCTCCACGAAGAGATGACCGTCCCCGGCCCCGGAACTCATCGGCGGGCCCTGCGGGGCTGGTCCCCCGCCCGCCCTTCCACCGTTCCCCGGGATCGCCCGGACCCCACCATGGGGGCCCGGAATCAGGCGATGCGGTCCAGCACGATCGGCGTGGCGGAGAAGGCCGTGCCCGCCGGGGCGACGTCGTACGAGCCCTCCAGGGAGGCGAGGGCGTAGTCGAACTTCTCCGGGGTGTCCGTGTGCAGGGTCATCAGCGGCTGGCCCGCGGTCACCGTGTCGCCCGGCTTCGCGTGGAGCTCGATGCCCGCGCCCGCCTGCACCGGGTCCTCCTTGCGGGCGCGGCCCGCGCCCAGGCGCCAGGCGCCGACGCCCACCGCGTACGCGTCGAGGCGGGTCAGGACGCCCGAGGCCGAGGCGGTGACCACGTGCTGCTCGCGGGCCACGGGCAGGGCCGCGTCCGGGTCGCCGCCCTGGGCCGCGATCATCCGGCGCCAGTGGTCCATCGCGGAGCCGTCGGCCAGGGCCTTCGCCGGGTCGGCGTCCTTGATGCCCGCGGCGTCCAGCATCTCCTTGGCCAGGGCGATGGTCAGCTCGACCACGTCCGCCGGGCCGCCGCCCGCGAGGACCTCCACCGACTCGCGGACCTCCAGCGCGTTTCCGGCCGTCAGGCCGAGCGGGGTGGACATGTCGGTGAGCAGGGCGACCGTCTTGACGCCCGAGTCCGTGCCCAGGCCCACCATGGTGCGCGCCAGCTCGCGCGCGTCCTCGATGTTCTTCATGAAGGCGCCGCTGCCGACCTTGACGTCGAGGACGAGGGAGCCCGTGCCCTCGGCGATCTTCTTCGACATGATCGAGGAGGCGATCAGCGGGATGGCCTCGACCGTGCCCGTCACGTCGCGCAGGGCGTAGAGCTTCTTGTCCGCCGGGGCCAGGCCGTCGCCCGCCGCGCAGATGACCGCGCCGGTGGTGTCCAGGACGTGCAGCATCTCCTCGTTGGACAGCAGCGCGCGCCAGCCGGGGATGGACTCCAGCTTGTCCAGGGTGCCGCCGGTGTGGCCGAGCCCGCGGCCGGACAGCTGCGGCACGGCCGCGCCGCACGCGGCGACGAGCGGGGCCAGCGGCAGCGTGATCTTGTCGCCGACACCGCCGGTGGAGTGCTTGTCGGCGGTGGGGCGGGAAAGGGAGTCGAAGTTCATGCGCTCGCCGGAGGCGATCATCGCCGCGGTCCAGCGGGCGATCTCGGTCCGGTTCATCCCGTTGAGCAGGATGGCCATCGCCAGCGCCGACATCTGCTCGTCGGCCACGACACCGCGGGTGTACGCGTCGATGACCCAGTCGATCTGCTCGGGGCTCAGCTCACCGCGGTCCCGCTTGGTCCGGATGACGGAGATGACGTCCATGTGGTGCTTCCTTCTACGCGCATAGAGAGAGGGGTTTGCGGAAGTACGACGGCCCTCCGCCCGGCAGGCGGAGGGCCGTCGCCTCGGCTATCTCAAGTGGTCGGGCCCGAAGGCCTGCGGCAGCATCTCCGCCAGCGGAAGGATCCCCTTCGGGGTCTCCACCAGCAGTTCCGGGCCGCCGAATTCGAAGAGCAGCTGTCGGCAGCGGCCGCACGGGACGAGGATCTCGCCCCGGCCGTCGACGCAGGTGAAGTGCGTCAGCCGGCCGCCGCCCGTGGCCTGGAGGGAGGACACCAGGCCGCACTCGGCGCACAAGCTGAGCCCGTAGCTCGCGTTCTCGACGTTGCAGCCGACGACGGTCCTGCCGTCCTCGACCAGCGCGGCGACACCGACCGGGAAGCCCGAGTACGGGGCGTAGGCCCGGGACATGGCGTCCCGGGCGGCCTCGCGCAGGGCCTCCCAGTCGACGGTGGGCGCGCTCGTCACTTGCCCTCGCCCTTGCGGTACGGCATGCCGTCCGCCTTCGGCATCCGCAGCCGCTGCGCCGACAGCGCGAGCACCAGCAGGGTGGTCACGTACGGGGCGGCGTCCACGAACTGGCTGGGCACCGAGTCGGTGAGCGCGTACCAGACGAAGAGCAGCGCGGCGCAGGCCGCCGAGATGCCGGCCTGGAGGTACTTCTTCTTGTACAGCTGCCAGACGCAGACCAGCACCAGCAGGATCGCGATCAGCAGCAGCATCGCGTGGACGTTCGTGGCACCACCGCGCAGCTTGAGGCTGTCGATGAAGCCGAACAGGCCCGCGCCCAGCGCCATGCCGCCCGGCATCCAGTTGCCGAAGATCATGGCGGCGAGACCGATGTAGCCGCGGCCGCCGGTCTGGCCCTCCTGGTAGATCGGGCTGGCGACCTCGGACAGGTACACGCCGCCGAGGCCCGCCAGGGCGCCCGAGACGATCACGGCGATGTACTTGTACTTGTAGACGTTGACGCCGAGGGACTCCGCCGCGATGGGGTTCTCACCGCAGGAGCGCAGCCGCAGACCGAAGGTGGTCCGCCACAGCACCCACCAGGTGCCCGGGATCAGGAGCAGGGCGACGACGGTCAGCAGCGAGAGCTCGGTGACCAGGCCGCCGATGACGCCGGCGAGGTCCGAGACGAAGAACCAGTGCTTGCCCTGGAGATCGGACATCCAGTCGGACAGCCCCGGCACCGTGATCTTGTAGATCGGCTCGACCTGCGGCGACTGCTTGGAGGAGCCGCCCGGCGCCTCGGCGAAGGTGAAGTTCGACAGGTACTGGGTGAAGCCCAGCGCCAGGATGTTGATCGCCACACCGGAGACGATGTGGTTGACGTTGAACGTGACGGTGATGATCGCGTGCAGCAGGCCGCCCAGGGCGCCGCCGGCGATGCCGACGAGCACACCGGTCCAGGGGCCCCACTGGTAGCCGGCCCAGGCACCGAACCAGGTGCCGAGGATCATCATGCCCTCGAGGCCGATGTTGACGACGCCCGCGCGCTCGGCCCACAGGCCGCCGAGGCCGGCGAGGCCGATCGGGACGGCGAGGGACAGGGCGCCGGAGACCTGGCCGACCGAGGTCAGGTCGTTGGCCCCGCTGATCAGGCGGACCAGCGAGACCAGCGCGAGGCCGCCCGCGATGATCAGCAGGATCCAGGGCAGGGTGAGCTTCTTGCGGCCGCCGGACTTCTTCGGGGCGGCGGCCGTCGCGGAGACAGTGCTGGTGCTCACGCCGCGACCTCCTTGTCGGTCTTGATGGCGTGCCCGGCGGCGAGCTCCTCGCCGACCTTCTGCTGCTGGCGCCGGATGCCGTAGCGGCGGACGAGTTCGTACGAGACGACGACCGCGATCACGATCAGGCCCTTCATGATCGTGCCGATCTCCTTCGCGTACCCGGCCTGGTCGAGCGAGGCCGAGGCCTTGTCGATGAAGGCCATCAGGAACGCGGCGAAGAGGATGCCGACCGGGCTGTTGCGGCCGAGCAGCGCGATGGTGATGCCGGTGAAGCCGACACCGACCGGGAAGGCCAGGTTGTAGGTGTGCGTCTCGCCCAGCAGCTGCGGCATGCCGGCGAGACCGGCGACCGCGCCGGAGATGAGCATCGAGGTGATGATCATCTTCTTGGCGTCCACGCCGGAGGCCTGCGCGGCGGACTCACTGGCACCGGTGGCGCGCAGGTCGAAGCCGAAGCGGGTCCGGTTGAGCACGAACCAGTAGACGATGCCGAGGGCGAAGGCCACGAAGGTGAAGCCGTAGATCTCCAGCCCGTCGCCGAGGGACACGGCCGGGAACCAGCCCGACTCGGCGATGTCGCCGGTCGTCAGGTCGTTGGAGCCCTCGAGCTGGACGCCGAGGTTCTTCGGCAGCATCAGCCAGGCGATCATGCTGGTCGCGATGGCGTTCAGCATGATCGTGGAGACGACCTCGCTCACCCCGCGCTTGGCCTTGAGCACGCCGGCGATGCCGGACCAGAAGGCACCGACGAGCATCGCCACGAAGATGATCAGCAGCAGGTGCAGCGGGCCCGGCAGGGTCACGGCCGCACCGACCACGGCGGAGAGCATCGCCGCGAGGCGGTACTGGCCGTCGACGCCGATGTTGAACAGGTTCATCCTGAAGCCGATGGCCACGGCCAGGGCCGCCAGGTAGTACGTACCGGCCTGGTTCACGATGAGGACCTGGACGTCCTCGTAGCCGGCGTTCTCCACCATGAGGCGCAGCGGCTCGATCGGGTCGATGCCCGTCGCCGCGAGCACGATCACGGTCAGCAGGAAGGCGCTGACCAGGGCGAGCACGGGCCCGGCCAGGCCGAGGAGCAGCCGGTCCTTGTCGAATTTCTTCATCGGGCCTCGTCCTCCGGTGCAGCGGTACCGGGCTCGGTACCGGCGGCGGAGTGGTTGTCGGTTGCTTCCAGGTGCCCGGAGGCGGCGCCCGTCATGGCGGTGCCGAGCTCCTCCGGGGTGACGGTCGCGGGGTCGGCGTCGGCGACCAGGCGGCCGCGGTAGATCACCCGCAGGGTGTCGGACAGGCCGATGAGCTCGTCCAGGTCCGCGGAGATGAGCAGGACGGCCAGGCCCTCGCGGCGGGCCTCGCGGATCGCGTCCCAGATCTGCGCCTGCGCGCCGACGTCCACACCGCGGGTGGGGTGGGCGGCGATCAGGAACTTCGGGTTGTGGCTCATCTCGCGGCCGACGATCAGCTTCTGCTGGTTGCCGCCGGAGAGCGAGGCCGCGGTGACCTCGATGCCGGGCGTGCGGACGTCGTACTCGCGCACGATCCGCTCGGTGTCCTTGCGGGCCGCCTTCGTGTCGAGGATGCCGCGCTTGGAGTTGGGCGCCTCGGTGACGTGGCCGAGGATGCGGTTCTCCCACAGCGGGGACTCCAGCAGCAGGCCGTGCCGGTGCCGGTCCTCGGGGATGTAGCCGATGCCGGCCACGCGGCGCTTGCGCACCGGGGCGCTGGTGATGTCCGCGCCGTCCAGCATGACCGCGCCCGCGTCGGGGGTGCTCATGCCCATCAGGGCTTCGATCAGCTCGGTCTGGCCGTTGCCCTCGACACCGGCGATGCCGAGGACCTCGCCCTTGTGGATGGTGAAGCTGACGTCGTTCAGCACCAGTCGGCCCACGGGCACGTGCTCGTGCACGTAGGTGTCGTCGGTGGCGCCGTCGGCCGGGGCCATGGCGTCGGGCGCGGTCACCACCCCGGCCTCGGCCAGGGTCAGACCCCTGACCTCCAGCATCGGCGTGGTGGTGACGGTGGACTCGCGGGTCTCCGGCGAGGGGAGTTCGGCGCCGACCATCAGCTCGGCGAGCTGCTTGGTGGTGGCCGTCTTCGGGTCGGCGGTGCCGACCGTGGTGCCGCGCCGGATGACGGTGATGTCGTCGGCGACCTTCAGTACCTCGCCCAGCTTGTGCGAGATGAAGATGACGGTCAGGCCCTCGGCCTTGAGCTCGCGCAGGTTGTCGAAGAGCGCGTCCACTTCCTGCGGCACGAGCACGGCGGTCGGCTCGTCGAGGATGAGGATCCTGGCGCCGCGGTAGAGGACCTTGAGGATCTCCACGCGCTGGCGGTCGGCGACACCCAGGTCCTCGACCAGGGCGTCGGGACGCACGCCGAGGCCGTAGGCGTCCGAGATCTCCTGGATCTTCTTACGGGCCTTGGCGCCGATGCCGTACAGCTTCTCGCCGCCGAGAACCACGTTCTCCAGGACGGTGAGGTTGTCGGCGAGCATGAAGTGCTGGTGCACCATGCCGATGCCGCGGGCGATGGCGTCGCCGGGGCTGCTGAAGGAGACCTGCTCCCCGTCGATGGCGATGGTGCCCTCGTCCGGCTTCTGCATGCCGTAGAGGATCTTCATCAGGGTCGACTTGCCGGCGCCGTTCTCGCCGATCAGGGCATGGACCGTGCCCTTGCGGACGGTGATCGCGATGTCCTTGTTGGCGACGACGCCGGGGAAGCGCTTGGTGATGCCGTGCAGTTCTACGGCGGGGGGCGGGCTGGACGCGTTGATGACGCACTCTCCTTGGCGCGGAAGGAGCGGGAGGCAGGGGGACAGGGCGGGTGGTGAAAGTATCGCGTCCACGATGCTTCTACGCGCGTAGCACTGTCAGGAGTGAAAACTTGCGGCCAACCGGCCACAAGCGACACGGAACACGGCTCGGGGCCCGGGAGCGATAGAGACCGCTTCCCGGACCCCGGAGACCAGAACTACCTGTCAGGGACGGCCTTACGGCGCGGTCTTGACGGTGATCTTCTTGGCGATGATGTCGGCCTTGGCCTTCTCCACCGCGGCGATGACGTCGGCCATCTCCTTGTACTTCGGGTTGGAGTCGGCCAGGCCGACGCCGTCCTTGTCCAGGCCGTAGCGGATCTCACCGGTGGTCGGCTTGCCGTCCTTGACCGACTTGATCAGGTCGTAGACGGAGTCCGCGACGTCCTTGGTGACCGAGGTCAGGATGGCGTCCTTGTACTTCGCCAGACCGGCCTGGTTGTACTGGTCGGAGTCGACGCCGATGGCCCACTTGCCCTTGGCCGAGGCGGCCTCGATGGCACCGGAGCCGGCCAGACCGGCGGCGGCGTAGACCACGTCGGCGCCCGCGTCGAGCTGACCCTGCGCGGCGGCCTTGCCGAGGTCGGGCTTGGCGAAACCGTCGAAGTTCGGCGGCTGGGTCAGGTACTGCGACAGCACCTTGGCGTTCGGGTTGGTGTCCTTGACGCCCTGCGCGAAGCCCGCTTCGAACTTCTTGATCAGCGGAACCTCGACACCGCCGATGAAGCCGACCGTGCCGGTCTTGGAGACCTTGGCGGCGGCGACGCCGGCCAGGTAGGAGCCCTGCTCCTCGTTGAAGACGAGGTTGGCGATGTTCGGGCCGGTCACCGAGGTGTCGTCGATGATGCCGAACGTGGTGTCCGGGAACTTCGGCGCGACCTTCTTGATGGCCGGGGCGTAGGCGAAACCGACGCCGATGACCGGGTTGTTGCCCTTGCGGGCCAGCTCGGTGAGGCGCTGGACCTTGTCGGCCTCGCCCTCGCCGTCGGTGGGCTCCGCCTCGGCGCCCTTGATCTTGAATTCCGTTGCGGCCTTCTCCAGGCCGGCGTAAGCGGCGTCGTTGAACGACTGGTCGCCGCGGCCACCGATGTCGTACGCGATGGCGGCGCTGGCCTCATTCGAGTCCGAAGGTCCGGCGGTGGACGACGTCTTACCGCCACAGGCGGTGGCTGAGAGGGCCAGCGCAGCGGACGCGAGGCCCACGGTGGCGATCCTGGTGATCCGGCGCAAGGGGAGGCTCCTTCAAAACCTGACCGAAGCGCCACGACCGGCGCTGGTTTCGCGGCGATCGTAACGCGCGTAGATGTCAGTTAAAGGCCCGTTCATGAGTCGTTATCGGATCGTCGCGAACCGGACAGTGACCGATCGGTAACCGGTCTTGTGCCCAGCCCTTGTGTACCAAGGGCTGGACACGTCCGCCGCGCGACGCGCGCGTGCTGTACCGGTCTGCCGGCGCCGCGCCCCCGGCCGCTACCTGACGGCCCCCGCGCGCCGCGCGTCCAGCAGGGCGGCGGCCGTGAAGAACTCGACGCCGACGGCGATCGCGGACTCGTCCACGTCGAAGTCGCCCCGGTGCAGGTCGTGCTTGGCGGTGTCGCCGGGCCGGCGGACCCCGAGGCGGGCCATGGCGCCCGGGACGTGCTCCAGGTACCAGGAGAAGTCCTCGCCGCCCAGGCT
The DNA here is from genome assembly GCA_049998195.1 of Streptomyces sp. cmx-11-4. GTDB lineage: Bacteria > Actinomycetota > Actinomycetes > Streptomycetales > Streptomycetaceae > Streptomyces. The sequence goes on from JAEBET010000008.1 coordinate 108,273, forward strand.
CTGCTCGGTGTCCTCGACCGACCCGGCGCCGCAGCGGACCGTCATCGCCTCGCGCAGCAGTTCGGTGATCACCGGGTCGTTGACGACCGGGGGCACCCCGCGCACGTGGTTGATCTCGAACTTGGCCCCGTGCATCGTCGCGACCTCGTCGATCGCCGCGTGGATCATGTCCGGCGCCTCGTGCCAGGCGTTCAGGTCCAGGCACCGTACGGTTCCGGACAGCTCGGCGTGCATCGGGATGACGTTGCAGGCGTGCCCGGCCTCGATCCGGCCCCAGGTGACCGACATCCCCGAGCGCGCGTCCATCCGCCGGGTCAGCAGCGCGGGGACGTCCACGGCCACCCGGGCGGCGGCCGTCACCAGGTCGGTGGTCAGGTGCGGGCGCGCGGTGTGCCCGCCGGAGCCGGAGAGGATGACCTCCAGCCGGTCGCAGGCGGAGGTGATGGGGCCCGGCCGCAGCCCGATCCGCCCGGCGTCGACCCGGGGGTCGCAGTGCACGGCGATCATCTTGCCCACGCCGTCCAGCACCCCGGACTCGATGGCCTCGGTCGCCCCGCCCGGGAGCACCTCCTCGGCGGGCTGGAAGAGCAGGCGCACGGGACGGGGCAGCAGGCCCTGGCGGTCGAGCTCGGCGAGGACCAGTCCGGCGCCGAGCACGATCGCGGTGTGCACGTCGTGGCCGCAGGCGTGGGCGCGGTCCGGGAACGTCGAGCGGTACGAGACGTGCGTCTTGGCATCCGGGATGGGCAGGGCGTCGATGTCCGCGCGCAGGGCCAGCATCGGCCGCGTGCCGTCCCAGGTCCCCACGTCACAGATCAGGCCGGTTCCGGACGTCAGCACCCGTGGGCGCAGGCCGGCTTTCTCGAGCCGGGCCTTGATCGCCGCCGTGGTGCGGAATTCCTGGTGTCCGAGCTCCGGGTGCATGTGCAAGTCCCGGCGGAAGGCGATCAGTTCGGCACGCAGGTGGTCCGGAAGCTTGCCGGGCAGCTCGGGCCGCTCGGACACGGCGGGCTGGGCGGTCTGGGACTCGCGGGACATCAACTGGTTCACCTGTTGAAGGGTAGGCGCACCAATGGCCCAACTGGCTGAGGATCACGAAAAGTTCATGCCGTTAGGGGAAAGAAACCCGACCTCTGGACGCATGACCGCGGGCGTCCGGGGGTACACTCGCCCGCTCATCCGGCCGCGGGAGCCGCCTGAGCGGGGAGTCTGCGCACATCGCGGGCGCTGTCGGTGACCCCGGCGAGGAAGCCCCGGGCGCGCGGCGAGGCGGACCCGGTGAGCCAGTCCGGGTCGATATCGCATACGGCCACGGTCACACCGGTGCCGGTGAGCGCGTACGGCAGGGTGTGGACGACGGTGGACGGAAAGCTGACGATGGTCCGGCCGACCGGGCCGCGCCGCGCGATCAGCTCCAGCGGCAGGTCCGGACGGACGATCTCGAGCCCGGTCGCCTCGCTCAGCGCCCGCAGCTTCTCCGGGGACTCCCGGCGGTGCGCGAAGTAGCGGGTCGCGCCGTGCACACGGGTCAGGGTGCGTACCGCGTCCAGGTAGCAGGCCGGGTCCACCACGCCCGTCTCCACGAGCGAGGTCCCGACCAGGTCGGTGCCCTTGGTCAGGCGCGGCGGGCCGAAGCGGGCCCGGGTCCAGGCGAAGTCGTTGACCCGCAGCGTCATCGCGCCGTGGGCGGTCACGGGCATCGAGCTGAACACCTCGACGTGGCGGCCGCCGCCCGCGGCGGGCGTGAAGCGGCGCCGGGCGGTCGCCGAGACCGGTGCGTACGCCAGTTCACGCACCCGGCCGGCGAGCCCGCCGCCGCCCACGCGGTGCCAGCGGACCAGGCGGTCGCCGCGGCCGGTCTGGGCGATGAACTCCATGGTGGCGGTGCCGTCGTCGACCACCACGAGCTGCTCGGCCCGTACCAGGGTGAGCAGCAGCTGGACGTAGCGGGAGAAGGGGTCGCCCACGACGACCGTGCGCGCCGCGCGCACGTCGCCCGCCAGGGCGGTGAGTGCCCTCAGCGGCGCGAGCGAGCCGCCGCGGGCCTCCTGCCAGCGGACCTCGTGCCCCTCGTCGCGGGCGAGCGCCGCCATCCGGCGCAGCTGGCCGCGGGACATGGGGTCGGTGGGGGGCAGCACGACGATCCGGATCCGCCCGGCGCCGGGCGCGGCCGGGTCGGGATCCACGGCTGCCGGAACCTGGCCGGAGGCGCCGGAGGCGGCAGCGGCGGCAGCGGCGGAGACCCCTTGCGGCCCGCCGGCGGCGGCGCGCCGGACGGCGGATCCGGTCTCGGGTCCGCCCTGCGGTGCGCCCGCGCCGCGGACCTGGCTGGGAACGCCGTCGAGCAGGGGACGGCCGTCCGCCGGGGCGGTGCTGCGCGCGTGGATCCACTCCAGCACGTTGAGCAGTTGGACCGGGCTCTCGACGAACGCCAGCGTGGGGCCGGAAGGGGTCACCGCGTACTCCTCATCTCGGGGTGGACCGCGGGGCGGAACCGCAGGTCAGACGGCGGCGAGTTCGCCCTGCACGCGGCGGAGCTTCTTCATGGGGCCGAGCTCGGACTCGTAGACCCGCTTGACGCCGTCGCCGAGGGCGGTCTCGATGGTGCGGATGTCGCGGACCAGGCGGGCGAGGCCGCCGGGCTCGACGGAGGCGGCCTGGTCGGAGCCCCACATCGCGCGGTCGAGGGTGATGTGGCGCTCGACGAAGGTGGCGCCGAGGGCGACGGCGGCCAGGGTGGTCTGCAGGCCCGTCTCGTGGCCGGAGTAGCCGATCGGGACGTTGGGGTACTCCTCCTGGAGGGTGTTGATGACCCGCAGGTTGAGCTCCTCGGCCTTGGCCGGGTACGTCGAAGTGGCGTGGCAGAGAAGGATGTTGTCGCTGCCGAGCACCTCCACCGCGTGGCGGATCTGCTTCGGTGTGGACATGCCGGTGGACAGGACGACGGTGCGGCCGGTGGTGCGCAGGGCGCGCAGCAGCTCGTCGTCTGTCAGCGAGGCGGAGGCCACCTTGTGGGCGGGGAGGTCGAACTTCTCCAGGAAGGCGACGGCCTCGGTGTCCCACGGGGAGGCGAACCAGTCGATGCCGCGGGTGGCGCAGTGCTCGTCGATGGCGCGGTACTCGTCCTCGCCGAACTCCACCTTGTGGCGGTAGTCGATGTAGGTCATGCGGCCCCAGGGGGTGTCGCGCTCGATGTCCCACTGGTCGCGCGGGGTGCAGATCTCGGGGGTGCGCTTTTGGAACTTCACGGCGTCGCAGCCGGCTTCGGCCGCGGCGTCGATCAGGGCGAAGGCGTTGCCGAGGTCGCCGTTGTGGTTGATGCCGATCTCGCCGACGACGTACACGGGCCGGCCGGGGCCCGCGGTGCGCGATCCGAAGGTGCGCAGGCGGGAGTTGGGGGAGGCGGTCATGACAGGTGACGTCCTTCGGTGCGGGGGTACGAGAGCGGGTGCGGCGGGTGTGGCGTGGGGTGTGGCGGGTGCCGCGCGGGGTGTGAGCTGCGGGTCGGGTCGTACGTCGAGCAGGGGGGCGAGCAGGCGGGCGCGCTCCAGGTCGTGCGGGTCGTCGATCTCCAGGACCCGCGCGGGGTCGGTGGCGACGGGGAGCGTGCGTCCGAAGAAGCGGTGGCGGGCGGTGCGGAAGCCGGCGGCGTCCATGGCGTAGGCGGCGCCGGTCTCCAGCAGGTCCTGGGGCCGGTCCTGGCGCCGGGGGCGGTACGTCGTCTCGTGGTTGACCCCGGTCCCGAAGCCGTCGGGGTCCTCCCGCCAGAGGAAGCCGTGGAAGGGGGCCACGGTCAGGGCCGAGTCGGCGGCGCCGGAGGCGACGGCCGCGGCGACCGACTCGACGTCGGAGGCGGCGAGGAAGGGGCTGGTGCACTGGACGAGGAGGACCACGTCCACGGAGACGCAGTGCAGTTCCTCGAAGGCGGTGAGGGCGTGCAGGAGGGCGGCCTCGCTGCCGGCGGTGTCGCCGGAGATCGCGGCGGGGCGGGTGATCACGCCGGCGCCGGCGGCGCGGGCGGCGCCGGCGATCGCCGCGGAGTCGGTGGAGACCACCACGTCGGTGACGGTCGGCGCGGTGAGGCAGGCCCGGACGGCGCGGGCGACGAGCGGGGTGCCGGCGACCTCGGCGAGGTTCTTGCCGGGGACCCCCTTGGAGCCGCCGCGCGCCGGGATGACGGCGAGGACGCGGGGGCTCACAGCTCCCCCATCCGGCGGATCACGGGGGCCACGCGCTGCACTCCGTGCCGGTAGGCCCCGCGGGCGGCGTCGCGCAGGTGGGCGCGGAGCCTGCGGCGCAGGCGGGACTGCCCCGCCGTCTCGCGCACCGCGCCGGGCAGCGGGGTGCCGTCGGGCGCGAGGTGCTGACGGGCGAGGATCCCGGGCAGGTACCGGGGGGCGGTGGTGGGCGTGTAGTAGGGCGCGGGGGCCGGGAGCCGGCCTCGGCCCAGCAATCCGTCGATCTTCGCCCGGGCGGCGGCGTAGGGGTCCCCGCCTCCGGTGACGCCCTGTGCCGCCAGCCAGCCCGGGTCCCCTTGCGGGAGCAGACCGGCGTCGAGCTGGTCCCACGAGGCCAGGCAGCCGGAGCCCAGGAAGTGGTGGTTGCCGAGGGCTTCGCGGACGCCGAGGTCGGTGAGGACGGCCGTCGGGATGGAGCGGTGCAGGGACTCCAGGGCGGCGGTGGAGGAGACGGTGACCAGCAGGTCGGTGCCGTCCAGGACCTCGCCCATGTTGCCGTACACCAGACGGCAGTTGGGCGGGAGCCCGCCGGGGAGCTTGGCGGCGAGCCGCTGGTAGGGCTGCTCCTCCAGGTGCGTGGTGTGTTCCCCGGGGCGGCTGCGCAGCTTGATCAGCACCTCGCGGTCCGGGTGCAGCCGTGCGTGCCCGGCCGCCCGCTCCAGCAGGTACGCGCGGTCGCCGCGGCTGTCGGGCACGGAGGGCTGGACGGCGAACACGACCGTGTGGGTCCGCGATCCGGCCGGCTCGTACGGCGCCCCGCCGAGGAAGGGCAGTGCGGTCTCGGTGACGGCGCCGGCGTCCGCGCCGACCCCCTCGTACACGGCTCGGAACCGCTCCGCGTCGTGGCGGGAGTTGGCCAGCACGAGGTCGGCGCCGTGCCGCAGCAGCAGGCCGTCGGCGAGCTTCTCGTAGACGACGCCCACGTATCCCGTGACGAGGACGGGGCGGCCGGCCGGCTCGGGCCACAGGGCGCGGGCCCCGTGCAGGACGGCCTGGACGGCCCCGCCGACCAGGGCGAGGACGACCACGTCGTAGTGCTCCCGCCCGATCTCGGACAGGAACTGCGCGCAGGTCACCTCGGTCGGCCGGTCCCCCTGGACGCCCACCTCGCCGAGCTGGCGCGCGGTGGGGGTGGCACGTCCGCGCAGCAGGAATCCGGCGAGCTGGTGGTCGGGCACGAGACGGCGGGCGGTGAGTGCGCCCCATTTCCATCGCGTGTCGGAATCGGCGATAACGGCGACGCGTTTGCGTTCTGGCACGCGGCAGAAGCTATTCCGCAAATTCGGTGATCGGCCCAACGAACGCACAACAGCGGGTTAACAACGCGTCGACGGAATGCGAAAGCGCCCGGGTTAACGCGCCCGCCGCGCGCCGTTCACGTCGAATCCGCATCGGGGTCACAGTGAAAGCCGGGCGGCGTCCTAATGTCTCACGGGTGCCCAAGCTCTCTGTTGTCGTGCCGTTCTACAACGTGCAGACATATGCACCGGATGCCCTGAAGAGTCTCGAACTCAACGCCCGGGACGATTTCGAGTTCCTGCTCGTCGACGACTGCTCGACGGACGGGACGCCCGGCCTGCTCGAGCGGGCGGCGCGCGAGCTGCCGGGGGCGGTGCACCTCAGACACGAGCGCAACGGCGGCCTGGCCACCGCCCGGAACACCGGTCTGGACGCGGCGAACGGCGAGTACCTCGCCTTCCTGGACGGGGACGACTGGCTGGCCCCCGGCCACCTGGCCCGGACCCTGGCCGCCATCGAGGACCTGAACTGCGATTTCGTCCGCACCGACCATGTGAAGTGCACCGGCAGGTCGCGGAGCGTACAGCGCGTCCCCTACGGCCCGCAGTCGGTCGTCGCCGATCCGCGCACCGCGATCCTGCCAGCCGACCGGGCCACCTCGGTGGACTATCCGTACGCCTGGGCCGGGATGTACCACCGGCGGCTGCTGGACCGCGGGCTGCTGCACTTCACCCACGGGCTGCGGACGGCGGAGGACCGGCCGTGGATCTGGCGGCTGCACCGGGAGGCGGAATCCTTCGCCGCGGTCGGAATGCCCGGAATCTTCTACCGGCGCGGGGTCGCCACCTCATTGACGCAAATCGGTGACGAACGGCAGCTCGATTTCATTCGCGCGTTTGATCAAGTGCTCTCGGATACCGGTGCGGACGTAGAATCGGCCCTGCTGCTCCCGAAAGCCGTCCGAACGTATTGCGCGATTATCGCGCATCATTTCGGATCCATCGAGAGGTTCGAACCGGACGTGGCCAGAAAACTCCGCTCCATGAGCACGGACGCGCTCGGCCGCATGCCCCAGGGCGTACTGGACCTGGTCCTGGACTCGATGGACATGGAGCGCTCCACCCTGCTGCGCCGCGTGCGCGGCCGCCGCCGCACGACCGCCCCGGGGGCGAACGCCTGATGCCCACCCAGATCTTCCTGGCCTCCACCCTCTACGGAGCCGCCACCCTCGCCGCCGGCATCGACGCGGGCGTGTTCCCGCCCTCCGCCCGCCGGATCCTGCTGACCAGCAACCACGCCGTCACCGCCGAGGTCAGCCCCGGGGTGGCGGACATGCCCGGCTTCGGCGCGCTGCGCCCCCGGTTCGACGAGGTCCTCGACTGGAACCGCGTCATCGAACCGCAGCACCCGAGCACCTGGAACCCCCGCGCGGAGGACGTCCCGCTGTGGGAACGGCAGCTGCGCGCCCTGTGGGGCCTCGGCGAGGACCGTGTCGAACTGATCGTGGAATCCCTCCAGGTGCCGCCCGCCCAGGCCTTGTGCCGGATCTTCCCCGGAGCCGCCGTCGACGTGTACGCCGACGGGCTGATGAGCTACGGACCCACCCGCATCCGCCTCGACCCGCAGCTCGGGATGCGCGTGCGGCGCGTCCTGCACCTGGACCTCGTACCCGGGCTGGAGCCGCTGCTCCTGACGGAGTTCGGGGTACGGCTCGAGCTCGTGCCGTCGGAGGCGTTCCTGAAGGTGCTGGCGGAACTGCCCTCGCAGGACACCGCCCTGGACGGCGTCGGGGAGTCCCCCGCCCTCCTGCTCGGCCAGTACCTCTCGGCGCTCGACCTCATGACCCCGGACCAGGAGGAGGAGCTCCACGTCTCGATGGTCCGCGGCGCGCACGCCCTCGGCCACACCGAGCTGGTCTTCAAACCGCACCCCAGCGCCCCGGCCGCCTACTCCCACCGCGCGGAGGAGGAGGCCGAGCGGCTCGGCGCCCGGATGACCGTGATCGACACGCCGTTCCTGGCCGAGACCCTCTACCAGCGGCTGCGCCCGGCCCTGGTCATCGGCTGCTTCTCCACCGGCCTGCTGACCGCCGCCACCCTGTACGGGCTCCCGGTGGCGCGGACCGGCACGGACGCCATACTGGCCCGCCTCACCCCGTACCCCAACAGCAACCGCGTGCCGCTGGCCCTGGTGGACGCCCTGCTCCCCGACCTTGCCGACGCGGACGCCGTGCGCGCCTGGACCCCCCCGACGCCCGAGCGGGTCCGTACCGAGCCGGCCGGGCTGCTGGCGGCGGTCGGGTTCACCATGCAGCCGCAGATCCTCGCCGCCCGCCGGCCGATGGCCGAGGCCTATCTGTCCCGGCACCTGACCGACCGCACCTGGCGGTACTTCACCCGACGCCGGCTGACCGCGCTCGGCCTGCCGGGCGGCATCCCCGCCCAGCTGTCCTTCCTGCCGCGCAGCAAGGCCGTGCGGCGCATGGCCCGGCGGCTGCGCCGCGTCCTGCGCTGAGGACCGTCGGCCAAAAGCCTCAGCCGACGGCCTCGGCCGAGGCGCCTCAGCTGACGGCGAGCTTGGCCGCGAACCCGAGGAACAGCACGCCCGCCGCCGAGGTGGCCCCGGCCGACAGCCGCTTGCGGCGGCGGAACGCGGCGGACAGCCGGGTCCCGGTGAAGATCAGCGTCGACAGGTAGAGGAAGCTCGCCAGCTGGGACAGCGTGCCCAGCAGCAGGAACGACAGCGCGGGGTAGGCGTAGCCGGGGTCCACGAACTGCACGAAGAAGGACAGCAGGAACAGGATCGCCTTCGGGTTGAACAGGCTCACCACCAGCGCCCGCCGGTACGGCCGCTCCAGGCCGCCGGCCGGCTCCTCGCCGGTGAGGAGCTCCTCCTGCCGCGCCTTGCGGTTCCGCCACATGTCCCAGGCGGCCCGCATCATCCCCACGGCCAGCCACGCCAGGTACCCGGCGCCGAGGAACTTCACCAGGGTGAAGAGCAGCGGGCTCGCCTGGAGCAGCGCCCCCGCGCCCGCCGCGGTCAGCACCATCAGCACGGTGTCCCCGGTGAACACCCCGGAGGCTGCCTTGTAGCCCTCCTTCACCCCGCGGCGCGCGGCGACGGACAGCACGTAGAGCGAGTTCGGCCCCGGCAGCAGAACGATCAGCACCAGGCCGGCGAGATAAGTCGGAAGATCTGTCACACCCAGCATGCGCAGGAGTGTCCCATAAGGACGCACCTGTCAGAAGGCCGGTGTCACCAGGTGGAATCGGCCGGGGTGTAGGTCCCCCACACCTCCCGCAGCGCCCCGCACACCTCCCCCACCGTCGCCCGCGCCCGCAGTGCCTCCTTCATCGGGTACAGCACGTTCGTCCCCGTCTCCGCGGCCGCCTCCCGCAGCCGCGCCAGCGCCGCCTCCACCGCCTCCCCGTCCCGCTCCGCGCGCAGCCGCTCCAGCGCCGCGCACTGCCGCGCCTCGATCTCGGGGTCGACGCGCAGCGGCTCGTACGGCTCCTCCCGCTCCAGGGCGAAGCGGTTGACCCCGACCACCACCCGCTCCCCGCCGTCGGTCTCCCGCGCGATGCGGTAGGCGTTCCGCTCGATCTCCGCCTTCTGGAACCCGGTCTCGATCGCGGCCACCGCACCGCCCCGGGCCTCGACCTGCCCCATCAGGTCGAGGGCGGCCGCCTCCAGGTCGTCCGTCATCCGCTCCACCGCGTACGACCCGGCGAAGGGGTCGACGGTGTGCGGCACGTCCGTCTCGTACGCGAGGACCTGCTGGGTGCGCAGCGCGAGGCGGGCCGACTTCTCCGTGGGCAGCGCGATCGCCTCGTCGAAGGAGTTGGTGTGCAGCGACTGCGTGCCGCCCAGTACGGCGGCCAGCGCCTGCACGGCCACCCGTACGAGGTTCAGCTCCGGCTGCTGCGCAGTGAGCTGGACCCCGGCCGTCTGGGTGTGGAAGCGCAGCATCAGCGACTTCGGGTCCCGCGCGCCGAACTCCTCGCGCATCACCCGGGCCCAGATCCGCCGGGCCGCGCGGAACTTCGCGACCTCCTCGAGCAGGGTGGTGCGGGCGACGAAGAAGAAGGAGAGCCGGGGCGCGAACTCGTCGACCGCCATCCCGGCCGCGAGCGCCGTACGGACGTACGCGATGCCGTCGGCGAGGGTGAAGGCCACCTCCTGCGCGGGCGAGGCCCCCGCTTCGGCCATGTGGTAGCCGGAGATGGAGATGGTGTTCCACTTGGGGATCTCGGCCCGGCAGTAGCGGAAGGTGTCGGCCGTGAGGCGCAGCGAGGGCTCGGGCGGGAAGATGTACGTCCCGCGCGCGATGTACTCCTTCAGCACGTCGTTCTGGACCGTGCCCGTCAGCTGCGCGCCCGAGATGCCCTGCTCCTCCGCGACCAGTTGGTAGAGCAGCAGGAGCAGCGCGGCGGGCGCGTTGATGGTCATGGAGGTGGAGACCCGGTCGAGGGGGATCCCGTCGAACAGCGTCCGCATGTCGTCGAGGGAGTCGACGGCCACCCCGACCTTGCCGACCTCGCCGTGGGCGAGGGGCGCGTCGGAGTCGTGGCCCATCTGGGTCGGCAGGTCGAAGGCGACGGACAGCCCGGTCCCGCCGCCCGCGATGAGCTGCCGGTAGCGGGCGTTGGACTCGGCGGCCGTGCCGAAGCCGGCGTACTGCCGCATGGTCCACGGTCGACCGGTGTACATGGTGGGATAAATCCCCCTGGTGTAGGGGAAATCCCCCGGCTCGCCCAGTTCGACCCGCGGGATCCACCCCGTCAGGTCGCCGGGCCCGTAGACGGGTTCGATCGGGATTCCGCTCTCGGTGCGTGCCATGTGACGAAGACCTCCGTAGAGCGATCGGGCCCTGGACTGGTACAACCGTCCCGCTTCGTAAGGCTGCGGACGACTGCTGGTCACAATGGCGCAACATCGCGGGACCCAGTGCAACTCTCCACGCGTGCGAGGCATCACCTAGATACACAACGTAGAAATCGGGGGACTGCTGATGCACCGCCAGAGAGTCATATTCCGCACGCTCGGGGTGGCCACCGCCGTCGCGCTCGCCGCGACCGCCTGTGGGCCGCAGAAATCGGAGTCCGCGAGCTCCTCTTCCTCGGCCCCCTCTTCGCCCACGGCGGGCAACTCCCCCGAACCCTCCCCGTCGACCGACAACAAGCCGGCCTCGCCGTCCCCGTCGGCCTCGGCCTCCGCCTCGGCGTCCCCGTCCGCCTCCCCTTCGCCGACGGTGAAGCAGGTCATGGCCAACGGCGACGACAGCGAGCAGGTGCGCGAGCTCCAGGCCCGCCTGAAGCAGCTCAAGCTGATGTCGGTCGCGCCGACCGGCTTCTACGGGACCAAGACCACCGCGGCCGTGAAGTCCTTCCAGTCGAAGAACGGGCTGAACCCCACCGGTTCGGTCGACGAGCCCACCTGGAAGAAGATCCAGAGCGCCACGAAGAAGCCCACTGCCGACGAGCTGCGCCCGCCGACGGTCAACGAGGCCGACGCGCCCGACCCGCGCTGCATGGAGGGCCGGGTCATGTGCATCAGCAAGGAGAGCCGCACCCTCGCCTTCATGGTCGACGGCAAGATCATCTCCACCATGGACGTGCGTTTCGGTTCGGAGAACACCCCGACCCGCGAGGGCGTCTTCAAGGTGGACCGCAAGGAGAAGGACTGGACGTCCACGCTCTACCACACGGCCATGCCGTACTCGATGTTCTTCAGCGGCGGCCAGGCGGTGCACTACTCGGCCGACTTCGCGGCCCGCGGCTACGCCGGCGCCTCGCACGGCTGCGTGAACGTCCGGGACAAGGGCAAGCTGTCCTCCGTCTTCGGCCAGATGCAGGTCGGCGACAAGGTCGTCGTCTACTGGTGATGCCGGAGCGGCGCGGGCTGCGTGGTCTGAATGTCAGAGGCGCGGGCAGGGCCGGGGGAACGTGCCCCGCCCGCGCCGGTTGCGCAGAGCCCAGGGGTACGGGGGGAACCCCGGCTCATGCGCGGCCGATGACCAGTCGGCTCGTTATGTACTGCGCCGCCGATTCGAAAAGTGTTACAGGCGGGACGCGACCGGCGCCGGACCCCTGAGGATCCCGCCGCTCGGACCGCTCTGCGCCGGCGCGCTCGGGCTGTTCATGCGCCCGTCGTCGTGGACGACGCCGTCCAGCAGGGCCTCGCAGTAGTACGGAATGCGCGACAGGCCCTTGGCCAGGCGGGACAGCCGCTCGCGCCGGTCGTCGTTGAGGTGTCCGGCCCGGTAGTCGTGGCACAGGTCCACGGCCCGGCGCTGGTTCTCCCGGTCGCGGTCGCGGTCGCGGCTGGTGGTCTCGCCACCGGAGCCGTCCGGGAGGCCGTCCGTACGGAACGTGCCGTCCTCGTCCTTGCCGTCCTTGCCGCCCGGGCCCGTGCCGCCGGTGGCGGACGTACCGGACGAGCCCCCGCCGTGGGTGTCGCCGCCGGATTCCGTGAAGCCGTCCGTGCCGGGCGGGTGCGAGGTGCCCGGGGAGACCGTGGGACCGGCGCCGTCCCGCAGGGGGGTGGGCCGCAGTTGCGGGTCGAGCGTCGAGCCCCCGCTGCCGTCGCCCTGGGCCGGGTCCCCGTCGGCGCTCACCGACATCGCGGGTCCCGGACCCGCGGTGTCGCGGGCGGGCCGGTCCAGCAGACCGGCGCCCGCCGCCGCGGCGAGGCCGCCGACCGCGACGCTCGCCAGGGCCGCCGCGAGGCCGAACCGCACCGACCGGGCACGCCGGGGTGCGGGCACGCGCAGGCCGGCGGCGTGGCCGAGGGCGACGAGGGTTTCGCCGGAGCGGGCCGTCATCGCGGCGGAGGAGAGCTCCGTGGAGGACAGCTCGGCGGAGGAGAGCTCGCGGGACGCGGGCGCGCCGGCGGGGTGCGCGGCGCGGAAGGCGGCCGCCGCCGCGGCCTCGCCGGGCAGTTCCCCGGCCGTCGGAGCGGCCGGGGCGAGGCTGTCGAGGGCGGCCCGCAGCCGGGCGGCTTCGCGCCGGGCGCGCGGATCGGCGGCCGGACCCGCAGGTTCCACCGGTTCGCCGCGCAGCAGTCTGTCGGCGGCGGCTTTGTCCAGCCACCTGTCGCGCTCGTCGGCCATCACATGTCCTTCTGCGTCCGCCAACGTGAATGCGTCACACCGGTTTGTTCTACGAGGCCCCCGCCGTGGCCGCGCTGAGCGGGTACGGCGTCGAGATCCCTCCCGCCCCGGCCGCCCCGTGCCTGGCCACCGGCATTATGGCCGACGCGGGGGCCCGGATCCGAGCCCCGGCCCCCGTCGTGGTCCGAGTCCGGCTCGAAGCCGCCCTCCGCGCCCTCCGGGCCGAGCAGCTCGGCCAGCTTCTTCAGACCCCGGTGGGCGGCGGTCCGTACGGCGCCGGGCCGCTTGCCGAGGGTTTCGGCCGCGCTCTTGGCGTCCAGGCCGACGACGACCCGCAGGACCACGGCCTCCGCCTGGTCCTGGGGCAGCTGCGCGATGAGCGCCATGGCGCTTCCGGTGGAGAGGGACTCCATCGCGGCGCCCGCGGTGTCGCAGTCCGCGGCCCAGCCGGTGAGCTCGGTGTCGTCGCCGCCTATGGCGGGGCGGCGGCCGCGCATGCGTATGTGGTCCAGGGCGCGGTTGCGGGCGATGCGGGCGGCCCAGCCGCGGAAGCGGTCGGCGTCACCGGTGAAGGAGTCGAGGTCGCGGGCGATCTGCAGCCAGGCCTCGGACGTCACGTCCTCCGCGTCGCCGTCGCCGACGAGCGTGCGTACGTATCCGAGCAGGCGTGGGTGCACGGCGCGGTACACAGCACGGAACGCGTTTTCCTCGCCGTCCTGTGCCGCGAGCACCGCGGCGGTCAGCTCCGCGTCGTCCCCCAGCAAAGTCCCCAACCCGTTCACTGTCCTGTACGTCTGGCGCAAATCAGCACGTTACGGCTTTCAAGCACCTTCGTCCACGCGTTGTACAACGAGCAACCATCCCTGCGCGGAGCGAGGTGTGACACAAAACGCACTCAGGGCGCTGACAGGGATACGGGCTTGTCGCACGAGCCCGTGACGGATGGTGGCCGGGGCCTCTCCTGTGGGGGGTGGCGGCCTCGGCCGCCCTCCCCTCCCCGGGCCGTCTCCGCCTACCGGCCCCCGTTCGGTTCGCATCCATGATGCTCCCGTCATCCTTTCGGCTCACTTCCGGGTGAATTCCCCGATTGCGTACGACACACCCCACCCGGCGTATATAGCGTGGCAGGACACCCGCGCCACGCCCCGAGGAGCCCCCCGCTGTCCAGCCACCTTCCGGCACAGGTCCGCGGCAGCTCCGACCCCTCTCACGGCTCCGGGCTGACGCGGTTCAACGCCCTGTCCCCCGAGGCAGCCGAGGCGGCGCTGATGCACTGCTGCGGCAGCCGGCGCTGGGCCCACCGGGTCGCCGTACACCGCCCCTACCCCGATTCCGAGGCGCTGCTCGCCGCCGCGGACGAGGCTTCGTACGACCTCTCGCACGCCGACCTGGCGGAGGCGCTGGCCGCCGAGTGCTCGGCGGAACTGGAGCCCGGGGCCCCGTACGCCGCCGTACTGGCCCTCGACGCGGGCCACGCGGAGTACGAGCGCAAGTTCGGCCACGCCTTCGTGATCTGCCTCGAAGGGCGCACGCCGGAGGAGCAGGCGGACCAGCTGCTGGCGGCGATCCGCCGCCGGATGGGGCACGACGTGGACGAGGAGCGCGCCCTCTCCGCCGACGAGCTGCGCCGCCTCGCCCAGGCCCGGCTGTGCGACCTGACACATTGGCTGACCTCTGCCGATGGCCTGACTGGGGCTGAAATGGGGCTATTCGCCCCTGTCGGATAGTCCGTCCGAGCCTGTTTGATCACACCGATGGCCCCCGCGCGAAGGAACCGACAAAGCGTCGCTACGATGTCCGGGGCCGGAGGACCGTACCCGGCCGGGCCCGACCGACAAAGAAGCCGGCTGGCCCCCGCCCCGCTTCCGGAGGGTTTTCCGTGCCGGCTGGAACGTTGTACCGCGGCCGGGAAGGAATGTGGTCCTGGGTGGCTCATCGAGTCACCGGCGTCCTCATTTTCTTCTTCCTGTTCGTACACGTCCTCGACACCGCACTCGTTCGCGTCTCCCCCGAGGCGTACGACGATGTCGTGGCTACCTACAAGACGCCGATCGTCGCGCTGCTGGAGTACGGCCTCGTCGCCGCAATCCTGTTCCACGCGCTCAACGGTCTCCGTGTCATCGCAGTGGACTTCTGGTCCAAGGGCCCGCGCTACCAGAAGCACATGCTCTGGTACGTCGTGGGCATCTGGATCGCGCTGATGATCGGGGCCATCTACCCCGTCCTCAGCCACGCCTACCTTGAACTGTTCGGGAAGTGACACGCATGTCTTCTGACACTTCTTCCGCCAAGGTCATCGACGACGGCTCCGTATCGGACGTGAGCCTCTACGACGTCGACAACCCGGCGCCGTACATCGAGGCCCCCCGCAAGCGCACGGGCAAGACCCCGCGCTCGACCCGCGGGAACTTCGAGATGGTCGCGTGGCTCTTCATGCGCCTCTCGGGCATCGTGCTCGTCGTCCTCGTCATCGGCCACCTGCTGATCCAGCTGGTGCTCGACGGCGGCGTCTCCAAGATCGGCTTCGCCTTCGTGGCGGGCCGGTGGGCTTCCCCGTTCTGGCAGGTCTGGGACCTGCTGATGCTGTGGCTGGCCATGCTGCACGGCGCCAACGGTCTGCGTACCGTCATCAACGACTACGCGGAGCGCGCCAACACGCGGCTGTGGCTGAAGGGCCTGCTCTACACCGCCACGGTGTTCACCATCCTTCTGGGCACGCTGGTGATCTTCACCTTCGACCCGAACATCCGCTAGGCAACGGGGCTGAGGCGCAACCAATGAAGATCCACAAGTACGACACCGTCATCGTCGGCGCAGGTGGCGCGGGCATGCGCGCCGCCATCGAGGCGACGAAGCTCAGCCGCACCGCCGTGCTGACGAAGCTCTACCCCACCCGCTCCCACACGGGCGCCGCGCAGGGCGGCATGGCCGCCGCGCTCGCCAACGTGGAAGAGGACAACTGGGAGTGGCACACCTTCGACACGGTCAAGGGCGGTGACTACCTGGTCGACCAGGACGCCGCCGAGATCCTGGCGAAGGAGGCCATCGACGCGGTCCTCGACCTGGAGAAGATGGGCCTGCCGTTCAACCGCACCCCGGACGGCACCATCGACCAGCGCCGCTTCGGCGGCCACTCGCGCAACCACGGCGAGGCCCCGGTCCGCCGGTCCTGCTACGCCGCGGACCGCACCGGCCACATGATCCTCCAGACGCTGTACCAGAACTGCGTGAAGGAGGGCGTGGAGTTCTTCAACGAGTTCTACGTCCTGGACCAGCTCCTGGTCGAGGAGGACGGCGTCAAGAAGTCGGCCGGTGTGGTCGCGTACGAGCTCGCCACCGGCGAGATCCACGTGTTCCAGGCCAAGGCCGTCATCTACGCCTCCGGGGGCACCGGCAAGTTCTTCAAGGTGACCTCCAACGCGCACACCCTCACGGGTGACGGCCAGGCGGCCTGCTACCGCCGCGGCCTGCCGCTCGAGGACATGGAGTTCTTCCAGTTCCACCCGACGGGCATCTGGCGCATGGGCATCCTGCTGACGGAGGGCGCCCGCGGTGAGGGCGGCATCCTCCGCAACAAGGACGGCGAGCGCTTCATGGAGAAGTACGCGCCGGTCATGAAGGACCTCGCGTCCCGTGACGTCGTCTCGCGCTCCATCTACACCGAGATCCGTGAGGGCCGCGGCTGCGGTCCGGACGGTGACCACGTGTACCTGGACCTGACCCACCTGCCGCCGGAGCAGCTCGACGCGAAGCTCCCGGACATCACCGAGTTCGCGCGCACCTATCTCGGCATCGAGCCGTACACGGACCCGATCCCGATCCAGCCCACCGCGCACTATGCGATGGGCGGCATCCCGACCAACGTCGAGGGTGAGGTCCTCGGCGACAACACCACCGTCGTCCCGGGCCTGTACGCGGCCGGCGAGGTCGCGTGCGTGTCGGTGCACGGCGCGAACCGCCTGGGCACCAACTCGCTGCTGGACATCAACGTCTTCGGCAAGCGCTCGGGCATCGCGGCGGCCGCGTACGCGCACGGACACGACTACGTCGAGCTGCCGGAGAACCCGGCGCAGCAGGTGATCGACCTGGTCGAGCAGCTGCGCAACTCCACGGGCAACGAGCGGGTCGCCGACCTGCGTCTGGAGCTCCAGGAGACGATGGACGCGTGCGTGATGGTGTTCCGTACGGAGCAGACCATCAAGACGGCGGTCGAGAAGATCGCCGAGCTGCGCGAGCGCTACAAGAACGTGTCCGTCCAGGACAAGGGCAAGCGCTTCAACACGGACCTGCTGGAGGCCATCGAGCTGGGCAACCTGCTCGACCTGGCCGAGGTCATGGCCGTGTCCGCGCTGGCGCGCAAGGAGTCCCGCGGCGGCCACTACCGCGAGGACTACCCGAACCGCGACGACGTCAACTTCATGCGCCACACCATGGCGTACCGCGAGGTCGGCGCCGACGGCAAGGACTCCGTCCGGCTGGACTACAAGCCCGTCGTCGTCACCCGCTACCAGCCGATGGAGCGTAAGTACTGATGGCCACCCCCACCCTGGACAAGATGGAGGCCGCGGCCGCGGCCTCGCCGTACATCACGGTCACGTTCCGGATCCGCCGCTTCAACCCCGAGATCTCGGACGAGGCGCAGTGGCAGGACTTCCAGATCGAGATCGACCCGAAGGAGCGCGTGCTCGACGGTCTCCACAAGATCAAGTGGGACCTCGACGGCACGCTGACCTTCCGCCGCTCGTGCGCGCACGGCATCTGCGGCTCCGACGCGATGCGGATCAACGGCAAGAACAGGCTCGCCTGCAAGACGCTGATCAAGGACATCAACCCGGAGAAGCCGATCACCGTCGAGGCCATCAAGGGCCTCACGGTGATGAAGGACCTCATCGTCGACATGGAGCCCTTCTTCCAGGCGTACCGGGACGTCATGCCGTTCCTGGTCACCAAGGGCAACGAGCCGACGCGCGAGCGCCTGCAGTCGGCGGAGGACCGCGAGCGGTTCGACGACACGACGAAGTGCATCCTGTGCGCCGCCTGCACGTCCTCGTGCCCGGTGTTCTGGAACGACGGCCAGTACTTCGGCCCGGCGGCGATCGTGAACGCGCACCGCTTCATCTTCGACAGCCGTGACGAGGCGGGCGAGCAGCGTCTCGAGATCCTCAACGACAAGGACGGCGTGTGGCGTTGCCGCACGACGTTCAACTGCACCGACGCGTGCCCGCGCGGCATCGAGGTCACGAAGGCGATCCAGGAAGTCAAGCGCGCGCTGATCACGCGCCGCTTCTGATGCCCTGAGCCGCAGGCTGCCGTACACGAGGCCCCGCGCCCGGAGTTGCTCCGGGCGCGGGGCCTCGTGCGTGCCCCGGGCTTACCCGGTTACGGGGTACAGGGTTGGTGCCCGCTGTGGAAGGATCGGCCACATGAGCGAGCAGCAGCCGAATCCGTACGCAGGCGATCCGGGCCACGCCGGGGGGCCGGGCCAGCCCGGCCAGGGCGACTACACGTGGGGCCCCGGCGAGGCGGGTTACGGCTACCCGCAGCCCTACCCGGCGGCCCCGGCCTACCAGCCGACGATGGGCGCGGGCATGCCGGCGCCCATGCCCGCGCCCACCGGCGGCGGCGCGGGCATGTCCCTCGGCGACATCACCATCGCGGGGGACCAGATCATCACCCCGTCGGGCACGATGCCGCTCCGGGGCGCGATGTGGAACGCGACGGACTTCTCGCGCACCGAGGAGAAGATCCCGACCCACGCGATCATCCTGGCCGTCATCTTCTTCCTGTTCTGCCTGCTCGGCCTGCTGTTCCTCCTGATGAAGGAGAAGAAGACCACGGGCTACATCCAGATCACGGTGACGAGCGGTGGCCGCCACCACTCCACGATGATCCCGGCCCAGGACCAGAACACGTACCCGTGGGTGATGTCGCAGCTCAACTTCGCCCGGTCGCTGAGCATCTGAGGAAGCCGGCCGGTCGGTCGGTCGGTCGGGGCTTCGAGGTCGCGAGCCCCCGAAAACACAGTGGCGGGCACGGAACAGGGACCGCGATGATCCCGGGATGACCGTTTCCTTTGAGGTGTCAGGGGCCGTTGCAGGGCCCGCCGTCGTGCTGCTGCACTCTTCCGTCTGCGACCGGCGGATGTGGGATGCGCAGTGCGGGCCGCTCGGTGAAGCGGGGTTCCGGGTGGTCCGGCTCGACTTCCGGACCTGCGGGGACTCCCCCGCCGCGCAGGAGCCGTACAGCGACCACGGCGACGTCGTCGCGCTGATGGACCGGCTCGGCATCGAGCGTGCCGCGGTCGTCGGGGCCTCGTACGGCGGGCGGGTCGCCCTGACGGTCGCCGCGCTGCACCCGGAGCGGGTGACCCGGCTGGCCCTGCTGTGCGCGGGCCGCCCGGGGCATCGGCCCGACAGCCCCGAGGTGAAGGAGTTCGGCGCCGCCGAGGACGCGCTGCTGGAGGCCGGGGATCTGGCGGGCGCGGCGGCGCTGAACGCCCGTACCTGGCTCGGCCCGGACGCCGACGAGGCCGCGCACGCCCTCGTACGGGCCATGCAGCTGCGGAACTTCCAGAACGCCCTCGCTCCCGCCGGTGACCACGAACTCCCCGAGCCGGAAGTCGACTTCGCCGCCATCACCGCCCCGACCCTCGCCGTCGGCGGCGCCCACGACCTCCCCGACTTCCGCCGCATCGCCGCCGAACTCCCGCACCTCGTCCCGGGCGCCCGCCACATGGAACTCCCCTGGGCGGGCCACCTGCCCTCACTGGAACGCCCGGCGGCGCTCACGGACCTGCTGCTGGAGTTCCTCCACCCGTCCTGGAAGTGACCTCGTCGCTACAACAACGACCCCGCGCCAAGGCCGCCGCCCACGCCCAGGTCACTGCCCCCGCTCGGCCGTGCTGCGTTCCACGCAGAACTCGTTGCCCTCGGGGTCGGCCATCGTCACCCAGCCCGTGCCGTCGGGGTTGCGGTGGTCGCCGACGACGGTGGCGCCCAGGGCGAGGATGCGTTCCACCTCCTCGTCGCGCGTGCGGTCCTGCGGCTGGAGGTCCACGTGCACCCGGTTCTTCACGGTCTTGGCATCCGGCACCGTCACGAACAGCAGCGCCGAACCGGGCGCCGTGACCAGCGCCTCCGGGTCGCCCGGGAAGTCCTCGTCGGAGATCTTGCCGTCCAGGACGCCGGCCCAGAACTGCCCCAGGGCGTAGGCGTCGGAGCAGTCGAAGGTGAGGTGTCGTACGAGAGAAGTCATACGGCGGACTATCGGGCAGGGCCGCCGGGCCTGTCCACCGAGTTCGAGGGGACCCCGGGGCGCCGGAGCGGGTCTGTGATGGAGTGGGTCCATGACCGACTTCGAGACGATCACGGTTCCGGACCACCTCTGCGGATACCCGGGCGTCGCCTTCGGCGGCTACGTGGCGGGCGTGCTCGCCGGGCGGGCCGAGGCGAAGACCGTACGGGTGGACTTCCGCCGACCGGTGCCGACCGGGGCGCCGGTCCTGCTGGCCGGGACGGCCGACGGGGGCGTCGAACTCACGTCGGGTGAAATGCTGTTGGCCGCCGCGACGCCCACCGACCTGCGTACGGACGTGGCCGACGTGCCCGACGCGCCCTCCTGGGCGGCGGCCTCGGCCGCGGCCGAGGCCTACCGGGCGGCCCCGCCGGACGGCTCGACGGACTGCTTCGGCTGCGGCCTGGACCGTACGCCCGCCACGGGACTGCGCCAGCACTGCGGCCCGGTGCCGGGCAGCACGGCCCTGGTCGCCACGGCGTGGACCCCGTCCCCGGAACTCGCCGGCCGCGACGGCCTGTTGCCGCCGGAGCTGGTGTGGGGGGCGCTGGACTGCCCGGGGAACGCGGCCGGACGCCTGCTCGGCGGCCGCCCGGCCGGCGCCGTCACGGCCGCGCTGACCGCGCGGCTGCTGCGGCCGGTCCCGGTCGGCGGAGGTCTCGTCACGTACTCCTGGCTGCTCGGCTCGGAAGGCCGCAAGTACACGGTCGGCACGGCCCTGGCCACGGCGGCGGGCGACCTCTGCGCCTTCGCCGAGGCCCTGTGGGTGCAGCCGCGCCAGGCCGCCTGAGCCCGGAAACCAGAATCCGGAGCGCACGGACGACCGGGCGGCGGGCGGGCGGCCCGGCGAGGTAGTCGTGGCTGGGCGCGTTGAGGTGCGCCGTCGGGGCCTGGCCCTTTTCGTCGGACCCGTCCAGGGTCACGCCCTCCGGGCCGGTGTTGCCGGGCCGATGCAGAGGAACTGGTCCGCGCGCACCGCCGGGCCGGCGGCAGAGGAGGCGCTCCTTCGCATCCCTGTCGTCACTCCTATGGGCTGTCCGGCGTCCACGGCGGGGTTCCCGTGACCTGCGTCGCCTCCACCGCGAGCCGCCGGTTGGACGCAAGGTGACCTTCAGGTGCTGAGTGCGTAACGTTCCCGCGGGAAACGGGCTTCCGGCGATGGCGGCGGGCAGAAACGAACCGTTCGACCAAACAATTCCGGCCATGTAACGGCACACGGGGGCCACCATGCGTACTGCCCGCAACAGATGGAAGACCTACGCCCCGGGAGTGGCGGCCGTCGCCGCGCTCCTCTCGTCCACGGCCTGTGAGGCCGGTGGCACGGACAACGGCAAGGGCCGCGCCCCCACCGGCGCCCCGGCCCAGCCCGGCGGCGGGGGCGCGCCCGCTCCCTCGAAGAGCCCGGGCGGCGGCTCGGCCGATCCCAAGGGCGGCAAGACCGGCACCACGGCCTGCAACGACAACGACCTGTCGATCACCACGGCGGTCTGGCGGCAGGACTCGGGGCAGCGCCTCCTCATCACGGCCACCAACTTCACCGACAAGGCCTGCACGCTCTACCACTATCCGTACGTCGGCTTCGGAATCGACATCGAGGGGCCGATCAGTGCGGTGGACTCCACCAAGCCGAAGGCGGTCGCCACGATCGGGCCGAAGGAGAAGGCGTACGCGGGCCTGTTCCTCTACCGGGGGAACGAGCAGACGGTCGCCTCCTTCGACTCGCTGCACATCGGCTACCAGGACCGCGCCTTCAACAGCAACAGGGACGTGGCATCGCTCGACGTCGCGCTGTCCAAGGAGATCGGCTCCCTCAACGTCGGCACCAACCCCCGGACCACGTACTGGAACCTCGATCTCCGCGCGGTCGAGGACTCCCTGTTCGGCTTGGGCAAGGGCAACGGCTAGGCCAACGGACCTCCCCGCCCCGGGCAGCGCGGTCCGCAGGCCGGCTTGGCCAAAAAGGCCGGCGAGCACGCGGACGACGCCACCGGCACCGCCCGGAAGGGCTTCGGCGGCTGGGACACGGCTTCGGGCCTGAAGAAGGTGCCGGATCCTGGGCCGTGAGGTGCGTACGCTCGACGAGCAGTGGGAGGACTCGTCGCCCGAGCACTCCCGTGGCCGGTACGGCCGTGGGCAGGCGACCAGGGTTCACCGGGAGTGGGAATGCCAGCGCGGACCCGATGGCCGCCGGCGCTTGGTCGAGACGTCCCGCTTCGGCGACCGCGGCATGAAGGATCCGCTGCGGAACACGGTCCTCGCCGCCGGATGGACCTGGCGCGGAGTGGTGTTCACGCTCTGACGACCTCCCCCGAGCCCCTTGTACGGGAACCCGGTACCCCGACGAAGGCGACGAGCCGCGTCCCGCGACAGAGGTCCGGGACGCGGCTCTCGCGTTCCACGGCGCGGCCACGGCATCCCGCTGCGACATTCGCTTGAACCTGTTCAAAAAAGGGCCTACAGTCATGCCTGTCAACAGTTGAACACGTTCAAGGGGGCTGAGGCTATGGACCTCACCGTGGTCGCGTACGTCATCTACCTGCTCATCAGCATCGGGCTCACCGTCTGGGTCGCCCGCACGCTCAGCCGCAACGGCCGCGTCTTCATCGGCGACGTGCTCCAGGGGAACGAGAAGCTCGCGGACGCCGTCAACCAGCTCCTGGTGGTCGGCTTCTACCTCGTGAACATCGGCTTCGTGACCCTCTACCTCCGCTCGGGCGAGGAGATAGTCCGGGCCCGCGGCCTCTTCGAGGCGCTCTCGGTCAAGCTCGGCGTCGTCCTGCTGGTCCTCGGGGTCATGCACCTCGGCAACGTCTGGGTCCTGAACAAGATGCGCCGCCGGGGCATCATGGAGCGCCAGCAGACCCCGCCGGTCACCCCGCAGGGGTGGACCGCTCCGGCCGGGGCCTGACCGGTGGCCGCGCCCGGGTCGGCGGTGCGCCACCTGACGGTGCTCTACGACGCGAACTGTCCGCTCTGCGTGCACATCAGGCACTGGCTGCTCGCACAGCGCTGGCTCGTACCCCTGCGGCTCGTCCCCGCCGCGTCCTTCGAGGCGCGGCACCGGTTCCCGGCGCTCGACCACGAGTCGACGCTGAAGGAGATCACCGTGATCGGGGACTCCGGGCAGGTGTGGACCGGGACCGATGCCTTCATCGTGTGCCTGTGGGCGCTGGTGGAGCACCGGCCGAAGGCCAACTGGCTGGCCACCCCCGCCGGGCGTCCCTTCGCCCGGGCCGCCCTGCACACCGCCTCGAAGTGGCGGGCGGCGGTACGGACCGAGGGTCTCCCGCAGGGGGAGGAGGACCCGGCCTGTGACGACCAGTGCTCCGTCCCCCGATAGGCTCGTGCACCGTGACTGATCAGAAGGCTCCCAAGAGCGAGCAGACCCGCACGCTCATCCTCGAAACCGCGCTCCGTCTCTTCCAGGAGCGCGGCTTCGACAAGACGACGATGCGGGGTATCGCGAAGGAGGCCGGTGTCTCGGTCGGCAACGCCTATTACTACTTCGAGTCGAAGGAACACCTCGTCCAGGGGTTCTACGACCGGATCGGCGCCGCCCACCAGGCGGCTGTCCGGCCCATCCTGGACAGCGAGACCGATCTGCAGAAGCGGCTCGCGGGCGTGCTGACGAGCTGGATGGACATCGCGGCCCCGTACCACGAGTTCGCCTCGCAGTTCTTCAAGAACGCGGCGGACCCGGAAAGTCCGCTCAGCCCGTTCTCGCCGGAGTCCGAGGACGCGCGGCAGGCGGCGATCGACATCCACCGCGAGGTCCTCGCGGGGGCGAAGACCAAGGTGCCGGCGGAGCTGGCAGACGTACTGCCGGAGCTGATGTGGCTCTCGCAGATGGGCCTGGTCCTGTACTGGGTCTTCGACCGGTCGCCGAACAGCGAGAAGACGCGGCGGCTCGCCGAGCGCGGCGCGCAGCTGACGACGCGGGGCATCGTGCTGGCCCGGTTCCGGGTGCTGCGGCCGCTGGTTCGCGAAGTGCACGAACTGTTCGCGGACTTCCTGCCCGGTATGGCGCAGACGGCCACGGCGGGTGCCCGCAAGCGGGCCTCGGACCCGGATCCGGAGCCGGACCCCGCGGACTCGAAGTCCGCTTAGGGCCTCCAGCCGGTCGAGCTCCCGCAGACGCCGGACCCCGGTGCCGTCGGACAGGTAGCACGCTACCGGTCACCACTGACACCGCGGCGAACTCCGGCGCTTCGCCGGTTCGCCGGTTCGGGGCGGTCAGGCCTGATACGAGGCGAGTTCGACCACGGTGATGTCGGACGGCGCGCCGACCCGGACCGGCGGCCCCCAGGCACCGGCTCCGCGCGACACCCACAACTGGGTGTCGCCGTACCGCTCCAGGCCCGCGACGGTGGGGTTGGCGAGCTCGGCGAGGTGGTTGCCGGGCCAGAGCTGACCGCCGTGGGTGTGGCCGGAGAGCTGGAGGTCGACGCCGTGCTTGACGGCGTCGTGGATCACGACGGGCTGGTGGGCGAGGAGTACGGCGGTACGGGTGCGGTCGCGGTCGCCGAGCGCCGCCCCGAAGTCGGGGCCGTGGCCCTCGCTCTCGCCCGCGATGTCGTTCACCCCGGCGAGGTCGAAGTACGGGAGCGCGCGGCGGGCGTTCTCCAGGGGGTTCAGGCCGAGCTCGCGGACGTGGTCGACCCACTGCTGGGCGCCGGAGAAGTACTCGTGGTTCCCGGTCACGAAGTACGTGCCGTGCCGGGCGGAGAGCCCGCGCAGCGGCTCGGCGGCCGGTCCGAGGTCCTGGACGTCGCCGTCGACGAGGTCGCCGACGATGGCGATGAGGTCGGGCTGGGTCCGGTTGACCGTGTCGACGATGCGCCGGGTGTGGGCGCGGCCGAGGATCGGGCCGAGGTGGACGTCGCTGACGACGGCGATCCGGAAGCCGTGGGCGGCGCGCGGCAGCTTGGCCAGGGGGACCTGCACGCGGCGGACGCTGGGCCCGCGCAGGACGCCGTGCGCGCCGTACGCCCCGTTCGCGACGGTTCCGACGGCCACGGCGGCGGCCGCGCCGCCGAGGGTGCGCGCGACGAACCGACGGCGGGTCAGCTCGTCCGCGGAGGGTGCGACGGGTGCGACGGACGCGACGGGTACGACGGGCCGCGCGACGGCGGTGGTCGTCGTGGTCGCGCCGGCACCGTCCTGGCGGGTGTCGCCGGAGGCCGCGTCCGCCACCCGGGAGGGGATCCGGTGGGCCAGTCGGCGGAGCAACAGCGCGCGGATCGGCTCCGCGACCAGCATCGTCAGGGTCAGGTACAGGAGTACCGCGAGCCAGAGGAACCCGGGCCAGGAGACGGCCTGCTGGAGCGGGAAGGGAACGCCCGCCCGGCCCGCGGTCAGCGCGGCCACGGAGAGGAGGGGCAGGGCGATGGCCAAGGCGGTGCCGATGCGGCGGGGCAGGCCGCGAGGGGCCGTGGTGTCGCGGACCAGGCGGATCCACAGCCAGCGGTGGACCAGCACCAGGAGGGCGACGACCGCGAGCGCGACCAGCGCGAAGACGGCGATTCTCATGCGTCCTGCTCCTTACGTGATGCACGCCGCAGAGCCCGGACCCCGCGCAACCCGATCACCCCGACGGCCGTCCCCAGGAGAAAGGACGACACCGCGAGCGTCAGGTGCACCCAGAAGTAGGCCGTGGGGTCGCCCGCCGCATCGAATGCCTGGCCGCTGCCGTTCTTCCACAGGTTCCGGACGAAAGACACCCAGATGAACCAGCTCCACACTCCGAAGGCGAGCAGGAACCAGGAGGCGGTACGGCTGAGTTTCATGGCCCCAGTATCGGATCGGTCCCCAGGACGGACGCGCCGGGGTGGGCTGTCCCGGCAGTGGTCGTACCGAATGGGCCGGTCAGCGCCGCCGTCCAGCCGATCGGGAGGTACTTTCACCTGCGTGTCTGTAAAGATGACCGCGCTGACGGTCCTTTCCGCCGCGCTGCTGGTGCCCGCGATGCTCGCGGCCCCCGCGCATGCCGCGCCGACCCCGCCGGCCGCGCCGGCCGACGGGAAGGGGCGGCCGCCGAAGGCCAAGAAGGCCGCGCCCGCGCCCCCGGCGTCGATGTCCACGGTCGGAGGGGCCCTGCTCGGCCAGCCCGGGACCCAGGTCAACCTGCTGCCCGGCGCGCCCGCCCTGCCCTCGAACCTGACGGGGCGCTCCTGGATCGTGGCGGACGCCGAGTCCGGCGAGGTACTGGCCTCGCACAACGCGCACTGGCGGCTCCCCCCGGCCTCCACCATGAAGATGCTCTTCGCGGACACCGTGCTGCCGAGCCTCCCCAAGGACCGGGTCCACAAGGTCACCGACCAGGACATGGAGGGCGTGGGCCCGGGCAGCAGCCTGGTCGGGGTCAAGGAGGACCACGAGTACAGCGTCCACGACCTGTGGCTCGGGGTGTTCCTGCGGTCGGGGAACGACGCCGTGCACGTCCTGTCGGCCATGAACGGCGGCACCGAGAAGACCGTCAAGGACATGCAGGCGCACGCGGAGGAGCTCCAGGCGCTGGACACCCACGTGGTGTCGCCCGACGGCTACGACGCCCCGGAGCAGGTGTCGAGCGCGTACGACCTCACGCTGATCGCCCGCTCCGGGTTGCAGAAGCAGGATTTCCGGGAGTACTGCGGGACGGTCGAGGCCAAGTTCCCGGGCCTGCAGCATCCCGGGAAGCCGCGGGACCACTTCGAGATCCAGAACACCAACCGGCTGATGACGGGCGTGGGCGGGATCTCCCGGTACAAGGGCATCGCCGGGGTGAAGAACGGCAATACGACGATGGCCGGCTCCACCTTCACCGGCGCGGCGCAGCAGGGCGCGCGCAAGCTGCTGGTCACGGTGATGAACCCGGGTGCGGGCGGCGCGAACTCGGTGTACGAGGAGACCGCCGCGCTCTTCGACTGGGGTTTCGCGGCGGCCGGGAAGGTCAAGCCGGTGGGTGAGCTGGTGCCGCCGAAGGGCGCGGACACCTCCTCGCTCGGCTCCCCGGCCCAGTCCCACGAGAACAACCCGTCGGCGGGAGGTGCGGGCGCGGGCGGGATCGGTACCGCGCTCGGTGTCGCGGGCGGCGCGATGGCCGTGCTGGCGGGCGGCGCGTTCGTGGTCAACCGGCGCTGGCCGCGCGGACGCCGGGGCCGGGGCGAAGACCTCGTCTGAGCCTGGCGAACGAAGACCAGGTCGCCTGGCCGGACGGGAGTTGGTCACCCCGCACGGGCTGCACCGCGGACCTCTGGATTCACCCGAAGGAGTACCGGCCTAGCCGCGGGGGCCCGTCGCCGGCTGCGCGTCGCGGGGTTCGGCATCGCCGGGTCCGTCGCCGCGGGCTTCGCCGTCGCGGGGCTCGTCGTCGCGGGTCGCCGTCCAGGACGCCACGAAGAGCAGCAGCTTCGCCGTGAAGTTGATCCACAGCAGCAGGGCGATCGGCACGCCGAAGGCCCCGTACATGCTCTTCGTCGCGACGCCGCTGATGTAGCCGCTGAGCAGGAGCTTCAGCAGCTCGAAGCCCACCGCGCCGATGAGTGCGGCCTGGATCAGGCGGCCGCGCGGGGGTTCGACGCCGGGGAGCAGGGTCAGTACGTACAGCAGCAGGAGGAACGCGGCCAGCACGCCGACGAGGAAGCCGCCGGAGCGCAGCAGCGCGCCGCCCGCGCCCTCGCGCGGGATGCCGAGCCATTCGGCGGACTTGCCGACCGCGCTGGCGCCGAAGATCGAGGCGGTGGCCGAGGCGAGGGCGGCGCCGCCGAGGCCGAGCAGCACCAGTCCGTCCTTGCCCTTGCGGACGACGGGGTTCCCCTCCTCCTCGTCGTCCTTCTCCCACACGGCGCGCAGGCAGTCCCGCATGGAGCCCACCCAGCCGATGCCGGTGAAGAGCAGGAGGGCGCCGGCGACGAGGCCGACCGTGCCGGCGTTGGCGACGAGCGCGTTGAGGTCGAGCTGGTCGGAGATGCCGGGGACCTGTTCGGCGAGGTTCTTCTGGAGCCGGTCGAGCTGTTCCTGGCTGAGGAGGGCGGCGCCGACCGCGGCGGCCACGGTGATCAGGGGGAAGAGCGCGAGGAAGCTGATGAAGGTGATCGCCGCGGCGAGCCGGCTCCAGTGCACGCGGTCAAGACGTTCGTACGAACGCCACGCGTGGGTGCACATCAGACGGGTCGCCAGTGGGCCGATCACGGGGAGTTTGGTCAGCCAGTCCATGAAGTCACCGTAATTGAGCTAGCGGAAATAGCCGGTATTGCCGGTTTCTGGTACTACGGTCGTCGACTGTGACTTTTCGCGAAGTACCCCGGACGGACCGTCCGTTCCACACCCTGGTCCTGCGCAGGCTCAGGTTCCGTACGCATCAGGCCCTGCGGCCGCTTCGTCAGGAAGGCCGTGCGGTCGTCCCGGCCGCCTCATCGGTCGGTGACCCCTGCTGCGCCGGAACGCCCGTCGGACCGGTGCCGAACGGGTACTCGCGCAGCTTGCGCCAGACCCCGTCCGAACCCTGCTCGTAGAGCGCGAAGCCCGCGCAGACCCACTCGGCCGCGTACTCGGCGAGGGTCGCGAACGCCAGGTCCATCGCCTCCTCGGAGATCCCGTGGGCGACCGTGACGTGCGGGTGGTACGGGAAGGCCAGCTCGCGGACGAGCGGGCCCTCGGGGTCGCGGACCTCGCCCTGGAGGCGGGTGCAGCCCTCGGCGCCCTCGACGACCTGGACGAAGACGACCGGCGAGAGGGGGCGGAAGGTTCCCGTCCCCTCCAGCCGCATCGGGAAGGCCCGGAATGCGGAGGCGACCGCGGTCAGGTGGGCGCGGATCTCCGGAAGCCGGTCCGCCTCCACCTCGGTCGGCGGGACGAGGGTGACATGCGTGGGGATGCCGTGCGCGGCGGCGTCCCCGAAGCCGGCGCGCAGCTGCTGGAGCTGGCTGCCGTACGGCTCCGGGACCGCGATCGAAACGCCGAGCGTTACGGTCCCCACGTATCTCTCCTCCGTGTGTCTGGATGGACTGCTGCCGCCAGTGTGGGGCAGTACCCCCGGTCTCGCCAGGGCCCTCTTTCCCCCGGCGCCCGCCTCAGTGCTTGGCGGGCAGGAATCCGAGGCGGTCGTACGCCTGGGCGAGGGTTTCGGCGGCGACCGCGCGGGCCTTCTCCGCGCCCTTGGCCAGGATCGAGTCCAGCGTTTCCGGGTCGTCCAGGTACTCCTGGGTGCGCTGCTTGAAGGGTGTGACGAAGTCGACCATCACCGCGGCCAGGTCGGTCTTGAGCGCGCCGTAGCCCTTGCCCTCGTACCGCGCCTCCAGGGAGGGCACCGTCTCGCCGGTGAGGGTGGAGTAGATCGTGAGCAGGTTGCTGACGCCGGGCTTGTTCTCGGTGTCGAAACGGATCTCGGCCTCGGTGTCGGTGACCGCGCTCTTGATCTTCTTCTCGGTGACCTTGGGCTCGTCGAGGAGGTTGATCAGGCCCTTGGGGGACGACGCGGACTTCGACATCTTGATCGTCGGGTCCTGGAGGTCGTAGATCTTCGCGACCTCCTTGACGATGTGCGCGGCGGGGAGGGTGAAGGTCTGGCCGAAGCGCTGGTTGAAGCGCTCGGCCAGGTCGCGGGTCAGCTCGATGTGCTGGCGCTGGTCCTCGCCGACGGGGACGGCGTTCGCCTGGTAGAGCAGGATGTCGGCGACCTGGAGGATCGGGTACGTGAACAGCCCGACGGTGGCGTTGCCCGCGCCCTGCTTGGCGGACTTGTCCTTGAACTGGGTCATCCGGCTGGCCTCGCCGAAGCCGGTGATGCAGTTCATGACCCAGCCGAGCTGGGCGTGCTCGGGCACGTGGCTCTGGATGAAGAGCGTGCAGCGCTCGGGGTCCAGGCCGGCGGCGAGCAGCTGCGCGGCGGAGAGGCGGGTGTTCGCGCGGAGATCCTTCGGATCCTGCGGCATGGTGATCGCGTGCAGGTCGACGACCATGTAGAACGCGTCGTGCGTCTCCTGGAGGGCGACGTACTGGCGGATGGCTCCGAGGTAGTTCCCGAGGTGGAACGAGCCGGAGGTGGGCTGGATGCCGGAGAGCGCGCGAGGACGATCAGAAGCCATGGCCTCATTCTCTCAGGTGCGGGGGCGGGCTCGGGCCCGCCGCTGGCCGGATCCTTCCGGGTCGCGGCGGCCCGTTCCGT
Source organism: Streptomyces sp. cmx-11-4 (assembly GCA_049998195.1). GTDB lineage: Bacteria > Actinomycetota > Actinomycetes > Streptomycetales > Streptomycetaceae > Streptomyces. Next base: position 138,301 of record JAEBET010000008.1, read on the forward strand.
GCCGGGCCGCCGTACCGCGCGGTAGCGCCCCGTCCGGATCCCACCCCGGCCAAGCGACCGCTTTGCCGCAGCGTGGCCAGGCGGTCCGCCCGGGGCTCCGCCGGTGGGCCGGGTGCTGCGGCGCGGCTCCGGCCGGGCGGTACTGCGTGGCTTCGGCCCGGGCGCCCCTGGACGATGCCGCCGCGCGGGGCTTCGTGGGGCGCCGCCCACACCCGCGCCTCAAACGCCGGCGGGGCTGCGTGGTGCGGCCCCGGCTCCGGACCGGGCGGTACCGCTGCGCGGAGCTTCGTGGCGCCGACCGGGCAGGGCTGCGTGGCTTCGGCCCGGGCGCCCCTGGACGATGCCGCCGCGCGGGGCTTCGTGGGGCGCACCCACACCCGCGCCTCAAACGCCGGCGGGGCTGTGGGTGCGCCCCGGTCGGCGGGTGCGCCCGCAAGCGCCGGGCGGGCTGGAGCTGTCCGGGATGGGCAGCTCCAGCCGCACCCGACGGCACCCTCGGTCAAATCCAGCCGCACCCGCCGGACGGCATCAGGCAAATCCAGCCCCGCCGGCGTTTGAGGCGCGGGGTCCGGGGCGGAGCCCCGATCTTTGAGCCGCGTCGGCGAACGAGGCACGGGGCCACGCCACGGGGCCTCAGCTCCGCCGGCGATTGAGGCGCGGGGGCGCGGGGGCGGGCCCCGGTGGCTCGGTCTCGGCTCCGCAGGGGGTGGCGGGGTCAGGTCAGGGGGAGGCCCGGGGCCGGGTGCGTGGACATCAGGTCCGCGACCTCGGAGCGGATCGCCCCGAGCGCGGCCTCGTCCGACGCCGCCGCCGCGCCGACCGCCCGCGCGATCCACTCCGCGACCTGCCCCATGTGGCCCACGCCCAGACCGCGCGACGTCAGCGACGGCGTGCCGATCCGGATCCCCGACGGGTCGAACGGCTTGCGCGGGTCGAACGGGACCGTGTTGTAGTTCACCACGATCCCCGCGCGGTCCAGCGCCTTGGCCGCCACCTTGCCCGGCACGCCCCGCGAGGTGAGGTCGATCAGGATCAGGTGGTTGTCCGTACCGCCCGACACCAGGTCGAAGCCCCGCGCCAGCAGCGCCTGGGCCAGAGCCTTGGCGTTGGCCACCACGGCGTGCGCGTACGCGGTGAAGGCCGGCTGCGCCGCCTCGTGCAGCGCCACCGCGATACCGGCCGTCGTCTGGTTGTGCGGCCCGCCCTGCAGCCCCGGGAACACCGCCTTGTCGATGGCCTTCGCGTGCTCCTCGCGGCACATCAGCATCGCCCCGCGCGGCCCCCGCAGCGTCTTGTGCGTGGTCGTCGAGATCACGTCCACGTGACCCGCCGGGGACGGGTGCGCCCCGCCCGCGATCAGGCCCGCGATGTGGGCCACGTCCGCGACCAGGATCGAGCCCGCCTCCTCGGCGATCGACGCGAACGCCGCGAAGTCGATCGTGCGCGGCAGGGCCGTACCGCCACAGAAGATGATCTTCGGGCGCTCAGCCAGCGCGAGGTCCCGCACCGCGTCGTAGTCGATCAGCCCGGTCCCCGGCCGGACCCCGTACTGCACGCCCCGGAACCAGGAGCCCGTCGCCGAGACGCCCCATCCGTGCGTGAGGTGCCCTCCCATCGGCAGCGCCATGCCCATCACCGTGTCGCCCGGCTCGGCGAAGGCCAGGTAGACGGCCAGGTTCGCGGGCGAGCCGGAGTACGGCTGGACGTTGGCGTGGTCCACCCCGAACAGGCCCTTCGCCCGCTCGACGGCCAGCGCCTCGACCCGGTCGATGTTCTGCTGGCCCTCGTAGTAGCGGCGGCCGGGGTAGCCCTCGCTGTACTTGTTCTGCAGCACCGTGCCGGAGGCCTCGAGGACGGCGGCGGACACGTAGTTCTCGCTGGGGATCAGGCGCAGGGTCTCGGCCTGCAGGGTTTCCTCCGCCGCGACGAACGACGCCAGCTCGGGGTCGGTCGCGCAAAGGGCGGGATGGCGGCTCGCGGACATGGCGGGCTCCTCCGGGGTCGATGTGATCGGTACCCCGCGAGGCCCAGGCGAGCGGCCCTGTCTGCGGTCGAGCGCGCACGACTCCCCCGGAGTTCGTTCTCCGTACGCCAGTCGCCGTGCGTACCGAACACCTTAGCGGGCACGCCACGGATGAGGTTTCTCCGGCCCCTTGGCGAGCGAGGATGGAGAGTGACGCCACCCTCGTCACAGGCCTGACGGACGATCGGAGACCCCGTGTCGACAACTGCTGATGCCATCCGCTCCGCCGACGCGCACAGCGCGCACAACTACCACCCGCTGCCCGTCGTCGTCGCGTCCGCGGACGGCGCGTGGATGACCGACGTGGAGGGCCGCCGGTACCTGGACATGCTCGCCGGCTACTCGGCGCTGAACTTCGGGCACGGCAACCGCCGCCTGCTCGACGCCGCCCGCGCACAGCTGGACCGGGTCACGCTCACCTCGCGCGCCTTCTTCCACGACCGCTTCGCCGACTTCTGTACCGAACTCGCCTCGCTGTGCGGCAAGGAGATGGTGCTGCCCATGAACACGGGCGCGGAGGCGGTGGAAACGGCCGTGAAGACGGCCCGCAAGTGGGGGTACGAGGTCAAGGGCGTGCCGGACGGCCACGCCAAGATCGTGGTCGCCGCCGACAACTTCCACGGCCGGACGACGACGATCGTCTCCTTCTCCACGGACCACGAGGCGCGCGACCACTTCGGTCCGTACACGCCGGGCTTCGAGATCGTCCCGTACGGGGACCTCACGGCGCTGGCCCACGCCGTCACCGAGAACACGGTCGCCGTGCTGCTGGAGCCGGTCCAGGGCGAGGCGGGGGTGCTGGTGCCGCCCGCCGGGTACCTGCCCGGTGTACGGGAGCTCACGCGCGAGCGGAACGTCCTGTTCATGGCGGACGAGATCCAGTCGGGGCTGGGCCGCACCGGCCGGACCTTCGCGTGCGACCACGAGGAGGTCGTCCCCGACGTGTACATCCTCGGCAAGGCGCTCGGCGGCGGGGTGGTGCCCGTCTCGGCCGTGGTCGCGGACCGGGACGTGCTCGGCGTGTTCCGGCCGGGCGAGCACGGGTCCACCTTCGGCGGGAACCCGCTGGCCTGTGCCGTCGGCCTGGAGGTCGTCGCGATGCTGAAGACCGGCGAGTACCAGCAGCGCGCCACCGAGCTCGGCGACCACCTGCATCGGGAGCTGAACCTGCTGGTCGGCGGGGGCGCGGTGACCGCCGTACGGGGGCGGGGGCTGTGGGCGGGCGTGGACATCGAGCCGTCGCACGGGACCGGACGGCAGATCTCCGAGAAGCTGATGGAGCGGGGCGTCCTGGTGAAGGACACCCACGGGTCGACGATCCGGATCGCCCCGCCGCTGGTGATCAGCAAGGAGGACCTGGACTGGGGGCTGGAGCAGCTCCGGTCGGTCCTGTCGGCGTAGCGGCCGGCCGCGCCGACAGGACCGGCTGGAGGATCTAGAGGGATCTAGAGGATGACGTGGGGCAGGAAGCGGGCGTACTCGTCCGTGACCGGCCCCGCCGATTCGCGGATGCCGAGCCCCGCCGCCTCGTCTTCGACGACCCATGCGCCGAGCAACACCCGGTTGCCGTCGAAGTCGGGCAGCGGGGCCAGGCCCTGGAAGCAGTACCGCTCGTCGTCCCGCGCCGCGAACGGCTCGCCGCCGGGTTCGTGCAGGGTGACTCCGGCGCCCTCGCGGCCGAGCAGCGGCTTGACGACGTAACCGCCCTCTTCGGCGAGCTCGCGCGGCCCGTCGAGGTAGGCGGGCAGCAGGTTCGGGTGCTCCGGGAAGAGCTCCCACAGGATCGCGAGCAGCGCCTTGTTGGACAGCAGCATCTTCCACAGCGGCTCGATCCAGGAGGTGGTGCCGGAGCCGCCGCCGTGGTCGTAGGTGCCGAGGACCTGGGGGCCGAACTGGTCCGTGGCCAGCCACTCCCAGGGGTAGAGCTTGAAGCAGCTGCGGATGAAGCGGAGCTTCTCGTCCACGAACCGGCCGGACAGGCTGTCCCAGCCGATCTGCTCGACGGACAGCGCCTGGGTGTCCAGGCCCGCCTGCTCGGCGGTCTCCTGGAGGTAGGCGACCGTCATCAGGTCCTCGCCGAGCTCATCGGTCTCGGAGTGCGCGAAGTGCAGCGGGCCGGGCGGCAGCAGCTCGGCCTGGCGGCGCCAGGCGTCGACGAGGCGTTCGTGGAGGGAGTTCCACTGGTCGGCGCCGGGGAAGCGCTCCTCCATCCAGAACCACTGCGGACTGGCCGCCTCCACCAGGGAGGTCGGGGTGTCGGCGTTGTACTCCAGCATCTTGGCCGGGCTGCCGGTGCCGTCGTAGCGCAGGTCGAAACGACCGTAGAGGGACGGCTGTTCGGCGCGGCGGCGCCAGGACTCGGCGATCAGCGCGGCCAGCTTCGGATCGGTGATGCCGAGGTCCGCGAAGCGGTCGTGCTCGACGATGTGCGCGGCCGCGGCCAGGCACATGGCGTGCAGTTCCTCGACCACGTTCTCCAGCGCCTCGACCTCGGGGAGCGAGAAGGAGTAGTACGCGCTCTCGTCCCAGTAGGGGCGCAGGGAATCGTCGGGATACCGGGTGAGGGGGTAGATCAGCCCCTGTTCCTCGACCGTCTTCTGCCAGTCGGGGCGGGGCTCGATGGTGTGCCGCTGCATGGGTTCCGGTTTCCTCAGCCGCCGCTGGAGCCGGAGCTGGAGTGGCCGCCGATCCCGCCGCGGGTGACGGCGGACTTGTCGAAGCTGCCGCCGGTGACCTTGCCGTTCTTGACGGCGCCGCCGTAGTAGTACGTGCCGGTCCCGCCGCTCTTGCAGTCCTTGTTGTTCAGGTGGTCCAGCGTGGAGCGGGACGCACAGCGCTTGTCCGGCTCGCCGCTGCTGCCGCAGGCCACGAGTGTGGCGGCGAGCAGGCCCATTCCGCCGAGAGCGACGGCGCCCGAGCGCATACGGCGCTTGTTGGTGCTGCTGGTGTCCATACCTGCTGCTCCCCCTATGTCCTGGCGTGCTCCCGACAGACTAGAGCGGAGGCCCCGGTCGATGGAATCCGGCCGTCCTCAAATCCGTGACCTAAAGTCAGTTCGTGCTGCTTGGGATGATTTGCGCACTCGGTGCGGCGGTCTGTTTCGGAACGGCGTCCGTTCTTCAGGCGATCGCGGCGCGGGCGGCGGAGCCGGGGACGGGGTCCGGGGTGGACCCGGCGCTGCTGCTGCGCGCGGTACGGCAGTGGCGATATCTCGCCGGTCTGAGCCTGGACGCGGTGGGCTTCGTGCTCCAGATCATCGCGCTGCGCCACCTTCCCATCTACGCCGTCGGCGCCGCCCTGGCCGCGAGCCTGGCGGTGACGGCGGTGGTCGCGGCCCGGCTGCTGAAGGTCCGGCTGTCGCGGACGGAGTGGTCCGCGGTGGCGGTGGTGTGCACGGGGCTGCTGATGCTGGGGCTGGCTTCCGGGGCGGAGGGCACGGGGACCGGGTCGCTCGCACTGAAGCTGGGACTGCTGGCGGCGGCAGGGCTGATCCTGCTGGTCGGCGTGGTGGCGGGCCGGCTCCCCGACGGGCCGCGGGCCCTGGTCCTCGGCCTGGCGGCGGGCACGGGCTTCGGCGTCGTCGAGGTATCGGTCCGCCTCATCGACTCCGTGTGGGACCTGGGCAACCCCGCCCTGTACGCCCTCCTGTTGGGCGGCGCCGCGGCCTTCCTCCTGCTCACCTCGGCGCTGGCCCGCGGCTCGGTGACGGCGGCGACGGCCGGCCTGGTCCTGGGCGAAACGATCGGCCCCGCGGTGGTCGGCGTCGCATGGCTCGGCGACCGTCCCCGCGAAGGCCTGGCCTGGCTGGCCGTCCTCGGCTTCACGGTGGCCATCGCCGGAGCCCTGGCCCTGGCCCGCTTCGGGGAGCCCCCGGAGGCGGCGGCCACCCCCGTGCGAGGGTGACCGGCGGCGTTCAACGCAGTTTTCCCCCTAGGGCAGCGCCGCCGACAGGGCCGCCAGGGTCGGGGTCCAGGCGCTGTCCGGCGGGGTGCCGTAGCCGACGACCAGGGCGTCGCGGGGCGGGAGGGCCGCCTGCGGGTGGCGGAAGGCGGACAGGCCCTCCAAGGAGAGGTCCTGCCAGGCCGCCGCCTGGAGGACCGAGCGCTCCGTCCCCGCCGGGAGGTCCAGCACCGCGTGCAGGCCCGCCGCGATCCCCGATACGCCGACCCGGTCGCCGACGGCCAGGGCGAGTTCGTCGCGGCGGCGCCGGTAGCGCAGGCGCATGCCGCGTACGTGGCGGTCGTACGCCCCCGAGGTGATGAACTCCGCCAGTGTGAGCTGGTCCAGCGCGCTGGAGGTCCGGTCGCTCATGCCCCTGGCGGCCATGACCTCGTCCAGCAGCCCCGGCGGGACCACCATCCAGCCCATCCGCAGCCCCGGCGCCAGCGACTTGCTGGCCGTGCCGAGGTACACCACCCGGTCCGGGTCCAGTCCTTGCAGGGCGCCCACCGGCTGGCGGTCGTAGCGGAACTCCCCGTCGTAGTCGTCCTCCAGGATCAGCCCGCCGGTGGTCCGGGCCCAGTCCACCGCCGCCGCCCGGCGGGCCGGGGTGAGGGCCGCCCCCGTCGGGAACTGGTGCGCCGGGGTCAGGAGGACGGCGCCGGCCCCGGCGGTCAGCTCCCCCGTACGCGCCCCGTCCCCGTCCACCCCCAGCGGCCGGGTCCGCAGGCCCTCCCGCGCGAGCAGGTTCCGGTGGATGCCGAGGCCGTACCCCTCCACCGCCATCTCCCGCACCCGCCGCGCCCGCAGCACCCGGGCCAGCAGGGTCAGCCCGTGCGCGAAGCCGGCGCACAGCACGATCCGTTCCGGGTCGGCGTACACCCCGCGCGCCCGCGCCAGGTACCCGGTCAGCGCCTCCCGCAGCTCGGGGCGGCCGCGCCCGTCGAGTCCGTAGCCGAAGGCCTCGTTCGGCGCGTTGGTCAGCGCCCGGCGCGCCGCCGACAGCCAAGCCGACCGCGGGAAGCCGCTCAGGTCCGGGGAGCCGGGCAGCAGGCTGTACCTGAGCCCGCGGCGCGCGGCCCGCCGTACGGGGACGGCCGCGGCGGCCCGGCGCGGCCTCGCCCGTTCCGCGACCAGGGTGCCGGAGCCCTGGCGGGCCGTCAGCCAGCCCTCGGCGACGAGCTCGGCGTAGGCCTCCGCGACCGTGTTCCGGGCGATCCCCAGATCGGCGGCGAGCGAACGCGAGGACGGCAGCCGGGTCCCGGCCGCCAGCCGTCCGCTGCGGGCGGCCTCGCGCAGCGCCTCGGTGAGCCCGGCCCGCAGGCCGCGCCCGGCGGAGAGGTCGAGGTGCAGGTCGGCACCGAAAGTGGCCCACGATTCCGTCATGGATATGGACCATAGCGGCGGGCCGCCTGCCTTCTAGGGTGGGTCGCATGACGAACGCGCAGAACACCCGGACCGCACCCGAGCACACCCCCCGCATGCACATGGCGAAGCTCGCCCCCGAGGTCTACAAGGCGGTCCTGGGCCTGGAGATCGCCGCCAACAAGGGCCTGGACCCGGCTCTCGTCGAACTCGTCAAGATCAGGGCCTCGCAGCTGAACCACTGCGCGTTCTGCCTGGACATGCACACCAAGGACGCAATCGCGGCCGGTGAGAGCGTGGAGCGGATCGTGCAGCTCGGCGCCTGGGAGGAGTCGCGGCACTTCTACACCGAGAAGGAGCTCGCCGCGATCGAGCTCACCGAGGCGGTGACGGTGCTGACCGAAGGCTTCGTGCCGGACGAGGTGTACGAGCAGGCCGCGAAGCACTTCGAGGAGCGCGAGCTGGCCCAGCTGATCGCCGTCATCGCGACGATCAACGTCTGGAACCGCATCGGCGTCACGACGCGCATGGTGCCGGGGCACTACACGCCGGGCATGTACAAGAGCTGACCCGGGCCTGCCCGGCGGACCCGGCCTGCCCGGCGGACCCGGCCTGCCCGGCGCGCCCCGGTCAGTCCACCCGGAAGGATTCGACGGCCGTCGTGAGGTGTTGGCGCACGAGCGGGACGTCCGTCGTGGGGCCGAAGACCATGAGCACCCACCGGGTGTCGTCGCCGGCGACGACGAGCCGCACGATGGCGTGGGCGGCGGGCTCTGCCGAAGCGGGATCGTCGTACTCGTAGACCTGCTCGCAGCCGTCACCGCCCACGCGTTCCTGGGAGATCTCCCGGTAACCGGGGTACTTGCTCAGTTCCACGGTGGTGTCGCGCAGGACCTCGCAGGCCGTCAAGGTGTCCTGGGTGGCCCGGATGATCTGGAGCCCCGCGCTCTGGTCGCCTCCGGCGGGGCGGTAGACGGTCCCGTATCCGCTCTCGCCGGGGCTGGCCTGCCAGCCCGCGGGAATGCCGACCGAGAAACCGGCCACCGTGTCGCGCACCTGCGTGGACTCGGCCTGCGCCGCGGGGCCGGAGGACCCGGAACCCTGGTGGCCCAGGAACAGCCACCCGGTCACGGCGGCGGCGCCCAGGGCGGCCACACCGAGCGTCACGCCCGCCACCACCAGGATCCGTCGGCGCCGCGTGGGGGGCGGCGGGGTACCCGGCGGGTACGCGTAGGGGTTCGGGGGCGGGGCACCCGGCGGGTACGCGAACGGGTTCGGGGGCGGAGCCCCGGCCGACGGGGTGGCCGCGTCCTTCCCCGGGGCCGGGGCCGGGGTCGCGACCCGCGCCGGGGCCGGGGGCGTGCCCGGATCCGCGTCCGGGGCGGAAGGCGCACCACCCGGGGCCGTGTCCGTGCCCGGCGCGGCGGCCGGGGCCGGGGGCGTGCCCAGGGCCGGGTCCGAGGCCGGTGCCGGGTCCGAGGCCGGCACCCGCTCCCACCGCTGCGACCGAGGGTTCCAGCGGACCCCGCCCTCCCCCGGAGTCACCGTCAGCCGCCCAGTGAGGTCAGCAGGGCGGCCAGGGCGGTGGCCGCGCTCACGGAATCCACCAGGGGCGCCCATCTCTCCAGCGCCCCGCGCAGCCGGGCCGGCAGGCCCGCACGTACCTCACCGCTCTCCTCCAACTCCCCCGCCACCTCGTCCAGTTCACCGTCGAGCTCCGCCCGTTCGGGACTGCGGGGCAGCCGTACGAGGGCCGCGCGGAGCTCCCGTACGGCCTCCAGCAGTTCCTCGGCGCCGGGCTGCGCGCGGTCCCCCGTACCGTCGCCCTGATGGACGGTGCTGTTGGTGTTGTGGGCGCCGCCGATGCTGAAGCTGCTGCCGTGGATCTCGCCGATCCGTACCGCGGACTGTTCCGCGCCGCTACCACCGCTCGTCGCCACCGCTTCTCCCCTTCCGCTCCCTGCCCGCGTCCCTGTCCCTGTCCCTGCCCCTGCCCGTATCCGGGTCCGGCTGACCGGTGACGCTGTTGTGGCTCACTCCGCCGACGCCGAAGGCGCTGTTGTTCACCGATTGGATGAAGACCGCCCCCTCCGCCACGTTGACGGCCCGCTCCGCGAACTCCCTGGTGTGCCAGCCCGCCTCGTGCAGGGCCACGGCCACCCCGCCGACGATCCGCTCCTGGACCGTCTTCAGGTACCGGTCCAGGTCCATCAGCTGGAACAGCGAGGCGTCGGCCTGCGAGGCCAGCTCGCGTACGGAGACGGCGGGTCCGGCCGGTATCGCCACGCCGTGGCCAGCGGTGGCCATCCGCCACGGGATGCGGACCGCGCGCAGCAGGGTGAGCAGTGCCGGGCCGAGGGCGCCCGCGCCGTTCACGACCGCCCAGACCACCTTGGCGAAGGTGGTGTTGCGCTGCTGCCGCTGGACGGTGTCGTCGGCCCGCTGGAAGTCCGGCCGGACGGGCAGCAGTACGTGCGGCGCCACTTCCAGCATCAGCATGCCGCCCTGCGTGTGCACGCGGATGAAGACGGTGACGACGAGGTTCTCGTCCCAACCGCCGATCCGCACGCGCAGGAAGTGCCGGCGGCGCTCGCCGCCCTCCTCGATGGCGGACGCGCGGTGCTCGGCGAACGCCTCCTCCGACAGGTCCAGGGAGTCGACGTCGGGCAGTCCCTCGGCCGGCAGGAACACGCACTCGTCGATGACGAGTTCGCGCAGCCGGTCCAGTACGGAGGCCTCCGCCTCCGGCGAACCGTGCGGCGACGGGACGCGCAGGGCCTCCAGCCGTGGCCGGATCCGGTCCACGATCTGCGCGTTGTCCAGCTCCTGCGCCTCGCCGTCGCCGCGCGGGCGCAGTTCGACGGACAGCTGCCAGGGCCGGTGTGCCCGGCCCGCCCCGCAGAACGGGTTGCCCACGTCGTACAGGACCAGGGGCGCGTGCTGGATCCGCTGGATCCGCGCGCGGGCCCGCCCGAACCGCCGGCCCGTCACCACCAGGTCGCCCGCCCCGGCGGCGTAGCCCTCCCGGTCCAGCGAGAGGTGCAGGAGCCGGGCGAAGTGCCCCCGCTGGAGCCCGGCGACGGTCGTGAGCAGGAGGAAGACGAGTACGGCGACCCACGAGTAGGCCTCCCCGTAGACCCGCCCCATCCGCGGCCACTCCAGGAAGAAGCCGAACGGGCGCTCCGCGATCACCTCGCCGAGGAACGGGAAGAACCAGGCCGAGTCCCCGAAGCGCAGCGGCGGCACGCGGTCGTCGGCGAATCCGGCGGCCACCCCCCACAGGACGTTGCCGAGCATCCAGACGGCGTACCCGCGCAGGATGTACTCGATGATCCGGCTGCCGCGGCCGGTCCGGTCGCGGCGGCGTCTGATCCGGCCGGCGCCGCCGAGCAGGAGCGCCGGGACGATCAGGAAGAGGATGAAGGTCTGGAGCAGCAGCAGCCCGAGGGCCCAGACCGCTGCCACCGCCGCCGCCCAGGCGATCTCGACGCGCCGGGCGCGCAGGGCGTGGGCGAGGACGCGAGCCGCGTCGAACCCGTAGGAGGGCGCGATGAAGCGTTCCTCGTGGACGTACAGCTCGTCGATCACCCGGTCGCGGTACGCGGTGTCGAGGTAGACGCCGGCGCACAGGAGCCGTCCGGCTTCCGTCTGCGACGGGTGGACGGGCGCTCTGCCGTCCGGATGGGTGCCGCTCACCGAGTCCCCCCTCAGGTGTGGGAGGAAACCGTACGGGGCCGGGCGGCGCCCGGACAGTGCGGATCAGGCCAAAAGGCCCCGGCGCGCTGGGCGCCGGGGCCTTCGGAAGGGTGGAGCGACGATCAGAGGAGGCCGAGCTCGCGGACCGCGTCGCGCTCCTCGACGAGCTCCGCGACGGAGGCGTCGATGCGGGTGCGGGAGAACTCGTTGATGTCCAGGCCCTGGACGATCTCGTACTTGCCGTCCTTGGTGGTGACGGGGAAGGAGGAGATGATGCCCTCCGGGACGCCGTAGGAGCCGTCCGACGGGATGCCCATGGAGGTCCAGTCGCCCGCGGCGGTGCCGTTGACCCAGGTGTGCACGTGGTCGATGGCGGCGTTGGCGGCCGAGGCGGCCGAGGAAGCGCCACGGGCCTCGATGATCGCGGCGCCGCGCTTGGCGACGGTCGGGATGAAGGTGTCGGCGAGCCACAGCTCGTCGCTGACGACCTCGGCGGCGTTCTTGCCGGCGATCTCCGCGTGGAAGATGTCCGGGTACTGGGTCGCCGAGTGGTTGCCCCAGATGGTGAGGCGCTTGATGTCGGAGACGGCGGCGCCGGTCTTGGCGGCCAGCTGCGAGATCGCGCGGTTGTGGTCCAGGCGGGTCATCGCGGTGAAGCGCTCGGCCGGTACGTCCGGGGCGGCGGCCTGCGCGATGAGCGCGTTGGTGTTGGCCGGGTTGCCCACGACCAGGACCTTGATGTCGTCCGCGGCGTGGTCGTTGATGGCCTTGCCCTGCGGCTTGAAGATGCCGCCGTTGGCGGAGAGCAGGTCGCCGCGCTCCATGCCCTTGGTGCGCGGGCGGGCGCCGACGAGCAGCGCGACGTTGGCACCCTCGAAGCCCTGGTTCGGGTCGTCGAAGATGTCGATGCCCTCGAGCAGCGGGAAGGCGCAGTCGTCGAGCTCCATGGCGGTGCCCTCAGCGGCCTTCATGCCCTGGGGGATCTCCAGAAGACGGAGCCTGACCGGCACGTCCGCGCCGAGCAGGTGGCCGGAGGCGATGCGGAAGAGCAGCGCGTAGCCGATCTGGCCGGCGGCGCCGGTGACGGTGACATTCACGGGAGTGCGGGTCATGGCCTTCTCCGTTAGACAGCTGGCGGTGGGGCGTCCCCGCCCCATGTGCTGGAGGACGCCGCTTCCCAGTAAATCTTGACGTGAAGAGACATCCGCGGTCAGGCTATCGGACCCTGGCGCCGCCGGAGCCCCGGGGGCCCGTTCGACTCCGGCAGCGCCGTGCGGCGCGGTCAGCGGACGGTGAAGCGGACCGCCGTCTCCAGGAACGGGACGTGCAGCATCGGCTTGGGCTCCATCACCAGCGCGAGCAGCGTGATCGCCACGCCCAGCAGGCCGTACGTGACCATGTCCGTGAAGCGGGAGCGCACCGCGAGCATGCCCACCGAGGGCAGCACGCGCCGCAGGACCGAGGCCGCGATCAGCGCCACGCCGATCACCAGGCAGCCGATCCGCGGATGCCCCATCGCGGTGGCCAGCAGCCCGGCCGCGGTGGCGGTGAGCACGCTGAGCATCGGCCACTGGCGGGCGGGCGTGGACACCGCCCCGGGCACGGCCCGGCCGCTGCCCTCGGGGCGGGCGGTGTCCCGGGTGACGGAGGGGAAGCGCCGGGACCGGGACGCGTCGCGCGCCGCGCGCTCTTCGTCCCGCTCAGCCCGCACTGGTGCTCCGTTCCGCGGCCTCGACGACGTTGACGAGCAGCTGCGCCCGGGTCATCGGGCCGACGCCGCCCGGGTTCGGGGAGATCCAGGCCGCCACGTTGGCGACTCCGGGGTGGACGTCGCCGACGATCTTCCCGCTCTCGTCGCGGCTGACGCCCACGTCGAGCACGGCCGCGCCCGGCTTCACGTCCTCCGGCTTGACCAGGTGCGGGACGCCGGCCGCGGCGACGACGATGTCCGCCTGGCGCAGCAGCCCGGAGAGGTCGCGCGTACCGGTGTGGCAGAGCGTCACGGTGGCGTTCTCGGACTTGCGGGTGAGCAGGAGGCCGATCGAGCGGCCGACGGTGATGCCCCGGCCGAGGACGACGACGTGCGCGCCGTTGATGCCGACGCCGTGGTGGCGCAGGAGTTCGACGATGCCGTACGGGGTGCAGGGCAGCGGACCGGGCTCGTTCAGCACCAGCCGGCCGAGCGACATGGGGTGCAGGCCGTCGGCGTCCTTCAGCGGGTCCATCAGCTCCAGGACCCGGTTGGTGTCGATGCCCTTGGGGAGCGGGAGTTGGACGATGTACCCGGTGCATGCCGGATCGGCGTTGAGCTCCCGTACGACCGCCTCGATGTCCTCCTGGGAGGCCGTCGCGGGAAGTTCGCGCTGGATGGAGGCGATGCCGACCTCGGCGCAGTCCTTGTGCTTGCCGTTGACGTACCAGCGGCTGCCCGGGTCGTCACCGACCAGCAGGGTGCCGAGGCCGGGGGTGATGCCCCGTGCCTTCAGGGCCGCCACACGGGCGGTCAGTTCGGACTTGATCGCGGCTGCGGTGGCCTTGCCATCGAGAATCTGGGCGGTCATGTGGCCATCCTCCCGGATGGAGTGCCCCCGGTTCCAGTCAAGGCGCTCGGGGGCTCGCGGGGTTCACCGGGTTCATTGCACTTGCACAACAAGTCACCGGCCCCGGAGCGCCCGGCTGGACAAGTCCGGCCCGGTCGGACGACGATGACCGGAAAAGAGTGCCGCGGGCAGTGCCGGGGGGGCGGACCGTAGAACACAGCTTTCCTCCGCGCGTGCCGTGCGTCCCCGCACTTCCACGGAGGAACACCCCAGATGAGCTTCGGCGACCCGAACAACCCGTACGGCCAGCAGCCCCCGGCCCCGCAGGGCCAGCCCGGCTACGGCTACCCGCAGCAGGCGCCCCAGGGCGTTCCGCCGCAGGGCGGCTACGCCTACCCGCAGCAGCAGGCCCCCCAGGGCTTCCCGGCCTACCCCGGTGGCCCCGGCGGCGGCTACCCGGGTGCGCCCATGCAGATGCCGGGTCTGGTGAAGACCGCGCGCGTCCTGCTCTTCGTCGTGGGCGGCCTGCAGCTCATCGTCGGCCTCGTCGCGCTGCTCGGCGGCGCCGCGCTGTCCACCACGGAGAGCGGCGCGGCCGGTGACGTGGTCGGCGGCGTCGTGATCGCCCTCGGCCTCTTCGTCCTCGCCCTCGGCGTGCTGGCGATCGTCCTCGGCGCCAAGTTCGCCAAGGGCGGCAACGGCGTGCGCATCACGACGATCGTCTACGCCGCGCTGTCCATCCTGGGCGGCCTCGCCAACTTCACCAACACCGCCTCCGAGGGCGGCGGCCCGGCGGCCGGCGTCATCAGCCTGGCCATCGGCGGCCTGATCCTCGCCGCGATGGTCACCGCCCCCGGTGCCGCCTGGTTCAAGCGCCCGCGCTTCTGATCCTCGTACGCCGCACCACGGCGAAGGCCGCGACCCGCAGTGGGGGTCGCGGCCTTCGCCGTTCTCAGGGTCCGTGCGGATCAGTGGAAGAAGTGCCGGGTCCCGGTGAAGTACATCGTCACGCCGGCCTTCTTCGCGGCCTCGACGACCTGCTCGTCGCGGACCGAACCGCCCGGCTGGACCACGGCCTTGATACCGGCGGCCGTGAGGATCTCCAGCCCGTCCGGGAAGGGAAAGAAGGCGTCGGAGGCGGCGTACGAGCCCTGCGCGCGCTCGGTGCCCGCCCGCTCGACGGCGAGCTTCGCCGAGTCGACGCGGTTGACCTGGCCCATGCCGACGCCGACGGAGGCGCCGTCCTTGGCCAGCAGGATGGCGTTGGACTTGACGGCCCGGCAGGCCTTCCACGCGAAGGCGAGCTCGGCGAGCTCCTCGGCGGAGAGGGCGTCGCCGGTGGCGAGGGTCCAGTGGGCCGGGTCGTCGCCCTCCGCCTGGAAGAGGTCCGACTGCTGGAGCAGTGCGCCGCCGGAGATCGGCTTGAGGTCGCCCGGCTGGTGCGGGGTGCCGTCCACCTTCAGGACGCGGATGTTCTTCTTCTTGGCGAGGATCTCGACGGCGCCGTCCTCGTAGCCGGGGGCCGCGATGACCTCGGTGAAGATCTCGGCGACCTGCTCGGCGAGTGCGACGGTCACCGGACGGTTGACGGCGATGACACCGCCGAAGGCCGACAGCGGGTCACAGGCGTGCGCCTTGCGGTGGGCGGCGGCGACGTCCGTGTCCACGGCGATGCCGCACGGGTTGGCGTGCTTGATGATCGCGACGCAGGGCTCTTCGTGGTCGTAGGCGGCCCGGCGGGCGGCCTCGGTGTCCACGTAGTTGTTGAAGGACATCTCCTTGCCGTGCAGCTGCTCGGCGTTGGCGAGCCCGCCGGGCTGACCGTCCGTGTAGAGCGCGGCGGCCTGGTGCGGGTTCTCGCCGTAGCGCAGGGTCGACTTGCGCTCCCAGGCGCCGGCCAGGAACTCGGGCAGCACGGCCTCCGGCTCCGGCGCGTACGCGTTCGTGAACCAGGACGCCACGGCCACGTCGTAGGCGGCGGTGTGCTGGAAGGCCTCGGCGGCCAGCCGCTTGCGGGCGGTGAGGTCGAAGCCGCCGCCCTGGGCGGCGGCGATCACGTCGGCGTAGCGGGCCGGGCTGGTGACGACGGCGACCGACGGGTGGTTCTTGGCGGCGGCGCGGACCATCGACGGGCCGCCGATGTCGATCTGCTCGACGCACTCGTCCGGGGTGGCACCCGACTGGACGGTGGCCAGGAAGGGGTAGAGGTTGACGATCACCAGATCGAAGGGCTCCACGCCCAGCTCGGCGAGCTGGTTGCGGTGGTCCTCCAGGCGCAGGTCGGCGAGGATGCCGGCGTGCACGCGCGGGTGCAGCGTCTTGACGCGGCCGTCGAGGCACTCGGGGAAGCCGGTGAGCTCCTCGACCTTGGTGACGGGCACCCCGGCCGCGGCGATCTTCGAGGCCGTGGAGCCGGTGGAGACGAGCGCGACGCCCGCCTCGTGCAGTCCGCGGGCCAGCTCTTCCAGTCCCGTCTTGTCGTAGACACTGACGAGCGCACGCCGGATCGGCCGCTGGGTGGTGGTCGGGTCGTTGCTCTCTGCGGTCTCTACGGCGGTCACTGGATTGTTACCTTTCGTCCCTCAATGCGGTAGCCGTGCCGGGCCAGGCGCCCCACGACATCGACGAGCAGCTGACGCTCGACTTCCTTGATGCGCTCATGGAGAGCGGCTTCGTCGTCCTCGTCCCGGATCTCGACGACACCCTGGGCGATGATCGGACCGGTGTCCACGCCGGAGTCCACGAAGTGGACCGTGCAGCCGGTGACCTTCGCGCCGTAGGCGAGCGCGTCCCGTACGCCGTGGGCGCCGGGGAAGGCGGGGAGGAGGGCGGGGTGGGTGTTGATGAACCGGCCGCCGAAGCGGTCGATGAACGCCTTGCCCACGATCTTCATGAAACCGGCGGACACGACGAGGTCCGGGGCGTGGGCCTCGGTCGCCTCGGTGAGGGCGGTGTCCCACTCCTCACGGCTGCCGTACGCCTTGACCGGGCAGACGAAGGTGGGGATCCCGGCCTTCTCGGCCCGCTCCAGACCGGCGATGTTCTCGCGGTCGGCCCCCACGGCGACGACTTCGGCGCCGAAGCCCTCAGGTCCGCCGGGGTGGGCGTCGATGGCGTCGAGCAGGGCCTGGAGGTTGGTGCCGGAACCGGAGACCAGCACGACCAGGCGGGAGGCGGCCATGGGAGGCCCTTTCTCACGGGAATGCGGTGTTTCGTCTTTGTGTGGTCATACGAAACTTCGGGGTACCGATATACGGGGAACCATACGAAGCCGCCGACCGCCTGCAACGATACCGGCACACCGGGCGGCCCCCGAGGGACGGGGTGACGGCCGGGCGGTAGCGTCTGGCCTACAAGCCGCAAACAGGCCTCACCCACCTGGCCTCCGCCGCGACGTCGCCCTGACGTCCATGACACAGGGGAAGAAACACACCCGATGCCGGACCGCCGCCAGCCCGACTCCCCCACCGACGACAACCCCTTCGCGGCTCCCCCGGAAGGCCGGCCCGACCAGCCGTGGCAGCCGCGCCGCGGTGGCAGCGGCGACGGCCCCGGCGACGGCGGCGACGGCCGGCGAGGCCCGGAGGGCGGCGGCCGGGGCGGCCCGGCGCGCTGGGACCCGACGGATCCGATCCAGCGCCGCGCCCGCTACGCGCTGCTGGCCGGCATGTGGGGCTTCTTCTTCGGGATCTTCGGGATCCCGTCGGTGGGGCTGCTGCTGGGGGCGCTCGCCCTGTACTGGGGCATCAGCGCGCTCCGTGGCCGGCCGGCGAAGCCGGAATCCGGCGAGCCGGGCAGCCAGGGCCCGCCGGCCGCACAGCCCTCGCGGGGCGGCCTGGCGGCCCTGGGCGATGCGGCCCGCCCCCAGCGCACGGCGGCGGTGAGCGGCCTGGTCACGGCCTCACTGGCGATCCTGCTGGCACTGAGCTCGTACGCCGTGCAGCTGGCGTACAAGGACTTCTACGTCTGCCGCGACGACGCCCTGACGAACACCGCGGAACTCGAGTGCAACTCGCTCCTCCCGGACAACGTCCTGGGCGACGTCCTGAAGGTCCGCCAGTAGCACCGCCCCGCCGCCCCCGCGGTGGCCGCGGCGGGCCGCGGGTCCCACCCGCCTGTGGCGAGCGGCGGCGGGCAAAGCCCGAGCGCCGGGGGCCGCGCCCTCCCAACCCCGCCGGCGCTTGAGGCGCGGGAGTCCGGGGCGGAGCCCCCGCCACCTCGATCCAGCCGCGCCGGCGTCTGAGGCGCGGGGGTCCAGGGGCAGAGGCCCCGTCGGCGAAGCCGCCGGGTACGTTCCTGCACCGCCCAGCACTCCCCAGCCCTGCCCGGCACATTGGGCCCCGCCATCCCAGCCCCGCCGGCGATTGAGGCGCGGGGGCCCGGGGGCGGAACCCCCGTCGGCGAAGCCGCCGGGTACGTTCTAGCCCCCGCCGGCGATGGAGGCGCGGGGCTAGGTCGGGGGTTTGCGGCGGGGGAGGACTCGGGTGCCGACCACCTCCAGCGGCGGCACGGACGGCTTCGGCGGGAGCAGGTCCACGCGGAGGCCGGGCATGACGGCCAGCTTCCGGGGCGGCCGCGCCGGGGCCGAGGCAGGCGCCTTGGCCGGGGCGGGACCCGAGGCCGCGGCCTGGGCCGGAGTCCGTGCCGGGTCCGAGGGCTGGGCCGTGGACGGGGCTGGGGGCTGGCCCGAAGCCTGGCCCTGAACCGGAGCCGGAGCCGGAGCCTGGCCCTGGGACGGAGCCGAAGCCGGAGCCTGGGCCTGGGCCTGGGACGGAGGCCGTGTCGGCGTCGGGGCACGGGCTTCGGGCGGGGTCTGGGGATGCGGCGGGGGCATGTCCGGGACCAGGCTGCCCGCCGCATCGCGAAGCGCCGCCCAGCGCAGCTCCCGTACCCCGCTGTCGTGCCAGCCGTCGTCGGCCATCGCAAAGGCCGGCCGGTTCCGCCAGGCATGCACCGCCACCGCCATGGGCACGGCCAACGCCAGCGTCCACACGAAGGCCGCCGCCCCCGTGGCCCACCACACCGGCCCGAAGTCGGCCAGCGCCCGCGACCCCATCGGCCCCGCCGAAGCCGCCGCCAGCCCGGCCATGACCAGCCCGCACACCAGCGCGCCCAGCGCCGCCGTCAGCGCGGTCTCCCCGTACGAGACCTCCCGCGCCCGGCGCACCGCGAACCAGCCCACCGCCAGCCCGGCCACCACCGGCACCCCCGCGACCGCCCAGGTCAGCGGCGTCCCCGGCCCCTCGGGCGGAAGCGCGGCCAGCAGCGGGAACCGGGGCAGCGCGGGCGAGCCCGTGAACCCGAGCGGGGTGGCGCTCACCCCGGCGCCGAGGGCGAACCCGGGCCCGAGGGCATAGGCCGCCCCCCAGACCATGGCGTTCGGGATCAGCGCGACCGCGAGCAGCAGCACCGCGAAGCGCCCCGACCACACCCCGGTCAGCGCCAGGAAGGATCCCTGGACCTCCGTCCCGTGCCACGCGAGCGAGCTGCCGACGAGCAGCGCCCCACCGCCCAGGAGGACGAGCGCCCCGCCCGCCCCGGCCCGGAGCGCCAGCGCGTAACGAGGGCGCGCGACTGCCCTCCGTACGCCCGTCGGCACCCACGCCGGCACCGGCCCGAGCGGCCGCCCCCGTACCGCCCACACCCCGCCCGCGGCAGCGAGCACGGCGACCAGCGGAACGTGCCAGGCCGCGCTGATCGGATCGGCCGGCATCGGCCCGCCCGCCGCGTACACCGTGGCCAGCGCCCCGACGGCCAGATAGCCGCAGAGCACCGCCGAGAAGACGGCGCTGGCCGGCAGCACCTCCTCCTCGGAGGCGCTGCCCAGCCGGGCGGCCCGCCGCATGAGCAGCACGGGCAGCGCGACGAGCAGCAGGGGGGTGACGCCGACGGGCGCCGGCACGCCGGACAGGGTCTCGTACCGCACCAGCTCCGTCCCGTGGGCGAGCAGCCACAGCCCGGCGGCGAGGTGCAGGGCCCCGCCGGGGCCGCTGTCGGGATAGGGGGAGCTGATCCACAGCACGATGACGAGCACGGCGAGGAAGCCGAGCCCGAGTCCGGCCGCCACGGCGCCGCCCACCACGCATGCGGCGGCCGCCGGGGAACGGCGCCGCCCGACGGCTCGCGGGGCCGCGGACAACGGGGTCCCGCGTTCGGTCACTTGGGTCACCCCGCCATGGTGCCAACGACACGCGCTATGAGCGGGTAACAGGCGAATGCCCGTGGTGTCGCTCAATATACGCTTATGTACTTTTTCGCCCAGGGCTGCCGGGTCGCGGGGAGTGTGGCATGACACAACGCGTCGAGGGCCTGCCCGCACCGAAAGAGCGCCGGAGACTGCGCGAAGCCGCGAAGCTGACGACCGAAAAGGTCGCGTCGGCCGTGGGCGTCACCACGAGCACGGTCCGCTCCTGGGAATCGGGCCGCACACACCCCCGCGGCCGAAAGCGCGAGCTGTACGCGGATTTCCTGGCCGGCCTCGCGACGGAGCCGGCCGCCCCGGAAGCCGCCGCCGGGCCGGCGACCACGGCGGCAGACGGGACGGCGCCCGCCGACCCCGCGCCCGACCCCACCGAACGGGCCGTCGCGACAGCACCCGAGAAAAGCCCTGCCACCCCGTCAGGAACGGCGACCCCGGCGGAGCCGACCGGCACGCCCACCCCGGACGCGCCGACGGCAACGGCCGCCCCGGTCGAGTCCACCGCGACGGCCGCCCCCGACGAATCCACCGCAATGGCCGAGCCCGAAGCCGAAGCCGAGCCCCCCGCAGAGGCACCGGCCGGTACTCAGGCCCGGCGGCCGGCCGAGGCTTTCGACGCCTTGTACGCCCGCGCCGCCCCCGACCTCGCCCGCCAGACCTACCTGCTCACCGGCCGCCGCCGCCTCGCCCTGGAGTCTGTGGAGCGGGCGTTCCGCCAGGCCTGGGCCCAGTGGCCGGACGTGGCCACCGACCCGGACCCGGTGGGCTGGGTGCGCGCGGCCGCGTACGAGTACGCCCTCTCCCCCTGGCACCGCTTCCGGCGCGCCCACCGCCACCCCGACAAGCCCCCCGCCGAGCCCGTCGACCGGATCCTCCTCGACGCGATGCTCGCCCTGCCGACCGTCCACCGCCGTACGGTCCTGCTCTACGACGGCGTCGGCCTGGACCTCCCCGACACCGCCGCCGAGACCGAGGCCAGCACCCCCGCGACCGGGAACCGCCTCCTCAACGCGCACGCCGACCTCGCCGACCGGATCCCGGAACTGGCCGGCGTACCGCCCGAGAAGCATTCCGCGCTGCTGCGCGACCTGTTCGACGCGCTGCGGCCGGCCGTGGAGCTCGAGCCGCGCCCGGCCGCGGCCGTACGCGGCCACGGCGAGCGCCGCACCCGGCAGTGGACCCGCGCGACCCTCAGCCTCACCGCGGTGATCGCCGCCGCGACCACCTACACGGCCGCGACCGCGCCCACGCACTACGAGCCCCCGCGGGCGCCCGGCGAGAGCGTCTCCGGCGTACCTCCGCTCAGCGGCCCCCAGCAGCTCACCGAGCAGAGCAGGGTGCTCCACGACAAACTGCGCGCCGACCCGGACGCGGGGCCGGCGCGGCTCGCCCCGAAGCGCGAATGAGCGGTGCGTGAGCGGCGAATGAGATGAGAAAGGGCGTGGCCCGCGCCCCCGAGGGGGTGCGGGCCACGCCCTTGCACGTACGCGTGCCTACTGAGCGGCGTTCAGGATCTCGCGCGCCAGCTTGGCGGTCTCGGTCGGCGTCTTGCCGACCTTCACGCCGGCGGCCTCGAGGGCCTCCTTCTTGGCCTGCGCGGTGCCGGAGGAGCCGGAGACGATGGCGCCGGCGTGGCCCATGGTCTTGCCCTCGGGGGCGGTGAAGCCCGCGACGTAACCGACGACCGGCTTGGTGACGTTCTTCGCGATGAAGTCCGCCGCACGCTCCTCGGCGTCGCCGCCGATCTCGCCGATCATGACGATGAGCTCGGTCTCCGGGTCGGCCTCGAAGGCCTCCAGGGCGTCGATGTGCGTGGTGCCGATGACCGGGTCGCCACCGATGCCGACGGCGGAGGTGAAGCCGATGTCACGGAGCTCGTACATCATCTGGTAGGTCAGCGTGCCGGACTTGGACACGAGACCGATCTTGCCGGGCTTGGTGATGTCGCCCGGGATGATGCCGGCGTTGGACTGGCCGGGGGTGATCAGACCCGGGCAGTTCGGGCCGATGATCCGCGTCTTGTTGCCCTTGGCGGTCGCGTACGCCCAGAAGGCGGCGGAGTCGTGCACCGCGATGCCCTCGGTGATGACGACGGCCAGCGGGATCTCGGCGTCGATGGCCTCGACGACGGCGGCCTTGGCGAAGGCCGGCGGGACGAAGAGGACGGAGACGTTGGCGCCCGTCTTCTCCATCGCCTCGGCGACGGAACCGAAGACCGGAACCTCGGTGCCGTCGAAGTCGACGGTGGTGCCGGCCTTGCGCGGGTTCACGCCGCCGACGATGTTGGTGCCGTCAGCCAGCATCAGCTTGGTGTGCTTCATGCCCGTGGCACCGGTCATGCCCTGGACGATGACCTTGCTGTCCTTGTTGAGGAAGATAGCCATGTGAGTCTGTGACCTCTGCCCTTACTTCGCAGCCGCGAGCTCGGCGGCCTTGTCGGCCGCGCCGTCCATGGTGTCCACGCGCTGGACCAGCGGGTGGTTGGCGTCCGAGAGGATCTTGCGACCCAGCTCGGCGTTGTTGCCGTCGAGACGGACGACCAGCGGCTTGGTGACCGCCTCGCCCTTGTCCTCGAGCAGCTTCAGCGCCTGGACGATGCCGTTGGCGACCTCGTCACAGGCGGTGATGCCACCGAAGACGTTGACGAAGACGGACTTGACGTCCGGGTCACCGAGGATGATCTCGAGACCGTTGGCCATGACGGCGGCGGAGGCGCCACCGCCGATGTCCAGGAAGTTGGCGGGCTTGACGCCGCCGTGGTTCTCGCCGGCGTAGGCGACGACGTCGAGGGTGCTCATGACGAGACCCGCGCCGTTGCCGATGATGCCGACCTCACCGTCGAGCTTGACGTAGTTGAGGTTCTTCGCCTTGGCGGCGGCCTCGAGCGGGTTCGCGGCCGCGTGGTCCACGAACTCCTCGTGACCCGGCTGGCGGAACTCGGCGTTCTCGTCGAGCGAGACCTTGCCGTCGAGCGCGATGACGTCGCCGGAGGCGACCTTCGCGAGCGGGTTGACCTCGACGAGGAGCGCGTCCTCGGCGATGAAGGTGTCCCACAGGGTCACGAGGACCTCGGCGACCTGCTCGGCGACCTCGGCCGGGAACTTCGCCAGGGCGACGATCTCGCGGGCCTTCTCGATGGTCACGCCCTCGTTGGCGTTCACCGGGACCTTGGCGAGCTTCTCCGGGGTCTCCTCGGCGACCTGCTCGATGTCCATGCCGCCCGCGACCGACGCCATGGCGAGGAAGGTGCGGTTGGTCCGGTCGAGGAGGTACGAGACGTAGTACTCCTCGAGGATCTCGGGAGCCGTCTCGGCGATCATCACCTTGTGGACCGTGTGGCCCTTGATGTCCATGCCGAGGATGTCCGTCGCCCGGGCGACGGCCTCGTCCGGGGTGGCGGCCAGCTTCACGCCGCCGGCCTTGCCGCGGCCGCCGACCTTCACCTGCGCCTTGACGACCGACTTGCCGCCCAGCCGCTCGGTGGCCTCGCGAGCCGCCTCAGGCGTGTCGATGACTTCACCGGCCAGCACCGGTACACCGTGCTTGGCGAAGAGGTCCCTCGCCTGGTACTCGAACAGGTCCACGCGCGTCCGTCCCTTGTCTTTTTTAAAGATTCGCAGTGATTCGCGGTTGTCTGCTATCTGCGTGGGCGTGCCGCGGAGGGCAACGTGACGGCGCTGTCACAAGGAAGGCGCACACGGTGACCGTGGACGCGGCATGTCCGTCCCGCAGGTTATCCCCGTGGGCCGTAGGTCCCTAAATCACAGATCACACCTGAGCGGTGATACCTGTCACAGATCGCCTCACGGTTGAGCTGGAACTTCGTGCGATCGGCCGATTCCCTGCGGGGCTCCCGCACCCCCTCAGGGCACGGGCAGGGGCCGCTTCTCCAGGGCCGCGGCCATCACCTCCGGGAACAGGTCGGGGGTGCAGGCGAAGGCGGGAGCGCCGAGGGCGGCCAGGGCGGCGGCGTGGTCGCGGTCGTAGGCCGGGGCGCCCTCGTCGGACAGGGCGAGCAGGGTCACGAACTCGACCCCGGAGGCTTTCATCGCGGCGACCCGCTTCAGCATCTCGTCGCGTATGCCGCCCTCGTAGAGATCGCTGATCAGGACCACGACGGTGTCGGCGGGCCGGGTGATCTTGGACTGGCAGTAGGCGAGCGCGCGGTTGATGTCGGTGCCGCCGCCGAGCTGGGTGCCGAAGAGGACGTCGACCGGATCGTCGAGCTGGTCCGTGAGGTCGACGACGGCGGTGTCGAAGACGACGAGGCGGGTGGCGATCGAGCGCATGGAGGCGAGGACGGCGCCGAAGACGGAGGCGTAGACGACGGAGGCCGCCATCGAACCCGATTGGTCGATGCAGAGGATCACCTCCTTCTTCACCGATTGCGCCGCCCGGCCGTAGCCGATCAGCCGTTCGGGGACGACCGTGCGGTACTCGGGCAGGTAGTTCTTCAGGTTGGCCCGGATCGTGCGGTTCCAGTCGATGTCGTGGTGGCGGGGGCGGCTGATCCGGGCCGAGCGGTCCAGGGCGCCGGTGAGCGTGGCCCGGGTGCGGGTCGCGAGGCGCTTCTCCAACTGCTCGACCACCTTGCGGACCACGGCCCGGGCCGTCTCCTTCGTGGTGTCGGGCATCGCCTTGTTCAGGGAGAGCAGGGTGCCGACCAGGTGCACGTCCGGCTCGACGGCCTCCAGCATCTCCGGCTCCAGCAGGAGCGCGGACAGGCCGAGCCGCTCGATGGCGTCGCGCTGCATGACCTGGACCACCGAGCTGGGGAAGTACGTACGGATGTCCCCGAGCCAGCGCGCGACGTTCGGCGCGGACCCGCCGAGCCCGGCGGACCGCGCCCCCGACCCCTTCCGCGAGCTGCCCGCGCCGCCCCCTCCGTAGAGCGCACCGAGCGCGGCGTCCATCGCCGCGTCCCGCCCGCCCAGCACACAGCCCGTACCGTCGCCCTCTCCCCCGCCAAGCACCATCCGCCACCGCCGCAACCGCTCACCACCACCGTGATCCGCAGCGCCCTGCGCCCTGTCCATACCGCTCATCAGCCTGTCCCCCCGCACTAGTCGCATCCCGCATCCACCACCAACGTCCCAACCACCACTCCCGGCCCGGCCGCCACTTCCAGCCCCTGGGGCACCTCCAGCCCCACGGACACCTCCAGCCCCGCGGGCCTCCCCCCACGGGCACCTCCAGCACCGCGGGCACATCCAGCCCCGCCGGCGTTTGAGGCGCGGGGTCCGGGGCGGAGCCCCGATCTTTGAGCCCTGCCCGGCACCTCCAGCCCTGCCCGGCACCTCCAGCCCTGCCCGGCACCTCCAGCCCTGCCCGGCACCTCCAGCCCTGCCCGGCACCTCCAGCCCTGCCCGGCACATCCAGCCCCGTCGGCGTTTGAGGCGCGGGGGCCCGGGGGCAGCGCCCCCGCAACGGCGCCGCACCCGGCCGACGGGCGCGCCCGCTCACCCGACCTCCACCCCGCCGGCAGGCGACAGCAGCATCCGGACCAGGTCCAGCACCGCATCCGCACGGACCTCGTCCAGCTCCGCCGCGAACCCCTCGACCCCCGCACCCGCGCGGGCCCTCGGGCCCGCTCCGCCCGGCCCCCGGCGGACCAGCTCGCCCAGGCTCCGCTTCACGCCCGCCTCGTACGCCCCGAACGTGCGCCGCAGCAGGGGCAGTACGTCGGTGAACGCGCGCTCCGGCACCCCCGTCAGCCAGCTGTCGATCAGGCCCAGCAGCCGGTCGTCGTGGACCAGCAGGGTCCCGCCGCCCGAACTGCCGCCCGCGAAGCCCTCGATCCAGCCCGCCGCATCGGCCGGGTCGCCCGCCGGTGACAGCGCGAGCCCCATCAGCCGGGCCGTCTCCTCGGCCGGCAGCCGCCCGTCGTCGAGCAGCAGCCGGACCGCGCGGCCGCGGATCAGGCCGGGCACGGTCTCCCGGCCGGCCAGCGTTCCCAGCACCGCGGACCAGCGCTCGCGCAGCCCCTCGTCCGTGTCCGCCAGCAGCCCGACCGCCCCGTGCACCCCGTCCACATGGCCGCGCAGCTCCGCCGCCGCGTCGGCGTCCAGCCCGGCGGCGCAGGCGGGCGGCAGCGCCACGCATATCCGCTCGGCGAGCCCGGCCGCCACCGTGCCGAGGGCCGCCGCGTCGGTGCCGCGGACGTCCCCGTACCGCAGCGAACGGGCCAGCGCGGGCAGGGCCTTGGCGAGCCGTGCCACGTCGGTGTCCAGCGCGGCCCGGTCCGCGAGCGCCCGCAGGACGGCGGGCAGCGCCTCGGACAGCCCGGCCAGCAGGCACCGCTCGGCCAGTGCGGTGACCTCGCCCAGTTCCTCGGCCCCGGCCGCGTCCGCCTCCGCCTTGGCGGTGGCCGCCGCGAGGACGGTGGTCCCCCAGATCCCGGCCTCCGCGACCCGCACCGACAGCTCCGGTTCCCAACGCAGCCGCCAGGTCTCCCGGAAGGTCCCGGTGCTGCCCCGGGAGGCGGCCGGTACGCCCCAGTCGATGGCGAGCAGCCGCAACCGGTGCAGCAGCAGCGACTTCGCCGCGTCCGTCTCCTTGCGCAGGTCGAGCTCCAGCTCGCGGTCCTGCGCCTCGGGCCCCAGCCGCAGCGAGCGCTGCCGGCGGGTGAGGTCGCGCTGGAGCGGTACGACGGGCGCCGTGTCCGGGACCTCCCCGAGCACGTCCCCGACGACGAGCCGGTCCTCGATCAGCGCGAGCGGCACCTCGGATCCGTCGCACATCACCGCCCGGACCGCTTCCAGGGTCTCCGTCAGCCCGGGCAGGGGTCTCCCGCGCATCGCGGCCAGCGTCTCGGCCAGCCGGACCGCTTCGATGACGTGCGCCGGGGAGACCTGCCGGTCCTCCTCCCGGAGCAGCCCGGCGACCCTGGTCAGCCACCGCTCGACGGGCCGGTCCCGGGCCGCGAAGAGGTGGGCGTACCAGCCCGGCGAGGTGATCCCGGCGCCGTAGCCGCCGGCCCGGGCCAGCCTGCGGTGGGTCCAGGGCACCCAGGTGGTCTCCACCTTGACCTTCGGCAGGCCGGTGAGCAGCGCCTTGTCGGCGGCCGCGGTGGTCCTGGCCCGCAGCGCCGGGACGTGCCAGGCCCCGCACACCACGGCGTACGCGTCGCCGAACTCCCTGCGGGCGGCCCGCATCCGCTGCCGCATGTAGGCCTCGCGCACGAGGTCGCGGGCGTGGCCGCCCTCGCCGTACGCCTCGCGCAGGGCGTCCATGGCCTCCCCGAGCGCCTCGAACGCGGCCAGCGGGTCCGGCACGGCCCCGGTGCCCCGGTGTTCGACCACGTCCTCCCACCAGCGCTCGGGGTCGTCGTACCCGGCGGTCTCGGCCAGCACCGCGAGGGGGTCCACCCGTACCGAGTCGGCCTCCTCGACCTCCCCCTCTTCCCGGCGGGCCAGCGTGTGGGCGGCGGGCAGGTCCATGAACCGCACCGGTACGCCCGCCTCCTGCGCCCAGCGGATGGCGATCCACTCCGGGGAGAAGCCGGCCAGCGGCCAGAACGCGGCGCGGCCGGGATCGTCCGCGGCGTGTGCGAGCAGCGCCACGGGCGGCCGCATCCCGGGATCGGCGGCCAGGCCGAGCAGCGCGTCCCCCTCGGGCGGCCCCTCGATGAGCACGGCCGCCGGTCTCGCCGCCTCGAGGGCGGCGCGCACGGCGCGGGCCGAGCCGGGCCCGTGGTGCCGTACGCCGAGCAGCAGCGGGCTCATACCGTCACCTCCCGGCAGGCGCGGTAGAAGTCCTTCCAGCCGTCCCGCTCGCGGACCACGGCCTCCAGATACTCCTGCCAGACCACCTTGTCGGCGGCCGGGTCGCGGACGACGGCTCCGAGGATCCCGGCGGCCACGTCGGAGGGGCGGAGCACGCCGTCCCCGAAGTGGGCGGCGAGGGCCAGGCCGCCCGTGACGACGGAGATGGCCTCGGCGGTGGACAGGGTGCCGCTGGGCGACTTCACCTTCGTCCGGCCGTCGCCGGTGACCCCGTCGCGCAGCTCGCGGAAGACGGTGACGACGCGGCGGATCTCCTCCAGGCCCTCGGGCACGGCCGGCAGGTCGAGGGCGCGGCCCATCTGGTCGACGCGGCGGGCGACGATGTCGACCTCGGCCTCGGCGCTGGCGGGCAGCGGCAGGACGACGGTGTTGAAGCGCCGGCGCAGCGCGCTGGAGAGCTCGTTGACCCCGCGGTCGCGGTCGTTGGCGGTGGCGATGAGGTTGAAGCCGCCCACGGCCTGCACCTCTTCGCCGAGCTCCGGTATCGGGAGGGTCTTCTCGGACAGGACGGTGATGAGGGTGTCCTGGACGTCGGCGGGGATGCGGGTGAGCTCCTCGACGCGGGCGGTCATGCCGTCGGCCATGGCCCGCATGACGGGGCTGGGGACGAGGGCCTCGCGGCTGGGGCCGTGGGCGAGCAGCCGGGCGTAGTTCCAGCCGTACCGGATGGCCTCCTCGGGGGTGCCGGCGGTGCCTTGGACGAGGAGCGTGGAGTCTCCGCTGACGGCGGCGGCGAGGTGTTCGGAGACCCAGGTCTTGGCGGTGCCGGGGACGCCGAGAAGGAGGAGGGCGCGGTCGGTGGCCAGCGTGGTGACGGCGACTTCGACGATGCGGCGCGGCCCGATGTACTTGGGCGTGATCACCGTGCCGTCGTCGAGGGTGCCGCCGAGCAGGTAGGTGGCCACGGCCCACGGGGAGAGCTTCCAGCGGGCCGGCCGGGGCCGGTCGTCTGCGGCCACGAGGGCTTTCAGTTCGTGTGCGAAGGCGTCTTCGGCGTGCGGTCGCAGTGCCTGGGTCCGGCGGTCGTTCTCGGGCGTGGTCATGGTCCCCCTCCAAGGCTCGGCAGCCGCTTCCGACTGCTGTTCCCACGGTGCACCACGCCACTGACAACGCCCCTTGGTTGAGGCGTTGTTGCAGGTCAGAGCGATTGTCAGTGGCGGTCCGTACGGTGGTTCACATGACTGAGCAGGGGGTCCGCTGGACGGCGGAACAGGTACTGGCTCTGGCTCCTGACGATGCCTCACGCAAGGCGGGAGGCAGACTCGGCGGGGCGGGGCCGTGGTCACAGATCGGAGGTTCCGCTTTCGGTTCTGTATGGGGGTTGTGCAAGGGCAGCGGCAGCAAGCCGTACCGCACGGTCGTGGACCTGGCGGGACCGGCGTACAAGTGCTCTTGCCCGAGCCGGAAGTTCCCGTGCAAGCACGCGCTGGGCCTGCTGCTGCTCTGGTCCGCGGAGGGGGTGGGCGAGCCGGGAGAGGCGCCGGAGTGGGCCGCGCAGTGGCTGGCGGAGCGTGCGGCGAAGGCCGCGCGGCCGGCCGCCCCGGCGGGCAGGCCGGTGGACGAGGAGGGGGCCCGGCGGCGGGCCGAGCGGCGGGCTGCGCGGATCGGCGCTGGGGTCACCGAGCTGGAACAGCGGCTGGCCGACCTGCTGCGCGGCGGTCTTGCCGGGCAGGAACAGGCGGGTTACGCGGGATGGGAGGAGACGGCCGCCCGGATGGTCGACGCGCAGGCGCCCGGACTGGCGGGACGGGTGAGAGAGTTGGGCACGATACCCAGTTGCGGCCCCGGCTGGCCCGCCAGGATGCTGGAGGAGGCGGCGCTGCTGCACCTGCTGGACCGGGCCTGGCTGCGCGTGTCGGCGCTGCCCGCAGAGCTGGCCGCGACCGTCCGCAGCCGCGTGGGACTGCCGGCCTCCGGGGAGGGGGAGGCCGTACGGGACCGCTGGCTGGTGCTGGCTCAGTACGACTCGGTGTCGCCGGACGGCCGGCTCACCACCCGCCGGATATGGCTGCGCGGGCTGGCGAGCGGGCGGCCGGCCCTGGTGCTGGACTTCGGCCCGCCCGGGCGGCCGCCGGGCCTGGCACTGCCGGTGGGGCTGGCGCTGGAGGCGGAAGTCCGCTTCCGGCCCGGGTCGGCGGGGCTGCGGGCGGATCTCGGGGAGTGGGGGCAGCCCCGGACGGAGTCCGGGGGAGTCCGGGGCGCCGTGCCGTGCGCCGAGGTTCCGGCCGGGGTGAGCACGGGGGCCGCCCTGGAGGCGTACGGGGCCGCGCTACGGGAGGACCCGTGGCTGGAGTCCTGGCCGGTGGTGCTCGGCCCGGTGATCCCGATACCGGGAGAGCTCGGCTGGCAGCTAGCGGACGCGGAGGGCAACTCCGCCCTGCCGGTGCCCGTCACGGGGCCGGGCAGCCGCTCGCGCGGCGGCCTGTGGCAGCTGGCCGCGTTGTCGGGCGGGGGCCCGGTGACGGTGTTCGGGGAGTGCGGCCACCGCGGCTTCACCCCCCTGACCGCCTGGCAGCCGGCCTCACCCGAGGCGGTGCCGCTGGCCTGACCGGGGGGTCGGCGTAGCAGGAAAACACAGCGGAATCGGTAGGGGCCTGGGGACACGTGTGCCGTCACGAAGGGGCGGCGGAGGTGAGGAAGGACGCGGTGGCGCGGGGGCGTCGTCGTGGGGTGACGAGAGCCGGGGGGCTTGCATGAACGACAACCACGCCAGTTGAGCGCATGTGAACGGGGCATCGACTGCTCCGGTCCCGCGGAGGGGGCGGGACCGGAGCGCAGGCAGTGACGACCGACGAGTGTCGAGGGAGGGGTCCGATGGGCAAGGGCGACGAGGGGTACGGGGACTGGGAGGAGCTGGTCGGTGCGGCGCTGCTGGGCACCGACCGGCGCCGGGGCGGGGGCCCGGCCGGCTCGCCGCAGGCCCTGCTGGACGCGGCGGCCGTGCACACCGTGCGGCGCCGGGCCGGGCTGCGGCCGGCCGAGGCGGGCCCGCTCCCGGAACCGGCGCCCCGGGACCCGCGTCCAGCACCACCGGCCGCGGCCCGGCAGCGGCTCGCGCAGCTACTGGCCGGGCGGACGGGTGCGGGCAGCGGCGGGCGGCGCGGCGCGGCCCCGGATCTGACGGAACTGCTGCCGCAGTGGCTGGCCGCGGCCGGCCGGCACGGCTACCGCTCACCGGCGGCGCTCGTCCCCGCACTGCTGGATGCGGCCCGGGCCCGTACGGACCTGCGGCCGCAGGCACTCGCCCTGGCCGGAGCGCGGGGGATGTGGCTGGCGCGGTTCAATCCGGACTGGCGGTTCGCGCTGCGCGGTGGGACCGGCGGAGCCGGGGAACTGCCGGACGTGACCGACCGGGCCGGGGTGGAGCGGCTCTGGCAGGAGGGGCTGTTCGCGGAGCGGGTGGCACTGCTGGGCTCCGTACGGGCACACGAGGCGGCGGCCGCGACGAGGCTGCTGGCGACGACCTGGGCCACCGAGCGGGCCGAGGACCGGTTGATGTTCCTCGATTCGCTGCGGGTGGGATTGTCGGAGGGAGACGAGCCGTTCCTGGAAGCGGCCCTGGGCGACCGCAGCCGCAACGTCCGCGCGACCGCCGCCGAGCTGCTGTCGGCGCTGCCGGGCTCGGCACTGGCGGGACGGATGGCGGAGCGCGCCCTGGCCTGCGTGGGTCCGGAGGGGGTGACTCCGCCGGCGGAATGCGATGCGGGGATGCAGCGGGACGGGGTGGTCAGGAACCCGCCCGCCGGGCGGGGTGAACGGGCTTGGTGGCTGGGCCAGTTGGTGGAGTCCGCCCCGCTGTCCTGTTGGCCGGAGCGGTTCGGCGGGCTCGGCCCGGCGGAGATAGTGGCACTGCCGGTGGCCGAAGGCGACTCCTGGCGGGAGGAACTGCACGCGGCGTGGTGCCGGGCGGCGGTGCGACAGCGCGACGCGCGGTGGTCGCGGGCCCTGCTGGGCGCGGCGTCCGCGCCGCCCGCGGCGGGCCCGGGCACGGCCTCGCTCGCGGAGCGCGCCAAGCTCCTGGAAACCCTGCCGGACGGGGAACGGGCGCAGTGGGTCGCGCAGTTCATACGGGCCCACGGGCTCTCGGAGGCGTTCCAGCTGCTCGGG
Organism: Streptomyces sp. cmx-11-4; assembly: GCA_049998195.1. Taxonomy (GTDB): domain Bacteria; phylum Actinomycetota; class Actinomycetes; order Streptomycetales; family Streptomycetaceae; genus Streptomyces. The sequence goes on from JAEBET010000008.1 coordinate 169,954, forward strand.
GTGTGCGTGGTGCCGTGGGCGGGGGCGCTGGGCCGGGCGGTCGTGGACGCGTTGGACTCCGCCCGGGAGGCGGGCAGTTACCCGTGGAGCTTCAGCGGGGTGATGGGGCTGGCGGAGCGCTGCCTTGATCCTGCGGAGGCCGGGCGGTTGGAGGCGGTGGCCGCCGGGGTGGAGGAGCCGGTGGATTCCGCGGGCGGGGCCGCCGCGTACTGGGCCGAGGCCTTTCAGCGGCTGGTGGCCACCCTTCGCCTGCGCGAGGCCATGCTCGCGGAGCTCGCCCCGGCCTGACCCGGCCCGGGCTCCGCCGCCGCGCGCCTGGCCGGGCCGGGCTCAAAGACCTGGGGCTCCGCCCCAGACCCCGCGCCTCAAACGCCGGCGGGGCTGGATTTTGGCTCTGCCGCCCGCCAGGTGCGGCTGGATTGCCCGCAGGGCAAGGCCAGCCGGGCGGCGAGGGTGGATTTGACGGCTGCACGCCCGCCAGGTTCGGCTAGATCGCCCGCAGGGCAAGGCGCAGCCACAGCCCAGCCCCGGCGCTTCAGGCGCTGGGGCCGGTGGCTGGGCCTCGGCAGTGGCGGGTTGCCCGGTCGGCGCGACGGCTACTGGCGGACGTGCGCTCGGACCCAGTCGACGATGGCTGTCGTTGTCGCGCCCGGGGTGAAGATTTCGGCTACGCCCTTTTCCTTGAGGGGGGCGATGTCGTCCTCCGGGATGATGCCGCCGCCGAAGACCTTGATGTCCTCCGCGTCGCGCTCCTTCAGGAGTTCCAGGACGCGCACGAACAGCGTGTTGTGGGCGCCGGAGAGGATCGACAGGCCGATCGCGTCGGCGTCCTCCTGGATGGCGGTGTCCACGATCTGCTCAGGGGTCTGGTGGAGGCCCGTGTAGATGACCTCCATGCCCGCGTCACGCAGCGCCCGCGCGATCACCTTCGCGCCGCGGTCGTGGCCGTCGAGACCCGGCTTGGCCACCACCACACGGATCGGACCGGTCACACCCATCGCACTGCCTCCCGAGTGAACGAACGTTAAGTACAGCATCGCGCACGCCGCCGTTTCGCGGTCCACCAGGAGGGGGAAATCACACGTGGGACGGCATTAAGCCACCGTGCCGACAGCCGAACGGCACGGTGGCCTCACAATGAGCCGTCATGGCCACAGCCCCCAGGGGCTGAGGGAGGTCGTCAATGGGGTTGTCCATACCCGTGTCGATTCCCGCCTTCGGCGCCGCACTGCGGGCCGGCGCCCTCGAGGTGGTGGTGCTCGGCGGACATCTTCTCCTGTACCCCACTGGGGTGTGGCAGGAGGTGTGCCAGGAGAAGTCCGCCGCCGCTCAGCCCGCGACACGCCCGCCCGTCCTGCTCCTCCACGGGTTCACCGACAACCGCTCCGTCTTCGTCCTGCTGCGCCGCGCCCTCGAGGCGGACGGCCTGCGGCACGTGGAGGCGTACAACTACTCGCCCTTCACCCGCGACCTGCGCGTCACGGCCCGCCACCTCGCCCGGCGCGTCGAGGAACTGTGCGATCGCACAGGGCAGGAGCGGGTGGACCTGGTGGGGCACAGCCTAGGCGGGCTGGTCGGCCGGTACTACGTCCAGCGGCTGGGCGGCGACGCCCGCGTCCGGACCCTCGTCACGCTCGGCACCCCGCACTCCGGCACGCAGATCGCCCCCTTCATGGACGCACACCCGCTCATGCGGCAGATGCGCCCCGGCTCCGAGGTGATGGCCGAACTGGCCGCGCCCGCGCCCGGCTGCGCCACCCGATGCGTGGCGTTCTGGAGCGAGTTCGACGCCGTGATGACCCCGGTCGGGACGGCCCGGCTGGAACACCCGGATCTACGCGTGGAGAACGTAGAGGTCACGGGCATCGGGCACCTCGCGATGGCCGTCCATCCCACCGTGATCGCGGCCATCCGACGCGTCCTCGACGGGATCGGACCGGCCTCGGCGGCGACCCCGGGAGCCGAATCCGTCGCCTAGACAACGACCGGCGGGAAGTCGAACGAATTTCGAACTCAAGGCCAAGGGTGCGTCTTTACGCGACCGAAAGAGGGCCGAATGCCCGGTTCCGGAGAGATGGAAACCCTCCGAAGATTGTCGTTGCCAGTAACCGCCGGGTACAGTCACGCCACTGCTCTCCTCCGGTGAACCCCGAGTTCCCCGGCCACCCAGGCCCCCCAATGCCGAGGCGAAAGAGAAGTTGGTGAACGACCGCCCCTCGCCGGGCCAGTACCCGGATCCCGGGTATGACGGCCTAGCCACCACCACTTTCGCTGGTGACTCGACCTACGTTTCCTATGAAACGCAGGGCCAGGGGGTCAACTACGCTGCATACGGCTCCTACGAGACCGGCGCGTACGACACCTACGACACCACGGCATGGAACTCCCAGGACGCCTACCTGTCCACGATCCCGTCCCAGGGCACGCCTGCGGACACGACGGGGCCGGGGGCACCTCCCAGCGGTAGCTGGGGGAGCGATACGAGCGCCTGGAACACGACGGGCACGGACCACTCCGGTTACACCGAGTACCAGCCGGCCGTCTCCTTCGGTTACGACACCTCCGGCGAGCAGACCGGGCACTGGGCGATGCCGGGCTACGGCACCGAGACCGGGGCGTACGACGCCACCGCGTGGAACACCGTCACGCAGACGCAGACGCAGGCCCAGGCCGAGAATCCGTACGAGTACCAGCCCGCGCAGCAGCAGGGGTACGCGCAGGAGTACACGTACGAGGCGGCGACGACCGTCGCGGACTACGCATACGAGGTCCACATCCCGGCCCAGGAGAGCGTCGGCGAGACGTACGACGAGACCGCCGTCTTCGAACTCGTCACCGACCAAGCGGTCGCAGTGGCCGAGGTGTCCGAGGTGTCCGAGGTTCACGACCTCCCCACCCAGGCCATGCCCGTCACCTCCCCCTCCGTACCGCGCGCCGCGCGCCGGACCGCCGCCAAGGGCAGCGCCAAGGCGGGCGGCAGCAACCGCCGCCGGACCCCGGCGAAGCGTTCCGCCCTGCTGACCGTGGCCGTGCCGTCCGCCTGCGTGATGGGCGTCGCGGGTGTCGCGGCCGCCTCCGTCGGCGGGCTCACCGGCGCCGAGAAGCCCGCCGAGGACACCACCACGATGGCCGCGCCCGACCCGGCCTCGGTGAAGCCCGTCGCGGCGAACACGAAGCTCGACACCCAACTGGCAGCGCTCAGCGCCGACGCGGGCGACTTCGCGGACCGCGCGAGCCGCACGCAGGAGCGCATCGACCTGCGCCAGCGCCAGGAAGAGGAAAAGAAGAAGAAGGCGGAGGAGGCCGCGGCCAAGGAGGCGGCTCGCCCCAAGTTCGCGATCCCCGTCGAGCAGCAGGGCCTCAGCGCCAACTTCGGCCAGTCCGGCGGCATGTGGATGTCCGTGCACACCGGCATCGACTTCCCGGTCGGCTACGGGACCCCGGTCATGGCCGCCACCGACGGCACCGTGCGCACCCAGTACAACAGCGCCTACGGGAACATGGCCATAGTGACGGCCCCCGACGGCACCGAGACCTGGTACTGCCACCTCAGCAGCACCAAGATCCGCGGCGGCAAGGTCAAGGCCGGCGACGTCATCGCGTACTCGGGCAACTCCGGCAACTCCACCGGACCGCACCTCCACTTCGAGGTACGGCCGGGCGGCGGGGCGGCGATCGACCCCCTGGCGTGGCTCCGCAGCCACGGCCTGAACCCGTCCTAGCCGACAGCCGCAGCCGCAGCCGCAGTCACGGCTGTCGTTGTGGCGCGGCCGCGCCCACAACGACAGCCGCCACGCCTACAGCTTCTGCACCGGCGCGTAGCGCAGCAGCAGCCGCTTCGGCTTGTCGTCGCCGAAGTCGATGGTGGCCTGCGCGTCCGCGCCCACTCCCTTGACCTCCATGACGGTGCCGAGTCCGAACTGGTCGTGCGTCACCCGGTCCCCGACCACCAGCGCGATCGCCGGCTTGTCGGCGGCCCGGCGCGTCGCGAATCCGGACGGGCCCGACTTCGTGCGCGACGAGGACAGGAACGCCTCCGGCGAGGTGCCGAACGACGCCTTCCCGCCGCCCGAGCTCCGGATCGGGCCCGCCGGCTTCTGGGCCGCGCCCGTGCGCTTCCACTGCAGATACTCCGCCGGGATCTCCTCGAGGAACCGCGACGGCGGGTTGTACGAGGGCGTCCCCCAGGCGCTGCGCATCGAGGACCGGGTCAGGTACAGCCGCTCGCGCGCACGCGTGATGCCGACGTACGCGAGGCGGCGCTCCTCCTCGAGCTCCTTGGTCTGGCCCAGCGACCGCATGTGCGGGAAGACCCCGTCCTCCATGCCGGTCAGGAAGACCACCGGGAATTCCAGGCCCTTGGCGGTGTGCAGGGTCATGAGCGTGATGACGCCCGTGCCCTCGGTGTCCTCGTCGGGGATCTGGTCGGAGTCGGCCACCAGGGCGACCTGCTCCAGGAACTCGGCCAGCGTCCCGGGCGTCGCCTCGTCCCGCGCCTGCTCGAACTCCAGCGCCACCGCCGCCAGTTCCTGGAGGTTCTCGATCCGCGTCTCGTCCTGCGGGTCGGTCGACGCCTGGAGTTCGGCGAGGTAGCCCGTACGCTCCAGCACCGCCTCCAGCACCACCGCGGGGCCCGCGCCCGAGTCGACGATCGTGCGGAGCTCTTCCATCAGGACGTTGAAGCGCTTCACCGCGTTCGTCGAGCGCGCGGCCATGCCGAAGGCCTCGTCCACCCGCCGCAGCGCCTGCGGGAAGGTGATCTTCTCGCGCATCGCGAGCGCATCGATCATCGCCTCGGCGCGCTCGCCGATGCCGCGCTTGGGCACGTTGAGGATGCGGCGGAGCGGGACGTTGTCCTCGGGGTTGGCGAGGACGCGCAGGTACGCGAGGACGTCGCGGACCTCCTTGCGCTCGTAGAAGCGGACGCCGCCGACGACCTTGTAGGGCAGCCCGACCCGGATGAAGATCTCCTCGAACACGCGCGACTGCGCGTTGGTCCGGTAGAAGATCGCGACGTCTCCGGCCTTGGCGTCACCGGCGTCGGTGAGGCGGTCGATCTCGTCGGCGACGAACTGCGCCTCGTCGTGCTCGGTGTCCGCGACGTACCCGGTGATGACCGCGCCCGTGCCGGCCTGGGTCCACAGGTTCTTGGCGCGGCGGTTCTCGTTGCGCTCGATGACCGCGTTGGCGGCGGAGAGGATCGTCTGCGTGGAGCGGTAGTTCTGCTCGAGCAGGATCGTCGTCGCGTCCTTGTAGTCCTCTTCGAACTGGAGGATGTTGCGGATGGTCGCGCCGCGGAAGGCGTAGATCGACTGGTCGGCGTCGCCCACCACGCACAGCTCGGCCGGGGGCAGGTCCGGATAGCCGGTGCCGACCAGTTCGCGCACCAGCGTGTACTGGGCGTGGTTGGTGTCCTGGTACTCGTCGACCAGCACGTGCCGGAAGCGGCGCCGGTAGTGCTCGGCGACGTCCGGGAACGCCTGGAGCAGGTGGACCGTGGTCATGATGATGTCGTCGAAGTCGAGCGCGTTGGCCTCGCGCAGCCGCCCCTGGTACATCGTGTACGCCTGGGCGAGCGTCTTCTCGAAGCCGTCGACCGCCTGGTCGGCGAAGGCTTCCACGTCGATCAGCTCGTTCTTCAGGTTCGAGATCTTGGCATTGAAGGCCTTGGGCGGGAACTTCTTCGGGTCCAGGTCCAGGTCGCGGCAGACGAGCGCCATCAGGCGCTTCGAGTCGGCCGCGTCGTAGATCGAGAACGAGGACGTGAAGCCGAGGCGCTTCGACTCGCGGCGCAGGATGCGTACGCACGCACTGTGGAAGGTGGAGACCCACATGGCGTTGGCGCGCGGGCCGACCAGGCTTTCCACGCGCTCCTTCATCTCTCCGGCGGCCTTGTTGGTGAAGGTGATCGCCAGGATCTGACCGGGGTGGACGTTCCGCGCGGACAGCAGGTGTCCGATGCGGTGGGTCAGCACCCGGGTCTTTCCGGAGCCGGCGCCGGCGACGATGAGCAGCGGCGAGCCCGCGTGCACCACCGCCGCGCGCTGCTCCTCGTTCAGCCCGTCCAGGAGCACCGCCGGGTCGATGACGGGCTTGGGGGCGCCGTCCCGGTAGTACGCGTCCCCGGTCATGGGTACGTCGAACCGGCCGCCGAAGAGGTCGTCCGCCCCCGGCTCCGGGGCGGGGTGGTCCTCGGGCGGCGGCTGGACCTCATCGGAGGGGGAGAGGTCCGCCAGGAAACTGTCGTCAAAGAGGCTGCTCATCGCATTCCGAGTCTAGGGGGCGGGACCGACAGCCGGTCCCGGGCCCGGAAAATCAGCCGACGGCCAGGGTCAGCAGTCCCGGGAAGCGCTGCTCCAGGTCCTCGCGGCGCAGGGTCAGGAAGAGTTTGCGGCCGTCGGGGCGCTGGCGGATCACCCCGGCCTCGCGAAGGGTGCGCAGGTGGTGGGTGACGGTGGAGCGCGGCAGTCCGGCGGCCACGGCCCCGCAGAAGACCTCCGTCCCGGTACCGGCGAGGGTTCGGACGATCTCCAGCCGGACGGGGTGGCCGAGGGCCGCCAGGACCTCGACCAGTTCGATCCGGGCGGCGTCGGGGTGGTGGAGCTCGTCGGCGGCCATGCGCCAACTGTACGCAAAAACCGTACGGACACTGACTGACCGTACGAAGTTCTCGTACGGTTCGGGAGGATGCAAGATCTTCGTGCGGTCATTCCGGCCGGAGGGCCCGTGCGAGCACCCGCCCTCCGGGCCGCGGCCGCCCGCCCGTACGCTCGACGCCATGGACGTACTCATCAATGTCTTCGTCGGTCTGCACATCATCGGGATCGCCTCGCTCCTCGGCGGGTTCCTCACCCAGATGAAGGCGATGAGCGCGGGCACCGCCCGGTTCGTGCCCGCCATGCTGCACGGCGCGCTCACCATGCTCGTCACCGGCGTGCTCCTGGTCGGCTTCAACGAGATGGACGGCTCCGCCGTCAACAACGTCAAGGTCGGCGTGAAGCTGGCGATCCTCTTCGTGATCCTCGCCCTCGTCTACGTCAAGCGTGACGAGGAGCGGGTGGAGAAGGCGCTGTTCGGCGCGGTGGGCGGTCTGACCGTGGTCAATATCTTCATCGCCGTCCTCTGGCACTGATCCACATCGGTCCCCGGCGGCCAACCGCGGTCGCATCAGGGCACTTACGATCATCTCGTCATCTGCCCGTTACCTGCGGGTCTAGCGTCCTCCTCCAAGCACCGAGAGAGGAAGGACGTGAGGCCCTCGTGGCCAGTCACCGAAAGCCCAGGCAGCGCCCGCTCTCCGGCGGCACCGTACGGACCGCCGCCACGCTCGCCCTCGCGGGCGCTGCCACCGCCACCGCCTTCGAAGGCACCTCCCAGGCCGACCCCCGCCCCACGCCCGCGCAGGTCGAGGCCGAGGTGGACCGGCTCTACGAGGAGGCCGAGGCCGCGACCGAGCGGTACAACGGGGCGAAGCAGAAGGCCGACGAGGCCGAGCGGGCGCTGGACGGCCTGCGCGACGAGACCGCCCGAAAGACCGACCAGCTCAACGCCGCCCGCGGCACGCTCGGTTCGCTCGCCGCCACCCAGTACCGCAGGGGCTCCCTGGGGACCGCCGTACAGCTCGCCATGGCGGCAGACCCGCAGGAGTACCTCTCCCAGGCCTCCTTCATCTCCCGCGCCGGGGACCGCAACGCCGTCGGGATCAGCTCCGTACGCCGCCGCCTCGACGAGGTCGGCAAGCTGAAGGAGCAGGCCTCCGGGCGGCTCGCCGACCTCCGCACGCAGCGGGACGAACTGGCCGGGCACAAGGCCGAGATCGAGGGCAAGCTGGCCACCGCCAAGCGGCTGCTGGCGAAGCTGACCGCCGAGCAGCGTGCCGCGTACGAGGCCCGCTCGGGCGGCGCCGCCCCCGCGGCCGTCCCGCAGTCCGCGCCCCCGCCGCCGTCAGGGGGACACCTCCCGGCGGTATCCGGGGGAGGGTCACGCGCCGCCGGCGCCGTGGCCTTCGCGCACGGGGCGATCGGGAAGCCGTACGTGTGGGGCGCGACGGGCCCGGGATCCTTCGACTGCTCGGGCCTGACCCAGGCGGCCTGGCGCTCGGCCGGGGTCTCCCTCCCCCGCACCACCTACACCCAGATCAACGCGGGCCGGCGCGTCTCCCGCGACCAGCTGGCCCCCGGCGACCTGGTGTTCTTCTACTCCGGGGTCACCCACGTCGGCCTGTACATCGGCAACGGCCAGATGATCCACGCACCGCGCCCGGGGTCGACGGTCCGGGTGGCCCCGATCGACTCGATGCCCTGGGCGGGCGCCTCCCGCCCCGCGTAGCCGCGCCGCTCGCCGCAGCCGCGCCGCTCGCGCAGCCACACCTCTCACGCAGCCCGCGAAGGCCTGAGCAAGGTGAGCAAGGCTCCGCAGCGCTACGGCGCCTTGACCGTCTTGCTCAGCCAGTCGAAGGTCTGGGGCAGCTGCTTCGACCACGAGTCGAGGTTGTGCCCGCCCGTCACCTTCTCGGCGTGCACCGTGGTCGGGCTCTTCGCGATCGCCTTGAGGTCCGTGCCGGACAGGTATCCGTCGTGCTCCGCCCCCGACATCCACAGCGAGACCGCCGGCGGCGTCGGCACGGACTGGAGCACGTGCTTCAGGTTGTGCGTACGGCGCAGCTCCGGATCCTGGGCGACCAGCGAGGAGGGCTCCTGGCCCGGGTCGTTGTAGCCGGACAGGGAGACGGCCGCGCTGTAGCGGTCGGGGTGGTTGATCGCCAGCTTGGCGGCGCAGTACGCCCCGGCCGAGTACCCGGCCACGCCCCAGGTGCGGGCCTCCTGCGAGACCCGGAAGTTGTCGACGACCATCTTGCGGACGTCGACGCTGAACCAGCTGTCGGCGTTGACCTTGCCCGGGAGGTTGGCGCAGCCGGTGTCGGCGTTGCCCAGCAGCATGGCGCGCGGCGAGACCAGGATGAACGGCTGCACCTTGCCGCTCTTCATGAGCGGCTCGAGCACCTCGTGCGCCTTGAGCCCCTGGAACCAGGACTTGCCCGTGCCCGGGATGCCCGGGATGAGTTCGACCACGGGGAACTTCTTGTCCTTGAAGGCCGGGTCGTCGTACTGGGGCGGCAGCCACACCATGACGTCGCCCTTGACCCCGGAGATCTTGCCGTCGAGCTCGGTCTTCTGGACCCGGCCCCCGAGGCCCTCGACGGGCTGGAAGGCCTGCTTCACCTTCGGCGCGGCCTCGGCCTTCTTACCGCCGAGCCCGTCCGGCCCGAGGTCGGGCGCGGCGGTGACGTACGTGCCGGTGCCGAGCAGGTCGCCCCAGGAGGCGTAGAAGTTCATGTCCCGGTTGACCCCGATGAACACCAGCGCGATGGCGGTGACCTGGGCGAACACCACCATCAGGGCGCGCGAGGCCACGCGTACGGCGGCAGGGCCGCGCACCTTGCTCCACACGGCCAGCGGCAGGACGACGGCGATCACGGTCAGGGCGACCACCGTCGCGAAGAGGGGGGTCCCCGTCAGACTCATCACGGCATCGTAGAGGGCCGCGCGGCCCGCGCCGGTTGCCCCCGCGGCCTGCGGCATGGATCACATCGGATCACACCGGGGTCGCCCCGCGGCTACACCAGCCGGCGGGCCGTCGCCCAGCGGGTCAGCTCGTGCCGGTTGGAGAGCTGGAGCTTCCTCAGGACGGCCGAGACGTGCGACTCCACCGTCTTGACGGAGATGAAGAGCTGCTTGGCGATCTCCTTGTACGCGTACCCGCGCGCGATGAGCCGCAGCACCTCGCGCTCGCGCTGGGTCAGCCGGTCCAGGTCCTCGTCGACGGGCGGCGCGTCCGTGGAGGCGAAGGCGTCGAGCACGAAGCCCGCCAGCCGCGGCGAGAAGACCGCGTCCCCCTCCTGCACCCGGAAGATCGAGTTCACCAGGTCGGTGCCGGTGATGGTCTTGGTGACGTAGCCGCGCGCGCCGCCCCGGATGACGCCGATGACGTCCTCCGCCGCGTCCGACACCGACAGGGCCAGGAACCGCACCTGGTTCTCGGCCGCCGCCATCAGCGGGGCGCAGCGCCGCAGCACCTCGACCCCGCCGCCGCCGGGCAGGTGCACGTCCAGCAGGACGACCTCGGGCCGGGTGGCGGTGATGACGGTGACGGCCTGGTCCACGTCGGCGGCCTCGCCGACGACCTCGACCCCGGTCCGCTCGGTCTCGCCGATCTCGGCCTGCACGCCGGTGCGGAACATCCGGTGGTCGTCGACGAGCACCACCCGGACCCGCCTGCCGGTCTCCGTCACCGCGTTGTCCTCGGTCATGCTGCGTTCGCCGCCCTTTCCATCTCCAGTTCGACTTCCGTGCCGCCGTCGGGCGCCGACCGCAGCCGCGCGGTCCCGCCGTTGCGCTGCATCCGGCCGATGATCGATTCTCGTACGCCCATCCGGTCGTCCGGTACCGCGTCGATGTCGAAGCCCGGTCCCCGGTCCCGTACGGACACGAACACCGTCTGCGCCTCCACCTCGGCGTACACCTGCACCGGCCCGCCCTCGCCACCGTACTTGGCGGCGTTGACCATCGCCTCGCGCGCGGCCTGGATCTGTGCCGCCAGCCGTTCGTCGAGCGGGCAGTCGCCGACGACGACGACCTCGATGGGGACGCCGTGGTGGTCCTCCACCTCGGCGGCGGTCTTCTTCACGGCCTCCGCCAGGGTGGCCGGTTCCTCGGCCTCGTCCTTGCCGGTGCCCTCGGGCTTGTACAGCCAGTTCCGCAGTTCGCGCTCCTGTGCCCGCGCGAGGCGGCGCACCTCCCCCGCGTCCTCGGCGCCCCGCTGGATCAGGGTGAGGGTGTGCAGCACCGAGTCGTGCACGTGGGCGGCGACCTCGGCGCGCTCCTGGGCCCGGATGCGCATCAGCCGCTCCTCGGAGAGGTCCTGGGTCATCCGGATCAGCCAGGGTCCGGCGAGCAGCGCGACGCCGACGAGGACGGCGAGGGTGGCGGTGAGGACGTTGCCGAGCTGGGCCGCGGAACCGCGTACGACGATGAAGACCGTGAGGCCGACGCCGACCAGCGCCACCCCGGCCAGCGCCCGGGCCGCCTGCAGCAGCCGGCCGTGCCGTCCTGCGGCCTCGGTCCAGTGGGCCCGGCGGGCGTTGTCGGCCTGCCGCCATACGAGGACCACCCCGGCCCCGACCAGCAGCGTCGGCCATACGTACCGGCCGGAGGCGCCGCCGACCTGGACCTGGGAGATGAAGATGCCCGCGCCGATGCACAGCGCGATCAGCGCGCTGATCTGCCCCTTGTCGGGTTTGCGCAGGCGGCGGGTGCCGTCGGGCAGGGTTTCGAAGTAGGAGCGGTGTCCGCTGCGGCCGCCGACGCCCAGCGGTACGAAGACCCAGAACGCGGCGTACAGCAGCACGCCGAGGCCGTCGCCCCACATGAACAGGCCGAGGAAGGCCAGCCGGACCCAGATCACCGGCAGCCCGAGGTGCCCGGCGAGCCCCCGTGCGACACCCCCGAGCATCCGGCCGTCGGCGCTGCGGTAGAGCTTGCGCTGCGGCACCTCGTCGACGTCGGGGGCGTGCGGGGTACGGGGAGCGGCGGCTGCGGGCATGTCACCAAGGGTCACACGCGCGGGAGCGGCCCGGCATCAGGGCTGCCCCCCAATTCGACCCGGGGGATATCAGGGTTGTGCCAGGGTCGGGCCCGGTGCCGCGGGCCGCCGCGGCCCGTCACCATGGACCCATGACCGAAGTACACGATGCCCCGTCGGCCGAGCCCGGGGCGCACCGGCCTCCCGACGTCCGGCCTCCCCTGCGCCGCAGCAAGCGCGACAAGGTCCTGGCGGGCGTGTGCGGGGGCCTGGGCCGGTACTTCGACCTGGACCCGGTGGTCTTCCGGATCGTGCTGGGCGTCCTCGCGGTCACCGGCGGCGTCGGCCTGATCTTCTACGGCTTCGCGTGGCTGCTGCTCCCCCAGGAGGGCGAGGAGGACAGCGAGGCGAAGAAGATGCTGACCGGTCGCGTCGAGGGCGCCACCCTCGCGGCGGTGTTCGCCGCCCTGGTCGGCTGCGCGCTGTTCCTGTCGATGCTGGACAACGGCGTGCTCGCGGTCTTCTCGGTGCTGGTCGTCCTGGCGCTCGGCGGAGCCTCGTACTGGTCGCAGCGGCGGCGGACCGCGGGCCCGGTGGAGGCCGAGGCCCCCGCCCCGCAGGAGACGAAGGCACCGCCGGAGACGAAGGCACCGCCCGCCCCGGGCGGCCCGTCGTGGTGGCGGGACCCGCTGGTCAAGGACGGCACGACCGGCCCGGTCGGCACGACGGGGTACCTGTGGGGCCCCGCCGACTCGGCCGTCCCCGCGGAGCCGGGCGCCGCGCCGGCCGCGGCCGCGAAGAAGCCGCCCGCCGAGGCCCGCCCGCGCGGCGGGATCGGCGGCCGGGTCTTCGTCCTGGCGCTGATCGCCGGGGTCGTCGCGGCGAGCGCCAACTGGCAGGGACATCCGCTGGGCGAGGCCGCGCAGAGCGGACTGGCCGCCGCGCTCGTCGTCTTCGGCCTCGGTCTCGCCATCAGCTCCCTGCTGGGGCGCACCGGCTTCGGCACGATCGTGCTGGCCGTGTTCACCTCGGGGCTGCTCGCGGTCGCCGCCGTACTGCCCCGGGAGATCGGCACGGACTGGCGGGAGACCGAGTGGCGTCCGGCCGCGGTGGCCGACGTACGGCCCGTGTACGAGGCGGGGACCGGCCTCGCCACCTTGGACCTGAGCCGTCTGGACGTGCCCAAGGGCACCGCCCTGGCCGTCCGCGCCTCCGTGGACGCGGGGCGGCTCAAGGTGATCGTGCCCCGCGAGGTGACGGCCGAGGCCGACGTGACCATCCGGCTGGGCGACATCCAGATGCCCGGGGACACGAGCGAGGACGTACGGGTCCGCGGCGGCGGCGAACACCGGCAGGCGACCCTGTCGCCCCCGGCCGGCACCGAGGCCGGCGGGACGATCGAGCTGCACCTGAACGCGGGTGTGGGACAGGTGGAGGTGGCCCGTGCGGCGTCATGAGTTCCAGCCGGGGCGGCTGATCGCGGGGCTGGCCCTGCTGGTGGCGGGCGTGCTGTACCTGCTCGACAGCAGCGGCGAGGCCGACCTGCCCTGGTTCCTGGTCATCCCGCTCACGGTGGGCGGGCTCTCGCTCGCCGCACTGACCGGGATGGTGACCTACGCCGTACGGCGCGACCGCCGCGCCCAGCGCGACCCGATCAGCGAGTCCAGGGACCAGTAGGGCGCCCCGGCGATGACCAGCGGGATCCAGGCCATCAGGTAGACCAGGTCGTTGCCGTAGTAGTACGGGGTCACCGCCCACGACACGGTGAGCCACAGGCTGAGCGCGATCAGCGCTCCGCCGAGGGCCGCGATCCGGGTCAGCAGGCCGGCCAGCGTCCCGAGGCCGACGAGGATCTCCCCGATGGCCAGGGCGACGGCGAAGCCGACGGGGGCCTCCAGGGCCATGTCCACCATGGCGGGGACCGCGGAGGTGTCGCGCACCCCCGTCATCAGCTCCCCGATGGAGCCGACGCCGGAGGCGGAGAGGAACGCGGAGTCGGTCAGCTTGTCCACGCCCGCGTAGACGAAGGTCACGCCGAGGAAGATCCGCAGGGGCAGCAGTGCGTAGTCGGCCGCGCGTACCTTCAGCGGGCGGACTGCGGACGCGTCTGTCGAGACATCAGTTCGGGTCACGCGACATGTGTACCCCGATCACTCGGCCACGTCGATGATGCATCGGTTGGATTCCACCCCGGCGGCGGTCACCACCTGGATGTCGATCCGCCCCGGTTCCACCTCGGCCGGCACCGGCACCGTCAGCACCGTGTCGGAGGGGTTGGTGAACCCGCCCGGCACCGGAACCAGCGGCACGTGCACGTGCACCGCCCCGATCCGCACCACCAGCCGGGCCAGCATCTCCGGTGTCTGCGCCCCAGGCGGCACGAAGCCCACCCCCCGGATCTCGATGTCGTCCCCGGGCCGGACGGCCGCGTCCAGATCCCCGGGCTCCCGTCTGCGCACCACCGAGAGCACCAGCGGGCGGGTGCCCTCCGCGTACTTGGCCGCCAGGTAGACCGCGGCCGACAGGGCCACCAGCAGGGCCAGGGCCCAGGGCAGCTGCGGCAGCCGGTCCGGGAACCGGGCCAGGGACACCGCCGCGTAGGCCAGCACCACCGTGGAGACGAGCACGTACTGCGCGTCCGGGAAGCTGCCGCGCCCCGCGTCGTCCGTCAGCAGGTCCACCCCGCGCGGCCGGTCGGCCGGCAGCTTCTGCAAGCGCTGGCCCATGATCCGTACGCACACCACCCGGCGCACCACCACGGCCACCACCGAGGTCAGCGAGACCACCGCCAGCAGGGGCAGCGCCCGGTCCAGGGCGAACCCCGCGTACAGGGCCTGCCGCTCCGGGCCCGGCGCCGAGGCCGCCAGTCGCAGCGCGGGCAGCAGCCCGGCGAAGGCCGTCAGCACCACCCAGGCGCTCGGCACCGACTTGGAGGTGGACAGCCGGTTGTCCTCGCCGACCAGCGGGGCCAGCAGCCCGCCGCGCACCGACTGGGCGCGGGCCGCGGCGGTGAGCAGCCCGGCCAGGACCAGGGCCGCCAGGAGCCCGGCGGTGCGGGCCGTGGACCAGCCGGTGCCGAGCGCGGCGGCGACCTGGACCAGGAGCAGCACCCCGGCGGCGATCCACACGGCGAGCACGGCCCGCCGCGAGAACAGGTACAGCCAGGAGTTCCCGGCCTCCCGGCCTCGGTCGGCGACGGTGCGCGCCGACAGGGTCAGCTCGTCGGAGACCCACTGCCGGGACGCTCCGAGGGAGTGGGCCACGGCAGCGGGCAGCCCCTGTCCGGCGGCGAACTCGTCTCGCTTCTCCAGGAAGGCGGCCACGGCGCGGCGGTGCCCTTCCCGTGCGCAGTCGTCGCATGCGCAGGCCGCGGTGTGCGTACCCCGGGACATCTCTTGGACAGCCACGTGCGTGCCGCCTCTCTGAACTACGGTGCAATGCCAGCGAATTGTGCACCACTGCGGCAGTGTTCCGGATTGCGCACGATGTCAGAGCAGGTGATTAACGGTTCATGATGTTGACGCCACCGGCGTGTCACCGTTTTGGCGCAGGGGCTGGTAGTTCACCCAGGCGGCCAGATCGGACCCGAAGCGCTCCCGCGTGGCGATCGCGCTGTGGTGGTCGATGAGCACCGGCTTCCCGGCCGCCCGGGCGATCAGCTGCACCTGCGCGGCCCGCTCCGCCGCGATGAACCACCAGACCGCGGCGTCCACCGAGCCCCCGACCGTCAGCAGCCCCCGGTTGCGCAGGATCAGCGCCTTGTACGGGCCCAGCGCGCGCCCGATCCGGCTCGCGTCCTCGGCTCCGGCGAACTCGTCCAGCAGCGCGTGGTCCTCGTAGAAGGCGCAGGCCTCCTGGGAGATCGGGGCCAGCAGCTCGCCCAGAGCGGCGAGGGCGCGGCCGTACGGGGCCTGCGTGCGCACGACGGCCACCACCCCGGGGCGCTCCCGGTGCACGGCGGCGTGCACGGCGAAGGCCAGCTCGTTGACCCGGCGCTCCCCCTGGAGGACCCGCCCCTCCCCGTCCACCAGCAGGAGGTCGGCGGCGGTCAGCCCGGTGAAGGCTCGCCCGAAGGGGTTGACCCAGTAGCAGTCCTCGAACTCCGGGTCCCGCGCGCTGACGTGTCCGCAGACCCCGTCCTCGTAGCCGAGCCCGCCCAGCAGGCGCAGCGCCCCGGCGAGCCGCTCCTTGCGGTGCGCCCGCTCGTCGGCCGGGTCGGTGTACACGGGTGGCATCGCGAAGCCGAGCCGTTCCACGGGGACGGGTACGGGCTGATCCGGCATGGGACCTCCTCCGACGGCTCGGCTCGCGGCGCAAGGTACCGGCGCCCCCGCGAAGTGGCCAGAGAAAGCGCCCGGAGAAAACGCAGTAGGGGAAACGGCGAAGCCGCCGCTCGGGAGGGAGCGGCGGCTTCGTCTGCGGTCCGGGTGGGGACTACTCCCACTCGATGGTGCCCGGGGGCTTGCTCGTGCAGTCCAGGACCACACGGTTCACGTCCGGCACCTCGTTGGTGATGCGGGTGGAGATCCGCGCGAGCACCTCGTACGGCATCCGCGTCCAATCCGCGGTCATCGCGTCCTCGGAGGAGACGGGGCGCAGGACGATCGGGTGGCCGTAGGTGCGGCCGTCGCCCTGGACGCCGACGCTGCGGACGTCCGCGAGCAGGACGACCGGGCACTGCCAGATCTCGCGGTCCAGGCCGGCAGCGGTGAGCTCGTGGCGGGCGATGGCGTCGGCCTCGCGCAGCAGGTCCAGACGGTCCTTGGTGACCTCGCCGACGATGCGGATGCCGAGGCCGGGGCCGGGGAAGGGCTGGCGGTGGACGATCTCGTCCGGCAGGCCCAGCTCTTGGCCGACCATCCGGACCTCGTCCTTGAACAGCTGGCGCAGCGGCTCGACGAGCTCGAACTCGATGTCGTCGGGGAGCCCGCCCACGTTGTGGTGGGACTTGATGTTCGCGGTGCCGGTGCCGCCGCCGGACTCGACGACGTCCGGGTACAGGGTGCCCTGCACCAGGAAGGCCACGTCCGCGCCGCCCTCGGCGATGATCTCGGCCTGGGCCTGCTCGAAGACGCGGATGAACTCGCGGCCGATGATCTTGCGCTTGGCCTCCGGGTCGGAGACGCCGGCGAGCGCGTTCAGGAAGCGCTCCTGCGCGTCGACGACCTTCAGCTGCACACCGGTGGCGGCGACGAAGTCCTTCTCGACCTGCTCGGTCTCGCCCTTGCGCATCAGACCGTGGTCGACGTACACACAGGTCAGCTGCGAGCCGATGGCCTTCTGCACGAGGGCGGCGGCCACGGCCGAGTCCACGCCGCCGGAGAGGCCGCAGATGGCGCGCTTGTCGCCGACCTGCTCGCGGATGGCCGCGACCTGCTCTTCGACGATGTTGCCGGTGGTCCAGGTCGGGGACAGGCCCGCGCCCCGGTAGAGGAAGTGCTCCAGGACCTGCTGGCCGTGCGTGGAGTGCATCACCTCGGGGTGGTACTGCACGCCGTACAGCTTCTTCTCGTCGTTCTCGAAGGCCGCGACCGGGACCACCTCGGTCGACGCGGTGACGGTGAAGCCCTCGGGGGCGGCGGAGCAGGCGTCGCCGTGGGACATCCACACCGGCTGCTGCTCCGGGGTGCCCTCGAAGAGGGTGGAGCCGGTCTTGGAGACGACCAGCGGGGTGCGGCCGTACTCGCGGGCGCCGGTGTTGTCGACCTGGCCGCCGAGGGTGGTCGCCATCAGCTGGAAGCCGTAGCACATGCCGAAGACGGGAACGCCGGCCTCGAA
Organism: Streptomyces sp. cmx-11-4; assembly: GCA_049998195.1. GTDB lineage: Bacteria > Actinomycetota > Actinomycetes > Streptomycetales > Streptomycetaceae > Streptomyces. The sequence continues at coordinate 187,312 of JAEBET010000008.1, forward strand.
CAGGGAACGGTCGAGCTGTGGGGCGCCCTCCTCGTACACGGAGGACGGACCGCCGGAGAGGATGATCGCCTTGGGGTTCTTGGCCAGCATCTCGTCGACGGGCATCGAGCTCGGCACGATCTCGCTGTAGACCCGTGCCTCGCGGACGCGACGGGCGATGAGCTGGGCGTACTGGGCGCCGAAGTCGACGACGAGAACCGTGTCCGGGGCGCTGTCGTGGGCGGCGGAGGGTGCTTCTGGCACGGGGCGGCCTTCCGGCGGAAGAGGTGGCTGTTTTGTCGATTCTAACGGGGGACCCGCACCCCTCTTCGTCTCACCATCCGAACCGGCTTGGCCGGGAGGGGGACGGAGGGACATAATCCGTTCCATGCGCAAGCAGCTGAGCTTCCTCTTTACCTATGGCACCGGCCGGTCCGGTCGCCATGGGTCTTCGTGATGCTCGCCTGAGCCGCTGAACTTCCCAGAGCGCCCCGGTCCGACAGGACCGGGGCGCTCTGGCGTTCGCGGAGCTGACGGACGGCGGACTCCATCCGACAGGAGACGAGACCATGACCACGACGATCACCACCGCGCCCGAGCAGCTCATCGCCGACTCCCGTGAGCGCATCGACGCCCTCGACGACCGGATCATCGGACTGATCCAGGAGCGCATGGCCGTCTCGACGGTCATCCAGGAGGCGCGGATCTCGTGCGGCGGGCGGCGGGTGCACCTGTCCCGGGAGATGGAGGTGCTCTCGCACTGGAGCGATGCCCTCGGGAAGCCCGGCACCGCCCTCGCCATGACGCTGCTGGAGCTGTGCCGGGGCCGCGTGTGACGGCTGTTCGTCACCCGTCCGGAGCGTGACCGCCCCGGCTGCCCTTCGTTGGTGAGGTTGTCCGCGCCAGCCAGGCGCGGGACCGCAACACCACGCGTGGCTCCGCCGGAGCGATGAGACGTACTCCCCGTGGGGCGTGCGTCGTGGGACCTCGCTCCCTCGCGTGACCGGACGGCAGGGGACAGCAGCCCGGTCACCCCGTAAAGGACGGCCGGCCCTGGGGACGCCCCGGGCCGGCCGTTCGGCGTGCAGGCCCCTCCGGCCGTTCGGCGTCGCGAACCCCCTGCGGCCGTCGGCGTCGCGGACCCCTCCGGTCGTCCCAACCCCTCTGGTCCACACGCACACTTCGCTGTGTGATCGACACCACACCCCGGGCTACCGGTTTCCGGTACAACCATCCGCGGCGACCGCCTGTCACTCATGTACCGCGGTGGGTACCGCGCTCGGAGGGGGAGCGCGGTACCGACCCGGTCGTCAAACCTGGTCCACGACCTTCGGCGGGACCTCGGGGACCGCCAGGAACGGCAGCCGCAGAGCGCCGAACGCCTCCTTCGGAACCGCCGGACGGACCGGTTCCACCGCCGCGAGCCGTACGTAGCCCGCGCCCTGCTCAGGCCGCGGGTCCCGCTCGCCCTTGTTCGGCCAGTACGACATCGCCCGCTCGGCCTGCGCCGTGATCGTCAGCGACGGGTTGACGCCGAGGTTCGCTGAGACCGCCGAACCGTCCACCACCGAGATCCCCGGATGCCCGTACAGCCGGTGGTACGGATCCACCACGCCCTCCTGCGCCGAGGCGCCGATCGGGCAGCCGCCGAGGAAGTGCGCGGTCAGCGGGGTGCCCATCAGCTCGCCGATGTTGCTGCCGGCAAAGCCGTTGATCTCCTCGGCCAGCAGGGTCGCGGCCCGGGTGGCCTCCGCGATCTGGACCGGGTTGGGGGCGCCGTGGCCCTGGCGGGCGGTCAGCAGTCCCTTCCCGATGCCCCCGGGCTTGCGGTAGGTCGTCAGCGAGTTGTCCAGCGACTGCATGACCAGGCCGATGATGGTCCGCTCCGACCAGCGCCGGTTGGAGAGCGAGCGGGCCAGCTGCAGCGGGTGCTTCGCGGTGCGGGCGAACCACGCGCGGACCCGGTGCCTGCTGTACGGGACCTGGAGGATGGTCATGAACCCCATGGCGTTGGAGCCCTTGCCGTAGCGGACGGGCTCGATGTGGGTGTCGGCGTTGGGGTGCACCGAGGAGGTGATCGCCACGCCCCGGGTGAAGTCGGCCCGCCGCGCCTTTCCGGGGCCATCGCCGTGGCGTTTGCGGTAGCGGCGGTCGTCGGTCTGGGCGCCGACGAGGCCTTCGGAGTTGGTCCGGGTCAGATCGCCGAGCCGGTCCGAGATGCGGGGGAGCTCGCCGCGGTCCTTCATCGTGTGCAGCAGGGTCTGGGTGCCGTACGTGCCCGCCGCGACGACCACGTACCGGGCGCGCAGCACCTTCACGCGGTCTTTGACGCGCCTGCGGCGCTGGTCGGTGGGGACCGTACGGACCCGGTAGCCGCCCTCGGGGTGTTCGCAGAGCGCGGTGACCGTGGTCATGGGATGGATCACGGCCCCGGCGCGCTCGGCGAGGTGCAGGTAGTTCTCGCCCAGGGTGTTCTTCGCTCCGTGCCGACAGCCGGTCATGCACTCGCCGCATTCGGTGCAGGCCTTGCGGGCGGGGCCGGCGCCGCCGAAGTACGGGTCGGCGACCTCGTCCCCGGGCCGGACCCGCGCGTGCCCCTCGGCGTCGGCGCCGTCGCCGAAGAAGACGCCGACCGGAGCCATGTGGAAGGAGTCGGCCACGCCCATCTTCTCGGCGACCGCCTTGAGGTGGACGTCGGAGGGGGTCGTGGTCGGGTTGAGGCGCACCCCGAGCATCCGCTTGGCCTGGTCGTAGTACGGGGCGAGTTCCTCGCGCCAATCGGTGATCCCCGCCCACTGCCGGTCTTCGAAGAAGGCGGTGGGCGGCACGTACAGGGTGTTGGCGTAGTTGAGGGAGCCGCCGCCCACGCCGGCGCCCGCGAGCACCATCACGTTGCCGAGCAGGTGGATGCGCTGGATCCCGTACAGCCCGAGGGCCGGGGCCCACAGGTAGTTGCGCAGGTCCCAGCTGTTCTTGGGCAGGCTGTCGCGGGTGAACCGGCGTCCGGCCTCCAGGACGCCCACCCGGTAGCCCTTCTCGGTGAGGCGCAGGGCCGAGACCGACCCCCCGAAGCCGGATCCGATGACGATGACGTCGTAGTCGTACGACTCAGACACGGTGCTGCCCCTTTAGCGGAGTCGGAGGGCCTTCATGACCTTGAGGCTGCGGGTCATGAACGCCGCGTACTTCTCGTCGTCCATGCCCAGCGAGGGCGCCATCGGGAGCAGCCGCTGGTGGGCGACGGTCTGGGCCTCGGTGTACTTGAGGATGCCCTCGGAGCCGTGGCGGCGGCCGAGGCCGGAGTCCTTCATGCCGCCCATGGGTGCCTGGGCGCTGCCGTAGGCGGGGGCGTAGCCCTCGTTGATGTTGACGGTGCCGGTGCGCAGGCGGGCGGCGACGGCGTGGCCGCGGCGGGCGTCCTTGGTCCAGACGCTGGAGTTGAGGCCGTAGGCGGTGCCGTTGGCCTCGGCGATGGCCTGGTCCTCGTCGGTGAAGCGGTAGACGGAGACGACCGGGCCGAAGGTCTCCTCGCCGCACACCGCCATGGGCGCCTCGACGCCGTCGAGGATCGTGGGCTCGTAGAAGAGCGGGCCTATGTCGGGGCGGGCGGTGCCGCCCGCGACGAGGGTGGCGCCCTTGGCGACGGCCTCGTCCACGTGCCGCTGTACGGTCTCCAGCTGGCGCGTCCCCACCAGCGAGCCCATGTCGGCGCCGTAGGCGAGCGAACTGCCCAGGCGCATGGCCTTGGTGCGGGCGGCGAACCGCTCGACGAAGGCGTCGGCGACCGAGGCGTGCACGTAGAGCCGCTCGATGGAGATGCACAGCTGTCCGGCGGAGGAGAAGCAGGCGCGGACGGCGCCCGCGGCGGCCTTCTCGATGTCGGCGTCGTGCAGGACCAGCATGGCGTTCTTGCCGCCGAGTTCCAGGGAGACCCCGACGAGGCGGTCGGCCGCGCCCCGGGCGACCTCGCGGCCGGTACGGGTGGAGCCGGTGAAGGAGACGTAGTCGGCGTGCCGGACGACTTCGGGGCCGACGACGGGGCCCTCACCGAGGACGATCTGGAAGACCTCGGCGGGCAGGCCGGCCTCGATGAGCAGGTCGCGGGCCCACAGGGCGGTCAGCGCGGTCTCGGTGTCGGGCTTCATGACGAGGGCGTTGCCCGCGACGAAGGCGGGCAGGGCGTCGCCGACGGAGAGTTCGAGCGGGTAGTTCCAGGGGGCGATCTGGCCGACGACCCCGCGCGGCTGGCGCAGTTCGGTGACCTTGGTGAGGGTGGGCATCGCGCCCGTGTGGCCCTTGGGGCGCAGGTAGGCGGGGGCCTTGCGGCCGTAGTGCCGGGCGGCGACGGCGACCGCCTGCACCTCTTCGTGGGCGTGCAGGCGGGCCTTGCCGGTCTCCAGCTGGATGAGGTCGAGTACCTCGGCCTGCCGGGCGAGCACCAGGTCGTGGAAGCGCAGCAGGACCGCCGCCCGCTTGCGTACGGGGACGGCGGCCCAGGCGGGCTGGGCGGCGCGGGCCCGCGCGAAGGCCTCGGCGACGTCCTCGGGGGTGGCCTCGGGGAGTTCCGCCAGCCGGTCCCCGGTGAAGGGGGTGTGGTTGGCGGTGCGGCCGGAGCCGATCACCCCGCGGGTGAGGCGGACGACCAGATCGGGGGTCACCACGTCGGCGGCGGTGCGGGCGCCGGCCGGGGCCGGGGCGACCGGGTTGGTGGGTGCCGGTGCGGTGCGGAGGGGGGCCGGGGCCTGCGAGTCCGTCATGGCGGTGAGCGTATTGCGCCCGGCAGGCTTTGGGTACCCGTGGGTAACCGGATTTTGCCATTTCCGCCAGTGACCGCTGGCAGGATGACGGAATCAGGGCTTCACGGCGGGCGGCTCCCAGCCGCTGAGCACGGTGTCGAACTGCTGCCGCGTCGTGTCCCAGTCGGCGGCGGGGCTCGACATGTACACCGCGTACTCGGTGCCGTCCGGGGCGACGTACATCTGCTCCTTGGCCCGCCGGGGCCCGGCGAGTGTCCCCTTCTCGGTCCAGGTGAAGTCCCACAGGGCGCCCCGGGTGGTGTCCCGGAAGCTGTTCTGCTCCAGCCGCAGCCGCTTGTACTCCGCCCGCTTGCGCACCTGCTTCTCCAGGTCGAGCAGGTGCATGTACGGGTTCTCGTAGTCCGGCGTCGGGTCGATGGCGATCCTGATGAAGTGGTTGCCGTTGTCCGGGGTGTAGTCGATCTGGGTCCCGTTCGCCTCCCGCCGCCAGCCGTCCGGCACGAAGAGGGTGAACCCCTCCGGGTCGGTCACCTTGGACCAGCCGGACGGCGGCGCGGCCTGGGACTTCTGCGACTTCGAGTCCCCGCCCGCACCCTCCTGGTCGGGGGCGCTCGCGTTCTTGTCCGAGCCGCCCGAACCACTGTCGCTCGTGTACTTGAGCACCCCGAACACCCCGCCGCCACCGATCAGCGCCGCCACCAGGGCCACGGCCGCGGCGCGCTTGATCCAGCCGCCGGCCGGCCGGTCGGCGGCTGAGGCCGGCGTGGGCGCGGAGGGCTCCGGCAGCGCGGCCGTCTGGGCCTCCCCGGCCGGGGACGACGCCTGCGACTCCTCCTGCGGCTCGCCCTGCGCCGGGGCGAGCTCCTCCGAGGTCACCGCACGCGTGGGCACGTACGCCTGCGCCGCCTTCGGCTCCCGGCCCTCCATCGCCTCCAGCAGCATCCGCTCGGCCTCCTCGGCCGTCGGCCGGTCCGCCGGATCCTTCCGCAGCAGGGCCGTGATGACCGGCGCCAACGCGCCGGACTGCTTCAGGGCCGGCGGCTCGTCGTTCACCACGGCCTGCAGGCTGGAGATGGGCGAGGTGCGGCGGAAGGGCGAACGGGCCTCCACCGCCGTGTACAGGGTGGCGCCCAGCGACCACAGGTCGGAGGCCGTGCCCGGGGTCCCGCCGGTGACCCGCTCGGGGGCCAGGTAGTCGATGGAGCCGACGATCTCGCCGGTGCGCGTGATGGAGGAGTCCCCCTCGATCGCCGCGATCCCGAAGTCCGTGAGCAGCACGCGGCCGTCCTTGGCCAGCAGGACGTTGCCCGGCTTCACGTCGCGGTGCAGTACGCCGACCGCGTGCGCCGCGCGCAGCGCGCCCAGCACGTGCAGCCCGATCCTGGCCGCCTCGCGGGGCTCGATGCGCCCCGCCGCCTTGGCCGCGTCCGCGAGGGAGGGGCCGTCGATGTACTCCATGACGATCCACGGCCGGTCGTCGTGCTCGAGCACGTCGTGGACGGTGACGACCGCCGGATGCTGGATCCGGGCCGCGGCCCGGGCCTCCTTCTGCGTCCGGGCGTGCATGACGTCCCGGTCGGCCTGGGCGACGTACAGACCGGCCGTCAGTTCCTTGACGGCGACGGTCCTGTGCAGCAGCTCGTCATGCGCGCGCCACACCTTGCCCATGCCGCCCCGGCCGATCGGCTCGATGAGCCGGTACCGGCCCGCCAGCACGGCGCCCCCACCTGTCTGCTGTTCCACAAAACCCCGCCGCTCTCCGCACTTCAGGCCAGATTACGGAGCCCACGGCCGGTGTCGGAACCGCGCGGGCGCGGAAAGCCCGCACTGTGACGCAATCGCCGTACTGACCGCCCGTCAGGCACCGTTCATCCGCCCGATTTGTAACTCGTCGTGGCCTTCTCGAAGACCTCGGTGACCTTCCCCTGCTCGTCCTCCGGCCCGGTGACCATGACCACGTGGTAGCTGCCGCCGAGCGCGACGACGAAATTGCGGGCGAAGACGCTGCGTCCGGTGCCGTCGATCCACGTGTAACGGCCCGTGGCCCGCAGTTGCTGGCCGACCTTGGTGGTCTTGACGTCGCCGACGGTGGACCAGGTGGAGGTGCGGTACGGCGTCAGCTCCTGCTCCTTGTCCTTCTGGTACGCCGCCGGGTCCGGGTTGCCCTCGACCTTGTCCCGGCCGGGGACCACGGTGAGGGTGAACTGCCCGCCGGTGTAGCGGACCTGGCCGGCCTCGTTGATGCCGCGGCGCTCCCAGCCGTCGGGGACCACGATCTCGAAGTGCTCCGGGTCCTGCTGGGTGGTGTACCCGGCCGGGGCGGGCGCGGCGGGGGTCGTCGCCGCCGGGGGCGGTGTCGTCGTCTGGGGCGCGGGCTTGGACTCGGGGGTTCCGGTGGGGACCTGGGACGGGCTCTGCGGGGGCGGGGTCCGTGCGGCGCTGCCCTGGCCGTCCGGGTCGGCGGAGCGCGGCATGAACAGCATCGCGTACGCCACGGCCCCGGCGAGCAGGACCAGGATGCCGAGGAGCAGGGTCCGGCCCAGGGCGCGGGGCTTGCGGGGGGCCGCGGGGTTGCGGTGCCGCCCGTGGAGGTCGCCGCGACGGCGTACGACGGGCAGCCGCGCGGGGTCCGGATCGGGCATCGGGAGCATGGCGAGACCCGCGTCGGGCTCGGGGGCGGAGCGTACGAGCGAGCGCAGCCAGCCGCGGAGCTCCTCGAAGTCCGGGCGCTCGGTCGGGTCCTGACGCAGCAGCGATTCGACGACCGGCCGGAGCGCTCCGCACTCCTCGGCGAAGGCCGGCGGCTCGGCGCAGACCATCTCGACGAGCTCGGCGACGGACTCCTCGGGGTACGGCGCATGCCCCTGGACGGCCCGGTACAGCAGTGCGCCGAGCGCCCAGAGGTCGGTGGCGGGGCCGACGGGGGCCGCCAGCTGCCAGGGCCCGGTGACGGGTCGGGCCTGTTCGGGGGCCCACCGCTCGGTGACGGCACCGACGACCGCCATCCGCGTCTGGCGCGCCCGCTCGGCGTCGAGGCCGCTGCGCGGGCCGGCCCAGCCGGTGGCCGCCTGCGGGATGGGCTGGGTCGATGGGGTGGACGGTACCGGGACCGGGGTCCCTTCCGGGGCGTCGGCCTGGCGGTAGCCCTGGGGCAGCGCGAGCTGGGCGGGCAGCACGGGCGGCTGCGGTGCCTGCGCCGTCTGCGGTGCCGGCCCTGTCTGCGGTGCTTGCGGTGCCTGTACGGCCTCCGGCTCCTGCTCCCGGTCGGACTCCGGCTCGGGAGGCGTGAGGGCCGGGCGGCGGGGGGTGGCGCCGTGCCAGGGCGCGGCGGTGCCGGTGTCCGGGCCGCCGTACGGGTACGAGTACCCCTGCGGGAGGGTCGACCCCTGCGGCCTCGGCTCTGGCACGACGATGGGATCGGTCTGGCGCTGCTCGCCCACCTTGGCGGCGGCTGCCCGCGCCCCCGCCCGGTACGCGGCGATGGCCCCGGCCCGCGCGGCGGCCTTGAGCTCGGGCCGGTCCTCCGGGCGCGCGGGGGTGACGTGATCGGTGTACCGCGGCCCGGTGTCGTAGCCCGGGGCCACCAGCGGCGCGTACCCGCCGCCGTAGGGCTCCGCCCCCGACCCGGCAGGGCCCGGTCCGGGCTGCTGACCCGCCGCGGGCGGAGCCGGCGCGTCGCCCCACCCCGTACCGCCGCCGGAGGCGTCACCGCCCGGGACGGGGTCGTAGCCGCACAGGGCCTCCTCCGCCGCGCCGGCCGCGAGGCCGGTCAGCACGACCCGCCCGTCGTCGCAGACCAGTACCGTCCGTACGGTGATGTTGCGGTGGGTCCAGCCGTGCGCGTGCAGCACCCGCAGCGCGGTCAGTACGTCCGAGGCCACCTCGGCCGCCCGGTAGGGGGTCAGCGGCTCATCGGCGATCAGCGCCGCCAGCGGCCTGGCCGGGACCAGTTCGCTCACTATCCACAGCGACCCGCCCTCGGCGAACACGTCGAAGACCTGGTCCAGCCGGGGGTGGTCGGGGACGGCGGCCGCGGCCTGCGCCGCCTCGATCGCGCGCCGGACGGCCGGCAGATCGCCCGGAGCACGCTGCCCGGACGCCGGCACGGACCGGTGCCCGTCCAGCAGCTCGGCGTCCACGACCTCCGGCAACGGCACCTGCCGGACCAGCACTTCCTGCCCGCTGCGGGTGTCGAAGGCGCGGGTCTCCACCAGCTCGTACTCGTCCGTCGGCGGCAGCGGCAGACGGTAGCGGTGGGCCAGGATCCGGCCCGCGTAGTCCTCCACATCGCCTCCCCCGAGTGCTGGGGGCACCCCCGTGGCCCCGCTGACACGATACGTCTCCGGGGCCGCCCGCGTCCCGAGGTCAGCCGAGCGGCTGGAAGGTCTCGAAGGCGGTGTTGCGCATCTGCGTGCACTCGGGGCCGTCCCACTGGTCCGCGGCGCAGCTGATCATGATGGCGTAGCCGTGCGTCGCGTCCATCTTGAAGCCGCGGTTGAGCACGCGGACCCGGATCCCCTGCTGGTCGCGCTCGAACTCCCAGTCGGCGACGGTGGGGTAGTTCCGGTAGCTCGCCAGGCTGATCCCGAGCAGCTTGTAGTTCGTGCTGCCGGCCTTCGTGCCGGGGGCCAGTTCGAGCCATGCTTTGCGCGCGTCGTCGCCCGGGCTGTTGTTGTAGTCGACCTGGATCCGGGGGAAGCCGCCGTCGCGGCTGTATATCCCGCCGGAGTTTTCACCCGCTATCGCCGTCTGGTGGAAGCCCTGGGGCATCGCCATCGAGAAATGGAACCCAGGCTCCGTCACCATCACGTAGCCCGCGGGTATTCCGCTCCCCCCGCCGCCGGGCTGTGCGCCCTGGCCTTGGCCCTGTCCCTGTCCCTGGCCTTGGCTCTGGCCGGTGCCCGGGCTCTGCTGGCCCTGGCCGCCGGGGGTGGCGTTGCCGTTGTCCGTCCCGCCGCCCGGTTCACCGGGCTTGGCCGAGGGCTGGGGGCTCTGCCCGGCTCCGCCCGGCGACTGGCTCGCGGACGCGGAGGGGTTGCCCTTGCCGTCCTTGCCCTCGTCCTTGCGGCCGTCGGCGTCGTCGCCGCCGACGGCGTAGGCGATGAGCGAACCGACCACCGCGAGCACCACCACCACGGCGGCTATCGCGAGCGCGATGGTGCGGCGCGGCATGACGTCGGTGAGCGAGGCCGCCACCGGGGAGGCCTTGGAGGAGGGCGCGGGCGCGGGCGCCGGCGGCTCCGCGGCCGTGGCGGCCGTCGTGGCCGCCGCTGCCGCCGCCGCCTTGCGGGCCGACTTCAGCGCGGCGCGGGCGCGTTCGCGCTGCTCGCGCTCCTTGCGCTCGCGTTCCTTCTTCGCCGCCTTCTCGGCCGCCTTCTCCGCCGCCTTCTCCGCGGCGGCCTTCTCGGCGGCCTCCTTGGCGTCCGCGAGCGAAATCTGGCGGGTCTCCTCGGCGGGCGGGACCGCCACCGGGACCGGTTCGGGCTCGGGCGCGTTGATGACGGCACTCAGCATCGCCCGCGCCCGGACGTCGTCCAGACGCTGGGCCGGGTCCTTGGCGAGCAGACCGTAGATGACCTCGGTCAGCGGGCCGGCGTTCTTGGGCGGATCCACCGGCTCGGTCATCACCGCGGTGAGGGTGGCGAGTGCCGAGCCCTTGTCGTACGGGGGCACGCCCTCGACGGCGGCGTACAGCAGGCCGCCGAGCGACCACATGTCGGCGGGCGGGCCGGGCTTGTAGCCGCGGGCGCGCTCGGGCGAGATGTAGGAGGGGGCGCCGACGAGCATGCCGGTGGAGGTGACGGAGGGGTCGCCCTCGACCTGCGCGATGCCGAAGTCGGTGAGGACGACGCGGCCGCTGGCTGCGATGAGCACGTTGGACGGCTTGACGTCCCGGTGCAGGATGCCCTGTCCGTGGGCGGCGCGCAGCACGTCGAGCACCGCGAGGCCGACCTCGGCCGCGCGGCGCGGGGTCAGGGCGCCGTTCTCCCGTATGAACTCGGCGAGCGAGAGGCCCTCGATGAGCTCCATGACGATCCACGGCCGGGCGTCCTCGTCGACGACGTCGTAGACGGTGACTGCTCCGCCGCTGCGGATCCGGGCGATGGCCTTGGCCTCGCGCAGGGTACGGGTGATGAGGCGTCGCTTCTCGTCCTCGTCGACGCCGCTGCCGAAGCGGAGCTCCTTGACGGCGACCGTCCGGCCCAGGGTCTCGTCCTGGGCCCGCCAGACGGTGCCCATGCCGCCCTTGCCGAGCACGGCTCCCAGCCGGTAGCGACCGGCCAGCAGCCGCCCCTTGTCCTGGCCGTCTCCGGCCGACTTGGCGGCCTCGGCCCGGGCCTTGACCCCGGCGGCCACGGCATCGGCCTTCTCCACCACGGGATTGACGGGCTTCGCCAGGTCAGCCTTGGCCACCTCGGGCCCCGCGTCTCCCGACCCGACCGCGTCCGCCGGCTCGACACCCTCCGGCTTCACGTCCTCGGGCTCGGCCTTCACCGCAGGCTTCGCGTCCTCGGGCTCGGCCTTCGCCGCGGGCTTCGCGTCCTCGGGCCCGGTCTGCGCCGCGGGCTTCGCGTCTTCCGCCTCGGCCTTGACCCCGGGCTCAGGATCCGCAGGCTCGCCCTTGACCGCAGGCTCAGCGTCCGCGGGCTCCGCCTTCACCGCGGGCTTCGCCTCCTCGGACCCGGTCTTCGCCCCGGCCTTCCCGCCCCCGGGCTCCGCCTTCGTCAACCCCGGCTTCGCAGCCGCGGGCTTCGCGCCCTCGGCAGGCGCGGCCTCGGCTGACGCAGCCGGAGCCGCAGCCCCCACCTCTTCGGGCTTCGCCGCAGGCGCCCCGTGCTCCGGCTTCGACATGCGTCCCCTCTGCGATCGTGCCGCTGCTCCGCCTGCCCCGGCGACCGACCAACCCGGCGGCCGAGCGACCCGGCGGCCGGGGTCCGCGTAACCCGCCCCGGCAGAACCTTCATTGTTCCTCACTCCGCAACGGACGGGCGCCCCGGGTCCGCGGTTCCCCCTTCCGCATCCCGGAGTTACAACGGAACGATGTCGGGCGCCCCCAGCCGCGCAGCGTCCGCCGTCTGGTCGTCGGGCTGGCGCTGCGATTCCCGCTCCGCCTGGACCCGCTTCTCGTAGTGCTCCACTTCTTTCTCGATCTGCTGCTTGTCCCAGCCCAGCACCGGCGCCATCAACTCCGCGCACTCCCGCGCCGACCGCGTCCCCCGGTCGAAGGTCTCGATCGAGATCCGCGTCCGCCGCGTCAGCACGTCGTCCAGGTGGCGCGCCCCTTCGTGCGAGGCGGCGTACACGATCTCCGCCCGCAGGTAGTCGTCCGCCCCGGACAGCGGCTCGCCCAGCCCCGGATCGGCGGCGATGAGGTCCAGCAGCTCCTCCGTGAGCGACCCGTACCGGTTCAACAGGTGCTCCACCCGCACCACGTGAAGCCCCGTCCGGGCCGCCGTCCTAGCCCGCCCGTTCCACAGTGCCCGGTACCCCTCCGCACCCACCAGCGGCACGTCCTCCGTCACGCATTCCGCCACCCGCATGTCCAGCCCGTGCACCGCCTCGTCGACCGCGTCCTTGGCCATGACCCGGTACGTCGTGTACTTGCCGCCCGCCACCACCACCAGCCCCGGCACCGGATGCGCCACCGTGTGCTCGCGCGACAGCTTGCTCGTCGCGTCCGACTCCCCGGCCAGCAGCGGCCGCAGACCCGCGTACACGCCCTGGACGTCGTCCCGCGTCAGCGGCACCGCCAGCACCGAGTTCACGTGCTCCAGCAGGTAGTCGATGTCCGCGCTCGACGCCGCCGGGTGCGCCTTGTCCAGGTCCCAGTCGGTGTCCGTGGTCCCGACGATCCAGTGCCGCCCCCACGGGATGACGAACAGCACCGACTTCTCGGTCCGCAGGATCAGCCCGGTGCTCGAATGGATCCGGTCCTTCGGCACGACCAGGTGGATGCCCTTCGACGCCCGTACGTGGAACTGCCCGCGCTCCCCGATCAGCGCCTGGGTGTCGTCCGTCCACACCCCGGTCGCGTTCACGACCTGCTTCGCGCGGATCTCGTACTCCCCGCCGCCCTCGACGTCCTGGACCCGCGCGCCGACCACCCGTTCGCCCTCGCGCAGGAACCCGACCACCCTCGCCCGGTTGGCGCAGTGCGCCCCGTACGCCGAGGCCGTCCGCACCAGCGTGGCCACGTACCGCGCGTCGTCCATCTGGGCGTCGTAGTACTGCAGCGCGCCCACCAGCGCGTCCTTGCGCAGCGCCGGGGCCACCCGCAGCGCCCGCTTGCGCGAGAGGTGCCGGTGCACCGGCAGCCCCCGGCCGTGCCCGCTGGAGATGGACATCGCGTCGTACAGCGCCACGCCCGATCCCGCGTACCACCGCTCCCAGCCCTTGTGCTGCAAGGGGTAGAGGAACGGCACCGGCTTCACCAGGTGCGGCGCGAGGCGCTCCAGCAGCAGGCCGCGCTCCTTCAGCGCCTCCCGCACCAGGGCGAAGTCGAGCATCTCCAGATACCGCAGGCCGCCGTGGATGAGCTTGCTCGACCTGCTGGAGGTGCCGGACGCCCAGTCGCGCGCCTCCACCAGGCCGGTGGACAGCCCTCTGGTCGCCGCGTCGAGCGCGGTGCCGGCGCCGACCACGCCCGCGCCCACGACCAGTACGTCCAGCTCCCGCTCGGCCATCCGGGCGAGGGCCTCGGCGCGCTGCGCCGGTCCCAGTGTCGCTGTCCTCACGGCTGCCTCCCGTTGGTGCGGGTGTTCCCCGCGTCGTGCGGGTGATCCCGCTCACATCCCCGTTTCATGATTCTGACCGCCCGCACCCACATCAGCCACCGCCTGTGGACAACACAACGGCGACCACCGCCCCAGAATGCGACATATCTGTCATATATACGCCTAGTCTGACATTGCGCCAGCTCCCCCGGGCTTGCCACGCCCACAGGGCCCCCGCGCGCATCCCCCTCATGTCAGGGAAGGGACGGCACCCCCATGCCCGCAGACCTCGCCGTCATCGGACTCGGCCATCTCGGCCTCCCCCTCGCCCAGGCGGCCGTAGCCGCCGGGATCGAGACGGTCGGCTACGACAGCGGTCCGGTCACGGACTCCACCCTCACCGCCGCCGAGATCCGCCGCATGTCGGCGGCCGGCTTCCGGGTCACCACCAACCCCGCCGAGCTCGGCCGGGTCCGTACGGCCGTCATCTGCGCCCCCACCCAGCTCGGCGCCGACCGCGCACTGGACCTGTCCGCCATCGGCGAGGCGGGCCACGCGCTCGCCGCCCGGCTCCGCCCGCACACCACCGTGATCCTCGAGTCCGCCGTCCACCCGGGCGTCACCGAGGACTACCTGCGCCCGATCCTCGAGGCGGGCTGCGGGCTGCGGGCCGGCCGGGACTTCCACCTGGCCTACTCCCCCAGCCGCCTCGACCCGGGCAACCGCACGCACGGCATCTCCAACACCCCCAAGGTGATCGGCGGCCTCACGCCCGCCTGCACGGAGTCCGCGCACGCCTTCTACGCCCGCCTCACCGAAAAGGTGGTCCGGGCCCGCGGCCTGCGCGAAGCCGAGACCGTACAGCTCCTGGAGACCAACTACCGGCACGTCAACATCGCCCTCATGAACGAGATGGCCGTGCTCTGCCACGACCTCGGTGTCGACCTGTGGGACGTCATCCGCTGCGCCGAGACCAAGCCGTACGGCTTCCAGGCGTTCCGGCCCGGCCCGGGGGTCGGCGGCCACGGGGTCCCCCTCGACCCCAATTACCTCCCCCACACCACCCGCACCCCGGGCCACCCCCTGCGCATGGTCGGCCTGGCCCAGGAGATCAACAACCGGATGCCGCAATACGTCATCCAGCGGTCCGCCACCCTGCTGAACGAGCACGGCAAATCCGCGCGCGGCGCCCGCGTCCTGCTCCTCGGCGTCACCTACAAGCCCGACCTCGCCGACCAGGAGGGCTCCCCGGCGCGCGAGATCGCCAGCCGCCTGCTCGACCTGGGGGCGCTCGTCAGCTACCACGACCCGTTCATCACGGGCTGGCGGGTCAGGGACCAGCCCGTCCCCCGCGCCGAGTCCCTGTACGAGGCCGCCGCGAACGCGGATCTGACGATCCTCCTCCAGCACCACCGCACCTACGACCTGCAAGGCCTCGCGGTGAAGGCCCAGTTGCTCCTGGACACCCGAGGAGCCAGCCCGGCGGGCGCCGCCCACCGGCTCTGACCCCGGAAAATCCCCCTCACGGATGTCCGTGCGGCCTGCTAGCCTGCGGCGTCACTTATCTCGCACTTACGCCCTCCGGGCGTTCGCATGCCCGAATCCCTGGGGGGGATTTCCCAATGAGCCAGAACTTCCAGCCGCCTGCGCCCGACTCCTTCACCGAGGCCCCGGCCGCCCCGGCCCCGGCCCGCACCGGCAACCTCGGTCTCGGCATCGTCGCCGCCGTCGTCGCTGCCCTGGTCTCGGCCGGCGCCTACGGCGGCATCATGAACGCCATCGACCGCGAGATCGGCTACGCCGCGGCCGGTGTCGGCCTCCTCGTCGGCCTCGCCGCCGGCAAGATCGGCGGACGCAACCCGGTCCTGCCCGTGATCGCCGCCGTCCTCTCGCTCGGCGCCGTCTACCTCGGCCAGCTCTTCTTCATCGCGCTCGTGCTGGCCGACTACGGCAAGGTCGGCGTGGGCGAGGTCCTCAGCCAGGCGGGCATCAGCGGCCTGAACGACGTCTGGAAGGAGAGCATGGACGCGATGTCCTTCCTCTTCCTCGCGATCGGCGGCTTCGTCGCCTTCGGCTCGGCCAAGAAGGTCAGCGACTGACCCCGCGCCACCGCGTACGCCGGAGGGCCGGCACCCCGAGCGGGGTGCCGGCCCTCCGGCGTACGTACGGGGACCGTCAGCGGCTGTGCTGCGCGTCCGCGACCGTGACCTCGACCCGCTGGAACTCCTTGAGCTCGCTGTAGCCGGTGGTGGCCATCGAGCGGCGCAGCGCGCCGAAGATGTTCATCGAGCCGTCCGGGGTGTGCGACGGACCGGTGAGGATCTCCTCGGTGGTGCCGACCGTGCCCAGGTCCACCTTCTTGCCGCGCGGCACGTCCTCGTGGACGGCCTCCATGCCCCAGTGGTTGCCCTTGCCCGGCGCGTCCGTCGCGCGGGCCAGCGGGGAACCGATCATCACGGCGTCGGCGCCGCAGGCGACGGCCTTCGGGATGTCGCCCGACCAGCCCACGCCGCCGTCGGCGATGACGTGCACGTAGCGGCCGCCGGACTCGTCCATGTAGTCGCGGCGGGCCGCGGCCACGTCCGCGACGGCGGTCGCCATCGGGACCTGGATGCCGAGCACGTTGCGGGTGGTGTGCGCGGCGCCGCCGCCGAAGCCGACCAGGACGCCCGCGGCGCCGGTGCGCATCAGGTGCAGGGCCGCGGTGTAGGTGGCGCAGCCGCCCACGATGACCGGGACGTCGAGCTCGTAGATGAACTGCTTGAGGTTCAGCGGCTCGGCGGCGCCCGAGACGTGCTCCGCGGACACGGTGGTACCGCGGATCACGAAGATGTCCACGCCCGCGTCCACGACGGCCTTGGAGAACTCGGCGGTGCGCTGCGGGGAGAGCGCGGCGGCGGTGACGACGCCCGAGTCGCGCACCTCCTTGATGCGCTGCCGGATCAGGTCCGCCTGGATCGGGGCGGAGTAGATCTCCTGCAGACGGCGGGTCGCGGCCTGCTCGTCCAGCTCCGCGATCTCGTCGAGCAGCGGCTGCGGGTCCTCGTACCGGGTCCACAGGCCTTCGAGGTTCAGCACGCCGAGGCCGCCGAGCTCGCCGATGCGGATCGCGGTCTGCGGGGAGACGACCGAGTCCATGGGGGCGGCCAGGAAGGGGAGCTCGAAGCGGTACGCGTCGATCTGCCAGGCGATCGAGACCTCCTTCGGGTCCCGGGTACGCCGGCTCGGGACGATGGCGATGTCGTCGAACGCGTACGCCCTGCGGCCGCGCTTGCCGCGCCCGATCTCGATCTCAGTCACGTGTGGTGGCCTTTCCTCTGGGTCTGCCCGTCCAGTATCCCCGAACGCCGGGGGCCCGCGTTCCGGTGACCGCTGTACGGACGCCGAATCCCGGCCCGCCGGCGGTTTGAGGGGGTCCCGGGGGCGCGGACCCCGGGAAACGGCGAAGGGGGCGGGCCCCGGTGGACCCGCCCCCTCACCTCACACCGTTCAGCCCTTGCGGGAGTAGTTCGGCGCTTCGACCGTCATCTGGATGTCGTGCGGGTGGCTCTCCTTGAGGCCCGCCGAGGTGATCCGCACGAAGCGGCCCCGGTCCTGCAGCTCGGGAACCGTGCGGCCGCCGACGTAGAACATCGACTGGCGCAGGCCGCCGACGAGCTGGTGCACGACCGCGGAGAGCGGACCGCGGTAGGGCACCTGGCCCTCGATGCCCTCGGGGATGAGCTTGTCGTCGCCGCCCACGCCCTCCTGGAAGTAGCGGTCCTTGGAGAAGGAGCGCTGGTCGCCGCGGGACTGCATCGCGCCGAGCGAGCCCATGCCGCGGTAGGACTTGAACTGCTTGCCGTTGATGAAGAGCAGCTCGCCCGGGGACTCCTCGCAGCCCGCGAGCAGCGAGCCGAGCATCACCGTGTCGGCGCCCGCGACCAGGGCCTTCGCGATGTCGCCGGAGTACTGCAGGCCGCCGTCCCCGATGACCGGCACGCCCGCGGCCTTGGCGGCGAGGGAGGCCTCGTAGATCGCGGTGACCTGCGGGACGCCGATGCCGGCGACGACGCGGGTGGTGCAGATGGAGCCGGGGCCGACGCCGACCTTGATGCCGTCGCAGCCGGCGTCGATCAGCGCCTGGGCGCCGTCGCGGGTGGCGACGTTGCCGCCGATGACG
This sequence comes from Streptomyces sp. cmx-11-4, assembly GCA_049998195.1. Taxonomy (GTDB): domain Bacteria; phylum Actinomycetota; class Actinomycetes; order Streptomycetales; family Streptomycetaceae; genus Streptomyces. The sequence goes on from JAEBET010000008.1 coordinate 204,924, forward strand.
TCGACGGAGGAGTTCGACTTGATCTTGGCGACCATGTCGCCGACCAGGCGGGAGTGGCCGTGGGCGGTGTCGACGACGATGAAGTCGGCGCCCGCCTCGATCAGCGCCTGGGCGCGGTCGTACGCGTCACCGGCGACGCCGACGGCCGCGCCGACCAGCAGCCGGCCGCCCTTGTCCTTGGCGGCGTTCGGGTACTGCTCGGCCTTGACGAAGTCCTTGACCGTGATGAGGCCCTTGAGGATCCCCGCCTCGTCGACCAGCGGAAGCTTCTCGATCTTGTGGCGGCGCAGCAGCTCCATGGCGTCCACGCCGGAGATGCCGACCTTGCCCGTGACCAGCGGCATCGGGGTCATGACCTCGCGCACCTGGCGGCTGCGGTCCGACTCGAAGGCCATGTCGCGGTTGGTGACGATGCCGAGCAGCTTGCCCGCCTGGTCGGTGACCGGGACGCCGGAGATGCGGAACTTCGCGCACAGCTCGTCGGCCTCGCGCAGCGTCGCGTCCGGGTGGACCGTGATCGGGTCGGTGACCATGCCGGACTCGGAGCGCTTGACCAGGTCGACCTGGTTGGCCTGGTCCGCGATGGAGAGGTTGCGGTGCAGTACGCCGACGCCGCCCTGACGGGCCATCGCGATGGCCATGCGGGCCTCGGTGACCTTGTCCATGGCGGCGGACAGCAGCGGAACGTTCACCCGGACGTTGCGCGAAATGAGGGAAGAGGTGTCGATCGCGTCAGGCGACATGTCCGACGCGCCCGGCAGCAGCAGCACGTCGTCGTAGGTCAGTCCGAGCGTGGCGAATTTGTCGGGCACTCCGTCGGCAGTCATGACACCTTCCCAAATGGTCTTGCTCAGCGCGGATGTCCATGCTAACGGGATCCCGCAGCGTCTCATTCCACGAGCAAGGCCGATCGAAAGTTTCGTCGGTTCCTACGACGCGCCGTCCGGCGGTTCCTACTGCTCGGCGAGCGCGCGCAGCCTGCTGAGGGCACGGTGCTGGGCCACCCGCACCGCTCCCGGCGACATCCCGAGCATCTGCCCGGTCTCCTCGGCGGTCAGCCCGACGGCCACCCGCAGGACGAGGAGCTCGCGCTGGTTCTCCGGCAGATTGGCGAGGAGCTTCTTGGCCCAGGCCGCGTCGCTGCTGAGCAGCGCCCGCTCCTCCGGGCCGAGCGAGTCGTCGGGCCGCTCCGGCATCTCGTCGGAGGGGACGGCCGTGCTGCCGGGGTGCCGCATGGCGGCCCGCTGCAGGTCGGCGACCTTGTGCGCGGCGATCGCGAAGACGAAGGCCTCGAAGGGCCGCCCGGTGTCCCGGTAGCGCGGCAGGGCCATCAGGACGGCGACGCAGACCTCCTGGGCCAGGTCCTCCACGAAGTGGCGGGCATCACCCGGGAGCCGCGACAGCCGGGTGCGGCAGTAGCGGATCGCGAGCGGGTGAACGAAGGCGAGCAGGTCGTGCGTGGCCTGCTCGTCGCCCTCCACCGCCCGGCGTACGAGCGCGCTGACGGCCCCGGCACTGCCGCCTTTGGCGGCGCCGGTCGGGCCTGTGGCCCCGGGTGACCCCAGGGCCTCGTCGTCGCGCATCAATCCATGGTGCCTTGACGCCGGAGGTTCCGTGGCACCACGGCCGGTTTCGTGCATCGAAGCGTTATGAGCGGGTGCGCCGGAACTCATGGTCTGCACCCTCCCCTCCGCTCGCCGAATGATCCCCAGGACGGGGACCCCACATTTCCAAGAATGCGGCACACCCTCAAGGATGCGGCATCGCGCACGAAGCGACACGTCCCCCGGATTGTGCCCCGCCAATCCCCGGGTGCGCACCGGGTACGACGGGGCTCACGGTCGTCGGACCGGGCCGTGACCCGTGGGTCAGCGGACCAGGCCCCAGCGGAAGCCGAGCGCGACGGCGTGCGCGCGGTCCGAGGCGCCGAGCTTCTTGAACAGCCTGCGGGCGTGCGTCTTGACCGTGTCCTCGGAGAGGAAGAGCTCGCGCCCGATCTCCGCGTTGGACCGGCCGTGGCTCATGCCCTCCAGCACCTGGATCTCGCGCGCGGTGAGCGTGGGCGCGGCGCCCATCTCGGCCGAGCGGAGCCGGCGGGGGGCCAGTCGCCAGGTCGGGTCGGCGAGGGCCTGGGTGACCGTGGCCCGCAGTTCGGCGCGCGAGGCGTCCTTGTGCAGGTAGCCCCGGGCGCCGGCGGCGACCGCGAGGGCCACGCCGTCCAGGTCTTCGGCGACCGTCAGCATGATGATGCGGGCGCCGGGGTCGGCGGAGAGGAGCCGGCGGACCGTCTCGACACCGCCCAGCCCGGGCATCCGTACATCCATCAGAATCAGGTCGGAGCGGTCGGCACCCCAGCGGCGGAGGACTTCCTCGCCGTTGGCAGCCGTCGTCACACGCTCGACGCCGGGCACGGTGGCAACCGCGCGGCGGAGCGCCTCTCGGGCAAGCGGGGAGTCGTCGCAGACGAGGACGGATGTCATGACCGCCCTCCGCAGCTGCTGATGCGCGTCACCTTGAGCCTCCAGGCTGGTACGTATCGTCACCTGTGCGGTCGATGCCCCCGGACACCTGTCCGAGAACTTATTGGTTCAACCGCCTTCGCACTCTCAACGATGGTCACTCGAAAGAGTTACGGGTCGGACGGACACCTTCGGCACTCTACGTGAGGAAGCGAACACGACACGGACGCCACAAGGCAACTGTCCTCCATCTGGAGCTTTGCCCTATTTGGCGGCTTTCCTTCCGTTTGGCACGTGTCTGAGGCTAGATTCCCAATGAGTCATATTTACATCTACTCCGACAGTAGGTGTGGAGACCCCTTGGAGACATCGACCGTATCCGCCTCAGTACCGGCACCAAGAGGACTACCAATGGCAGATTTCTCCCGCCTCCCCGGACCGAACGCCGACCTCTGGGACTGGCAGCTGCTGGCTGCCTGCCGCGGGGTCGACAGCTCCCTCTTCTTCCACCCGGAAGGCGAGCGGGGCGCGGCCAGGAGCGCGCGCGAGGCCTCGGCTAAAGAGGTCTGCATGCGATGCCCGGTCCGCGCGGAATGTGCCGCGCACGCGCTCGCCGTCCGCGAGCCCTACGGCGTGTGGGGAGGGCTGACGGAGGACGAGCGAGAGGAACTGATGGGCCGCGCGCGCCACCGCCTGATCCCCGCGTCCAGTGCGATCGGACCGATCGCGCCCCACTGAACCGGCGAACAAACACCCGAAGGAACGTTCCTGCGAAATCCGTGCGGGTTCTTCGGGCCGCCGCGACCACCGGGCGTGTCGCGGTCCGGGGCGAAACGTCACGCGTTCGGCCGTACGTACCGCCAAAAACGTACGGTCAGCGCGTGGCGGCCCGTTCCAGCTCGGCGAGCGTCGCGGCCACGGCCGGCACCCGGGCCAGGTCCGGCAGGGTCAGCGCCACGACCTCGCGCTCCACGGCCGGCTCCACGGCCACCGTGCTGACGCCCTTGGCCCGCACGGACTCCACCGCGAGCTCCGGCAGCACCGCGACGCCCAGCCCCGCCCCCACCAGGCCGACGACCGCCGGGTAGTCGTCGGTCGCGAAGTCGATCCGCGGGGTGAAGCCCGCGCCCTCGCACACCTCCACCAGATGGCGGCGGCAGCGCGGACAGCCCGCGATCCACGGCTCGTCGGCCAGCTCCGCCATGCCCACGCGCTCCGCCCCGGCCAGCCGGTGGCCCTCGGGGACCAGCCCGACGAGCCGGTCGGTCAGCAGCGGGCGCACCACCAGGTCCTCCCACTCCGCCGCGGATCCGGCCGCCCCGCCGTAGCGGAAGGCCAGCGCCAGGTCGCAGTCCCCCTCGCGCAGCATCTCCACCGAGCGCGGCGGCTCGGCCTCGACCAGCGAGATACGGGTCCCCGGGTGCTCGGCGCGCATCGCCGCGAGGGCGGTCGGCACCAGGGTGGAACTGCCGCTGGGGAAGGACACCAGCCGGACCCGGCCCGCGCGCAGCCCGGCGATGGCCGCGACCTCCTCCTCGGCGGCGGTCAGCCCGGCCAGGATCCCCGCGGCATGCCGGACCAGGGCCTCGCCGGCCTGGGTCAGCCGCATCTCGCGGCCGGTGCGGATGAGCAGGGGGGTGCCGGCCGACTGCTCCAGCGCCTTCATCTGCTGGGAGACGGCCGGCTGGGTGCAGCCGAGCTCGCGGGCGGCGGCGGAGAAGGACCCGGTCCCGGCGACAGCGCGCAGAACCCGGAGATGACGTGCCTCGATCACCCCTCGAGCATAAGCCCCGCTTTGACCGCCGTGCGAATATCCCCTCGCTGCTTTGGGGCTGCTCGGTTCATTTGTTTTCATGGGCCCCATGCATCTGATCTCCGTGAACCTCGGCCGCGCCACGGCCGTCGACTACACCGACGCCGCAAGCGGGCTGACCGGCCACGGCAAGCGCCCGGTCCCCGGACCGGTCCGCGTCGTCGCCCCCGGCCCGAAGGCCACCGGCCTGGGCAGCGGCCTCGAGGGCGACGCCGTATGCGACCGCCGCTACCACGGCGGCGACCACCAGGCCGTCTACGCGTACGCGCGCGAGGACCTCGACCTGTGGGAGGCGGAGCTCGGCCGCGAGCTGCCCTCCGGGACGTTCGGCGAGAACTTCACCACCTCCGGCATCGACCTGAACACCGCGCGCCTCGGTGACCGCTGGCGGGTGGGCGCGGACCTGGTCCTCGAGGTGGCCTCGGCCCGCATCCCGTGCCGGACCTTCCAGGGGATCCTCGGCGAGAGCGCCTGGGTCAAGCGGTTCACCGCGGAGGCACGGCCGGGCGCGTACTTGCGGGTGATCGAGGAGGGCCCGGTCTCCCCGGGCGACACCATCGAGATCATCCACCGTCCGGACCACGACGTCACGGTGCAGCTGTGGTTCCGCGCCTTCACCACCGAGCGCGCCCTGCTGCCGCGCACCCTGGCGGCGGGCACGGCGATGGAGCCGCAGGCCCATGAGCAGGTGCGGCAGTACGTGGCGAAGTACGGGGCCGGGGACGGGGCGCGGTAACGCCGTCACCAGGGGCGGCTAGGTTGCGCCTATGACGACTGCGTTGATTACGGGATCCACGGCGGGCATCGGCGCCGCCTTCGCCCGGCGGCTCGCCGCCCAGGGCCACAACCTGGTGCTGGTGGCGCGTGACACCAAGCGGCTCGGCGAGCAGGCCACCGAACTGCACGACCGGCACGGCATCGAGGCCGAGGTACTGGCCGCCGACCTCTCCACGGAAGAGGGCATCGCCGCGGTCGAGCGGCGCCTCGACGACCGCACCCACCCGGTGGACCTGCTGGTCAACAACGCGGGCTTCGGCAACAAGGGCCGCTACCTCGAGGTCTCCATGGCCGACGAGCTCACCATGCTCAAGGTGCACATCGAGGCGGTGCTGCGGCTGACCTCGGCGGCCACCGGGTCGATGCGCTCGCGCGGCCGCGGCGGCGTGATCAACGTGGCCTCGGTGGCGGCGTTCGTACCGCGCGGCACCTACGGGGCGAGCAAGGCCTGGGTCGTGCAGTTCAGCCAGGGCGCGGCGCGGGACCTGGCGGGGTCCGGGGTCCGGCTGATGGCCCTGTGCCCCGGTTTCGTACGGACGGAGTTCCACCAGCGCGCCGGCATGGGCACCGACAACATCCCCGGCTGGATGTGGCTCGACGCCGACAAGCTGGTGGCCGCGGCCCTGGCGGACCTGGCGCGGGGCAAGACGGTGTCGATCCCCGATCCGCGGTACAAGGCGCTGATGGGCGTGGTGAAGCTGACGCCGCGCGGGCTGCTGGGCGGGGTGTCGTCCCGTACGGGCCGCAAGTACGGGCCGCAGTAACTCGCCGGTACACCAGCTGAATGGGTGAAACCTACCTAAACTGGACGTGTCCCATCCAGCCCGGGAGACGCCATGACATTCGTACAGATAATCGATTACAAGACCAGGCGGCAGGACGACCTCAACCAGCTGCTCGACCAGTACGTCTCGCAGAGCCAGGGCAAGCGCACCGTCACCCACAGCATCGTGGGCAAGGACCGCGAGAACGAGAACCACTTCGTGGACGTGGTCGAATTCCCCTCGTACGAAGACGCCATGAAGAACTCTCACCTCCCGGAAACGGACAGGATGTTCCAGGAGATGATGGCCCTGTGCGAGGGGATGCCGACCTTCACCAACCTCGACGTGGTCCGCGACGAGAACCTCAACAAGATGCTCGCGGACCGGATGTTCAACGAGCTGGCGATGTCGGGCGAGCGGTCGGTCGCCGAGGAGATCTTCGCCTCTGACTACGTCGACCACGACATCTTCAAGGCCGACCCGAACGCTGAGGGGATCGACGGCCTCTTGACGGACCTCGCCATGTGGCGCTCCGGTTTCGAGTTCACCTTCACCACGGACCAGCAGATCGCCGAAGGAGACCTCGTCACCACGCTGTGGACCTGGAACGCCACGCACACGGGCGAGTTCATGGGCCTCGCGCCCACCGGCAAGAAGATCAGCTCGACCGGCCAGACGACCTTCCGCTGCAAGGACGGCATGATCGCGGAGGGCTGGTGGCACTACGACGTGATGGGCATGATGCGCCAGCTGGGGATGGACCCGATGAAGTCGATGGGCTCATGAGCCCGCGGCCCTGAAGCGGGGCCACGGCCCGCGCAACGGGAAGGCCCCCGCCCCGCCGTACGAAAGGGCGGGACGGGGGCCTCACGTATCAGGCGTCAGCCTCAGTGGCTGTGGCCGTGACCGTGGCCGTGACCGGCGTCGCCCTCTTCATCGGCCGGCTTCTCGACGACCAGGGTCTCGGTCGTGAGCAGCAGGGAGGCGATGGAAGCGGCGTTCTCCAGCGCGGAGCGGGTGACCTTCACCGGGTCGATGACGCCGGCCTTGACCAGGTCGCCGTACTCGCCGGTGGCGGCGTTGAAGCCCTGGCCCTTCTCGAGCTCGGCGACCTTCGAGGTGATGACGTAACCCTCGAGGCCGGCGTTCTCGGCGATCCAGCGCAGCGGCTCGACGGCGGCGCGGCGCACGACCGCGACACCGGTGGCCTCGTCGCCGCTCAGGCCGAGGTTGCCCTCGAGGACCTTGACGGCGTGGACGAGCGCGGAGCCACCGCCGGAGACGATGCCCTCCTCGACCGCGGCGCGGGTCGCCGAGATGGCGTCCTCGAGGCGGTGCTTCTTCTCCTTGAGCTCCACCTCGGTGGCGGCGCCGACCTTGATGACGCAGACGCCGCCGGCGAGCTTCGCCAGGCGCTCCTGCAGCTTCTCGCGGTCCCAGTCGGAGTCCGTGGACTCGATCTCGGCCTTGATCTGGTTGACACGGCCGACGACGTCCTCGTGGCTGCCGCCACCGTCGACGATGGTCGTGTCGTCCTTGGAGATCGTGACGCGGCGGGCGGAGCCCAGTACGTCCAGACCGGCCTGGTCGAGCTTGAGGCCGACCTCCTCGGCGATGACGGTGGCACCGGTGAGGGTGGCCATGTCCTGCAGCATCGCCTTGCGACGGTCGCCGAAGCCCGGGGCCTTGACGGCGACCGCGTTGAAGGTGCCGCGGATCTTGTTGACGACGAGGGTGGAGAGCGCCTCGCCCTCGACGTCCTCGGCGATGATCAGCAGCGGCTTCGAGGCGCCGGCCTGGATGACCTTCTCGAGCAGCGGCAGGAGGTCCTGGATGGAGGAGATCTTGCCCTGGTTGATCAGGATGTACGGGTCGTCGAGGACGGCCTCCATACGCTCCTGGTCGGAGACCATGTACGGCGAGAGGTAGCCCTTGTCGAAGGCCATGCCCTCGGTGAACTCCAGCTCCAGGCCGAAGGCGTTGGACTCCTCGACGGTGATGACACCGTCCTTGCCGACCTTGTCCATCGCCTCGGCGATGAGCTCGCCGACCTGCTGGTCCTGCGCGGAGAGCGCGGCCACGGCGGCGATGTCGGACTTGTCCTCGATCGGGCGGGCGGTCGCGAGGAGCTCCTCGGAGACGGCCTTGACCGCGGCGTCGATGCCCTTCTTCAGGGCGGCCGGGGACGCGCCCGCGGCGACGTTGCGCAGACCCTCGCGGACCAGCGCCTGGGCCAGCACGGTGGCGGTGGTGGTGCCGTCACCCGCGATGTCGTTGGTCTTGGTCGCCACCTCCTTCACGAGCTGCGCGCCCAGGTTCTCGTACGGGTCGTCCAGCTCGACCTCGCGGGCGATGGTGACACCGTCGTTGGTGATGGTGGGGGCGCCGAACTTCTTGTCGATGACGACGTTGCGGCCCTTGGGGCCGATCGTCACCTTGACCGTGTCGGCAAGCTTGTTGACGCCGCGCTCGAGGGCGCGACGGGCGTCCTCGTCGAACTTCAGAATCTTCGGCATGGGAGCGGTTCAGTCCTCTCGTTGCGATCGGCCGCTCACCGCGACCGCCACCGCCTGGAACGAACTACGCCCCTCGCCGCCCGGCATCAGCAGGGTGACCAGGGGCGCAGCTCAAATCAAAACTTGAAGCGAATTACTTCTCGACGATCGCGAGCACGTCGCGAGCCGAGAGGACGAGGTACTCCTCGCCGCTGTACTTCACTTCGGTGCCGCCGTACTTGCTGTACAGCACGACGTCGCCGACGTTGACGTCCAGCGGGAGACGCTGGCCGTCCTCGAAGCGACCCGGGCCCACGGCGAGGACAACGCCCTCCTGGGGCTTCTCCTTCGCAGTGTCCGGGATGACCAGGCCGGAGGCCGTGGTCTGCTCGGCGTCGAGCGGCTGGACCACAATGCGGTCCTCGAGCGGCTTGATGGCAACCTTGGAGCTGGCGGTCGTCACGATCCGACCTCCCCCTTCGGAGATGCGGGGTTAACTGTCTGAGGTGGCGACCAGGTCGATCCGTCGTCGCGGGTGCCGGACCTGCCTGTCGCTGTGTTGGCACTCACCGGTGGCGAGTGCCAGGTGCGACACTATTCCGGCGATTAGCACTCGGTCAAGCGGAGTGCCAATTCTCGACGGTGGGCGTTGCGCGGCGCGGCCCCCGGAAGCGGCAAAACCCGGGCGCACGGGCGTTCGATCTCACTACTCTCCCGCCATGACCAGGACACACTCCGGCGTGCGCTCGCGGCACCTCATCCCGATCGCCGTCGGCCTCGCGGCCGGGATCTACATGCTGTCGGGCTCCGTACCGCGGCTGGCGGCCCGGGTGGCCGGGGTGGAGGGCACCTTCCACGCCGCGCGGTGCGTGGCGGAGCGGGACTCGGACGGGGACGAACACTGGATGTGCGAGGGGTCGTTCGCGGCCGGCGACGGATCGTTCACGATCCCCCGGGTCGAGGTCGACACCGCGTTCGACACCCGGCCGGACGGTCCGCGGGCCGCCTTCGTCCTCGGACCGTCCGCCGGCACGGCCGTGCAGCCCGGCGTGTTCGTCTGGCTGGGGCCGGGGGCGGTGGGGGTGCTCTCGCTCGCCTTTCCGGTGTGGGCCGTCGGCGCGGCCTCCCGGGACGCGCTGGCGCGGAGACGGGGGCGGGGGTTGCGGGCGGAGGCGGCGGCCGGCGCCGAGGCGGTGCGGGGCCCGGAGGCCGTACCCGGTGCGGACGCCCCGGCCGGGCCTGCGGCCACCGTGCGCTGAGTACCCGCACTCAGGCGCCCGGGAGACCCGCCCGGACCCCGCCTCCCCGGGCCCCGGCCACCAGTGCCGCAGCGGCGGCGGCGACAACAGCGAGTGCCCGGGCGGTTGAAGCCGGCGAAGGCGCCGGCGAGGGCGAGGGCGAGGGCGAAAACGGCACCACAGCCCGATATGTGACGCTTGAGCCGTGCGCATCCTCGTGGTCGAAGACGAAGAAGGCCTCGCCGAATCCCTGCGGCGCGGCCTGTCCGCCGACGGCCACCTGGTCGAGGTCGCGCACGACGGCCACCGCGGCCTGGACCTCGCCCTCGCCGGCGGCCCGTACGACGTGGTCCTGCTCGACCTGATGCTCCCGGGCATGAGCGGCTACGAGATCTGCACCCGCATGCGCGCCCACGGGGACACCACCCCGGTGCTGATGCTCACCGCCCGGGACGGCGAGTACGACGAGGCCGAGGGCCTGGACTCCGGGGCCGACGACTACCTCACCAAGCCGTTCTCCTTCGTGGTCCTCGGCGCCCGGATCCGGGCGCTGGCCCGCCGCGCGGGCGCGCCCGACCGCACCACCCTCCAGGCCGGCGACCTCCTCCTCGACCCGCAGGACCGCCGCTGCCGGCGCGGCTCCCACGACATCGAGCTCACCGCCCGCGAACTCGGCGTACTCGCCTGCCTGATGGAGCAGCCCGGACGGGCCGTCGCCAAGCAGGACATCCTCGACGAGGTCTGGGACACCCCGCACGGCATCGACCCGAACATCGTCGAGGTGTACGTCTCCTCGCTGCGCAGGAAGATCGACGCGCCGTTCGGCCGTCGCTCGATCCTCACCGTCCACGGGACCGGCTACCGGATGGCCCCGGACGGTGGCTAGTACCGTCCGCGCGCGCACGGCGATCGCCGCGGCCCTCGCGATGGCCGTCGTCCTGGCCACCGGCGGGCTGTGGCTCTACACCCTGCTGCGGGCCAACCTGCTCGACAACACCACCGGGCGCACCGAGCTCGCCGCCCGCAAGGTCGCCGCCCAGGTCGACAGCCGGACCCTGCCGCCCGGCGGCCGGCTGCCCGCGCCCGAACGCGGGGTGGACCTGGTCCTCGTACGGGACGCCCAGGGGCGCACGGTGGCGACCAGCGGGGATCCCGCGGACATCCCGGACCTCGGCCGGCTGAGCCCCGGGAACGGCGACGGTGCGGGTGGCGGTTCGGGGGAGGACTCCCGGTCGGCCGTACTGGCTCCCGCTCGCCCCGGCGGGGAGCGGCGCGTGGCGGTCGCGGTCGAGGCGGCCGGTCCGCCGGGCGCGCACGACCCGCACACCGTGTACGCCGTGACCGTGCTCGGCGACGTGGACGACGCGACCGGGGCCGTCGCGGTCGGGCTGCTGGCGGGCGCGCCCCCGCTGATCGCCTTCGCCGCGGCCCTGGCCTGGTGGGTGACGGGGCTCGCGCTGCGCCCGGTGACCGCCATCCGCAACGAGCTGGCCGCGGTCACCGCGAGCGAGCTGGACCGGCGGGTTCCGGACCCGGGCGGGGCGGACGAGATCGCGCAGCTGGCCCGGACCGTGAACGACACCCTGGACCGGCTGGAGCGCGCCGACGCCCTGCAGCGGCAGTTCACCGCGGACGCCTCGCACGAGCTGCGCAATCCGCTGGCCGCCGTCCGCTCCCGGCTGGAGGTGGCCCTGGCCATGGACCGCCCCGACCGGGAGGCGGTGGCGGCCGCGCTGGCCGACACCGAGCGGCTCCAGCGGATCGCGGCGGACCTGCTGCTGCTGGCCCGCCTCGACGGCGGGCCGGGGCCGCGCAGCGAGCCGGTCGACCTGGCGCTGCTGGCCGCGGAGGACGTGGCGCGCCGGGGCGGCCCCCGGGTGGCGCTGCGGCTGGACGCGCGGGCGCCCGTACCGGCCGCCGGAGACCCGGCGCGGCTGGAGCGGGCGCTGGCCAACCTGGTGGACAACGCCCTGCGGTACGCCCGCGCGGAGGTGGTGGTGCGGGCGGCGGCGGACACGGCGGGAGGCCTCGCATGGGCGGTGCTGGAGGTCACGGACGACGGTCCGGGGATCCCGGAGGCGGACCGGGACCGGGTGTTCGAGCGGTTCGTACGCCTGGACGCGGACCGGGGCCGGGCCAGTGGCGGGACGGGGCTCGGCCTGGCCATCGCACGGGAGATCGCGCGGGCGCACGCGGGCGACGTACGCGCGCTGCCGGCGCCCGGCGGGGGCGCGCGGCTGGTGCTGCGCATCGCGTGCCGGTAGCCGGCGGCGCCTTCGGCGCTCGCATCGGACTCCCTGCGGCACTCGCTTCGGCACTCGCTTCGGCACTCGCTTCGGCTTCTCAGGATTCCTTCAGCGTCCCTCCCCCACCATCGACAGGCATGAGCGCGCACCGGAGGAAGACGACTGCCCCAGCCCACCGGCTCTCCCGCCGGCGGCGGCTCGGCCGCACGCTGCTGATCACCGGCTGCGCGCTGGTGGTCATGGCGGGAGGCGGCGCCTGGTACCTGTACCGGGACCTGGCCTCCAGCATCGGAAGCTCCAAGGCCCTGGAGGGCGCACGGAAGTCGACGTCCGGCGATGTGAACGTCCTGCTCATGGGCCTGGACAGCCGCAAGGACCAGAACGGCGAGGACCTGCCGGACGACGTGCTGGACAAGCTGCACGCCGGTAGTTCGGACATCGGCGGCTACAACGCGAACACCCTGATCCTGCTCCACGTACCCGGCGACGGCGGCCGGGCGAAGGCATTCTCGGTCCCGCGCGACGACTTCGTCGACATACCGGGCCACGGCAAGGACAAGATCAAGAAGGCGTACGGGCTCGCGAAGGAGAAGAAGCAGGAGCAGCTCGTCGCGCAAGGCGTCAGTGACCGCCGACAGCTGGAGCGCGAGGGCCGAGAGGCGGGTCGCAAAGCGGAGATCGAGACGGTGCGGAACTTCCTGGGGGTCCCGATCGACCACTTCGCCGAGCTGAACCTGGCCGGTTTCTACCACCTCGCCGACGCGCTGGGCGGGGTACCGGTGTGCCTGAACAAGGCGGTGAAGGACAGGTACTCCGGCGCCGACTTCCCGGCGGGCCCACAGGTCCTGAACGGGCAGCAGTCGCTCGCGTTCGTACGCCAGCGGCACGGCCTGGCCAGGGGTGACCTGGACCGGACGAAGCGGCAGCAGGCCTTCCTCGCGGGCGCGACGAAGAAGCTGAACTCGGCCGGGACCTTCACCGACCCGGTGAAACTGATGAAGCTGATCGACGCCGCGAAGCAGGACGTGGTGACGGACGAGGGGTGGGACCTGCTGTCGTTCGTGAAGCAGGCGAAGAACCTGTCCGGCGGGAAGGTGGAATTCACGACACTCCCCATCGAGGGGTTCGGAAGGAACCATGGGGAGGACATCAACGTCGTAGATGATATGAAGATAAAGCGCCTCATTGCCGAGCAGATCGGGCCGAAGGCCCCTCCGAGCCCGAGCGCACCGGGCGCCGCATCCTCCTCGCCTTCGGCGGGGACTCCGTCCACGTCGTCCGGGCCGGCCGCGCCCACGTCCAGCTCCACGGACGGTGGCGGCATCCCGTGCGTGGACTGAAACCCCTGACGTCGGCGGGCTCGCGCCGCCGCACCGAGGCGCTGCTGCTGGTCTTCGTCGTCGTGATCGCCGTCTTCGGCCACGCCAACGCCGGGCTCGCCATGAACGGCGAGCTGCCGCGCAACCTCACCGGCTTCACGATCAGCATGACGCTGCTGTCGCTGGTCGGGCACCTGGGCATCCGCCGGTTCGCGGCGTACGCGGACCCGCTGATCTTCCCGCTGGCCATGCTGCTGACCGGGCTGGGGCTGGTGCTGATCCACCGCCTCGACCAGGGGTACATCGAGCGGTACAACTCGGACGCGAACGCTCCGGGCCAGCTGATGTGGACGGTGGTCGGCGTCGCCGCCTGCATCCTGGTGGTGGCGCTGCTGCGCGACCACCGGCTGCTGCAGCGGTTCATCTACCTCACGATGGCCGTCGCGCTGGTGCTGCTGATCGCGCCGGCGTTCTCCACGGCGGACACGTACGGCGCGAAGCGGTGGATCATCCTCTTCGGCTTCTCGCTGCAGCCGGGCGAGTTCGTGAAGATCATGATCGCGATCTTCTTCGCGGGCTATCTGGTCATCCACCGGGACTCGCTGGCCCTGTCGGGCCGCAAGTTCCTCGGCATGCGGCTGCCCCCGATGCGGCAGCTTGGACCGATCATCACGGTGTGGATCGTCTCCATGCTGGTGCTGGTCTTCGAACGCGACCTCGGCACCTCGCTGATCTTCTTCGGCGTCTTCGTGGTGATGCTGTACGTGGCCACGGAGCGCACCAGCTGGATCGTGTGCGGCCTGTTCATGGCGGCGGTGGGCGCCTTCGCGGTGGGCTCGACGGAACCGCACGTCAAAGCGCGCGTGGCCGCGTGGCTCGACCCTCTGTCGTACTACTGGGAGAACCGGCCGGCCGGGGTCACCTCGGACCAGTCGGCGCAGGCGCTGTTCAGCTTCGGCACCGGCGGCATCTCCGGGACCGGCCTCGGCATGGGGCACCCGGAGCTGATCAAGTTCGCGGGCCGCAGCGACTTCATCCTCACGACGGTCGGCGAGGAACTCGGCCTGGCCGGGATGATGGCGGTCCTGATCCTCTACGCGCTCCTCGTGCAACGGGGGTTGCGGATGGCGCTCGGCGCCCGCGACCCCTTCGGCAAGCTGCTGGCGGTGGGCCTCGCCTCGGCGCTGGCCCTCCAGGTCTTCGTGGTCGCGGGCGGCGTCACGGGCCTGATCCCCCTGACGGGCAAGGCCCTGCCGTTCCTGGCCAAGGGCGGCTCGTCCCTCCTGGCCAACTGGATCATGATCGCCCTGCTCCTGCGCATCAGCGACAGCGCGGAACGCCAACGCGGGGCGGACGCCCGGGGCCCAGCGGAAACGACGATCACGCCGATGGTGGCGGGGGACTTCACCCGGGCGGGAGCCGGCTGATCAGGATCAGAGAGGGTTCGGGGGACGGGCGGGCGCAGGGGCAGATCAGGGCCGCGCTGCCCGGCTCCCGGAACGCCCACGCGACAGATCGCTACGCGCTTTGCGACGACGGCGGTCGTTCACTTCGACGGCCCGCCCTCCGTGGGCGAACGCGGTGCGCACGATCTGGATGACGGGGGTGCCCAGCGCGAGCGAGAGGCGTTCGGCCTCCGCCGGCGACGGCATGCGGGAGCGGATCTCCTCACGGAAGTGGACCGGCTTGTGGCCCAGTTCGGCCAGGCGGGCGTACGTGCCGCCGGGGCCGGAGTCGATCCGGGTGATCGCGGATGCGGCGACGATGTCGGCGGGGAGGTGCGAGGTCGCGAACAGCACCGGCTGGCTTGCCGTCGAGCACGAAACGGCGGCCACGCACCCAGACCGGAGCGCCGGGTGGCACTCCGAGGGCGTCGGCAACGCCCCCGCTCGCCGCCTCTTCGCGCACCTCGGTCTGATCGACGACGAGCTCGCGGTCCTCGGTATCGGCGGACCAGATGGACCGGCCCGAGCCCCAC
The DNA here is from genome assembly GCA_049998195.1 of Streptomyces sp. cmx-11-4. Classification (GTDB taxonomy): domain Bacteria; phylum Actinomycetota; class Actinomycetes; order Streptomycetales; family Streptomycetaceae; genus Streptomyces. The sequence goes on from JAEBET010000008.1 coordinate 220,013, forward strand.
TGCTCCTGCGCCAACCGCTGGATGCCGCGCCGCCGCAGGGGCCTGACGCCGGCGCCGTTGCGCGTCTGCGCGAGGCCTTCGTTCGTCATGAAGCGATCACTCCCTCACCTCTCCGGACAGCCTAGGGGCCAGAGGTGGGCCCCCGCCTTCACCAGTGGTCGGAGCCGGCCATCAGCGCTCAGGCAGACATCTTGATGGGCGTGATCCACGAGAACGTCTCGGACTCGGCCCTGCGTGAGCACTGGGCGGATCCGGCCTACGTCCGCGGCGCCTGCGGGCGCGAATTGACCACCGCAGCCGCCAACATCGATCCCGCCGGAGACCAAGACACCGGCCGCACGCGGTAGGGGGCGACCCGCCCCGTGCTCCGCGGGACCGGGGCGCGGGCCGGCGGTTCCTGAGGTGGCTCAGGGGTGGGTGTCCCCCGGGCCCGCGGCTGCCGTCCCCGGGGCTCCGGCCTGCCATTCGCGGCCGATGCCCCGGATCAGGGCCGGATATACGCCCAGGTAGCGGAAGGGCTTGATGGCCGCCATGTACGCGGCGCCGAGCAGGCCGTTCGGCTTCACCAGGACGGCCATCTGGCCGCGGTAGCCGCCGGAGCCGTCCGGGACCCAGCCGATGTGCAGCACGCCGTGCACCGTCTTGTTGGCCATCTCCGCCGCCCACTCGTCGTGCGCCTGGAAGACGGAGGTGAACGGAACCTCGTGGAGGTCCGGCCCGCGGGGACCCTCGCGGAGGTCCACCGGCAGGCGGTCCCGCAGGGTCGGCACCCGGCCGCCGATGCCGGACGTCGGCTCGTCCAAGCCGAGCAGCGACCCGAGCTTCGAGCGGAGCGCGAAGAGCACGCGCCCCGCGCGGGAAGGGACGGGATCGCCCTTGCCGTGCGCGAACTGGTGCACGAGCCGCGGGAGGTCGTCGGGACCGCCCGGTGTCGGCAGCGCCCACACGTCCTCGAGCCGGAAATCGCCGGCGATCTCGTGGATGCGCCAGGGACGGGCCGTGTGCGCGGTCTTGGGGAGTCTCATGATCAAGCCCCTGTCTATACGATGCCGTATAGAAGCAGGCTACCCCTATCTATACGGCACCGTATAGATAGGGGGAGACGTGAGCGGAGACACACCATGGGCACGACCCGCACGCCGCGCGGCGCATGGATCGAGGAAGGGTTGCGCGCGCTCGCCTCGGGCGGCCCGGAGGCCGTTCGGATCGAGCCCCTGGCGCAGGCGCTCGGCGTCACCAAGGGCGGCTTCTACGGGTACTTCGGCAACCGGGGCGCGCTCCTCACCGAGATGCTCGACACCTGGGAGCGCGACGTCGCCGAGGCGGTGATCGAGCAGGTCGAGAGCGGCGGCGGAGACGCCAGGGCCAAGCTGGAGCGGCTGTTCACGATCGCCTCGTCCGGCGCCGCCGGGCCGGCGACGGGTGTCGCGGCCGAGCTCGCGATCCGCGACTGGGCCCGGCGCGACGAGGACGTCGCGCAGCGCCTGCGGCGCGTCGACAACCGGCGCATGGACTACCTGCGCTCGCTGTTCGGCGCCCTCTGCACCGACGCGGACGAGGTCGAGGTCCGCTGCATGCTCACCCTCTCCGTGCGGATCGGCGAGTACTTCATCGCCGCCGAGCACAGCGGTCGCAGCCGGGCGGAGATGATGGAGCTGACCAAGCGTTGGCTGCTGCGGTAGCGCCTACAGGTAGTCCTCCAGGCGGCCTATCCGGTAGCCCTGTTCCTGGATGCGCTGGAGCATGCGCGTGGTCATCTGGGTCTCCGTCGAGCCCTTGAGCTCCGCGGGGCCCCGGAAGTGGGCCAGGATGATGTCGCCCGGTTTGAGGGCGGAGCCCTCGGCGTACTGGAAGTTGTTGATCTGCATCGAGACCCGCCACAGCACCAGGGACGAGACGCCGCACTCCGAGGCGGCCCGGAGGGTGTCGTCGTTGTAGTTGCCGAAGGGCGGGCGGAAGAACGGCGGGCGCCGGCCGAAGCGCTTCTCCAGCCGGTCCTGCTGGCCGCATATCTCGTGCTTCTGCGCCGCGAAGGGCAGCGTGCGCAGGTTCGGGTGCGTCAGGGTGTGGTTGTTTATCGTGCTCGCGGAGCCGTTGTCGCGGAGCTTCTCGAAGTGCCCGTAGTCCGACGAGGCCACGCTGTCCGTCAGGAACATGCTGATCGGCAGCTTCAGATCGGCCGCCATCTTCTGGAACTCGGGGTCCTTCTCCGCGCCGTCGTCGAAGGTCAGGAAGACGACCTTGTCGTCCGGCGCGACGGGTATGCGGTCTATCACCGGGACCTTGCCCGGGTCCGCCTTCGGGATCTGCGGCTTCCGGGCGGGCTTCGGCGCGTACTCGACGGGGCCGGTCAGGCCCCACTTGCGGTACGCCTCGTCCGAGGCCCCGCCCGCCGAGGGGGCGGAGGCCGACGCGGACGGCGACGCGGACGGCGACGCGGGAGCGCCCGATGCCTCCTGCGTCGCCTTCGCCTTGGGCCCCAGCCGCTCGGTGGGGGCCGCGCCGTCCCCGCACCCCGTCAGGGACAGCGCCAGCGCGCCGGCCGCCAGCGATCCGGCTACCAACCGGCGCGCGTGCTTCACAGATAGTCCTCCAGGCGAGCCACGGCGTACCCCTTGTCCGTGACGGTCTTCATGACCTGACGGATCATGTCAGGCATCGTGCCCTTCCAGTCGTCCTTGCCCCGGAAATGGGTCAGGATGATGTCACCGGGATGCAGGTCGCGGTCCCACTCGCGGTACTCCATCCGGTTCGGGAAGGCCTCCGCGTTCCACAGCGGCACTGCCTTGATCCCACAGTTCTTCGCCGCGCGCAGGGTGTCCTGGTTGTAGTTGCCGTACGGCGGGCGGAAGAGGGTGGGCCGCTTGCCGAACTGCTTCTGGATCATGTCCTGCTGGCCGCAGATCTCCTCGCGCTGCTGCTCGTAGGAGAGGCCGGGCATGTACCGGTGGTTGAGCGTGTGGTTGTTCAGGGTGACGCCGGCGGCCTGCATCTCCTTGAAGTACGGGTAGTTGTCCTTGACGATGTAGTCGCTGAGGAAGGCCGTGTACGGGATCTTCAGCTCCTGCATCATCTTCAGGAACTCGGGGTCCTTCTCCGCGCCGTCGTCGACCGTCAGGAAGACGACCTTGTCCTCCGTGTCGATGGTGGTGAAGATCGGCGGGTACTCCTCCTGGTCCTCGACCTCGAAGCCGTCGCGCGTGGTGAGCTCGGGCTTCTCCTTCGGCGCCGCCGGGGCGGTGAGCGGGGTCTTGGCCAGCCGCCACTTCTTGGCCGCCGCGATGCGCGCCTGCTGGGCCGCCTTGGCCTTCTCGGCGGCGCTGAGCGCGCCCGCCGCGCCCGCCTCCGCGCCCTTGGCCGCCTTCGCCTTCTCCGCCTTGTCCGGCGCCTTGGACTCCCCGGAGCCGCACGCCGTGCCGAGGGCGGCTACCAGCAGGGCGGCCACGGCCACCCCGAACCGGCCGCGCGGACCCGCCGCGTACCGGTGACCCTGTTGCGTCTTATCTTCCTTTTGTCGGACTAGCTGCATAGCTGCGCATCCTGGCACCCGACACGCGGGCTCCCCGGAAGACACCGCGAGCGGAGTCCCACCTTCCACCGACTGGCCCACACCCCCGCGCGCCCCTGCGCGTCGCCGACAATGGATCCGTGACCCCCGAAGACTTCGCCGCCCTCCTCACCCCCGAGGGGCTCGCCCTCCTCGACTCCCTCCGCGACTACGACCCCGCACAGGAGCTGGCCGTCGCCACCCGGCTGCGCCGCGAGCACCCCGCCTCGCTGGTCTCCGCCGCGCTCGGGCAGGCCCGGCTGCGGCAGCGCGCGGTCGCGAAGTTCGGCGCCGAGGACGCGTTCCGGATGTACTTCACGCCCGGCGGCGGCGAGATGGCGACCCGCGCGTCCGTGGCCTCGTACCGCGCCGAGCGGCTCGCCGGTCTCGGCGTGCGCAGCCTCGCCGACCTGTGCTGCGGCATCGGCGGGGACGCCCTCGCCCTGGCGCGGCTCGGCATCCGGGTGCTCGCCGTCGACCACGACCCGCTGACCGTCGCCGTCGCGCGGGCCAACGCCGAGGCACTGGGGCTGGCCGACCTGATCGAGGTCCGGGAGGCGGACGTGACCGAGGTGGACACCGCCGGCCACGACGCCGTCTTCATCGACCCGGCCCGGCGCGGCGGGCGCGGCCGGATCTTCGATCCGGAGTCGTACTCGCCGCCGCTGTCCTGGGCCGTGGAGACGGCTCGTACGGCGAAGTACGCCGCCATCAAGATCGCCCCCGGGATCCCGCACGAGGCGCTCCCGGCCGAGGCCGAGGCCGAGTGGATCTCCGATCAGGGGGACGTCAAGGAGGCCGTGCTCTGGTTCGGGACCTCGCCGGGGACCGTGCGCGCCACCCTGCTGCCCGGGCCGCGCGCCCTGCACACCGCCGATCCACTGCCCGACCCGGAGGCGGGCCCGGTCGGCCGCTGGCTCTACGAGCCCGACGGCGCCGTGATCCGCGCGCACCTCGTGGCCGAGGTCGCCGAGCAGCTGGACGGCAGGCTGATCGACCCGACCATCGCGTACATCACCGCCGACGAGCTGCGCGCGACGCCGTACGCGACGGCGTACGAGATCACCGACGTGCTGCCGTTCGGGCTGAAGAAGCTGAAGGCGCTGCTGCGCGAGCGCGGGGTGGGCGTCCTGACCGTGAAGAAGCGCGGCTCGGCCATCGAGCCCGAGGAGCTCCGCAAGAAGGTGAAGCCGCAGGGCCCGAACTCGGCGACGGTCTTCCTGACCCGCGTCGCGGGCGCCCCGTCCATGCTGATCGGGGCGCCGGCCCGCCGGCTATGACGCGGGTGCGCGGAACGCCCGGACCGCCCAGCGGTGGTGGGCGGCAGCCTTGGCGAGGCCCAGCAGGCCGGTGACCCACAGGATCTGGCCGATGCCCATGAGGTACGCGATCTCGCCGTACGTCGTGCGGACCGGGTCCGCCGAGGCCGCGGCGGCGAAGGACAACCACAGCCCGAACGCGCCCAGGGCGAACGAGGCCACCAGCCAGGTCAGACTCAGCCCGGGCGCCCTGACGCGGGCGTCGGTGACCGGGTCCCGGTCCGACTCCACCCAGGCGTGCAGCAGTTGGCGCACCTGCCGGTCCCGCCGGGCGCCCCGGGCGCACCAGAACCCGGCGGGGACCAGCACGCCCGCGCCGAGGGCGGCGAAGATGAGGCCGTAGACGTAACCGAAGGGGTCGTGCTGCTCGAAGGCCATCCAGGCCATGCCGACGAAGCACCAGCCGAGCACGCAGACGGCCGCGACGGCCCACAGGCGCAGCAACCGCCCCACGCCCAGGCTGCGTCGGCCCAGATCGCTCAGGAACCGTGCGCGGTCGGCCCGTACGGCACCCTCGTCCAGCCAGTCGCGCAAGTGCGCGGGCGGCGGCGGAGGCGGCAGGTCACGGCGAGGCATGCGCATGACCATAGCCGCGCGGGCCGGCCGGGACCGGTCGGCAGGCCCGGTCCGGCAGGCAGTCCCTAGCCGACTTCGACCGACTCGAAACGCCAGCGGTGCACAGCTCGCGTGATCAGGTCGGCGGCGGGCTCCGGCAGTTCGGGCAGGTCCGCCGAAATCCCCTCGGCCGCCTCCCACCAGGTGATGACCAGCACCCGGTCCTGCGCGGCCCGGAACACCTCGCGGCGCACCGGCTCCCGGGCGAGGACCTGGGCGCGGGCCCACTCCAGCAGTTCGTTGCCCCGGCCGTCGGCGGCCCGGGCCTCCCACATCAGCGCGACGGTGCTCATGAGTAGAGGTTGTCCTTGCTCAGCTCGTGCACGTGGTCGTGGTCATGGGCGTGGCCATGGCCGTGGGAGTGGCCGTGCGCGTGCCCGTGAGTACCCGGCACGTGCGGGTCCGTCACCGGCAGCGAGGAGTCCGCCGACAGGTCCCAGTCCGAGGCGGCCCGGTTCCGCTTGACCATCTCCGCGCCCAGCGCCGCCACCATCGCACCGTTGTCGGTGCACAGCTTCGGCCGCGGCACCCGCAGGATGATCCCCGCGTCGTCGCACCGCTCCTGCGCCAGCGAGCGCAGCCGCGAGTTGGCCGCCACCCCGCCGCCGATCATCAGGTGGTCGACGCCCTCGTCCTTGCAGGCCCGGATCGCCTTGCGCGTCAGCACGTCCACCACGGCCTCCTGGAAGGACGCCGCGACATCGCGCACCGGCACCTCCTCGCCCGCGTGCCGCTTCGCCTCGATCCAGCGGGCGACGGCCGTCTTCAGTCCGGAGAAGGAGAAGTCGTACGGCGCGTCGCGCGGCCCGGTCAGCCCGCGCGGGAAGTTGATCGCCTTCGGGTCGCCCTCCCGCGCGAGCCGGTCGATGACCGGGCCGCCGGGGAAGCCCAGCTGGAGCACGCGGGCGATCTTGTCGAAGGCCTCGCCTGCCGCGTCGTCGATGGTCGCGCCGAGCGGCCGCACGTCGGAGGTGATGTCGGGGGCCAGCAGCAGCGAGGAGTGCCCGCCCGACACCAGCAGCGCCATGGTCGGCTCCGGCAGCGGACCGTGTTCCAGCTGGTCCACGCAGATGTGCGAGGCCAGGTGGTTCACGCCGTAGAGCGGCTTGCCCAGTGCGTAGGCGTACGCCTTGGCCGCCGAGGTGCCCACCAGCAGCGCCCCCGCGAGGCCCGGACCGGCCGTGACCGCGATGCCGTCGAGGTCGCGGGCGCTGACCCCGGCCTCCTTCAGGGCGCGTTCGATGGTGGGGACCATCGCCTCCAGGTGGGCGCGCGAGGCCACCTCGGGCACGACCCCGCCGAAGCGCGCGTGCTCGTCGACGCTCGACGCGATCGCGTCCGCGAGCAGGGTGGTGCCGCGGACGATGCCGACGCCGGTCTCGTCGCAGGAGGTCTCGATGCCGAGGACGAGAGGTTCGTCAGCCATTGCTCTCACTGCTCTCAGTTCGTACGTGTGCGGGGTCGGTCAGTCGCATGACGAGCGCGTCGACGTTGCCGGGTTGGTAGTAGCCCCGCCGGAAGCCGATGGGCTCGAAGCCGAAGCGCTCGTAGAGCTTCTGGGCGCGGGCGTTGTCCACGCGCACCTCCAGCAGCACCTCGGCGCATTCGAACGCGGTCGCGGCGCGCAGCAGGTCGGTCAGGAGCCGGGCGCCGAGCCCGGTCCCCCACTGGTCGCGGGCGGCCGCGATGGTCTGTACGTCGGCCAGGTCGCCGGCGGCGGCCAGCCCGGCGTAGCCCACCAGGCGGCCCGATCCGTCCTCCGCGACGACGTATCTGCGGGTGGCCTGCGGGCCGCGCGCGTGGGCCAGTTCGGACCAGAACATCGCGGCGGACCAGGCGTCGTCGGGGAACAGCTCGTGCTCCAGCTCCAGCACCGGCTCGATGTCCCACCAGCGCATCTCGCGGAGCACGACGTCAGGGGCGGCCGTCACTTCGGGGTGACCACCTTGTAGTTCTTGGGCACCTGCGCGTCGGGCCGGCGCAGGTAGAGCGGGGCCGGCGGCGCGCCCTCGGCGTTCTCGAACGCCGCCCCGGCCGCCAGGCGCTCCGCGGCCAACGACACCAGTGCGGCCGCCGACTGGTGCTCGGGCCCGCGCGCGTCGGGGAAGGCCTCGGGGTAGAGCAGCGCGCCCTGGCCCACCGCCGGGAGGCCCGCGACCCGCTCGGCGATGTCGGCCGGGCGGTCCACGGCGGGCTCGCCGACCCGCGTGCGGGGGTCCTCGTAGCGCGCCCAGTAGACCTCCTTGCGCCGCGCGTCGGTGGCGACGACGAAGGGGCCCTCGATCCCGGCGGTTCCGGCGGCGTAGGCGAGCCCGTCGAGGGTGCACAGGCCGTACACGGGCACGCCCAGCACGGAGGCGAAGGTGGAGGCCGTGACGAGGCCGACGCGCAGCCCGGTGTAGGGGCCGGGGCCGACCCCGACGACGATGCCGGTGACGGCGTCGAGCTTGAGCCCGGCCTCGGCGAGCACCTTGTCCACGGAGGGCAGCAGCAGCTCCCCGTGGCGGCGGGCGTCGACCTGGTTCGACTCGGCGAGGACGGACTCGCCGTCGTGCAGGGCGACGGTGACGGCGGGCGTGGCGGTATCTACAGCGAGCAAGAGCACGCGAACAGCCTACGACTCCGCAGCCCCCAGCCTTTGCGGCCGGTTGTGGAGCGGGCCTGCTGCTACCTTTCGATCAGGCATCGGCCGAGGCATCAGGCAGCGCGGAGAGGTGGAGCAAGGTGGCACGCAGCAGCTCGGGAATCGTGGCCGGGCTCACCGCCGCGGCACTCGCCGCGATCGGATTCCTCGGCTACCAGGCGTCCGCGACCGCTCCCGTGCGGCCTCCGCAGGCGGCCGGTCCGCAGGAGCCGGCTCCGGTTCCCAGCCCGGCCACGGGCAAGCAGGACCCGGCGAAGCCGGTGCCGGTGCCGGAGGGCTCGGGCTCCGGAGTGCGGGTCGTGTACTCCGTGGGCCAAAAGCGCGTGTGGCTGGTGGGCGAGGCCGGTCAGGAGCCCAGGTCGTTCGCGGTGATGCCGAGCACGGTGCACCCGAAGGCGGGCAGCTACCTGGTGGGCTCGCGCTCGGGCGCGGTCACCGGCTCGGACGGGGTGCCGATCGAGCACGTCGTGCGGTTCGCCACGACGGAGGGCGTGGTGATCGGCTTCAGCGCCCGCGTGGACGGCGCGACGCCGGAGCCCGACCCGAACCGGAAGACCGGCGGCATCCGCATGACGAAGGCCGACGGCGACGCGATGTGGGCCTTCGCCACGATCAACTCGAAGGTCGTCGTCGTTCCCTGACCCCCGGGGGCAGACCACCCGTACGTGCGACGGACGCCACGAACCCCAGGTGCCCCCCGGGTACCCCAGAACCAACCCCGCGCCTAGGCCGCTTCGGATTCCGGAGCGGCCTGTTCGCGTACGACGTCCTCCGGTTCGCCCTCGTCCGTCACCCGCACGAGGGCCGGCGGCGTGGAGACGGCGCTGGCGGCCGCGCCCGCGGCCAGCAGCGCCCCCATGGACACCGCGGACGGCCGGGGCTCGCGGTGCGCTCCTGCTGGTGCCGACATGGCTGCCTCCTGGACCCCGGGACGCCGTACTTAGGCATACCTAAGAAACTCTCGGTACCATGTCACCACGCGCGCCACCGCGGGCGCAACATCTTGCCGACGAGTTGTCGGAACCTTCGGCTGTGGGTTTCCCCGGCACGGCCCCCGTACGGGTCCCGGTACGGCCCCCGGCGCTACTCCGAGAGGGCTCCGGCCAGGGCGTCCAGCCCGGCACCGGCGGCCCAGCGCGCCCCGATCCCGCGCACCGACACCTCCCGTACGTCGTCCAGGACCTCCTCGTGGCCGACCGCCCGGCCGATCACCACGTGCAGCCGGTCGTCCGAGAGCTCCTCCACCTTGCCGTCGCCCCATTCCACGACGACCACGGACTCGGGCAGCGAGACGTCGAGGTCCAGGTCCTCCATCTCGTCCAGCCCGCCGCCGAGCCGGTAGGCGTCCACGTGCACCAGCGCGGGCCCGCCGGTCAGCGAGGGGTGCACGCGGGCGATCACGAAGGTCGGCGAGGTCACGGCCCCGCGCACGCCCAGTCCCTCGCCGAGCCCGCGGGTCAGCGTGGTCTTGCCCGCACCGAGCTCGCCGGTGAGCAGGACGAGGTCACCCGGGCGCAGCAGGCCGGCGAGCCTGCGGCCCAACTCCTGCATGGCGTCCGGGGAGCCGACGGTGATCCGGGCCTCGGATCCGGCGCCGGCCTCAGGTGCCGGTGCCTGGCTGCGCTGTGCTTCCAGCGGTACTTCTTCCATGCCCGCCAACGTTAGTCGCTGCGAGGGCGGGCACCGCCCCGGTGCGCGCCAGCACCTCGGTCAGCAGCCGCGTCACCGTCTCGGGGCGCTCCAGCATCATCAGGTGCCCGGTGGACTCCAGGATCACCAGCTCCGCGCTCGGCAGCGCCTCCTTGACGGCCAGGCTGTGCCCGACCGGGGTGATCATGTCCTTGTCCCCGGCGACGACGATGACGGGGATGTCCGCGAAGTACTGGAGGGCCGCGGTCTTGTCGTGGGTCTGGAAGGCCGGGTAGAACTCGGCGACCACGTCGATCGGGGTGGCCTCGATGAGCCGCTCCGCGAAGCGCGCGACGCCCGGGTCCACGTCGCGGGAGCCGAACGAGTACATCTTGATCATGCCCGCGAAGAGGTCGGCGGTGGCCCGGCGCCCCTTCTCCACCAGCTCCACCTGCGAGCCGAGCGCCTTGAGCACGCCCGGCAGGAGCCTGCGCACGGCGCCCAGTCCGAGGGACGGCAGCCCGTACGTCACCTCGTCGAGGCGGCCGCTGGAGGTGCCGACCAGGGCGACGCCGACGACGCGGTCGCGCACGAGCTCGGGGAACTGCTCCGCGAACGCCATGATGGTCATTCCGCCCATCGAGTGACCCACCAGGATCAGCGGGCCCTCGGGGGCGGCGGCGTCGATGACGGCCTTCAGGTCGCGGCCGAGCTGCTCGATGGTGACCGGCTCGCCGTCCGCCTGGGCCAGCCCGCGGGCGCTGCGGCCGTGGCTGCGCTGGTCCCAGAAGACGGTGCGGACCACTCCGCGCAGCGCGGCGCGCTGGAAGTGCCAGGAGTCCTGGGCGAGGCAGTAGCCGTGGCAGAAGACGACGGTCGCCCCCGCCGCGGGCTTGCGGCGCAGCCGGGAACGCGGCCGCTTGGACTCCTCGGGGAGCTCGTCGACCTCGTAGTAGAGCTCGGTGGCGTCCTCGGCCCGGCAGGTCCCCTGCGTTCCGCGCAGCGAGCCGTAGTCACCGGCGGTGTCGAGGGCCAGGCGCGCCCTCCTGCGCATGCCGCGCCCGACGGTGATCCGTTCGACGGCGACACCGGCCGCCGCGCCCGCCGCTATCACGCCGATGGCAGCGCCGGCCCAGCCGGCCCTGCGCCAGTTCTCGCTCACGCCGCCGCCCTCACTCCGCCTCAGGCGCCCAGGTACACCCGGGGCACACGCCCTCCGATACGGGTGACGATCTCATACGCGATCGTGTCCGCCGCCCCCGCCCAGTCCTCGGCGGTCGGCTCGCCGCGCTCCGCGTCCCCGAAGATGACGGCTTCGTCGCCGGCCTCCGCGTGGTCGCCGTCGAGGTCGACCACGAACTGGTCCATGGCGACGCGCCCGGCGACGCGCCGGACCTTGCCGGCGACGAGCACCGGGCCGCGCCCGGAGGCGTGCCGCGGGATGCCGTCGGCGTAACCGACCGGGATCAGCGCGAGGGTGGTCTCGGTCTCGGTGAGGTAGTGGTGCCCGTAGCTCACGCCGTGCCCGGCCGGGACGGTCTTGACCAGCGCGAGGGAAGCCTTGAGGGTCATGGCGGGCCGCAGGCCGAGCTGGGCCGGGGTGCCGAGTTCGGGCGCGGGCGAGACCCCGTAGACGGCCAGTCCGCAGCGCACCAGGTCGAAGTGGGACTCGGGCAGGGTGAGCGTGGCGGGCGAGTTGGCGATGTGCCTGACCTCGGGCTCCACGCCCTCCTTCTCCGCGTACGCGAGCATGTCGCGGAACGCGGTGAGCTGGAGCTGGATGGACGGGTGACCGGGCTCGTCGGCGCAGGCGAAGTGCGACCAGAGGCCGGTGACCTTGACGGTTCCCTCGGCCTGGGCGGCGACCGCGGCCCCGACCAGTTCCGCCCAGTCGGCGGGCTGGCAGCCGCCCCGGCCGAGTCCGGTGTCGGCCTTGAGCTGGATGCGGGCGGTCAGGCCGGCGGCGCGGGCGGCCTCCCGTACCTCGTCCAGGGCCCACATCCCGCTGACCGACACGTCGATGCCGGCCTCGACGGCCGCCTGCCAGGGCCCGCCGGGGGTCCAGAGCCAGCACATGATCCGGCCTTCGACCCCGGCGGCGCGCAGCGCGAGCGCCTCGTCGGGGGTGGCGGTCCCGATCCAGGTGGCACCGGCCTCCTGGGCGGCCTTGGCGCAGGCCAGGGCGCCGTGCCCGTAGGCGTTCGCCTTGACGACGGCCATCAGCTCGGCACGGGGCGCCCGTTCGCGGAGCGCGCGTACGTTCGCCCGTACGGCGTCCAGATCGATCTCGGCGTACACGCGCGTCGGTGTCTCGTTCATCCCGCACAGTCTCTCAGACCGCACTGGCCCAGCCTCTGCGCCGGGATCCGGTGCGGCGCCGCTCCCGGGGCTCCGCCCCGCGCCCCGCGCCTCAAACGCCGGCGAGGCTGGATTTTCGCTCCTGCCGCCAGCCAAGTGCGGGCATGGCGGCACGCTGCAGGTTGAGGCGAGCCACATTCAGCCCCGCCGGCGTTTGAGGCGCGGGGGTCCGGGGGCCGACCCCCGGCAACGGCGCCGCACCCGGCCGGCGGCCGCAACCACAAATAGCCTCGCCGGCGTTTGAGGCGCGGGGGTCCGGGGGCTGGCCCCCGGCAACGGCGCCGCACCCTTGCGGACAACACCAGCCACACCCAGCCCCGCCGGCGATTGAGGCGCGGGGGCCCGGGGGCCGGCGCCCGGCTACGGGCGGCGCACATCCCGCCAGGCGGCGGGGAGGGCCTCGGCCACCTGGTGGGCCAGCAGCGGGCCGCCCGTGAGGCCGGCCGCCAGGCCGTGGAGGTACGCCGCCACCGACCCGGCGTCCGGACCGGACAGCCCGGCCGCCAGCAGGGACCCGGCCAGCCCGGACAGCACGTCACCGCTCCCCGCAGTGGCCAGCCACGACGTCCCCGTCGGGTTCACCCGCACCGGCCCCCCGCCGGAGGCGACCAGCGTCGTCGAGCCCTTCAGCAGCACCGTCGACCCGTACCGCTCCGCCAGCCCCCGCACGGCCCCCAGACGCCCCGCCTCCACCGACTCCCTCGGCACCCCCAGCAGCGCCGCCGCCTCCCCCGCGTGCGGGGTCAGCAGGGTCGGGGCCGTCCGGGCCCGCAGCGCCTCCGGGTCCAGCCCCCGCAGCCCGTCCGCGTCGACCAGTACCGGCACGTCCTGCGCCAGCAGCTCCGCGACCTCGCCGCCGCGCCCCTCCCCCAGCCCCGGCCCGACCACCCACGCCTGCACCCGGCCCCGCCCGATCAGGGTCTCGGGGTACCGCGCGAGCACCGCCTCCGCCGCCGGCCCCACGTACCGCACCGCGCCCGCACCGCCCCGCAGCGCCCCCGCCACGGCCAGTACGGCCGCGCCCGGGTACTGCGGGGACCCGGCGGCGATGCCCACCACGCCCCGCCGGTACTTGTCGCTCGACGCCGTCGGCACCGGCAGCAGCCCCGCCACGTCGGCGCGCTGCAAGGCCTCCGCATCAGCGCGGCCCGGCAGCTCCAGGCCGATGTCCACCAGGTGCACCACGCCCGCCCGCGAGGCCCCCGGGTCGATGAGCAGCCCCGGCTTGTACGCCCCGAAGGTCACCGTCACGTCGGCGGTGACGGCCGGCCCCGTCACCTCCCCGGTGTCCGCGTCCACCCCGCTCGGCAGGTCCACGGCGACCACGGGGACCCCCTGCGGGATCCGCTCGACCAGCGCCGCCGCGGCCGGCCGCAGCCCGCCGCGGCCGCCGATCCCCAGCAGCCCGTCCACCACGAGGTCGGCGCGCCGCGGGACGGCTTCCCCGACCCGCCCCCCGGCGGCCCGCAGCGCGGCGAGCCCGCCCGCGTGCACCCGCCCGGGGTCCATCGGCACCGCCGTCACCCCGGCCCCGCGCCGGGCGAGCCGCGCGCCGGCGTAGAGGGCGTCGCCCCCGTTGTCGCCCGGCCCGACCAGCAGCACGATCCGCGAGCCGTACACCCGTCCCAGCAGCCCGGCGCAGACGGCGGCCAGCCCGGCCGCCGCCCGCTGCATCAGGGCGCCCTCGGGCAGCCTGGCCATCAGCTCCCGCTCGGCCGCCCGTACGGTCTCCACGCTGTAAGCAGTACGCATGGCACCACCCTGCCCCACGAGCGCGCGAGCCCGCGCAGGGCGGCGCTACCCCTCGGCGATCACCACGGCCGAGGCCACACCGGCGTCGTGGCTCAGCGAGATGTGCCAGGACTTCACGCCCAGCTCCCGCGCCCGGGCCTCGACCGTGCCGGACACCCGCAGGCGGGGCTGCCCGGAGTCCTCGACGTACACCTCGGCGTCGGTCCACAGCAGCCCGGCGGGCGCGCCGAGCGCCTTGGCCAGGGCTTCCTTGGCCGCGAACCGGGCGGCGAGCGAGGCGATCCCGCGCCGCTCCCCGCTCGGCAGCGTCAACTCGGCGTCGAGGAAGAGCCGCCCGGCCATGTTCGGCGTCCGCTCCAGCGCCGCGCCGAACCGGTCGATCTCCGCGACGTCGATCCCCACGCCGATAATCACAACAACAGCCCCACTTACTCGCTCTTACTCGCTCACTCCACCGTCACCGACTTCGCGAGGTTACGCGGCTGGTCCACCTCGTTCCCCCGCGCCGTCGCCAGCTCGCACGCGAAGACCTGCAACGGCACCGTCGCCACCAGCGGCTGGAGCAGCGTCGGCGTGGCCGGGATCCGGATCAGGTGGTCGGCGTACGGCACGACCGCCTCGTCGCCCTCCTCCGCGATGACGATGGTCCGCGCCCCGCGCGCCCGGATCTCCTGGATGTTCGACACGATCTTGTCGTGGAGCACCGACCGCCCGCGCGGCGACGGGACGACCACCACCACCGGCAGGTCCTTCTCGATCAGCGCGATCGGCCCGTGCTTGAGCTCGCCCGCCGCGAAGCCCTCGGCGTGCATGTACGCCAGCTCCTTGAGCTTGAGCGCGCCCTCCAGCGCCACCGGGTAGCCCACGTGCCGGCCCAGGAACAGCACGGTGTTCTTGTCGGCGAGGGACCGCGCGAGCTCCCGTACCGGCTCCATCGTCTCCAGTACGGTGTCCACCGCCGCGGCGATGTCCGACAGTTCCCGGACCACGGCCTGGATCTCGTCGCCCCACTTGGTGCCCCGTACCTGGCCGAGGTACAGCGCCACCAGGTAACAGGCCACGAGCTGCGTCAGGAACGCCTTCGTGGAGGCGACCGCGACCTCCGGGCCCGCGTGCGTGTAGAGCACCGCGTCCGACTCCCGCGGGATGGTCGAGCCGTTCGTATTGCAGATGGCCAGCACCTTGGCCCCCTGCTCGCGCGCGTGCCGCAGCGCCATCAGGGTGTCCATGGTCTCGCCGGACTGCGAGATCGCTACCACCAGCGTCCGCTGGTCCAGGATCGGGTCGCGGTAGCGGAACTCGCTCGCCAACTCCGCCTCGCACGGGATGCGGGTCCAGTGCTCGATGGCCAGCTTCGCGATCATGCCCGCGTGGTACGCCGTACCGCACGCCACGATCACGACCTTGTCGACCTCCCTGAGCACCGAGGCGGGGATGCGCACCTCGTCCAGGGTCAGCGAACCGCTCGCGTCGATCCTGCCCAGGAGGGTGTCGGCGACGGCCTTCGGCTGCTCCGCGATCTCCTTGAGCATGAAGTAGTCGTAGCCCCCCTTCTCGGCCGCCGAGGCGTCCCAGTCCACGTGGTACGCCCGCACCGACGCGGCCGAGCCGTCGAAATTGGTCACCGTGACCCCGTCGCGCCGGAGCTCGACGACCTGGTCCTGCCCCAGCTCGATCGCGGACCGGGTGTGGGCGATGAACGCGGCCACGTCCGAGGCGAGGAAGTTCTCCCCTTCTCCCACGCCCACCACCAACGGCGAGTTCCGGCGCGCGCCGACGACCACGTCCGGCGCGTCGGCGTGCACCGCGACCAGCGTGAAGGCGCCCTCCAGCCGCCCGCACACCCGCCGCATCGCCGCCGCCAGGTCCCCGCCGGCCGCGTGCTCCTCGGCGAGCAGGTGCGCCACCACCTCGGTGTCCGTCTCGGACTCCAGCCGGTGCCCGCGCTCGGCGAGTTCGGCGCGCAGCAGGGCGAAGTTCTCGATGATGCCGTTGTGCACGACCGCCACCCGCCCGGAGTTGTCCAGGTGGGGATGGGCGTTGGCGTCGGTCGGCCCGCCGTGGGTGGCCCACCGGGTGTGCCCGATGCCGGTGGAACCGGCCGGCAGCGGGTGGCCGACCAGCTCCTTCTCCAGGTTGACGAGCTTCCCCGCCTTCTTGGCGGCGGACAGTTCGCCGTCGGAGAGCACCGCGACCCCCGCCGAGTCGTAGCCGCGGTACTCCAGCCGCTTGAGTCCGGCGATGACCACATCGAGCGCCGACTGCGCTCCCACGTAACCCACAATTCCGCACATAGGCCGCAGCGTACGCCGAAGTTGAGCTCCTGCCCCGTACCTGAACAAGACGAAACCCCGCCCGGCGAATGTGCCGGAGCGGGGTTGACGTTCGTCTCCCGGGCGGGGTCAGCCGAGCTTCTTGGCCTGCGCGTCGACGACGGCCTTCGGCTGCTCGGCGGTGCCGGCCAGGCTCACGGCGGAGAAGGTCGCGAGGGTGTTGCCCTTGCGCACGACCACGAGCTCCATCGAGAGCTTCTCACCGTCCGCGTCGCCCACCACCGTGTAGGCGAGCGCCTCGTCGCCGGCGGTGACGGCGGCACCCGGGGTCAGCTTCTCGATCTTGAGCCCCTCGCCCCCCTGGCTGCCGGTGTAGCCGCCGGCGCAGGCCGTACCGGCGCCCTTCAGGGTCGCGACGGCCTCCTCGGCGCCCTTGCCCTCGTACGAGGCCAGGGTGACGAAGGTGGCGGTGGTGCCCAGGGCGTCCATCGCGGCCTTCAGCTTCTCCTCGGCGCTGGCGTTCGCCGCGGGCTCCTTGGGCTTGGCTGCGGCCTTGATGCGGGCGGTGCCGGCGGCGCTGCCGACCGGAGCCATGGCCTGCGCCTTGACCAGCGGCAGGCACTCGGGCTTGTCACTCGTGGCACCGGCCGCCGCGGCGGTCTCCTCCGGGGTGGCCGGCTTGACCACGTGCTCGGGCAGGTCGGCCTGGACCACGAGCAGGCCGGCCAGCTCGGCGTCCGTCTTCGCCTTCGCGGCGGAGGCCGCCGGAGCAGCAGTGGACGGCTTGCCGTCCGCCTTGCTGTCGGCCTTGTCCGACCCGCAGGCGGTGGCCAGCAGGGCCAGGGACACCGCGGACGCGGTCAGGACGGTACGACGGACAAGAGCGGTACGCA
This sequence comes from Streptomyces sp. cmx-11-4, assembly GCA_049998195.1. GTDB lineage: Bacteria > Actinomycetota > Actinomycetes > Streptomycetales > Streptomycetaceae > Streptomyces. Next base: position 237,043 of record JAEBET010000008.1, read on the forward strand.
CGAAGGATCTCCCCCAAAGACAACGAGAAAGCAGCAATGTACTGGTTAGTACGATCACCGGACCGGCATTCCGCCGCCCTGTCGGCCGATCGTGATCGCCACGAGACCCCAGGGGCCTCGAATCGGTACCCGCCCCGGTACAACCGTGGCGAAAGGGACCACTACGTGACCGACCACACCACCCATAAGCGAGCCGGAGCCCTGACAATGGCGGTGTGATCACTTCGCCGCCACGAAGCAGCACGCCGGACAGCGCGACGGAGCGCACCGGCCCGGACGGGCACCCCGTGCGCCCCGCCCACCGCCGGGCCCCCGACGCCTCTCCGTACCTCGACCTCACCCGCGCCGAGTGGAGCGCCCTGCGCGAGCGGACCCCGCTGCCGCTCACCGCCGAGGAGGTCGAGCGGCTGCGCGGTCTGGGCGACGTCATCGACCTCGACGAGGTCCGCGACGTCTACCTGCCGCTGTCCCGCCTCCTGAACCTGTACGTGGGCGCCACCAGCAATCTGCGGGGCACCCTCAACACCTTCCTCGGCGACGCGGGCAACGGACACGGCGCCCAGCAGGGCACCCCCTTCGTCATAGGGGTCGCCGGTTCGGTCGCCGTCGGCAAGTCCACCGTGGCCCGTCTGCTCCAGGCCCTGCTCGCGCGCTGGCCCGAGCACCCGCGCGTGGAGCTGGTCACCACCGACGGCTTCCTCTACCCGATGAAGGAGCTCCAGCGGCGCGGGCTCACCTCCCGCAAGGGCTTCCCCGAGTCCTATGACCGCCGCGCGCTCACCCGGTTCGTGGCCGACATCAAGGCCGGCAAGGACGAGGTCCGGGCCCCGGTCTACTCGCACCTGATCTACGACATCGTGCCGGGCGAGGAGCTCGTCGTACGCCGCCCGGACATCCTCATCGTCGAGGGCCTCAACGTGCTCCAGCCGGCCCTCCCCGGCAAGGACGGCCGGACCCGGGTCGGCCTCGCCGACTACTTCGACTTCAGCGTGTACGTGGACGCGCGCCCCGAGGACATCGAGCGCTGGTACTTCAACCGCTTCCGGAAGCTGCGCGAGACCGCCTTCCAGAACCCCTTCTCCTACTTCCGCAAGTACACCCAGGTCTCCGAGGAGGAGGCCATGGAGTACGCGCAGACGATGTGGCGGACCATCAACAAGCCCAACCTGCTGGAGAACGTGGCTCCCACGCGCGGCCGGGCCACCCTGGTCGTCCGCAAGGGACCGGACCACAAGGTGCAGAAGTTGAGCCTCCGTAAGCTCTGACCGAGCACGGAACACGCTACGGGCGCCATGCCCGCATTAGGGTGCGGGCATGCTGCATCTGCGGATGATCACCCCGCCCCACCTGACGGACCGGGTGCTGGAGCTGATCGGCCAGACGGTCGGTACCACGCATCTGGTCGTACTGAACGGCGCCGCCCGCGATCCCCAGGGCGACCTGGTGCTGTGTGACGTCGCGCGCGAGGCGGCAGACGAACTGCTGCAGGAGATGCGCTCCCTCGGCATCGACGAGACCGGTTCGATCGCCGTCGAGAACATCGACCTGTCGATCTCCAGACGCGCCGACGACGCGGAGGAGGAGGCACCGGGCGAGGCCGCCGACGCGGTGATCTGGGAGCAGCTCGGCGAGTCCACGCATGAGGAGTCCACCCTCACCATCACCTACGCCGTCTTCCTGATGGTGGCGACGATGATCGCGGCCTGCGGTGTGGTCCTGGACAACGCGATCCTGATCGTGGGCGCCATGGCGGTCGGCCCGGAGTTCGGCCCGCTCGCCGGCGTGTGCACGGGGCTGGTGCAGCGGCAGCCGAAGCTCGCCGGGCGTTCACTGTTCGCGCTGCTGGTCGGTTTCGCCGCGGCGATCGCGGCGACGACGGTGTTCAGCCTGGTGATGGACGCGCTCGGCCAGTTCCACCTGGGAATGCTCGACAACCCACGGCCGAACACGAGCTTCATCTGGCAGCCCGACCCGTTCTCGTTCATCGTGGCGCTGCTCGCCGGCGTGGCCGGGATGCTGTCGCTGACCTCGGCGAAGGCCGGTGCCCTGGTCGGCGTGGCGATCTCCGTCACCACCGTCCCGGCGGCCGCCAACGCGGCCGTGGCCCTCAGCTACGGCGAATTCGCCCAGATGTGGGGCTCGGCGGAGCAGCTGCTGCTGAACCTGCTCGGCATCATCCTGGCCGGCACCCTCACCCTCATCGCCTGGAAACTGCTGTGGCGCACCCAGCAGAGCCGGATGATCCGGAAGCCGGGTGCGCCACCGCGCAGGCAGGGTGCGGCCTAGCCGAGCGCCGACTTCACGGCGTCCGCGAGGCGGCCGGCGACCGAGCGGGCCTGCTCGATGTCGGCAGCCTCCACCATCACCCGTACGAGCGGCTCCGTACCGGACGGACGGAGCAGCACCCGCCCGGTGGCGCCCAGCTCGCGCTCGGCGTCGGCCACGGCAGCGGCCAGCTCGCCGGAGGTCGCGACGCGGGACCTGTCCACGTCGGGAACGTTGATCAGCACCTGCGGCAGCCGCTGTATGACGCCGGCCAGCTCGGCCAGGGACTTGCCGGTGGCCGCGACCCGCGCCGCCAGCAGCAGCCCGGTCAGCGTGCCGTCGCCGGTCGTCGCGTGGTCGAGGATGATCACGTGGCCGGACTGCTCGCCGCCCAGCGCGTAGCCGTGCTCCTTCATCGACTCCAGGACGTAGCGGTCACCGACGCCGGTCTGCACGACCTGGATGCCCTCGGCCTCCATGGCCAGCTTGAAGCCCAGGTTGGACATCACGGTGCCCACCACGGTGTTCCCGCGCAGGTGCCCGGCCTCGCGCATGGCCAGCGCCAGCACGGCGAGGATCTGGTCGCCGTCGACCTCCGCGCCGGTGCCGTCCACGGCCAGGCAGCGGTCGGCGTCACCGTCGTGCGCGATGCCGAAGTCGGCGCCGTGCTCGACGACGGCCGCCTTGAGCAGGCCGAGGTGGGTGGAGCCGCAGCCGTCGTTGATGTTCAGGCCGTCGGGCTCGGCACCGATCGTGATGATCTCCGCGCCGGCCCGGGCGAAGGCCTCGGGCGACACGTACGCGGCCGCGCCGTGCGCCTCGTCCAGGACGATCTTCAGGCCGTCGAGGCGGTTGGGGAGCACCCCGATCAGGTGGGCGACGTACTTCTCGAAGCCCTCGGTGTAGTCCGAGACCCGGCCGACGCCGGAACCGGTGGGCCGGTCCCAGGGGGCGCCCGTGCGGTGCTCCTCGTAGACGGACTCGATGCGGTCCTCCAGCTCGTCGGCGAGCTTGTGGCCGCCCCGGGCGAAGAACTTGATGCCGTTGTCCGGCATGGCGTTGTGGCTGGCGGAGAGCATCACGCCGAGGTCGGCACCCAGCGCACCGGTGAGATACGCCACCGCCGGGGTGGGCAGCACACCGACGCGCAGGACGTCCACGCCCGCGCTCGCGAGGCCGGCCACGACCGCCGCCTCGAGGAATTCGCCGGAGGCCCGGGGATCCCGGCCGACCACGGCGGTGGCCCGGTGGCCCGCGAAGGTGCCCGCCTCGGCCAGTACGTGGGCAGCCGCCACGGAGAGGCCGAGCGCGAGCTCCGCCGTCAGATCCGCGTTGGCAACGCCGCGTACACCGTCCGTCCCGAAGAGTCGTCCCACTGTTGTCCTCCCGAGTTTCTGCATCGCTTTGTGACCGCTTGTGACAGGTATTTGCCGCTTGTGGCGGTAAACGAACCGCCCCGGCAGCACGGTGAGTGCTGCCGGGGCGGTTTCGTTGCAGAACAGCAGGCGCAGATTAACGCTTGCTGTACTGCGGAGCCTTACGGGCCTTCTTGAGACCGGCCTTCTTGCGCTCGACCGCACGGTCGTCGCGGGAGAGGAAGCCGGCCTTCTTCAGCGCCGGGCGGTTGTTGTCCACGTCCGCCTCGTTCAGCGCACGGGCCACACCGAGGCGCAGGGCGCCGGCCTGGCCGGAGACGCCGCCACCCGCGATGCGGGCGATGATGTCGTAGCGGTTGTCCAGCTCGAGGAGCTTGAACGGCTCGTTCACTTCCTGCTGGTGCACCTTGTTGGGGAAGTAGTCCTCAAGGGTGCGACCGTTGATCTTCCACTTGCCGGTGCCCGGAACGATCCGGACGCGGGCGATGGCGTTCTTGCGACGGCCCAGGCCGGCGGCCGGCTGGGGGTCGCCGAAGCGACCGGCAAGGGACTCGGAGGTGTAGTCGCCCTCGACTACGGCCTCGGACTCGCTGGTGTACTCCTCGACGTTGCCCTCGAACTCGTCGACGGGGGTCGTCTCGGCGGTGGTCTCGGCCACGATGCTCCTCAGAATTTTCTACGTCTTAGGGGGTGGCCGGAACTACTGCGCGACCTGGGTGATCTCGAACGGCACCGGCTGCTGGGCAGCGTGGGGGTGCTGGTCGCCCGAGTAGACCTTCAGCTTCGAGAGCATCTGACGGCCCAGGGTGTTCTTGGGGAGCATGCCCTTGACGGCCTTCTCGACGGCCTTCTCCGGGTTGTTCGCCAGGAGGTCGTCGTAACGCACGGAACGCAGACCACCCGGGAAGCCGGAGTGGCGGTACGCCATCTTCTGGGACGCCTTGTTGCCGGACAGGTGAACCTTGTCGGCGTTGACGATGATGACGAAGTCGCCCATGTCCATGTGGGGGGCGTAGGTCGGCTTGTGCTTGCCCCGCAGGAGGGCAGCGGCCTGGGTCGCCAGACGGCCGAGGACAACGTCCTGGGCGTCGATAACGAGCCACTGGCGCGAGATGTCGCCGGGCTTGGGGCTGAACGTACGCACGCGTATGCCTTCGCTTCTTCAGTGGTGGTATCCCAGGGGCGCGAGCCCCACGGGAAGGGTCCTGACAGGTCACCACGGACGATCACGACAGCCCTCGTCCACATCGGGGACGCAACCCGTGTGAACCGCTGGTCATCGGCCCGGTGGACCGGCGTAAGGCCCTTTCACGTGAGAATGAGCAAGCCAATACGCATAACAAACCAGCAGGATACCCAAGCAGACCCGAATGGGTCAAAACGCGGTCCGCGAGGCCGATTCTGCTGGCGTCGCGGCGCACTCCGGTTCGGTCCTGGGTGGGGACCCCGCAGTTGTTACAGGGACCAGGGTAACCCGACCGGAGCGCAGCGCACGACGCGCCAGCAGAATCGCGAGCCCGCACAGGGTGGCGCAGTCCTTGAAGGCGCGCCGCTTGTGGGCCAGCTCGGAGGGCCACGGCACCAGCGCCACCTGGGGCGCCAGGGCCAGCCAGAACCAGGGCGAGCGGGGCATCGAGCCCGGCCGCACCGCCGAGGCCAGCAGCAGCGGCAGCACCACCAGCAGGTAGTGGTCGAAGGACGGCCGCGAGACCAGGAATGCGGCGAGCATCACCATGCAGGCCGTCTCCATGAGCCGCAGCTCTCCCCCGTCCGCCTCCTCCGCCGTGCGCCGCCACCGCGTCCGGGCGGCCCACAGCCCCGCCCCGGCCCCCGCGAAGGCCACCAGCATCGCCAGCGGCTCCGGCACCCCCAGCCGGGGCAGCACCGCGATCGGCGAGGCGTCCCACGGCAGCGCGTACGCGTCCTGCCCCTTGAGCAGGAACGGCAGGGTCTTGGTGAAGAACAGCGACGGGCTCGGCATCATCAGCGCGCCCGCCAGCGAGAGCCCGAGCGGCACCAGCACGGCCGCGGCCAGCCCCCGCCACCGCCGCGCGAGCACGAACAGCAGCCCGACCGGCACCAGCATCGGCTTGCAGGCGATCGCCAGCCCGACCACCAGCCCGGCCGCCCCCCAGTGCCGACGGTGCGCGAGCAGCAGCGCGACCGGCAGCGCGGCCGCCGAGATCGCCGTCCAGTTGCCGATCAGCACGAGGTTCACGTACGGCTTGTAGGCCAGGGCCAGCACCGGGAACCCGACGACCGCGAAGCGCGAGCGCAGCGGCACCGAGAACATCCGCAGCGCGGCCAGCCAGCCGACGCCCAGCAGCCCGGACATCGCCACCGGCAGGCTCCACCGCAGCACCGTCGTCGGCAGCAGCGCCTCCGGAACGGCCATGAGGACGGCGCTGGGCAGGTACAGGAAGCGCTTGTCCTCGTACGGCGACCCGCCGGCCAGCAGCGTCTGTGCGGCCTTGACCACGAAGGCGTTGTCGGAGCCCCAGTTCTCCCGCAGGCTCGTGGAGACGCATATCCCCAGGACCACCGCGAGGGAGAGGAGCTGCCAGGGCCGGGACGCGGGCCGCAGCAGCCAGTCGATCAGCCGGTTCCCGGAGCTGTGGTTCTCCCACTTCATGAGCCAGATGCTAGGCCGCAGGCCCACAACGCCTCCCCCCTCACTCCGACCGAGGGGGCGGTCTCCCCCTAGCGCTTGCGTTCGACTCTACGTTCGTCCCAGACGGGCTCCTGAGTCTCCCGCACCACGCCGTCCGAACCGAATACCAGGTAGCGGTCGAATGTGCGGGCGAACCAGCGGTCGTGCGTGACGCACAGCACAGTGCCGTCGTACGACTCCAGGCCGTCCTGCAGGGCCTCCGCGGACTCCAGGTCCAGGTTGTCCGTCGGCTCGTCCAGCAGCAGCGCCGTGGTCCCCGCCAGCTCCAGCAGCAGGATCTGGAAGCGGGCCTGCTGACCGCCCGAGAGCTTCTCGAACGCCTGGTCGCCCTGCCGCTCCAGCTCGTAGCGGCGCAGCACGCCCATCGCCGCGCCCAGGGGCTTGGCGGCCTCCGTCCACAGGATGTCGACGAGCGTGCGCCCGAAGAGCTCCGGGTGGGCGTGGGTCTGCGCGAAGTGGCCGGGAACCACGCGGGCGCCCAGCTTCCAGGTGCCGGTGTGCTTGACGTCCTCGCCGGCCAGCAGCCGCAGGAAGTGCGACTTGCCGGAGCCGTTCGAGCCGAGGACCGCGACCCGCTCCCCGTAGAAGACCTCCAGCGAGAAGGGCTGCATCAGCCCCGTGAGCTCCAGGTTCTCCACGGTGAGCGCGCGCACGCCCGTGCGCCCGCCCTTGAGCCGCATCCTGATGTCCTGCTCGCGCGGCGGCTCCGGCGGCGGGCCGGCCTCCTCGAACTTCTGGAAGCGGGTCTGCATCGCCCGGTAGCGCGAGGCCATGTCGGGGCTGCTCGCGGCCTGGTTGCGCAGCCGCAGCACCAGGGCCTTCAGCCGGGCGTGCTCCTCGTCCCAGCGCCGCTTGAGCTCCTCGAAGCGGGCGAAGCGCTCCTTGCGGGCCTCGTGGTACGTGCCGAAGCCCGCGCCGTGCACCCACACGTCCGTGCCCGTCGGGCTCGGCTCCAGACTGATGATCTTCTCGGCGGCCGTGGACAGCAGCTCCCGGTCGTGGCTGACGAACAGCACGGTCTTGCGGGTGGCCTTCAGCTGCTCCTCCAGCCACCGCTTGCCCGGGACGTCGAGGTAGTTGTCCGGCTCGTCGAGCAGCAGCACCTCGTCCGGACCGCGCAGCAGCGCCTCCAGCACGAGCCGCTTCTGCTCACCGCCCGACAGCGTGCGCACCTCGCGGAACTGCGCGCTGTCGTACGGGATGGCCAGCGCGGCCATCGTGCAGACGTCCCACAGGGTCTCCGCCTCATAGCCCTGGACGTCCGCCCAGTCGCTGAGCGCTTGCGCGTAGGCCATCTGGGCGGCCTCGTCGTCGACCGTCAGGATCAGCCGCTCGGCGCGGTCCACGGCCCTCGCGGCCTCCCGGATCCGCGGCTGGGACACCGAGACCAGCAGGTCCCGTACGGTCGTCTCGTCCCGTACGGAGCCCACGAACTGCGACATCACGCCGAGCCCGCCGCTCACGGTGACCCCGCCACCGTGCGGCTGGAGCTCGCCGGAGACCAGCTTCAGCAGGGTGGTCTTGCCGGCCCCGTTCGCCCCGACCAGGGCGACCACCGAGCCCTCCCCCACGCGGAAGGAGACGTCGGGGAGCAGGACCCGCCCGTCGGGAAGGTAGTACTCCAGGTGGCTGGCTTCGAGATGTCCCATGCCGCGCATTGTCCAGGTCCGGCCGCGATCCGCCCAAACGGATTAGCAGCAGCCGGCGCCCGGGAGGGTCCGCATGTTCCGGGCTTCCTTGCTGCGGGCGGCCAGCAGCTCGTCGGCCGGGTAGCCGACCTCCTCCAGGGTGAGCCCGTGCGGCTTGACCACGTGCACCGAGGAGTCCCGTACGGCCGCCGCGAGCACCTTGCCGGGCCAGTCGGTGGGCCGGTGCCCGTCGCCGACGTGCAGCAGGGCGCCGACCAGGGAGCGGACCATGTTGTGGCAGAAGGCGTCGGCGCGCACGGTCGCGGTGACGATCCCGTCCTCGCCGCGCTCCCAGCCGAGCTGCTGGAGCGTACGGATGGTCGTGGCGCCCTCGCGCTTCTTGCAGTACGCGGCGAAGTCGTGCTCGCCGAGCAGCGGGGCGGAGGCTTCGTTCATGGCGTCCACGTCGAGGGGCCACTGGTGCCACAGGACGTGGCCGCGGCGCAGCGGGTCGACCCCGCCCTGGTGGTCGCCCACCCGGTAGGCGTAGCGGCGCCAGATGGCCGAGAAGCGCGCGTTGAAGCCCTCGGGGGCCTCGGCGACCTTCCACACCCGCACGTCGTGCGGCAGCCGCCCGGCGAGGCGGCGCAGCAGCTTGTCGTGGTGCTCGGCCCACACCTCTTCGGCCAGGTCGAACTGCGCGACCTGCCCGCGGGCGTGCACGCCGGCGTCGGTGCGCCCGGCGACGGTCAGCTCGACGGGCTCCCGCAGCCTCATCACGGTCTGTAGCGCGCTCTCCAGCTCGCCCTGCACGGTCCGCAGCACCCGCTGTTTCGCCCAGCCGGAGAAGTCCTTGCCGTCGTACGACAGGTCCAGCCGCACCCGGACGTGCCCGGGCTCCACCTCGTCACTCACGTGACCGATCCTCTCAGAAGCTCAAGTACGTCAGGAAAGACAGAACGGGCCCGCCCCGGAGAGGGGGCGGGCCCGTTCAGAGCCATTCAGCGTGATCCCGGAAGGGATCAGGCCTCCTTGGTCTCCTCGGCGGCGGGAGCCTCGGTGGCCTCCGCCTCCTTCACCGCGCGCTTGGTGGCGGCCTCGGCCTCACCAGTGGCCTGCTGGGCGACCGTCAGGGCCTCGACCAGCTCGATGACCGCCATCGGGGCGTTGTCGCCACGACGGTTGCCGATCTTGGTGATGCGCGTGTAACCACCGGGGCGGTTCTCGTAGCGCGGGGCGATCTCGGTGAACAGCGTGTGCACGATGCTCTTGTCCGTGATCGTCTGCAGCACCAGGCGACGGTTGTGGATGTCGCCCTTCTTGGCCTTGGTGACCAGACGCTCGGCGTAGGGACGCAGGCGACGGGCCTTGGCCTCGGTGGTGGTGATGCGGCCGTGCTCGAAGAGCGCCTTCGCGAGGTTCGCGAGGAGGTGCTTCTCGTGCGCGGCCGAGCCGCCCAGGCGGGCACCCTTTGCGGGACGCGGCATGGTGTTACTCCTTCATATCTGCACCGGCCGTGTCAGGTACCGGTGTCAGTTCCCTCAGGCGGTTGCAAGAGGGGGGTGTGGGGGGCGCGAGCCCCCCACAAGCTTTGTCTCAGTACTGCTCGGTCTCGACGAAGCCCGCGTCGGCGTCGTCGTCGGCGCCGAAGGCGTCGGCGGCGGCGGTCGGGTCGAATCCGGGCGGGCTGTCCTTGAGGGCCAGGCCCATGCCGGCCAGCTTCGCCTTGACCTCGTCGATCGACTTCGCACCGAAGTTGCGGATGTCGAGCAGGTCGGCCTCGGAACGGGCGACGAGCTCACCCACGGAGTGGATGCCCTCGCGCTTGAGGCAGTTGTACGACCGAACGGTGAGCTCGAGCTCCTCGATCGGCAGCGCCAGATCGGCGGCGAGCGCGGCGTCCGTCGGGGACGGGCCCATGTCGATGCCCTCGGCGTCGATGTTGAGCTCGCGCGCCAGACCGAACAGCTCGACCAGGGTCTTGCCGGCGGACGCCATGGCGTCGCGCGGGCGCATGGCCTGCTTGGTCTCGACGTCGACGATCAGCTTGTCGAAGTCGGTGCGCTGCTCGACTCGGGTCGCCTCGACCTTGTAGGTGACCTTGAGGACCGGGCTGTAGATGGAGTCGATCGGGATGCGACCGATCTCCTGGCCCAGCTGCTTGTTCTGGACGGCGGAGACGTAGCCGCGACCGCGCTCGACGGTCAGCTCCATCTCCAGCTTGCCCTTGCCGTTGAGCGTGGCGAGGACCAGGTCCGGGTTGTGCACCTCGACACCGGCCGGGGGCGCGATGTCGGCAGCGGTGACCAGGCCGGGACCCTGCTTGCGCAGGTACATCACGACCGGCTCGTCGTGCTCCGAGGAGACGACCAGCTGCTTGATGTTGAGGATGATGTCGGTGACGTCTTCCTTGACACCCGGCACGGTGGTGAACTCGTGCAGGACGCCGTCCACGCGGATGCTGGTGACAGCGGCACCCGGGATCGAGGACAGGAGCGTACGGCGCAGGGAGTTACCGAGGGTGTAGCCGAAGCCCGGCTCCAGCGGCTCGATCACGAACCGCGAGCGGTACTCGTCGACGACCTCTTCGGTCAGCGAAGGACGCTGAGCGATAAGCATGTCTGTGTTCCTTCATTCGTGGACGCCCACTATTTGACGCCCGACGGGACGCCGTACCCGGGGTACGGCTACTGCAAGGGTACGGGCGGCACGGCCCCCGAAGGGGTCGTACCGCCCGGACACTCAAGAACGCACAGGTGCGTCCGCTGCGTCAGACGCGGCGGCGCTTCGGCGGGCGGCAGCCGTTGTGCGGGGTGGGGGTGACGTCCTGGATCGAGCCGACCTCGAGGCCGGTGGCCTGGAGGGAGCGGATCGCGGTCTCGCGGCCGGAGCCCGGACCCTTGACGAAGACGTCAACCTTGCGCATGCCGTGCTCCTGCGCGCGGCGGGCGGCCGACTCGGCGGCCATCTGCGCGGCGAAGGGGGTGGACTTGCGCGAGCCCTTGAAGCCGACGTGGCCGGCGGAGGCCCAGGAGATCACGTTGCCCGAGGGGTCCGTGATCGAGACGATCGTGTTGTTGAACGTGCTCTTGATGTGGGCGTGCCCGTGAGCGACGTTCTTCTTTTCCTTGCGGCGCACCTTCTTGGCAGCGCCCTGACGACCCTTGGGGGGCATCTAAATCTCCTACGGGAGGTGGTCGGTCCTACAGCGCAAGACCGCTGAACAGGACTACTTCTTGCCCGGCTTCTTCTTACCGGCGATCGCGCGACGCGGGCCCTTGCGGGTACGCGCGTTCGTGCTGGTGCGCTGACCGTGCACCGGCAGGCCACGACGGTGGCGGATGCCCTGGTAGCACTGGATCTCGATCTTGCGGCGAATGTCGCCCTGGATCTCGCGGCGGAGGTCACCCTCGGTGCGGAGGTTGGCGTCCACGTACTCGCGGATCTTGACGAGGTCCTCTTCGGCCAGGTCACGAACGCGGGTGTTCGGGTTCACACCGGTGGCCGCAAGGATTTCCTTGGACCGGGTGCGACCGACACCGAAGACGTAGGTAAGTGCGATCTCCACACGCTTTTCGCGCGGGATGTCAACACCGGAAACGCGTGCCATTCAATGGCTCCTGTGTGTTCGGGGGTCTTCCGCAGAACCAGTCCCGACCGCCGACCACCCCGAAATGGGTGATGGTACGTCCGGGTCCCCGGCCCCCGCCGGAGGTACCGCCGGCCCTCTCAGGGCTGGGCGGGTTCTGCGTATGTACGTTTTCTTACGTCGCGCGAAGAACTGCGGAAGGCAGGTCGGTCGGCGTGCGTCAGCCCTGGCGCTGCTTGTGGCGCAGGTTGTCGCAGATGACCATGACCCGACCGTGACGGCGGATCACCTTGCACTTGTCGCAGATCTTCTTGACGCTCGGCTTGACCTTCATGTTGGTGAGGTTCTCCGGGTCAGTGCCACCACCCGCACCGGGACGGATGCCCAGGCAGGAGTGAGGACAAGATCTACTTGTATCGGTAGACGATCCGGCCACGCGTGAGGTCGTACGGAGACAGCTCCACGACGACCCGGTCATCCGGGAGGATGCGGATGTAGTGCATGCGCATCTTGCCACTGATGTGCGCGAGGACCTTGTGACCGTTCTGCAGTTCCACCTTGAACATCGCGTTCGGGAGGGACTCGATCACGGTGCCCTCGATTTCGATGGCACCTTGCTTCTTGGCCACGCTTCGCCCTTCGAATCGGCTACCTTGATCAGCTCCGTGCGCCATGCAGGCATGGAAGTGCACGAGAGCCGACGAGTCAGTCTACGACAGGGCTCCCGGAAAGACGAATCCGGAAAGTTTGCCCCAGAGTGTAGATCATTAACCGAGGGGGTCCGGGGCCGTGGTGACCCCGTACTCCGCCAGCTTGGCCTTGCCGCAGTCCGGGCTGGTCAGCACGATGGGGCCGGCCTCGGTCAGCGCGATGGAGTGCTCCCAGTGGGAGGACCACGTGCCGTCCGTGGTGATGACCGTCCAGTCGTCCGCCAGGACCTCGGTCTGGGCAGTGCCCAGGGAGACCATGGGCTCGATGGCCAGGCAGACGCCCGGCGCGAGCTTGATCCCCTTGCCCCGCTTGCGCGAGACGTAGTTCAGCAGGTGGGGGTCCATGTGCATCTCGGACCCAATGCCGTGCCCGCCGTAGTCCTCGATGATCCCGAACTTGCCGAGGCTGTGCTCACCGGTGGACGGCCGCGGCTGGCGCTTGATGTACGTCTCGATCGCCTTCGAGATGTCCACGAGCCGGTTGCCGAGCTTCATGGCGGCGATACCGGCCCACATGGACTCCTCGGTCACCCGGGAGAGCTCCACGAGCTCAGGGGCGTGCCCGGTGCCCACGAAAGCGGTGTACGCCGCGTCCCCGTGCCAGCCGTCCACGATCGCACCGGCGTCGATCGAGATGATGTCGCCGTCCTTGAGGACCGTCTTGTCGTCCGGGATGCCGTGGACCACGACCTCGTTCACCGAGGTGCAGATGGTCGCCGGGAAACCGCCGTAGCCGAGGAAGTTCGACTTGGCACCGGCGTCCGCGATCACCTTGCGGGCCACCATGTCCAGATCCCGCGTCGTGGCGCCCGGTACGGCCGCCTCACGGGTTGCCGCATGGATCGCGGCGACGACCAGCCCTGCCTCGCGCATCTTCGCGATCTGCTCGGGGGTCTTGATCTGGACCATGGGGAACAGCCTTCCAGCTTCGAAACGAGTCTTCTCAACAGTACGGCCGCGATGTCCTGGGGACACCGCGGCCGTACCTGCACAACAAAGGGTGACTACTTCTTCAGCGCATCCATCGCGCGCTTCGTCACGTCCGCGACCTCACCGAGGGCGGGGATGGTCACGAGCAGGCCCTGGGCCTTGTAGTAGTCGATGATCGGCTCGGTCTGCGTGTGGTAGACCTCCAGCCGGTTGCGGACCGTGGCCTCGGAGTCGTCCCCGCGCTGGTACAGCTCTCCGCCGCACTTGTCGCAGACGCCCTCGGCCTTCGGCTTGGCGTACGCCACGTGGAACACGTGCGACGAGTCGTTGCGGCAGATCCGGCGGCCGGCGATCCGCTTGACCACCTCGTCCTCCTCGACCTCCAGGTCGAGGACGGCGTCCAGCTTCATGCCCGCGGTCTGGAGCATCTCGTCGAGGGCCTCGGCCTGCGACACGTTGCGCGGGAAACCGTCGAGCAGGAAGCCGTTCGCGGCGTCCGGCTGCTCCATGCGGTCCTTGGCCATGGCGATGGTGACCTCGTCGGGCACCAGGTCGCCGGCGTCCATGAACGCCTTGGCCTGCTTGCCCAGCGCGGTGCCCTGGCTGATGTTGGCCCGGAACAGGTCGCCCGTGGAGATGTGCGGGATCGACAGGTTCTTGGCAAGGAACGCGGCCTGCGTTCCCTTGCCCGCACCGGGCGGTCCGACGAGGACGATTCGCATCAGCGGAGGAACCCTTCGTAATTACGCTGCTGGAGCTGGCTCTCGATCTGCTTCACGGTTTCCAGACCCACACCCACGATGATCAGGATGCTCGTCCCGCCGAACGGGAAGTTCTGGTTCGCTCCGAAGCCGGCCAACGCCATCGTCGGCACAAGAGCGATGAGACCCAGGTACAGCGACCCCGGCCAAGTGATCCGGTTGAGCACGTAGCTCAGGTACTCGGCGGTAGGTCGACCGGCACGAATACCCGGGATGAACCCACCATACTTCTTCATGTTGTCTGCAACTTCCTCGGGGTTGAACGAGATCGCCACGTAGAAGAACGCGAAGAAGACGATCAGGAGGAAGTAGACGGCGATGTAGTACGGGTGGTCGCCCTTGACGAAGTGCTTCTGGATCCACGTCGCCCAGCCCGCGGTGGAACCGCTGAACTGCACGACCAGTGCCGGGATGTACAGCAGCGACGAGGCGAAGATGACGGGGATGATGCCCGCCTGGTTCACCTTGAGCGGGATGTAGGTCGAAGTGCCGCCGTACGCACGGCGGCCGATCATGCGCTTCGCGTACTGGACCGGGATCCGGCGCTGCGCCTGCTCGACGAAGACCACCAGACCCACCATCGCGAGCCCGACCAGCATGACCACGCCGAACTCGACCCAGCCGTCGGCGATCTTGCCCTGGAGCTTGATCTGCCAGAGGGCACCGATGAAACCGGCGGCGATGGAGATGAACATCAGGATCGACATGCCGTTGCCGATGCCGCGGTCCGTGATGAGCTCACCGAGCCACATGACGACACAGGTACCGGCCGTCATGGTGACGACCATGACCACGGTGGTGAAGATCGAACGGTTGGGGACGATCTGGCTGGCGACCTGGCAGCCCTGGAAGAGGGCACCGGTGCGGGCGGTGGCGACGAGGCCCGTGCCCTGCAGGATCGCGAGCGCGACCGTCAGATAGCGCGTGTACTGAGTGATCTTCGCCGTGCCGGACTGGCCCTCTTTCTTGAGGGTCTCCAGCTTCGGGATGACCACGGTCAGCAGCTGCAGGATGATGCTCGCCGTGATGTACGGCATGATGCCGAGCGCGAAGATCGTGATCTGCAGCAGCGCACCGCCGCTGAACATGTTGACGAGACCGAACAGCCCGTTGCTGCTGCCTGCCTGGTCGACACAGATCTGAACGTTCTTGTAGCTCACGCCGGGTACCGGGATGTGCGACCCGAGCCGGAACAGCACGATGATGGCGAGCGTGAAGAGCAGCTTCTTGCGCAGGTCGGGCGTCTTGAACGCCCGGGCGAACGCGGTGAGCACGGTGCCTCCTGCGACCCCCGCGCTACTGCGTCAGAGGTGACGGTCTGAGGGATCGACGAATACGACAAAGCAAAGGTGCACGCCACCTTACCGGCGAGTGCGCCTCCCGTGGAACGACCAACCGGGGATGCCCCATATGTGAGGCATCCCCGGTCGGGTTTCGAGCTATTTAGCCACTGAATTCGTCTTAGACGAGCTCGGTGACAGTGCCACCGGCAGCGGCGATCTTCTCCTTGGCGGAGCCGGAGACGGCGTCAACCGAAACCTGCAGCGCCACGGAGATCTCGCCCTGGCCCAGGACCTTGACGAGGCTGTTCTTGCGAACCGCGCCCTTGGCGACCAGGTCGGCCACCGTGACCTCTCCACCCTCGGGGTAGAGAGCGCCGAGCTTGTCCAGGTTCACGACCTGGAACTCGGTGCGGAACGGGTTCTTGAAGCCCTTGAGCTTCGGCAGGCGCATGTGGAGGGGCATCTGCCCACCCTCGAAGCGCTGCGGGATCTGGTAACGGGCCTTCTGGCCCTTCGTACCACGACCGGCCGTCTTACCCTTCGACGCCTCACCACGACCGACACGGGTCTTCGCGGTCTTGGCACCGGGGGCGGGACGGAGGTTGTGGGCCTTCAGCGGGCTGTTCTCAGCCATGTTAGTCAACCTCCTCAACCGTCACGAGGTGGCGGACGGTCTGCACCATTCCGCGGAACTCGGGGCGGTCCTCCTTGACGACCACGTCGTTCAGGCGCTTGAGCCCGAGCGAACGCAGAGTGTCACGGTGGTTCTGCTTGCTGCCGATGTACGACTTCGTCTGCGTGATCTTGAGGCGAGCCATTACGCACCCGCCCCAGCACGTGCACGAAGCAGGGCCGCGGGGGCGACGTCCTCGAGGGGCAGACCACGGCGAGCCGCGATCTCCTCGGGACGCTGCAGACCCTTGAGGGCCGCCACGGTCGCGTGCACGATGTTGATCGCGTTGGACGAGCCAAGCGACTTCGACAGGATGTCGTGAACGCCGGCGCACTCCAGAACGGCGCGCACCGGGCCACCGGCGATAACACCGGTACCGGGGGCAGCCGGCTTCAGGAGCACGACGCCCGCGGCACGCTCGCCCGTGATCGGGTGAGGGATGGTGCCCTGGATGCGCGGAACCTTGAAGAAGCTCTTCTTGGCTTCCTCGACACCCTTGGCGATGGCCGCGGGAACTTCCTTGGCCTTGCCGTAACCGACACCTACAGTGCCGTCACCGTCGCCCACCACGACCAGCGCGGTGAAGCTGAAGCGGCGACCACCCTTGACAACCTTGGCGACGCGGTTGATCGCGACAACGCGCTCAACGTAAGCGGTCTTCTCGGCGGCAGGGCCACCGTCGCGACCCTTCCGGTCCCGCCGCTCGCCGCCACCGGCACCGCTTCCGCGGCGCTGGGGTCCAGCCATTGGATTACCTCTCTCTGTTACGTCCGTGAGTCCCGGAACCGGGGCTTAGAACTTCAGCCCGGCTTCGCGGGCGGCGTCAGCCAGAGCGGCAATGCGCCCGGCGTATCGGTTGCCACCGCGGTCGAACACGACGGTCTCGACACCCGCGGCCTTGGCACGCTCGGCGACGAGCGCGCCGACGGCCTGGGCCTGCGAGCTCTTGTCGCCTTCGCCACCGCGGATCGAAACGTCCAGGGTCGACGCCGACGCCAGGGTGTGACCCTGGAGGTCGTCGATGACCTGAGCAACGATGTTGCGGTTGGAACGCGTCACGACGAGGCGCGGACGCTCCGCCGTACCCGAGACGTTCTTGCGGATGCGGATGTGGCGGCGAGCCTTGGCAGCGCGCTTGTACGCGTCGCCCTTGGCGATCTTCACACCGTATGCCATGGCTACTTACCAGCCTTTCCGACCTTGCGGCGGATGACTTCGCCGGCGTACTTGACACCCTTGGCCTTGTACGGGTCGGGCTTCCGCAGCTTGCGGATGTTGGCGGCGACCTCGCCGACCTTCTGCTTGTCGATGCCCTCGACCGAGAACTTGGTCGGCGACTCGACCTTGAAGGAGATGCCCTCGGGCGCCTCCACCAGGATCGGGTGGCTGTAGCCGAGCTGGAACTCCAGGTTGGAGCCCTTCGCGGCCACGCGGTAACCGACACCGCTGATCTCGAGAGCCTTGACGTATCCCGTGGTCACACCGGTGATCATGTTCGCCACCAGCGTGCGGGACAGGCCGTGCAGGGCCTTGTTCTGACGCTCGTCGTTCGGGCGGGTGACGTTCAGAACGCCGTCCTCGTCCTTGACGATTGCGATGGGCGCCTTAACGGTGTGCGCGAGGGAACCCTTGGGGCCCTTCACAGCAACCGTCTGGCCATCGATGGTGACGTCCACACCGGCGGGAACCTGGATGGGGAGCTTGCCGATTCGCGACATTGCTTTTCCTCCGTTCCCGACTACCAGACGTAGGCGAGGACTTCCCCACCTACGCCCTTCTTGCCTGCCTGCTGGCCGGTCAGGAGACCGTGGGACGTGGAGATGATCGCCACGCCCAGGCCGCCGAGGACCTTCGGCAGGTTGGTGGACTTCGCGTACACGCGCAGACCGGGCTTCGAGATCCGCTTGATGCCCGCAATGGAGCGCTCGCGGTTCGGCCCGAACTTCAGCTCGAGGACGAGGTTCTTGCCGACCTCGGCGTCCTCGACCTTCCAGCCGGTGATGAAACCCTCCTGCTTGAGGATCTCTGCGATGTGCGACTTGATCTTGCTGTGCGGCATCACGACGGTGTCGTGGTACGCCGAGTTAGCGTTACGCAGACGAGTGAGCATGTCTGCGATCGGGTCAGTCATGGTCATGAAGTGGCCTTCGGCCTCTCTCGCCGGGGTTTCCTGTATGCGCCATCCCTCTCCCCACTCAGTGGCGGGACGGGTGCGGTGCGGGGACCTACGGCGTAGTAAGTCGTTATGGGCGGCGGACGCCCAACCACACAAGCCTAAGGCATGCGCGGCCGGGCACCCACCGTCCAGATGCTTACCGAGAGTGCCTGGTATGGCCCAAGTCCTTGCGGACGAGGGGGATTTACCAGGAGCTCTTGGTCACGCCCGGCAGCTCGCCACGGTGAGCCATCTCACGAAGGCAGACGCGGCACAGGCCGAACTTGCGGTACACGGAGTGGGGGCGACCGCAGCGCTGGCAGCGGGTGTACGCACGCACACCGAACTTGGGCTTGCGGGCAGCCTTCGCGATGAGAGCCTTCTTCGCCATCTCGCTTACGCCTCCTTGAAGGGGAAGCCGAGGTGACGAAGGAGCGCGCGGCCCTCAGCGTCGTTGGTCGCCGTGGTGACCACGGTGATGTCCATACCCCGGGTACGGTCGATCTTGTCCTGGTCGATCTCGTGGAACATGACCTGCTCCGTGAGACCGAAGGTGTAGTTGCCACGGCCGTCGAACTGCTTCGGCGACAGACCACGGAAGTCACGGATACGCGGCAGCGCGAGCGACAGCGTACGGTCCAGGAACTCCCACATGCGGTCACCACGGAGGGTGACGTGGCAGCCGATCGGCTGACCCTCGCGCAGCTTGAACTGCGCGATGGACTTGCGGGCCTTCGTGACGGCCGGCTTCTGACCGGTGATCGTCGTCAGGTCGCGGATGGCGCCGTCGATCAGCTTGGAGTCGCGGGCGGCGTCGCCCACACCCATGTTGACCACGATCTTCACGAGGCCGGGAATCTGCATGACGTTCTCGTAGGAGAACTCCTCACGCAGCTTGCCCGCGATGTCCTCGCGGTACTTCGTCTTGAGACGCGGAGTGGTAGCCATCAGATGTCCTCACCCGTCCGCTTGGCAACGCGGATCTTGTTGCCCTCGTCGTCGAAGCGGTAGCCGACGCGGGTGACGACCTTCTTGCCGTCCTTCTCCACAACCAGCTGAACGTTGCTGACGTGGACCGGGGCCTCGGTGATCACAATGCCACCGGCCTGGTTCTGCGCAGCCTTGGTGTGCTTCTTGACCCGGTTGACACCCTCGACGAGGACGCGGTTGTCAGCGGGGAAGGCAACGATGACCTTGCCCTGCTTGCCCTTGTCCTTACCGGTGATGACCTGGACCAGGTCGCCCTTCTTGATCTTCATGCTTACAGCACCTCCGGCGCGAGCGAGATGATCTTCATGAACTTCTTCTCGCGCAGCTCACGGCCCACCGGGCCGAAGATACGGGTGCCGCGAGGGTCGCCGTCGTTCTTCAGAATGACGGCGGCGTTCTCGTCAAAGCGGATGTACGAGCCGTCCTGGCGGCGACGCTCCTTGACGGTGCGAACGATGACCGCCTTGACGACGTCACCCTTCTTCACGTTGCCACCGGGGATCGCGTCCTTGACGGTGGCGACGATGACGTCACCGATGCCCGCGTAGCGGCGACCGGAACCACCGAGAACACGGATGCAAAGGATTTCCTTGGCACCAGTGTTGTCGGCGATACGCAGTCGCGACTCCTGCTGGATCACGTGTATCTCCTGTTTGTCTGCCGGTTCCCGGCGGGGGCCTCACTCCGAAGAGCTACCGCCCCCACCGAGCCTGGCGGAACGAACCTAAGGGAAACCCCTCAGGTGCTTACTTGGCCTTCTCGAGGATCTCGACGATGCGCCAGCGCTTGCTCGCCGACAGCGGACGCGTCTCCATGATGAGGACGCGGTCGCCGACGCCGGCAGCGTTCTGCTCGTCGTGCGCCTTGAGCTTGTTCGTACGGCGGATGACCTTGCCGTACAGGGCGTGCTTGACGCGGTCCTCGACGGCGACGACGACGGTCTTGTCCATCTTGTCGCTGACGACCAGACCCTCACGGGTCTTGCGGAAACCGCGCTCGGTCTTCTCAGTCACGTTGTTCTCGCTCATCAGGCGCTCTCCACCGTCTCGATACCGAGCTCACGCTCGTGCATCAGGGTGTAGATGCGAGCGATGTCCTTACGGACGGACTTGAGCCGGCCGTTGTTCTCCAGCTGACCCGTGGCCGCCTGGAAGCGGAGCTTGAACAGCTCCTCCTTGGCCTCGCGCAGCTTGCCAACGAGCTCCTCGTTGCCGAGCTCACGCAGCTCGGACGCCTTGGTTCCCGTCGCCATCACGACTCACCTGCCTCGCGCCGAACAATCCGGCACTTCATCGGAAGCTTGTGAGCAGCGCGGGTGAGCGCCTCACGAGCAATCTTCTCGTTCGGGTAGGACAGCTCGAACATGACCCGACCCGGGTGCACGTTGGCGATCCACCACTCGGGAGAACCCTTACCGGAACCCATGCGGGTCTCGGCAGGCTTCTTCGTGAGCGGGCGGTCCGGGTAGATGTTGATCCAGACCTTGCCGCCACGCTTGATGTGGCGGGTCATCGCGATACGAGCCGCCTCGATCTGGCGGTTCGTGACGTAGGCGGGGGTGAGCGCCTGGATGCCGTACTCGCCGAACGAGACCTCAGTACCGCCCTTGGCCATACCGCGGCGCTTCGGGTGGTGCTGCTTACGGTGCTTGACCCTACGAGGGATCAGCATGTTGGTCAGGCCTCCGTTCCGGTGCTCTCAGCCGGAGCGGCGGCGGGAGCGTCGGCCTTGGGGGCCTCGGCACCAGCAGCCTGCTGCGGCTTGCGGCCACCACGGCCGCCGCGCTCGCCACCACGGCCACCACGGCCGGCGGGACGGTCGCCTGCGCCACCCGCGCCACGAGCCGGGCGGTTGCCCGCACGGGCCGCGGCGTTCTCGGCGCGAACCTCGGCGATGTTCTTGACGTCGCCCTTGTAGATCCAGACCTTCACACCGATACGGCCGAAGGTGGTCTTGGCCTCGAAGAAGCCGTAGTCCACGTTCGCGCGCAGCGTGTGCAGCGGCACACGACCCTCGCGGTAGAACTCGGAGCGGGACATCTCGGCGCCGCCGAGACGGCCGCCGCACTGGATCTTGATGCCCTTGGCGCCGGCCTTCATCGTGCCCTGCATGCTCTTACGCATGGCGCGACGGAAGGAGACGCGGGAGGAGAGCTGCTCGGCAACGGCCTGGGCAACCAGCTGAGCGTCGACCTCGGGGTTCTTGACCTCGAGGATGTTCAGCTGGACCTGCTTGCCCGTGAGCTTCTCGAGGTCACCGCGGATGCGGTCGGCCTCGGCGCCACGGCGGCCGATGACGATGCCCGGACGAGCGGTGTGGATGTCCACACGCACGCGGTCACGGGTGCGCTCGATCTCAACCTTCGAGATGCCGGCGCGCTCCATGCCGGACGTCATCATCCGACGGATGGCGACGTCTTCCTTGACGTAGTCCTTGTACAGCTTGTCGGCGTACCAACGCGACTTGAAGTCGGTGGTGATGCCGAGCCGGAACCCGTGCGGGTTTACCTTCTGGCCCATTACCGGGAACCTTCCTTGCTGCTGACGACCACGGTGATGTGGCTGGTCCGCTTGCGGATCCGGTAGGCACGGCCCTGCGCACGCGGACGGAACCGCTTCAGGGTCGGGCCCTCGTCCACGAACGCCTCGCTGATGACCAGCGTGGAGGCGTCCGGGTGGTTGTAGTTGTGTGCTGCATTGGCAATGGCGCTGTCCAGCACCTTGCCAACCGGCACGCTCGCGGCCTGCGGGGCGAAACGCAGGACCGCCTGAGCCTCCGTGGCATCCATGCCACGGATAAGGTCCACCACGCGGCGGGCCTTCATGGGCGTGACGCGGATGTACCGCGCCTGGGCCCTGGCTTCCATGGTTGTCCCTTCGGTGTAAGTCATAGTCATAACCACCCCGCCTTTAGCGGCGCTTCGACTTCCGGTCGTCCTTGACGTGGCCGCGGAAGGTGCGAGTCGGCGAGAACTCGCCGAGCTTGTGGCCGACCATCGACTCGGTGACGAACACCGGGACGTGGGTCTTGCCGTTGTGCACCGCGATGGTGTGACCCAGCATGCTGGGGATGATCATCGAGCGACGGGACCAGGTCTTGATGACGTTCTTGGTGCCGGCTTCGTTCTGGACGTCCACCTTCTTTACGAGGTGGTCGTCGACGAAGGGCCCCTTCTTGAGACTGCGCGGCATCTAAACCCGCTCCTAGCGCTTCTTGTTCGTCTTGCGGCGGCGGACGATGTACTTGCTCGAAGCCTTCTTCGGCGAGCGAGTACGACCCTCCTTCTGACCCCACGGGGAGACCGGGTGGCGACCACCACTGGTCTTGCCCTCACCACCACCGTGCGGGTGGTCAACCGGGTTCATCGCGACACCGCGGACGGACGGGCGAACGCCCTTCCAACGCATGCGGCCGGCCTTGCCCCAGTTGATGTTCGACTGCTCGGCGTTGCCGACCTCGCCGACGGTGGCGCGGCAGCGCGCGTCGACCAGGCGGATCTCACCGGAAGGCATACGAAGGTGGGCCATCGTGCCCTCCTTCGCCAGCAGCTGCACGGAGGCACCCGCGGAGCGGGCGAACTTGGCTCCACCACCGGGACGGATCTCGATCGCGTGGATCGTGGTACCGACCGGGATGTTGCGGAGGGCCAGGTTGTTGCCGGGCTTGATGTCGGCCGTGGGGCCGTTCTCAATCCGGTCGCCCTGCTTCAGAGCCTTCGGCGCGATGATGTAGCGCTTCTCGCCGTCCGCGTAGTGCAGGAGCGCGATGCGCGCGGTGCGGTTGGGGTCGTACTCGATGTGCGCGACCTTGGCCGGCACGCCGTCCTTGTCGTGACGACGGAAGTCGATCACGCGGTAGGCGCGCTTGTGTCCACCACCCTGGTGGCGAACGGTGATCCGACCGGTGTTGTTACGGCCGCCCTTGCTGTGCAGCGGGCGAACCAGCGACTTCTCCGGCGTGGACCGCGTGATCTCGACAAAGTCGGCGACGCTGGAGCCACGACGGCCCGGGGTCGTCGGCTTGTACTTGCGGATACCCATTTCTCAGTCCTCGTCCGATTCCGGACGACTCAGGACTCCGTTAGGAGCCCTGGCCGCCGAAGATGTCGATTCGGTCGCCCTCAGCGAGGGTCACGATGGCGCGCTTGGTGTTGGCACGCTTGCCGAAACCGGTCTTGGTGCGCTTGCGCTTACCCTGACGGTTGATCGTGTTGACCCCGGTGACCTTGACCGAGAAGACCGCCTCGACGGCCTGCTTGATCTGGGTCTTGTTGGCGCCAGGCGCGACGATGAACGTGTACTTGTTCTCGTCCAGCAGCGCGTAGCTCTTCTCCGAGACAACCGGCTTGATCAGCAGGTCGCGCGGGTCATTGAAGGTCTTGCTGGTAACGGTCGCCTCAGACATCAGGCGTCGCTCCCTTCGGTCTCATCGGCCTTGGGGCCAGACACGAAGGACTCGAAAGCGGCCTGAGTGAAGACCACGTCGTCAGAGACGATCACGTCGTACGTGTTCAGCTGGCCCGGCTCCAGGATGTGAACCTGGGGCAGGTTGCGGGCGGACAGCCACGCGGCCTCGTCGGCGCGCTCGACGACCAGGAGCAGGTTCTTGCGCTCCGAGATCTTGCCGAACAGCGTCTTGGCGGCCTTCGTGGAAGCGGAACCCTCGACCACGCCGGTGACGACGTGGATGCGGGAGTGACGCGCACGGTCCGAGAGGGCACCGCGGAGGGCGGCGGCCTTCATCTTCTTCGGGGTCCGCTGGGAGTAGTCACGCGGCTGCGGGCCGTGGACGACGCCACCGCCGACGAACTGCGGGGCTCGGGTCGAACCCTGACGCGCGCGGCCGGTGCCCTTCTGGCGGTACGGCTTGCGGCCACCACCACGGACTTCGCCACGACGCTTGGTCTTGTGCGTGCCCTGACGGGCAGCTGCCAGCTGGGCGACAACGACCTGGTGGATCAGCGGAACGCTGGTCTTCGCGTCGAAGATCTCCGCGGGGAGCTCGACGGTACCGGCCTTGTCGCCTGCCGGCGAAAGGATGTCAATGGTGCTCATTACCTCAAGCCCCCTTGGCCGCGGTACGGACCAGGACGAGGCCGCCGTTCGGACCGGGGACCGCGCCCTTGATGAGGAGCAGACCCTTCTCCGCGTCAACCGCGTGGATGGTCAGGTTCTGGGTGGTGACGCGCTCGTTGCCCATGCGACCGGCCATGCGCATGCCCTTGAAGACACGCCCAGGGGTGGCGCAGCCACCGATCGAACCGGGGGAGCGGTGCTTGCGCTGGACACCGTGACCGGCGCCGAGGCCCTTGAAGTTGTGACGCTTCATGACACCGGCGAAGCCCTTGCCCTTGCTGTTGCCCGTGACGTCAACCTTGACGCCCGACTCGAACACAGCGGCGGTGATCTCCTGGCCGAGCGTGTACTCGCTGGCGTCGGAGGTGCGGAGCTCCACCAGGTGGCGGCGGGGGGTCACGTCGGCCTTGGCGAAGTGGCCCTTGAGGGGCTTGTTCACCTTGCGCGGGTCGATCTCGCCGAAGGCGATCTGGACCGACTCGTAGCCGTCGATGTCGTTCTTACGGACCTGGGTAACGACGCAGGGTCCGGCCTTGACCACGGTCACCGGGACGACACGGTTGTTCTCGTCCCAGACCTGGGTCATGCCGAGCTTCTCGCCCAGGACGCCCTTGATCTGCTTTGCCATCTTCTCGACGCCTCTCAGAGCTTGATCTCGATGTCAACGCCGGCCGGAAGGTCCAGGCGCATCAGCGAGTCAACGGTCTTGGGGGTCGGGTCGAGGATGTCGATCAGGCGCTTGTGCGTGCGCATCTCGAAGTGCTCGCGCGAGTCCTTGTACTTGTGCGGCGACTTGATGACGCAGTACACGTTCTTCTCAGTGGGCAGCGGCACCGGGCCCGCGACCGACGCACCAGTGCGCGTCACCGTCTCGACGATCTTCTTCGCCGAGGAGTCGATGACCTCGTGGTCGTAGGCCTTGAGCCGGATGCGGATCTTCTGTCCCGCCATGGCTACTCCGTAGTCCTGTCTGTATGTGGAACGCTCTGGCCCTCGGGCGGCTGCGGGACGGATCCCGCGGCTCCTCCTCCGACCCACGCGGTCGGGCGTGTCGCACTCCCTCTACAGAAAATTCCCATACGGAAATTCCCTCATCCAAGGGGGTGCGGTCCCTGAGACCGCGTGTCGGGGGAGAAACACCCACCGAGCGCCTGGTGGGCACCGTGCTGACACTTCCCAGAAGATTCCCGTACGTCCGTCCCCATTGCTGCCCCGGAAGGCAGATTAAGGACGACGAGTACTGTGGGACTCGCTTCCGGTCCTCCCGGCGGGAGGCGCGCAGCATCGGCACTCAGCCGAGCAACTTGAGTAGTCTGCCATACGAGGCACGTACCTGGCCAATCGGGCGGAAGAGAATACCCCGCCACGCTCCGTGGTCAAACCGCCGCACCCATCCCGCGTCACTCCGGTCGCCGGGCGCCGGCGCCGAAATGCGTGAGAGGCCCCGCACCGTGTGGTGCGGGGCCTCTCACGTGCGGAAAGACAGGTTCAGACCACTAACTGAAATAGCCCGTGATGTCCGCGATGAGATCCACGGACCCCGAGTTGTTGTAGAAGCTGACCTTCCCGTCCACGACCGGTACGACCACCAGGTTGGGGATCGTGAGACCGGCGGTGACGTTCAGGTTCGAGGCGCTCGTACGGGTCGTACCGCTCGGGAACACCGACACGAAGCTCGCCTCGGTCGGGTTCGTCGCCGTCACGTTCAGCACCACGGCCTTCACACCGGCGGCCGGGATGCCGCCGACGCCCGCCACCGGCAGCGTGACGACGCTGCCGCCGGCCACCGGGCCCTGGCGGACGCCCAGGCCCGCACGGGTGTCCATCAGGCGCTTCGGACCGAAGTTCGCCTGCATGGCGCCCGCGGCGCTGTCCGAGAAGTAGCCCGTGATGTCGGCGATGAGGTCGACGGTGCCCTGGTTGTTGTAGAAGCTGACCTTCCCGTCCACGACCGGCACGACCACCAGGTTGGGGATCGTCTGGCCCGGGGTGAAGTTCAGGTTCGAGGCGCTGGAGCGGGTCGTACCGCTCGGGTACACGGACACGAAGCTCGGCTGCGTCGGGTTCGTCGCCGTCACGTTCAGCACCACGGCCTTGACGCCGGTGGCCGGGACGCCGTCGACGCCCGCCACGGGCAGCGTGACCACACCGCCGGTGCCGACCGCGCCCTTCGGCACGCCCAGACCCTCACGGGTGTCCATCAGGCGCTTGGGGCCGAAGTTGGTCTGCGTGGCACCCTCACCGCTCGAGGTGAAGTAGCCGGTGATGTCCGCGATCAGGTCGACGTTGCCCTGGTTGTTGTAGAAGCTGACGGTCCCGTTGATGACCGGCACGACCACCAGGTTCGGGATCGTCTTGCCCGGGGTGAAGTTCAGGTTCGACGCGCTGGAGCGCGTCGTACCGCCCGGGTACACCGACACGAAGCTCGGCTCCGTCGGGTTCGTCGCCGTCACGTTCAGCACGACCGCGGTGGGCGTGCCACCGGTGGCGGCGGCCACCGGCAGGGTGACCACGCCGCCCGGACCGACCGGGCCCTTGCGGACGCCGAGGCCCTCACGGGTGTCCATCAGGCGCTTCGGGGAGAGGGGGACGAACTTGGCACCGGGGACGTTCGCGTCGACGGTGACCGCGAGGCTCGTGGAGACCTTGCCGTTCGCGGCGGTCGCCTTGACCCGGACCTCGTGGCGACCGTCGGTCAGCGCCGCCATCGCCTTGCGGTCCGACGCGCCGGCGACCGCGACGGACTCGCCGTCGACCAGCACCTCGAACTTGCTCAGCTGGGCGCTCGCCGTGCTGGTGGTCCAGTCGACGGTGAGGGCCGCGCCGCTGGGGAGGGGGGCGCCGGGCGTGGCCGCCGCCCCGTTCACCGAGGCGATCTTCAGCTGGGCCGCGGGGCCCGACTTGCGGAGCGAATCCAGCTGCGGGTAGAGCTGGTTGCCCGGGCACTGGGTGTTGAAGCCGTCGCGGTGGCCCGAGACGGTCTTGAAGGAGTACTGCTGCCCGGCGGTGAAGCCGGTGCCGAAGAAGTTGGTCTGGGTGGCGCC
Organism: Streptomyces sp. cmx-11-4; assembly: GCA_049998195.1. GTDB lineage: Bacteria > Actinomycetota > Actinomycetes > Streptomycetales > Streptomycetaceae > Streptomyces. The sequence goes on from JAEBET010000008.1 coordinate 264,193, forward strand.
GGCGGTCAGCGTCGTGGTGCCGTTCATGTCGCCGTCGTACTGGCCCAGCTTGTACGCCGCGACCTTGGAGATGCCTTCGAGCGCGGCGGCCGAGGCCCCGGCGGTCGTGTAGTCACCGAGGACGGCGACGCTCGTCGACTCCGAGTTCCAGCCGTAGGTGTGCGCGCCCATGACGGGCTGGTCCACACCGCCCTGACGGCCCTCGAAGAGGTTGCCGCACTTGTCGACGAGGAAGTTGTAGCCGAGGTCCCGCCAGCCGTTGGTCTTCACGTGGTAGACGTGCAGACCGCGCACGATGGCCGCGGACTCGGAGCACTCGTACGGCGCGGTGGACGCGGTGTGGTGGACGAAGAGCGCCTTGACCTTCGCACCGGGGAGGTAGATCGGGCCCTCGTTGTTCAGGGATTCGTCAGCACCCCACTGCACGCGCGGGACCACGTCCGGCCGCGGGGCGGTCGACTCCGGTCCCGGCGTCGTCGGCGCCGGGTCCGCCGCGGGAAGGGCGAGGGAGGCCGGCCCGAGGCTCAGGGCGCCCTTCTTCTTGGCCTTCGCGGCGCCCGCGCCCGGGTCCACCATGTTCAGTTCCATGCCGGCGGGCAGATCGGCGGACCCGCCGCCCACCCGTACCTCGGCTCCGTCGGACGGACCGACCCAGACGGGCTCGGTCGCGCCGCGCAGGCCGGGGCGCTTGCCGTCGAGGCCGGACTCGGCCTGCTCCAGCACCTTCCACTTCGACCACTTGCCGGTGGCGGCGTCCCTGGTGCGGGCCTCGATCTTGCCCTTCACCTCGGCCTCGGGGTCGGTCCAGGAGACGCCGAGGAGCCCGAAGGGCTCGGTGTCCTGCTGGGAGAGGACGGCCTCGCCCTTGCCCTTGGGCTTCAGCGCGAGCTTGTGCAGCTCCCCCTCGACCGGGCCCTTCTCACGGGCGCCCGCACTGTACGGCGACACCTCGCCGTCGCCGTCGACGCCGTTCGCGACGCCCTGGATGCCGAAGACGGCTACGACACCGAGCGCGGCGGCCAGAGCCGTTCCGCGCACACGACCTAGTTTCAAGTTGTCCCCAACCCCTGTTGTGAGTCCGTCAGAAGACATGCCTGACCGGGCGGATGCTACTGGCCGCCGGTGTCGGCTCGAACAGGGGGGTGGGTGTAAGGGGAACACGGGTGCGGATGCGCGAGGACCCCCGGACCGCGGCGAACTGCGGTACGGGGGCCCTCGATTGGGGCGGAGGCTACTTCTTCGCCTTCTGCTCCTGCTCTTCCTTCTGCAGCTCCGAGGCCGGCGCCTTGCGCCCGCACACGGCCTGCCAGTTCAGCGGTCCGATGCCGCCGCACCACAGGGCGCCGTCGTCGGGGTTCTGCCGCCAGTCGTTCGTGACGATGTCCGCACAGTTCTTCTTGTTCGGCGCGAAGCGCGGGCAGGTGCCGTCCGCCTTCTTGATGGTGTGGGCCCGCCAGGCGTCGATGCCCATCGACATGTTGTCGGACTGCGGCATGTACCGGTTGACCGACCAGGACGCGCCCATCGTGGCGAACAGCGCGATCGCGCACACCATGCCGGCCGCGAGCTGCGCGACCACCCGCCGGGGAACGACCCGGGCATCTCGGGCGGCGCCGCTCGGCCGCAGGGTGCGCTCGGCCCAGCCGGAGCCCCGGTTGACCACGGCCATCATGCCGAGGACGGCCAGGATCATCAGGCAGTACATGATGATCCACGTGGTGCGCGGGTAGAGCTGCACGGCCTTGTCGTGCGCCATGTGCGAGGCGAACCAGAAGCGGGCCAGCCAGGCGCCGGCCAGCGTGGCGGCGGCGGTCAGCACCATGGTGTTGCGCAGCGCCAGGCCGACGCCCAGGCCCACGGCGAACAGCAGCAGCAGGGCGAAGCCGCTCTGGCCCGCCATCTCTCCGGCCGCCGGCCAGGTCTGGTACTCCAGCTTCCCGGACCGGTCGGACACCCAGCCCAGCACGTAGGTCGGGTCGACGTACACGGCCAGGAAGGCGTAGCGGTCCGGGGTCTGGGAGCCGAGCCGGGCCATCTGGTAGATCAGCGGGGCGCCGACGACACCGGCGGTCAGCAGGGTGACGCCGACGAACGCGCCGGCCCGCTTGACCGCCGTCTTCCCGGCGCGCCAGGGGAAGAGGCACAGCGCGAGCACGAACACCCCGGGCGCGGCCCAGACGTACCAGCCGGAGTACCAGAGGAAGACCACGCCGAAGACCAGGCCGAGGACCGCGCCGCGCAGCAGCGACTGGCGCAGCGGCCGCGAGCCGGAGCGGCGCATCTCGCGCAGGCAGTACCCGAGCAGGGGCAGCAGGACGAGCATGCTGCCGTGGCTGTACGGGCGGATCGGGTCCATGAAGAGGAGGGCCGAGGGCACGGCGATGAGCAGCGCCCAGAACGGCCGGAGCAGCAGCCGCCAGGCCAGGTACGTCATCGGGCCCGCGATCGCGGTGAAGAAGATCTGGAAGTCCTTGAGGGCGAACCCGGTGCCGCCGGGCATGTCGTAGCGGATCTTCGCCCAGACGGCCATCAGGCCGGGGAACAGGGGCGGGTAGATGCCCGACATGCTCTCGCCGTGCAGGAACGAGTTCGCCATGGCGATCAGGGCGCTCGGGTCGCCCTCCTGGCCGCCGAGCCCCCAGGGCGTACCGCGCAGCGCGACGACCACGCCGCCGGCCAGTACGCCCGTTGCGAGTCCGGCCAGCGCGGCGCACACCAGGCGCTTGGCCACCTGGTGGCGAAGGAGCGAGCCGCGGTAGGCGGTGTACAGCAGGACCGCGAGCAGCGGCAGGCCGAGGACGGCCACGTACTGCTGGAGCTTGGCGAGACCGCTGACCTGGCCGACCCGGATCAGGGGGTTCACGCTGATGTGCGTGCTCAGCAGCGTGAACCCGAGGGCCGCCACGAGGCTGACGACGACCTCGGCCAGCGGGAGCACCCACCGCCGGGAGAGCCACGCCCGGCTCCTTGAGGAGGACAGACGGCTCTTTCCTTCCGCTGTCGGGGCGGGGCGGGGCGCCGGAGCGCCGGCCTCACCGACCTCCTCGGGGGCCAGGTGTGTCATCTCAGTCCGTTTCGTGGTGTGCGGTACCGGCTGTCGGCTCAGTTCTGGCCGGAGGTGAAGGCGTGCTTCGCCAGGGTGCGGGCGCCCTCCCGCTGCCCGCGGCGCAGTGCGCCGGGGAGCATGGTCAGCGCGTGCAGGCGGGAGGCGCTGTGGAAGCGCGCCGCGCGGGCCGCCTTGGGCCAGCCGCGGGCGTCCATGCGCGCGGCGACCGCGGCGAAGTACCGCTCGGCCTCGGCGAACCGGGTTCCGGAGAAGGCCTGCACCGAGGACTCGCTGACCGCGTGGCGGCGGTACTGGAAGACGGTGGTCGACTGGTCGATCACCATCTCCTCACCGGCCTCCAGCAGGTCGACCACCAGCGCGAGGTCCTGGATCACCGAGTAGTCGTCGCGGAAGTTCACCTTGCGCAGCGCCTCGCCGCGCCAGGCGATGGAGGGGAAGTACAGCCAGTTCCCGCGCAGCACGCTGGCGGCCAGCTCCTCCCCGCCCATCAGGCGGCGGCCCTTCACCTGCGGCGCGTACAGCCGCTTCTTGGTGTTGTCCGCCAGGCCGCCCTGCATGACCCGGCCCGAGCCGTCGATGACCTCGACGCCGGGCTGGACCATGCCGACGCCCGCGTGGGCGCCGATGATCCCGCGGACGGTCTCCAGGTAGTGCGGGTGCAGGATGTCGTCGCAGCCCATGATGACCACGTAGTCGGCCTCGGAGAGCTCCACGCACTTCTGGAAGTTCTTGGTGATGCCGAGGTTCTGCTCGTTGCGGGTGTAGTGGACCCGCTCGTCGCCGAGCTGCTCGAACCAGCCGGGTACGTCCGGCTCCTTGCCGTCGTCGATGACGACGAGCCGGAAGTCCCGGTCGGTCTGCGCCAGGACGCTGCGCACGGCGTCCTGCATCAGCTGCACGTCCCCGTAGTAGGGGAGCATGAAGTCGAAGGTCACCATGGAGCGTCAGGCCTTCACGGAGTCGGAGTCGGCATCGGCGGCCGCGTCGGAATCCGCGTCGGAATCCTGCCCGAGGCGCTCGTCGTTGTGCCGGACGCCCTCGTTGATGGCCACGGTCCGCGCCAGGTCGGTGATCTTCTTCTCCAGCGACCGGAAGCGCAGGAAGGTGTTGAGCGTGAGGAAGCCCATCGCGAGCACCATCACGTAGAGCACGAGGTCGGTGCCTCGGCCGACGCCGAGCTGCTGGGCGAGCCAGGTGACGTCCGTCGGGCGGAGCACCGCGTAGACGTTGACGACCACGAACACGGAGAACGCTATGCGCTTCCACGCCCGGTTCTTCGCCTGGCCCCAGGTCCGGATGAACATGAGTGCCATGGACACCGAGCCGAGGATCAGCAGCAGCTGAATCCAGAAGTACTTCATCGACGCCCACGCTCCCGCAGCGAAATGTCAAAAAGGATGTTGACGCCGTTGATCAGGGACTGACCCTTGGCGCGTGAGTAATCGGTGTAGAGGATGTCCACCGGTACCTCGGTGACCCGCAGGCCGGAGCCGGCCAGGAAGCCGACGAGCTCGGACGCGTGCGCCATGCCGTTCATGGTGATGTTCAGCTGCTCGGCGGCTTCACGGCCCAGGACGCGCAGACCGTTGTGCGCGTCGGTGAGCTTGAGCTTGCGGGCGGTCGGGCTGACCGCGGCGGCCGTACGCAGCACCACCTGCTTGATCCACGGCACCTGGCCGTTCTGCTCGATGAAGCGGGAGCCGAGTACGACGTCCGCCTCGTCGCGGCGCAGCACCGCGACCATCGTCTCGACGTCCTTGGTCTGGTGCTGACCGTCCGCGTCGAAGGTGGCGAAGTAGCGGGCGCCGGGCTGGGCGAGCGCGTACGTGAGGCCGGTCTGCAGGGCCGCGCCCTGGCCGAGGTTGACCGGGTGGCGCACCAAGTGCGCACCGGTGGTGGTTATGTGCCTGGCCGAGTCGTCCGTGCTGCCGTCGTCGACGACGACGATGTTGGGGAACGTCTTGCGGGCCCCCTCGACCACGTCGGCGATCACCTGGCCCTCGTTATAGGCCGGTATGACCAGCCAGACATCGTCGTAATCGGACACGGTAGCTCCAGCGGAATGGGGCACAAACGAGTGCTCGGTGATCGGTGTGACGTCGTGGGCAGGCATGGTCATTTTCCGACCGCGCCCACGCCCAGGCGGCCTGTGTCGGCCATCTGCCCGGGCCCTTCGGTGGCTGCCGCAGCCGCTCCGGGGAAACTCAGCCTCAGCGCTGCCAGCATAGCGAGCACGGTGGCGACGGAGCCGACGGCGTAGGCAACGATCACGCGCACGGCCACGTCCCCCGGAATCAGGGTGATGCCCACCAGGACCGCGGTACCGAGGGCCCAGCAGAGCAGTTGCAGGTTGTGCCGCTTGAATACCATGAGTGCCTGTCCGAGGACCATCGCGAACATGTACGCCACGGTGCCCGCGGACATCAGGAAGAAGTCGAAGCAGCCCAGCCTCGGCTTGGCGCCGAAGAGCACCTCGATCAGCCAGGGGCCGAGCGCGGTGGCGGGCACCCCGCCGAGCAGGCCGAGCCCGCCGACGACCAGCCCGATCCGGCGCAGCATCGCCCAGAACGCGGCCCGGTCCCCGGCCGTGAAGGCCGCGGTGAGGCCGCTCAGCAACGAGGCCTGGAGCGAGCCGAAGACGAAGAGCGGCACCCGCGCCAGGACCAGCGCGCTCAGTAGCGCGGCGATCAGCACGCTGTCGGTCGGGGCCAGCAGTTTGGTGCTCAGGACCGCCGCGTTGACGACGGCCTGCGACAGCAGCGTCGCGCAGATGAGCAGGCCCAGGCCGCTGCACAGCTCGCGCCAGGCGATCGGCTCGCCGGGGCCGACCGCGCGCAGCAGCGCCGGCAGGGTGACCAGCGTCGCGATGACGGGCGCGATGGCGAGGACCAGGCTGAAGGCGAGCGCGGAGTGCAGTCCGAGCAGCGCGCAGCCGAAGGCCAGCACGATCCGCAGGCCGCCGTCGACGGCGAGCTGCGTGCCGTACGCGGCGAAGCGGCCGAGGCCGGCCAGCACTCCGCGGGTGAGGTAGCAGACGGCCATGCCCGCGAAGGCCCCGCCGAGCGCCGCCACCAGGGCGCGGTCGCCCTGGAAGAGCAGGTCGGCGATCGGGCCCGCGCCCAGGCCCAGGACGAGCAGGGTCACGCCGAGCATCCCCGCGGTCAGCAGGGTGGCCCGGCGCAGCACCGGGGTGGTGCCCTGGCCCAGGACCACACGGGCGGAGACGATCCGGGTGAGCTCCTGCTCGATGGGGAAGAACACGCCGATGCCGATGGACATCACGATCGTCCACAGCACCGAGACGTTCGCCATGTCCTGCTCGGACAGGCTGTGGCCGGCCACGCCCAGGTGGACGTAGGAGGCCGCGCCGAGCACGACGGTGCCGCCGGCCACCGCGACGGTGCCCGGCGGCAGCGCCGCGGTCAGCTTGTTCAGCAGGGTTCTCATCCCGCCCGGCCGTCCCGGGCCTGCGTGGCCAGTGCGGCGAAGACCGGGGTGCCGAGTGCTTCGGCGAGCTGCTCCCGCCAGTCGGCGAGGGGCGCCAGGCCCGCTTCGGCCCAGCGGTCGTGCGCGAGCACGCTGAAGGCCGGGCGGGCGGCGGGGCGCACGAACGCGGCGGAGGTGGTCGGACGGATCCGCTCCGGGTCCAGCCCGCCGAGCCGGTAGGCCTCGCGGGCCAGGCCGAGCCAGGTCGTCCGGCCGCTCGCGGTGCCGTGGTAGACGCCGCCGGGGGCGCGGCCCTCCAGCGCGGCCTGCCCCAGCTCGACGAGCCGGCGGGCGAGCGCGTACGACCAGGTGGGCTGGCCGTGCTGGTCGTCGACGACGTCCAGGGTGTCCCGCTGGGCGGCCAGCTTCAGCATGGTGGCGACGAAGTTCGGCCCGTGCTCGCCGTACAGCCAGGCGGTGCGGACGACGTAGCCGTCCTGCGGCAGAAGCTCGGCGACGGCCTGCTCGCCGACCAGCTTGGTCCGCCCGTAGGCGTTGACCGGGCCGGTCTCGGCGTCCTCGGGGTACGGCTGCGAGGCGTCGCCGGGCAGAACGTAGTCGGTGGAGACGTGCAGCAGGCGGGCACCGGCCGCGGCGCAGGCCGCGGCGAGGACCCGTACGCCGGTGCCGTTGACGGCGGTTGCGGCCTCCTCGGCCGTCTCCGCTCCGTCCACGTCGGTCCAGGCGGCACAGTTGACGACCACGGCGACGCCCTCGACGGCGGCCCGGACGGCTGCCGGGTCGGTGATGTCGAGGTCGGCCCGGCCGAGGCCGACGGCCTCGATGCCGAAGTCCTTCAGGACGGCCAGGAGGTCCTGGCCGAGCATCCCGGCGGCGCCGGTGACGAGCCAGCGCGTGGCCGTGGGGCTGGCGGTCACTTCTGCAGCGCTGCCTTCACCTTGAGCGGCTCCCACCAGGCACGGTTCTCGCGGTACCACTCGATCGTGGCCTTGATGCCGTCCTCGAAGGTGACCTGCGGGGCGTAGCCCAGCTCGGCGCCGATCTTGCTGATGTCGATGGAGTAGCGGAGGTCGTGGCCCTTGCGGTCCTCGACCTGCTCGACCATCTCCCAGCCGAGGCCCGCGGCCTCGAGCAGGACGCCGGTGAGCTCCTTGTTGGTGAGCTCGGTGCCGCCGCCGATGTTGTAGACCTCGCCGGCGCGGCCCTTGCGCATGGCCAGGTCGATGCCGCGGCAGTGGTCGGAGACGTGCAGCCAGTCGCGGACGTTGCCGCCGTTGCCGTACAGCGGGACCTTCTTGCCGTCCATCAGGTTGGAGACGAACAGCGGGATGACCTTCTCCGGGAACTGGTAGTGCCCGTAGTTGTTGGAGCAGCGGGTGACCACCACGTCCATGCCGTGCGTGCGGTGGTAGGCCAGCGCGAGCAGGTCGGACGACGCCTTGGAGGCGGAGTACGGGGAGTTCGGCACCAGCGGCCACTCCTCCGTCCAGGAGCCCTCGCTGATCGAGCCGTAGACCTCGTCCGTGGAGATGTGGACGAAGCGGCCGACGCCGTGCTTGCGGGCGGCGTCCAGCAGGACCTGGGTGCCCACCACGTTGGTCATCACGAAGGGGCCCGCACCCGCGATGGAGCGGTCCACGTGGGACTCGGCGGCGAAGTGCACGACGACGTCGTGGCCGGCCATCACCTGGTCGACGGCCTCGGCGTCGCAGATGTCGCCCTTGACGAAGGTGTATCCGGGGTGGTCCGCGACCGGCGCCAGATTCTCTTCGACTCCGGAGTAGGTCAGCTTGTCGAAGACCGTGATCCGGGCCGAGGCATCTGCGCCGAGCTGCTGGCGGACGAATTCTGAACCGATGAAGCCGGCGCCGCCGGTCACGAGGATGCGCATAATACGAAGAGTCTAGCCGCCCGCCGAACGTCACACGCCCTGGGCTCGGCTCCCCCACGCCCTCTCGCATAGGGTTCTCCCCATGCGTGGAATCCTCTTGGCCGGTGGTACCGGATCCCGACTCTGGCCGCTGACCCGGGCAGTCTCGAAGCAGTTGCTGCCCGTCTTCGACAAGCCGATGATCTACTACCCCCTCTCCACCCTGGTGATGGCGGGTATCAGCGAGATCCTGATCATCACCACTCCGGAAGACCGCGACCAGTTCGAGCGGCTGCTCGGCGACGGTTCGCAGTTCGGCCTGCGGCTGGAGTACGCCGTCCAGGAGCGTCCGGAGGGCATCGCCCAGGCCTTCGTCCTCGGCGCCGACTTCATCGGTGACGAGTCCGTCGCGCTCATCCTCGGCGACAACATCTTCCACGGCAGCGGCCTCGGCACGCGCCTGGCCCAGCACACCGGCGCCAAGGGCGGCCGGGTGTTCGCGTACCCGGTGGCGGACCCGACGGCGTACGGCGTCGTGGAGTTCGACGAGAAGGGCCAGGCCATCTCCATCGAGGAGAAGCCGGTCAAGCCCAAGTCCCGCTACGCGGTGCCGGGCCTGTACTTCTACGACAACCAGGTCGTCGAGATAGCCCGCGGCCTGAAGCCCAGCGCCCGTGGCGAGCTGGAGATCACCGCCGTCAACGACGCGTACCTCCAGGCCGGTGAGCTGAACGTCACCATCCTCGACCGCGGTACCGCGTGGCTGGACACCGGCACCTTCGTCTCGATGGTGCAGGCGTCCGAGTTCGTCCGGGTCATCGAGGAGCGTCAGGGCTTCAAGATCGGCTGCATCGAGGAGGCGGCCTGGCGGGCCGGCCTGATCGATTCCGTGCAGCTGCGCGCGCTCGCCGAGCCCCTCACCAAGAGCGGTTACGGCGACTACCTGCTGACCCTGCTCGACGAGGAGGCCGCGCGATGAAGTTCCGCGAACTCTCCATCGAGGGCGCCTTCGAGGTCACCCCGCAGCTGCACGGCGACCCGCGCGGCCTGTTCACCGAGTGGTACCGCTTCGACCGGCTCGCCGAGGTGGTCGGCCACCCGCTGAACCTGGCGCAGGCGAACCTCTCGGTCTCCTCCGCGGGCGTGGTCCGCGGCATCCACTTCGCCGACGTACCGCGCGGCCAGGCCAAGTACGTGACCTGCGTGCGCGGCGCCGTGCTCGACGTCATCGTCGACCTCCGGGTGGGCTCCCCCACCTTCGGCCGGTGGGAAGGCGTCCGCCTCGACGACGTGGACCGCCGCGCGGTCTACATCGCCGAGGGCCTGGGCCACGGCTTCTGCGCGCTGAGCGACGACGCGACGCTTTCGTACCTCTGCTCGGAGACGTACAACCCGACCGGCGAGCACTCGGTTCACCCGCTCGACGCCGACCTCGGCATCGAGTGGCCGGCCGACGTCCCGCAGCTGTCCGCCCGCGACGAGGCCGCCCCGTCGCTGGCCGAGGCCATCGCGTCCGGGCTGCTGCCCGACTACGCGGCCTGCAAGGAGTTCATCGAGTCGCTCCGCGTGAGCTGACCCGGCCTCCGCCGCGCCTGCGCCGTACGAGAGAGGGCCGCACCCCGACCAGGGGTGCGGCCCTCTCTCGTATCCAGATCAGGTCGGCCGCCGGGCCGCCGGGCCGCCGGGGAACGCCGAAGGGCCCCGTCCCTCCGCCGGAGCGGTGGGACGGGGCCCTTCAGTGCAACTTGGTGCTCGGTGACCGAGCTACCAGGTCAGAACACGAATTACTTCGTGATCTTGGTGACCTGGCCGGCGCCCACGGTACGACCACCCTCACGGATGGCGAACTTCAGGCCCTCCTCCATGGCGACCGGCTGGATCAGCGCGACCGTCATCTCGGTGTTGTCGCCCGGCATGACCATCTCCGTGCCGGCCGGCAGGGTGACGACACCCGTGACGTCCGTGGTACGGAAGTAGAACTGCGGACGGTAGTTGTTGAAGAAGGGGGTGTGACGGCCACCCTCGTCCTTCGACAGGATGTAGGCCTGGGCCTCGAACTCGGTGTGCGGGGTGACCGAACCGGGCTTGATGATGACCTGGCCGCGCTCGACGTCCTCGCGCTTGATGCCACGGAGGAGCAGACCGACGTTCTCGCCGGCCTGGCCCTCGTCGAGCAGCTTGCGGAACATCTCGATACCGGTGACCGTGGTGGTGGTCTTCTCTTCCTTGATACCGATGATGTCGACGGTCTCGTTGACCTTCAGGACACCACGCTCGATACGGCCGGTGACGACCGTACCGCGACCGGTGATCGTGAAGACGTCCTCGACGGGCATGAGGAACGGCATCTCGGTGTCACGCGGCGGGGTCGGGATGGCCTCGTCGACGGCGTCCATGAGGCCGATGAGCTTCTCGCCCCACTCGGCGTCGCCCTCGAGCGCCTTCAGCGCGGAGACGCGGACGACCGGAAGGTCGTCGCCCGGGAAGTCGTACTCGGAGAGCAGCTCACGGACCTCGAGCTCGACGAGCTCCAGGATCTCCTCGTCGTCCACCATGTCGGCCTTGTTCAGGGCGACAACGATGTAGGGGACGCCGACCTGGCGGGCCAGGAGCACGTGCTCCTTGGTCTGCGGCATCGGGCCGTCGGTGGCGGCGACCACGAGGATGGCGCCGTCCATCTGCGCCGCACCGGTGATCATGTTCTTGATGTAGTCCGCGTGACCCGGGCAGTCGACGTGGGCGTAGTGACGCGCCTCAGTCTGGTACTCGACGTGCGCGATCGAGATGGTGATACCGCGCTGGCGCTCCTCAGGAGCCTTGTCGATCTGATCGAAGGCCGAAGCCGCGTTCAGGTCCGGGTACTTGTCGTGCAGCACCTTGGTAATGGCGGCCGTGAGGGTCGTCTTACCGTGGTCAATGTGACCGATGGTGCCGATGTTGACGTGCGGCTTAGTCCGCTCGAACTTCGCCTTCGCCACGGGGGTCCTCCTGAGAGTGGTTCTGTACGCCTTACAGATCGGCGCCAGGTGATCTTTGCTGGATAGCCGGCTCCCCCGGGACAACGGGAGGGGTACTCCTGTTGCCCCAGAGGTTCCGGTGGCAAGCCTAAAGCGTGAACTCGGAAGAGTTACTCGCCCTTGGCCTTCGCGATGATCTCCTCGGCGACGTTCCGGGGAACCTCGGCGTAGGAGTCGAACTGCATCGAGTAGCTGGCGCGACCCGAGGTCTTGCTGCGGAGGTCTCCGACGTAGCCGAACATCTCCGAAAGCGGCACGAGGCCCTTCACGACGCGAGCGCCGTGACGCTCCTCCATGGCCTGGATCTGGCCACGGCGAGAGTTGATGTCGCCGATGACGTCACCCATGTAGTCCTCGGGCGTGGTGACCTCGACGGCCATCATCGGCTCAAGGAGCACGGGAGAAGCCTTGCGCGCGGCCTCCTTGAAGGCCTGCGAACCGGCGATCTTGAACGCGAGCTCGGAGGAGTCGACCTCGTGGTAGCCACCGTCGAGAAGAATGACGCGGACGCCAGTCATCTCGTAGCCCGCCAGGATGCCGAACTGCATGGCTTCCTGCGCACCCGCGTCGACCGAAGGGATGTACTCCTTCGGGATGCGGCCACCGGTGACCTTGTTCACGAACTCGTACGCCGGACCGTCGGCCTCGGTGATCGGCTCGATCGCGATCTGCACCTTGGCGAACTGACCGGTACCACCGGTCTGCTTCTTGTGGGTGTAGTCGTGACGCTCGACGCCCTTGCGGATCGTCTCGCGGTACGCGACCTGCGGCTTGCCGACGTTGGCCTCGACCTTGAACTCGCGCTTCATACGGTCGACCAGCACCTCGAGGTGCAGCTCGCCCATACCGCCGAGGATGGTCTGGCCCGTCTCCTCGTCCGAGTGAACGTGGAAGGAGGGGTCCTCCTCCGCGAGACGCTGGATGGCGACACCCAGCTTCTCCTGGTCACCCTTGGACTTGGGCTCGATGGCGACCTGGATGACCGGAGCCGGGAAGTCCATGGACTCCAGGATCACGGGTGCCTTGTCGTCACACAGCGTCTCACCGGTGGTGGTCTGCTTCAGGCCCATGACGGCGACGATGTCACCGGCGCCCACCGCGGCGATCTCTTCACGCTTGTTGGCGTGCATGCGGTAGATCTTGCCGATGCGCTCCTTCTTGCCCTTGACGGAGTTCAGCACCGCAGTGCCGGCCTCCAGGCGGCCCGAGTAAACCCGGACGAAGGTGAGCTTACCGAGGTGCGGGTCGCTCATGATCTTGAACGCCAGCGCCGCGAGCGGCTCCTCGTCGGACGGCTTGCGCTTCACGACGACCTCGGCGTCGCGGACGTCGTGGCCCTCGATGGCCTCGATGTCCAGCGGCGACGGCAGGTAGCGGACGACGGCGTCGAGCAGGGGCTGAACGCCCTTGTTCTTGAACGCCGTGCCACAGAACACCGCGGTGATCGTGGCCTCGCCCTTGCCCTTGCCGGAGCCGAGGATGATGCGACGGACGGCGGCGTGCAGCTGCTCCACGGACGGCTCGTCGCCGTTCAGGAAGAGCTCCATGATCTCGTCGTCGTTCTCGGCGACGGTCTCGACCAGCTTGCCGCGCCACTCTTCAGCAGCCTCGGTGTGCGTGGCCGGGATGTCGACGACGTCGTACATCTCGCCCTTGGTCGCCTCGGCGGACCAGACGAACGCCTTCATCGTGACGAGGTCGACGACACCAGTGAAGTCGGCCTCGGCACCGATGGGGAGCTGCATGACGATCGGAACCGCGCCAAGGCGGTCCTTGATCATCTCGACGCAGCGGTGGAACTCGGCGCCGGTGCGGTCCAGCTTGTTGACGAAGCAGATGCGCGGCACGCCGTAGCGGTCCGCCTGACGCCAAACGGTCTCGGACTGCGGCTCCACACCGGCGACACCGTCGAACACGGTGACAGCGCCGTCGAGGACGCGGAGCGAACGCTCCACCTCGACGGTGAAGTCCACGTGACCCGGGGTGTCGATGATGTTGATGGTGTGGTCGACGTCCTCGAGCGGCCAGTGGCAGGTCGTCGCGGCGGACGTGATCGTGATGCCGCGCTCCTGCTCCTGCTCCATCCAGTCCATCGTGGCAGCGCCGTCGTGGACTTCACCGATCTTGTAAGACACACCGGTGTAGAACAGGATGCGCTCGGTGGTGGTCGTCTTGCCCGCGTCGATGTGAGCCATGATGCCGATGTTGCGCACCTTGGCCAGGTCAAGCGAAGTGGTAGCCATATCGGCTCAGTCTTCTCTCGGTCTCGATGTGGGTTGGGACTACCAGCGGTAGTGCGCGAAGGCCTTGTTGGACTCGGCCATCTTGTGCGTGTCCTCGCGCTTCTTGACGGCAGCGCCAAGACCGTTGGAGGCGTCGAGCAGCTCGTTCATGAGGCGCTCGGTCATGGTCTTCTCACGACGGGCGCGGGAGTAACCCACGAGCCAGCGGAGGGCCAGGGTCGACTGGCGACCCGGCTTGACCTCGACGGGGACCTGGTAGGTCGCGCCACCGACACGGCGGGACTTGACCTCGAGCGACGGCTTGACGTTCTCCAGCGCGCGCTTCAGCGTGATGACCGGGTCGTTGCCGGTCTTCTCGCGGAGGCCTTCCATGGCGCCGTAGACGATGCGCTCGGCGGTGGAGCGCTTGCCGTTCAGGAGGATCTTGTTGATGAGCGACGTCACCAGAGGAGATGCGTAGACCGGGTCGATGATGACCGGGCGCTTCGGGGCGGGGCCCTTACGAGGCATTCTTACTTCTCCTTCTTGGCGCCGTAGCGGCTGCGGGCCTGCTTGCGGTTCTTGACAGCCTGGGTGTCAAGCGCACCGCGGATGATCTTGTAACGAACACCCGGCAGGTCCTTCACACGGCCACCACGCACGAGCACGATCGAGTGCTCCTGCAGGTTGTGTCCCTCACCCGGAATGTAAGCGGTGACCTCGATGCCAGAGGTCAGACGCACACGCGCGACCTTACGCAGCGCCGAGTTCGGCTTCTTCGGGGTGGTCGTGAACACACGCGTGCAGACGCCGCGACGCTGGGGCGAAGCCTCAAGCGCGGGGGTCTTTGTCTTCTCGACCTTGTCCTGCCGGCCCTTACGGACCAGCTGCTGGATCGTAGGCACTACTTCTCCGGTTTCTGTGTGCCGTTAGTGAAGCTAACCTGAAACATTTGCCGACCCACGCGGTCGGGTGTGTCGGATCCGGCGGACCTCCGCGCAAGCACGGAAACGCATGGATCGCGGTGGCCGATACGGGCTCTCCTGCGGTTGATGGACACGCACGGGAGCCCAGGCACACCCCAGGCACAAGGTCTGAGCGTACCTACCGCATCCACTCCGGTCAAAACAAAAGCCCGGGCGTGCGACCCCGTAGATCCCCACGGCCCATGCGCCGCACGGGCGACACCCCCGCGCGGCCCCGCCGACTCGCGGATGTGGTAGTGGCGTGGTAGCGGCGGCCGGGCCGGCACCCGTACGAGCGTATGCGCGAGACCTGCCGCGAACCTGCCGCGGGACCCGCCGGGAGACCCGGCCCCGGAAGCGGCGGGCGACCGACCGGCGGCCTGCGGACCGACGGACGGCGCACCCACTGCGGCACCCACGGCGGACCCGCGGCGGACCGACGGCAGACCGACGGCAGACCGACGGCGGACCGACGGCGGCGGCACACCGGCCCGGCGAACTAAACTTCCGAGCGATTCAGCCCAAACGGCACGACCACCAGGGAGCGGGACATTGGGGACGGTCACCTCGGAGCCGGCGACGGCGGACAGCCCGCCCCCCGACGACGGCCACCACCCCTCCCCGCCCCGCCGCCGCAGGCACCCGCGCCTCGCACGCCTGTACGGGCCGCTGCTCGCCTTCCTCGTCACCTCCGGGGCCTTCTGCGCGGCCTGGGCGGCCCGCGGCACCTTCCCCTTCGGCAACACCGGCCGGGCCGTGAACGACCAGGCCAACCAGTACGTGCCCTTCCACCGCGCGCTGTGGGACCTGGCCCACGGACAGGCCGCCGGCGACCTGCTCTTCACCTGGCGCGGCGGCTTCGGACAGCAGTTCCTGTCCGACTACCACACCTACCTCGGCAACCCCTTCTCGTGGCTGGCCGTCCTGGTCCCCCGCGCCCACGTCGACCTCGCCGTCTTCGCGATCACTCCGATCACCATGGGCACCGCCGCCGCCCTGATGACGGTGTACCTCGGCAAGCTGCACCCCGGCCCCTGGTGGCAGCGCGGCGTCCTCGGCGCCTGCTACGGCCTGTGCGGCTGGGCCCTGAGCGACGCCTCGTACGTCCCCATGTGGCTGTGGGGCCTGGTCGCCCTCCCGATGCTCGGCATCGCGGTGGAGTGGTGCCTGGAGGGGCGCCGCTGGCCGGGCGCGGCCCTGCTGGTCGCGCTCGCCTGGTACGGGAACTTCTACACGGCGATGATGGCGACGATGGCCGCCTGCGTGCTGCTCGCCATCCGCCTGGTCACCCGCGACATGACGGGCGCGCACCTGCTGCGCGCGCTGTGGCGGGCCGCGACGGCCGCCGCGACCGGGATCCTGCTCACGCTCCCCCTGCTCCTGCCGTCCTTCCTGTCCAGCGGCTCGGCACAGCCCACCCAGGCGGCCGCCTTCGTTCCGGTCCGGATCGATATCTTCCTCGCGGGCATGCTCCCGGCCACCCACCTGTGGGGCGGCCGGCCGCGCCTCTACGTGGCCTCGCTCGGCCTGATCCTGGCCGCCACCTTCGTCTTCAACACCGCCATCGCCAAGAAGACCCGCCTGGTGTGGGCGGCCGCGACCCTGCTCGTCGTCGTCTCGTTCCAGTTCCCGCCCACGCAGTACGTGTGGCACGGGCTCGCGGTGCCGAACGGCAACCCCTACCGCGAGGCCTTCGTCTTCAGCGGGATGGTGGTCATCCTGGCCTGGCTGGCCCTGGCCCACCGGCCGCGCCCGCTGCACCTGGCCCTGGCCGCCGCGCTGCTGGTGGCCGCCACCTTCCTGCTGCGGCACACCAACGACTTCGGCGGCTGGACCTGGCCGGCCGTGCTCGGCGGCGGGGCCGTCTCCCTGCTGGCCCTGACCCTGCTCGCGCTGAGCGGGAAGCGCCGCGTACTGCTCCCCGTGGCGGCCGTGCTGATGGTCGGCGTCGTCTTCGCCGAATCCACCGTGGCAGCGGCCAACGCGGACGCCCGCCGGGCCCGCGAGCGCTGGGCGAAGCCAACGGTGACCTCCAGCAAGTCGATCAACGAGCACTTCGACGCCGTCCAGGGCGTGGACGGCTGGCCCGCATACCGGACCGACTCCGGCGCGCCGCAGACCTCGTACAACGACGCCCTCGCGCTCCGCGCCGAGGGCCCGCAGTACTACAGCAGCTACCTCCCCGAGGCGACGTACCGGGCGCTGGAGCCCCTCGGCTACGGCTACAAGAACGACGGCCGGACCTTCTTCGGCGCCGACAACCCCGTCCTCGACGCGATCTTCTCGATCGGCGCGCGGGTCCGCCCGGGCACCGCCCCGGACACCTGGACGGCCTCGAAGTTCCCGGCTCCGCCCCTCGTCACGGTGCGCAGCACCCCGTACACCTCCCCCAACCCGGCGGGCAGCGTCTACGCCCGCCAGGAGAGCGTCCTGGGCGCCACCGTCTACCAGGTCCCGCCGGTCACCCGCGGGGGCAGCGCCACCGACCAGACGTACGCGGCCACCTGCACCCCCGGCTCCGAGGCCTACTGGTACTCCCCCGCCCTCTACGGCACCCTCGCCTCCGGCGGCACGCAGAAGCCCCTCGAGGACCTGGTGACGGGCGTCGTCCCCCTCGGCGAGGTGCCCGCCTCGGGCCGCGTCGACGTCACCGTGAACACCCGCACCCAGGGCGCCACGGCCGGCGACCACCCCTTCGGCTGCCTGGACCGCGCCGCCCTCGACAAGCAGGTCGCCCATCTGAAGGCCACCGGCGCCACCCAGGTCACCACGGGCGGCCACACCATCGAGGCCACCCTCCCCCAGGGCTCCACCGGCACCGCGGTCCTCGCGATCACGGCCGTCCCCGGCTGGCAGTGCTCGGCCCCGGTCCGGAACTTCCACGGCCTGCTCTCCCTGCCCCTGACCCCCGGCACGGACAAGGTCTCCTGCACCTTCACCCCGAAGGGCCTCACCCCGGGCCTGGCGGGCGGCACACTCGCCCTCCTGCTCCTCGCCGCCACCACGGCCACGACCCTGCGCCGCCGCCGCACCTGAGGCGCCCCACCCCGCTGCCGCGCCGCGCCTGAGGCCCCGCTCCGCCCCTGCGGATACGAAGAAACCCCCCGCCGCTCCTCTCGGAGCGACGGGGGGTTTTCTCTGACGAACCTTTAGCCGTTGTACGGGCCGTAGTCGTAGTCCTCCAGCGGGACAGCCTGGCCGGAGCCGGTGCCGAAGGGCGAGTAGTCGATGTCGTCGTAGCCGACGGCCGAGTACATCGCGGCCTTGGCCTCCTCGGTGGGCTCCACCCGGATGTTGCGGTAGCGGGCGAGGCCCGTACCGGCCGGGATGAGCTTACCGATGATGACGTTCTCCTTGAGGCCGATGAGGCTGTCGGACTTGGCGTTGATCGCCGCATCCGTCAGGACTCGGGTCGTCTCCTGGAAGGAGGCGGCCGACAGCCAGGATTCCGTCGCCAGCGAGGCCTTGGTGATACCCATCAGCTGCGGACGGCCGGAGGCGGGGTGACCGCCCTCGGTGACCACACGACGGTTCTCGGTCTCGAACTTCGACCGCTCGACCAGCTCGCCCGGCAGGAGCTCCGCGTCGCCGGACTCGATGATCGTCACGCGGCGCAGCATCTGCCGGATGATGATCTCGATGTGCTTGTCGTGGATCGACACGCCCTGCGAGTTGTAGACCTTCTGGACTTCGCCGACCAGGTGGACCTGGACGGCACGCTGGCCGAGGATGCGCAGCACGTCGTGCGGGTTGGTGGCACCCATGGTGAGCTTCTGGCCCACCTCGACGTGCTCGCCCTCGGACACGATGACCTTGGCGCGCTTCGAGATCGGGAAGGGCGTCTCTTCGCTGCCGTCGTCCGGGGTGATGACGATCTTCTTCGTCTTCTCGGTCTCCTCGATCCGCACGCGGCCGGCGGCCTCGGAGATCGGGGCGACACCCTTCGGGGTACGGGCCTCGAAGAGCTCGACGACACGCGGCAGACCCTGCGTGATGTCGTCACCGGCCACACCACCGGTGTGGAAGGTACGCATCGTCAGCTGGGTACCGGGCTCACCGATGGACTGGGCGGCGATGATGCCGACCGCCTCACCGATGTCGACCAGCTTGCCGGTGGCGAGCGAGCGTCCGTAGCAGAAGGCACAGGTGCCGACCGCGGACTCACAGGTCAGGACCGAGCGGGTCTTGACCTCCTCGACGCCGTTGGCGACCAGGGCGTCGATGAGCACGTCACCGAGGTCGACGTTGGCCGGCGCGATGACCTTGCCGTCGATGACGACGTCCTCGGCCAGCATGCGGGCGTAGATCGAGGTCTCGACGTCGTCGGCCTTGCGCAGCACGCCGTCCTCGCCGCGAACGGCGATCTTCAGCTTCAGGCCGCGCTCGGTACCGCAGTCCTCCTCGCGGATGATCACGTCCTGCGAGACGTCCACCAGACGACGGGTCAGGTAACCCGAGTCGGCGGTACGCAGGGCGGTGTCCGCCAGACCCTTACGGGCACCGTGCGTGGAGATGAAGTACTCCAGAACGGTGAGGCCCTCACGGAAGGACGCCTTGATCGGACGCGGGATGGTCTCGTTCTTCGCGTTCGACACCAGACCACGCATACCGGCGATCTGTCGCATCTGCATCATGTTTCCTCGGGCACCCGAGTCAACCATCATGAAGATGGGGTTCGTCTTGGGGAAGTTCGCGTTCATCGCCTCGGCAACCTCGTTGGTCGCCTTGGTCCAGATCGCGATGAGCTCCTGCGTGCGCTCGTCCTTGGTGATCAGACCGCGCTCGTACTGCTTCTGGACCTTCTCGTCCAGCTCCTCGTAGCCCTTGACGATGGCCTTCTTGGCCTCGGGCACGACGACGTCGGAGATGGCCACGGTGACGCCCGAACGGGTCGCCCAGTGGAAGCCGGCCGCCTTCAGGTTGTCGAGCGTCGCCGCCACGATGACCTTGGGGTAGCGCTCCGCCAGGTCGTTGACGATCTCGGAGAGCTGCTTCTTGCCCACCGAGTAGTCGACGAACGGGTAGTCCTCGGGCAGCAGCTCGTTGAAGAGCGCGCGGCCCAGGGTGGTGCGCAGACGGAAGCTGTCGCCCTGCTGGAACTCCTGCTCGCCCTCTTCGGCGACCGGCGGCACCCAGCCACGCGGCGGGATCGTGCCCACCGGGAAGCGGATGTCGACGGCCGACTGGAGCGCGAGCTCGCCGTTGTCGAACGCCATGGTCGCCTCGGCGGTGGAGCCGAACGCACGGCCCTCGCCCTTGACGTCACGGAGCTCACCGTCGGTGGTCAGGAAGAACAGACCGAGGACCATGTCCTGGGTCGGCATCGTGACCGGACGGCCGTCGGCCGGCTTGAGGATGTTGTTCGAGGACAGCATCAGGATGCGGGCCTCGGCCTGCGCCTCCGCGGAGAGCGGCAGGTGCACGGCCATCTGGTCACCGTCGAAGTCCGCGTTGAACGCGGTGCAGACGAGCGGGTGGATCTGGATGGCCTTGCCTTCGACCAGCTGGGGCTCGAAGGCCTGGATGCCGAGGCGGTGCAGCGTGGGCGCACGGTTCAGCAGCACCGGGTGCTCGGCGATGACCTCTTCGAGCACGTCGTACACGACCGTGCGGCCGCGCTCGACCATGCGCTTCGCCGACTTGATGTTCTGCGCGTGGTTCAGGTCGACCAGGCGCTTCATCACGAACGGCTTGAAGAGCTCCAGCGCCATGGCCTTGGGCAGACCGCACTGGTGCAGCTTCAGCTGCGGACCGACGACGATCACGGAACGCGCGGAGTAGTCCACGCGCTTGCCGAGAAGGTTCTGACGGAATCGACCCTGCTTGCCCTTCAGCATGTCGCTGAGGGACTTCAGGGGACGGTTGCCGGGACCGGTCACCGGACGACCACGACGACCGTTGTCGAAGAGGGCGTCCACGGCCTCCTGAAGCATGCGCTTCTCGTTGTTCACGATGATCTCGGGGGCACCGAGGTCGAGGAGACGCTTCAGACGGTTGTTGCGGTTGATCACGCGGCGGTACAGGTCGTTCAGGTCGGAGGTCGCGAAGCGGCCACCGTCCAGCTGCACCATCGGACGCAGGTCCGGCGGGATCACCGGCACGCAGTCCAGAACCATGCCCTTGGGGCTGTTGCTGGTCTGCAGGAACGCGGAGACGACCTTGAGGCGCTTGAGCGCACGGGTCTTCTTCTGGCCCTTGCCGGTACGGATGATCTCGCGGAGGCGCTCGGCCTCCTCCTCGAGGTCGAAGGACTCCAGGCGCTTCTGCAGCGCCGCGGCACCCATCGAACCGTCGAAGTACGTACCGAAGCGGTCGCGCAGCTCGCGGTAGAGCAGCTCGTCGCCCTCGAGGTCCTGGACCTTGAGGTTCTTGAAGCGGGTCCACACCTCGTCGAGGCGGTCGATCTCGCGCTGGGCGCGGTCACGGAGCTGCTTCATCTCGCGCTCGGCGCCTTCGCGCACCTTGCGGCGCACGTCGGCCTTGGCGCCCTCGGCCTCGAGCTCGGCCAGGTCGGTCTCGAGCTTCTTGGCACGGCCTTCGAGGTCCGCGTCACGGCGGTTCTCGATCTGCTGGCGCTCGACGGAGACGTGGGCCTCCAGCGACGGGAGGTCGCGGGTGCGGCGCTCGTCGTCCACGAACGTGATCATGTACGCGGCGAAGTAGATGACCTTCTCGAGGTCCTTCGGCGCGAGGTCCAGCAGGTAGCCCAGGCGCGACGGGACGCCCTTGAAGTACCAGATGTGGGTGACGGGAGCGGCAAGCTCGATGTGGCCCATCCGCTCACGGCGCACCTTGGCGCGCGTGACCTCGACGCCACAGCGCTCACAGATGATGCCCTTGAAGCGGACACGCTTGTACTTGCCGCAGTAGCACTCCCAGTCCCGGGTCGGACCGAAGATCTTCTCGCAGAAGAGTCCGTCCTTCTCGGGCTTGAGGGTGCGGTAGTTGATGGTCTCCGGCTTCTTGACCTCGCCGTGCGACCAGGTTCGGATGTCGTCCGCGGTGGCAAGGCCGATCCGCAGCTCGTCGAAGAAGTTGACGTCGAGCACTGTGCGTCAATCCCTCTTTCGGGGTCGAGTCTCAATCATGGTCTGAACGGTCCCGGGGATGACGGGGGGCTCTTGAGCGAGCCCCCCGTCAGGCCCGTCAGACCTCTTCGACGCTGCTCGGCTCACGCCGGGACAGGTCGATACCGAGCTCCTCCGCCGCGCGGAAGACGTCCTCGTCGGTGTCGCGCATCTCGATGGACATGCCGTCCGAGGACAGCACCTCCACGTTGAGGCAGAGCGACTGCATTTCCTTGATGAGCACCTTGAAGGACTCGGGAATGCCCGGCTCGGGGATGTTCTCGCCCTTGACGATGGCCTCGTAGACCTTCACGCGGCCGGTGACGTCGTCGGACTTGATGGTCAGCAGCTCCTGGAGGGCGTAAGCGGCGCCATAAGCCTCAAGCGCCCACACCTCCATCTCACCGAAGCGCTGGCCACCGAACTGCGCCTTACCACCCAGCGGCTGCTGCGTGATCATCGAGTACGGACCGGTCGACCGAGCGTGGAGCTTGTCGTCGACCAGGTGGTGGAGCTTGAGGATGTACATGTACCCGACCGAGATCGGGTCCGGGAACGGCTCGCCGGAGCGGCCGTCGAACAGACGCGCCTTACCGGTCGGGAGCACCATGCGCTCGCCGTCGCGGTTCGGGACGGTGTGCTGCAGAAGACCGGCCAGCTCGTCCTCGCGGGCACCGTCGAACACCGGGGTGGCGACGTTGGTACCGGGAGCGACCTGGTCGGCGCCGATCGCCTGGAGGCGCTGCGCCCACTCGTCCGCCAGACCGGAGACGTCCCAGCCGCGGCTGGCGAGCCAGCCGAGGTGGATCTCCAGGACCTGTCCCGGGTTCATTCGGGACGGGACACCCAGCGGGTTCAGGATGATGTCGACCGGAGTTCCGTCCTCGAGGAACGGCATGTCCTCGATCGGAAGGATCTTCGAGATAACACCCTTGTTGCCGTGACGGCCGGCGAGCTTGTCACCGTCGGTGATCTTGCGCTTCTGGGCGACGTAGACGCGGACCAGCTGGTTCACGCCCGGAGGAAGCTCGTCGCCCTCCTCGCGGTCGAAGACGCGGACACCGATGACCTTGCCGATCTCACCGTGAGGAACCTTGAGCGAGGTGTCACGCACCTCGCGGGCCTTCTCACCGAAGATCGCGCGGAGCAGGCGCTCCTCCGGGGTCAGCTCGGTCTCGCCCTTGGGCGTGACCTTGCCGACCAGGATGTCGCCGGCGACGACGTCCGCACCGATGCGGATGATGCCGCGCTCGTCGAGGTCCGCCAGGACCTCCTCGGAGACGTTCGGGATGTCCCGGGTGATCTCCTCGGGGCCCAGCTTGGTGTCGCGGGCGTCGACCTCGTGCTCCTCGATGTGGATCGAGGAGAGGACGTCGTCCTGCACGAGGCGCTGCGACAGGATGATCGCGTCCTCGTAGTTGTGGCCTTCCCACGGCATGAACGCGACGAGCAGGTTCTTGCCGAGGGCCATCTCGCCCTCTTCGGTGGCCGGGCCGTCGGCGAGGACCTGGGCCTCGACGATCCGGTCGCCCTCGTTGACGATCACCTTCTGGTTGACCGAGGTGCCCTGGTTGGAGCGGGAGAACTTGGAGACGCGGTACGTGGTGTACGTGCCGTCGTCGTTGGCGACGGTGATGTAGTCGGCCGAGACCTCCTGGACGACACCGTCCTTCTCCGCCTTGATCGAGTCACCGGCGTCGACCGCACAGCGGTACTCCATGCCGGTACCGACGAGCGGCGCCTCCGCCTTGATGAGCGGAACGGCCTGACGCATCATGTTCGCGCCCATGAGGGCACGGTTGGCGTCGTCGTGCTCGAGGAAGGGGATCATCGCGGTCGCGACGGACACCATCTGGCGCGGGGAGACGTCCATGTAGTCGACGTCGTCACCGGCGATGTAGTCGATCTCGCCACCACGACGGCGGACCAGCACGCGGTTCTCGGTGAAGCGCATCTCGTCGTTCAGGCGGGCGTTCGCCTGGGCGATGACGAAGCGGTCTTCCTCGTCGGCCGTGAGGTAGTCGACCTCGTCCGTGACGACACCCTCGACGACCTTGCGGTACGGGGTCTCGATGAAACCGAACGGGTTGATCCGGCCGTAGGAGGCCAGCGAGCCGATCAGACCGATGTTCGGGCCTTCAGGGGTCTCGATCGGGCACATGCGGCCGTAGTGCGACGGGTGAACGTCACGGACCTCGAAGCCGGCCCGCTCACGGGACAGACCACCCGGGCCGAGGGCGTTGAGACGACGCTTGTGCGTCAGGCCCGACAGCGGGTTGTTCTGGTCCATGAACTGCGACAGCTGGCTGGTGCCGAAGAACTCCTTGATGGAGGCGACGACCGGCCGGATGTTGATCAGGGTCTGCGGCGTGATCGCCTCGACGTCCTGGGTGGTCATGCGCTCGCGCACGACGCGCTCCATACGGGCGAGACCCGTACGGACCTGGTTCTGGATGAGCTCGCCGACGTTGCGGATACGACGGTTGCCGAAGTGGTCGATGTCGTCGGTCTCGACGACGATCTCCCGGCCCGACTCGCCGACCGTCTCGGTCTCACCGGCGTGCAGCTTCACCAGGTACTTGATGGTGGCGATGATGTCGTCGGTGGTGAGCACACCGGCGTCGAGCGGCTCCTCGGCGCCGAGCTTCTTGTTCACCTTGTAGCGGCCGACCTTGGCGAGGTCGTAGCGCTTCGGGTTGAAGTAGAGGTTCTCGAGCAGCGTCTGAGCGGCCTCGCGGGTCGGCGGCTCGCCCGGGCGCAGCTTGCGGTAGATGTCGAGCAGCGCGTCGTCCTGACCCTGGGTGTGGTCCTTCTCCAGGGTGGCGCGCATGGACTCGTACTCGCCGAACTCCTCGAGGATCTGCTCGGTGGTCCAGCCGAGAGCCTTCAGGAGGACGGTGACGGACTGCTTGCGCTTGCGGTCGATGCGGACACCGACCATGTCGCGCTTGTCGATCTCCATCTCCAGCCAGGCACCCCGGGACGGGATGATCTTGGCTGCGAAGATGTCCTTGTCGGACGTCTTGTCGATGGAGGAGTCGAAGTAGACACCGGGGGAGCGGACAAGCTGCGACACGACGACACGCTCGGTGCCGTTGATGACGAAGGTGCCCTTGTTGGTCATGAGCGGGAAATCGCCCATGAAGACCGTCTGAGACTTGATCTCTCCGGTCTCGTTGTTCGTAAACTCGGCCGTGACGAACAGCGGCGCCGCGTACGTGAAGTCGCGGTCCTTGCACTCGTCGACAGAGTTCTTCGCCGGCTCGAAACGGTGGTCGCGGAAGGTCAGCGACATCGACCCGGAGAAGTCCTCGATCGGCGAGATCTCCTCGAAGATCTCTTCCAGACCGGACTTGGTGGGGACGTCCTGTCCACTCTCAAGCGCCGACTCGACGCGAGACTTCCAGGCAGCATTGCCGAGCAGCCAGTCAAAGCTCTCGGTCTGCAGCGCCAGGAGGTTCGGAACCTCGAGGGGCTCCTTGATCTTTGCAAAGGAGATGCGCAGCGGGGCGGTGCTGGCACCGTTGTTCGTATTGGTCGAGGCGTTGCGCGAGGCGGCCAAGAGGGGGTCCTTCCGAGGGCTCGGACTCACTACGCGCGTACCGGTCCCAGCCGACACAGAAGACAGACCCCTCCCGAACTGGCCGAAAGACCAGGTCGGGGCGTATCAATCAAGTGTGCTCGAGCGTGGGCATGCCCCTGGCGACGGGCAGGGGGCAGCTAACAGGCAGCGCAAAGGGTCAGTGTAGCCACTTGGCTCACTGATGTCCAGACCAGGTTTCCGGAAACCGGCAACAGGCCTTCCCCACGTCTCTTCACATCATCAACACTGCGGTCCAACGCCACGGCTCTCGTTCACAGAGCGCGTATCAGTACTGCCCTCTTCGTAGCCGATCCATACCTCGGATCTCGGATCGGGTCGGATCGCTTGGGATCGAGCCGATTCGAGCTGGCGACGGGACTGAGAATTGCGCGCCGCGTCCCGTTCGTCAAGGCCCCCTGCTCCGAGCGGATCATCTCCGGACCCTGCTTCGAGGCAACGAAGATCACCCTACTCCCCAACGAGACCAGGGCAAGTCAGGCACTGCCGGTACGCCAAAGGGCGACCACCCTTACGGGTGATCGCCCTTGGTTGGGGCCCAGAAGGGCCCCAGAGGTGTTACTTGACCTCGACAGCCGCGCCGGCAGCCTTGAGGGACTCGGCGGCCTTGTCAGCGGCCTCCTTGGCGACCTTCTCGAGGACCGGCTTCGGAGCGCCGTCGACGAGGTCCTTGGCCTCCTTCAGACCCAGGGAGGTCAGCTCACGCACGACCTTGATGACCTGGATCTTCTTGTCGCCGGCACCGGTGAGGATGACGTCGAACTCGTCCTGCTCCTCAGCGGCCTCGGGGGCGGCACCCGCACCGGCGGGGCCGGCAACGGCGACGGCCGCGGCGGCGGTGACGTCGAACTTGTCCTCGAACGCCTTAACGAACTCGGAGAGCTCGATGAGGGTCATCTCCTCGAACTGGGCGAGGAGGTCGTCCTGAGAGAGCTTCGCCATGATGGGCGATCCTTCCACTAATTCGGCAGGTGCCGGATGTATATAGAGGCGGGCGTAACGGCCCGCTACGACCCACGCACTAGGCGGCGTGGATCAGTGCGCGAGCCGAATTACTCGGCACCGCCCTGCTCGGCGAGCTTGACGCGAAGCGCTTCCGCGGTGCGGACGAACTTCGACGGCAGCGCCTGGAAGAGCGAGGCAGCCTGAGACTGCTTGCCCTTGAACGCGCCGGCCAGCTTGCTGAGCAGAACCTCGCGGGACTCGAGGTCCGCAAGCTTCTTGATCTCATCGGCGGTGAGCGCCTTACCATCAAGGACACCCGCCTTGATGATGAGGTTCGGGTTGTCCTTGGCGAAGTCACGCAGGCTCTTCGCCGACTCCACCGGGTCACCGGTGATGAAGGCGACCGCGGTCGGACCAGCGAAGTGCTCGTCCAGCGCGGTGATCCCGGCCTGGTTGGCCGCAATCTTGGTCAGCGTGTTCTTCACCACGGCGTACTGGGCGTTCTCACCGAGCGAACGACGCAGCGTCTTGAGCTGCGCCACGGTGAGACCCCGGTACTCGGTCAGCACGGCGGCGTTCGAGCTCTGGAACTGGTCCGTGAGCTCGGCTACCGCGGCAGCCTTGTCGGGCCTTGCCATAGAGCGTCGGCCTCCTTCCGGGTGATGAGGACCGCTCAGAAGGGGCTGAACAAAACGAAACGCCCCGGCGCAAGCGCACGGGGCGTAAGCTCGACCGAATCACTCCGGGAGCTTTTCCACGAACACCTGCGCAGGACGTCCGCGTCAACGGATCCTTCGGCCACCGCGCCTTTGCGGGCACGGCAACGACCAGCGGTCTTTGGCTTCTGGGGAAGCGTACGTGAAGCGGTCGACCCAAGGCAAATCGCCCTTGAGGAGCCCCCGAAGGCGCCGTGCCGTAGACGGAGAACCTCGCCGAGACCTTCGGTGATGCCGTTGCCGACCGTCGCCGGTCAGGCGGTGCCCTCGCCCGATTCCTTCAGCATCTCGGCCAGGTCGATGACCTGGTCGGCCGGGGGTGCGGCGATCTCGACCGGCTTGTTGATGTCCAGGAACTTGATGGTGATGTCCATCGGGCCGGAGTTGCCGGTGCCGCGGGTGCGGACCTGCTTGGCCTGGTCGGCCTCGTCGATCCAGATGTCCATGGTCATGCTCTTGATGCCCTCGGCCTCCAGCGCCTTGATGTTCTTCTCCTGGCGCTCCTTGGCGTCGGGGGCGGAGGCGGCGCTGGCGGTCCGGAGCTCGTCGAGCGTGACCGTGCCGCTGAGGTGCGTGGTCTTCTGGCCGTCGATGGTCTCCTCGCCGACCTTCGCCAGGTCCTTGGAGGAGCTCAGGCTGTCGGCCGAGTCGGCCGGGTTCTGGCCCTGCTGGGCCCCGCCGATCGAGTCCAGCTGCTTGGCCTGGTCCGGGGCCAGGGTCTTGAGGTCGAACTTCAGCCACTTGCCCTCGGAGCCCATGTACATCGCGCCGTCGATCAGGCGGATGTCGACCTTCTCCCCCGGCTTCTCGGGCGAGTCCATCGACATCGCCATGGCCACGGTGGGCTTGAGCCGCATGGAAACCTCGCCGGCCATCTTCTGCCCCGCGGCGTCGCCGGCCATGGTGTAGCGGAGGGAGGTGATCTCCTGCGACTTCTGCTTCGTCTTCTGCAGGAACGCGGCCGGCGTGACCTCCGCCGGCTTCTCCGCGGCCTTGGACGGGGCCGAGGCGGCCCCGGTGTCCTTCTTCGTGTCCGTGCCGTCCTCGCACGCCGTGGCGCCGCCGGCGAGCAGGACGGCGGCCAGCACGGCTGCGGCGGTCTTCTTGCGGTACGCGTTCATGGGTCCCCCTGGGTGTGACAGCGATCTTGTCAGTAGTGACAGTACGTCGGACAGCTGACAGTAATCGCACAGGGTTCGCACAGCATGCGAAAAAACGGGCCCCCCGCCACCCTGTGAAGGGGGCGAGGGGCCCGTTCAGCCACTCAGCGAGCCGTCAGGCTCAGACAGCAGCCGGGTCTTCCTCGACGAGGAGGTTCCGGGTGCGGTTCGAGTCCAGCTGGATGCCGGGACCCATCGTGGTGCTCAGGGCGGCCTTCTTGATGTAGCGGCCCTTCGCGGCGGACGGCTTCAGACGAAGGATCTCGTCCAGGGCCGCGCCGTAGTTCTCGACCAGCTGCTCATCGGAGAAGGAGACCTTGCCGATGATGAAGTGCAGGTTCGAGTGCTTGTCGACGCGGAACTCGATCTTGCCACCCTTGATCTCGGTGACAGCCTTCGCGACGTCCATCGTGACGGTGCCGGTCTTCGGGTTCGGCATGAGGCCACGGGGACCGAGCACGCGGCCGAGGCGGCCGACCTTGCCCATGAGGTCCGGGGTGGCCACAACGGCGTCGAACTCGTTCAGGCGGTTGCCCTTGGCGATCTCGTTGATCAGCTCGTCGTCGCCGACGATGTCGGCGCCGGCGGCTTCCGCGGCCGCAGCACGGTCACCGGTCGCGAAGACCAGGACCCGGGCGGTCTTGCCGGTGCCGTGCGGGAGGTTCACGGTGCCACGCACCATCTGGTCGGCCTTGCGCGGGTCGACACCCAGGCGGAAGGCGACCTCGACGGTGCTGTCGAACTTGGTCGCGGAGGTCTCCTTGGCGAGACGGACGGCCTCGAGCGGGGCGTACTGCTTCTCCCGGTCGACCTTGGCGTCCGCAGCGCGGAGAGTCTTGCTGCGCTTCACTTCTGCTCCTGTGTTTTGGCTTCAGGCATGGAGTCGTGGTGCGGACCAGCGCTTGGCCCTACCACTGGTGGTGCTGGGGGGCTGGATCAGCCTTCGACCGTGACGCCCATCGAGCGCGCGGTGCCGGCGATGATCTTCATCGCGGCGTCGACGTCGTTGGCGTTCAGGTCAGGCATCTTCAGCTCGGCGATCTCGCGGACCTGGGCGCCGGTGAGCTTGGCGACCTTGGTCTTGTGCGGCTCGCCGGAGCCCTTCTCGATGCCCGCGGCCTTCAGGATGAGGCGCGCGGCCGGCGGAGTCTTGGTGATGAAGGTGAAGGAACGGTCGTCGTAGACCGTGATCTCCACCGGCACGACCATGCCACGCTGCGACTCGGTCGCGGCGTTGTAGGCCTTGCAGAACTCCATGATGTTGACGCCGTGCTGACCGAGCGCGGGGCCGACCGGCGGAGCCGGGTTGGCCGCACCGGCCTTGATCTGGAGCTTGATAAGCCCCGTGACCTTCTTCTTCTTGGGAGGCATTGCTCTCTCCGGGTCCTAGTGAGAGTTTTCAGCCGCCGATCCGGTCATCCGGATGGAGGCATACCGCACCACGATAACGGGTATCGGTGCGGGGCTAAAAACCGAGCAGGTCAGACCGCCCTTCACGGGGCGATCTGACCTGTCCGGAAGCTTTCGCGCAGAAGATCAGTTCTTCTGGATCTGGTCGAAGCTGAGCTCGACCGGGGTCTCGCGGCCGAAGATCTCGACGAGGCCCTTGACCTTCTTCGAGTCCGGGTTGATCTCGTTGATCGTCGCCTGAAGCGTGGCGAACGGACCGTCGGTGACGGTGACCGAGTCGCCGACCTCGAAGTCGAGCACCTCGATCGTGCGCTTGACGGCGGGCGCGGGCAGGCCGGCCTCTTCCGCGGCGGCCTTGGCGGCCTTCTCCTGCGCCTCCGGGGCGAGCATCTTGACGATCTCGTCCAGGGTCAGCGGGTACGGGTCGTACGCGTTGCCGACGAAGCCGGTGACGCCAGGCGTGTTGCGGACGACGCCCCAGGACTCGTTCGTCAGATCCATGCGGACGAGAACGTAACCGGGCAGCTTGTTCTGCCGGACGTTCTTGCGCTCGCCGTTCTTGATCTGGACGATCTCTTCCTCGGGCACCTCGGCCTGGTAGATGAACTCCTCGACGTTCAGCGAGACGGCGCGCTGCTCCAGGTTGGCCTTCACGCGCTTCTCGTAGCCGGCGTAGGTGTGGATCACGTACCACTCGCCGGGCAGGAGGCGCAGCTCGTCGCGCAGAGCCTGGACGGGGTCGACGGGCTCGGCCTCGGCAGCCTCTTCGGCCTCCTCGCCGGCCTCGGCCTCGGCGTCGCCCTCTTCCTCAGCGTCGTCGGCAGCCGCCTCGACCTCGGCGTCGTCCTCGATCTCGGCGTCGGCGTCGACCTCGTCCTGGACGTGCAGCGCGGCCTCTTCGGCGGCGCCGCCCGCCTCGACGTCGGCGAGCTCGGCCTCGTCGGGGTCCACAGCGTCTGCCGCCTCGACGATGTCGAGCTCGTCCTCGACGGACTCGACGGAGTCGTGGCTCGCGTTCAGGTTCGGGTCAGACACGGTGGCTGCTTCTTCCTGGATACAAAAGGTGGTGGAACATGCGAAAACGGGCGGCACCCATCAAGGCGCCGCCCTCCGCGGGGATCAGCCGAAGACGAACTTGATGGCTTCCTGGAACCCATAGTCAATCACGGTCACCAGACCGATCATGATGACCACGAAGACAATCACCACGGTGGTGTACGTCGTGAGCTGGTTGCGAGTGGGCCATACGACCTTGCGGAGTTCCGCGACAATCTGGCGGTAGAAAAGCGCGAGCCGGCCCAGAGGGCCCTTCTTGCCGCGCTTGCCGCCCTTGCGGGCCTTCTTCTCGCGGGTCTCGTCCTCGGCGTCAGGCATGTCGATGGAGCCCAGGGCGTCCGTCACGTCTCTCACCTGAATCCGGGTCGTGGCCGTACCGCGCCCGGTTGCGCCGCACGGCGTTGCATCGAAGTACGTACCTGCGCACACACATCCGAGAAGGAGTGTGGAGCAGGGCCGGAGGGACTCGAACCCCCAACCGCTGGTTTTGGAGACCAGTGCTCTACCAATTGAGCTACGACCCTTTGCGTTCCCCAACCTACCGCATCCGAGCGAGTGCACGGAGTGCTCACGCTTTGGGCGGTCGGCGAGGTCCAACGACAGGTGAGTGTACGTGAACCACGCCCTGACGTCGAACAGAACCCGGCGGGCTGTCCCGCGGTCCGGTAACTGAAACGTTGTGCGGCACCTGTTTGCCGTCTGGGACGATTGCTCGCATGACCTCTGCAACGCCTTCTTCCGAGCGCCGGGTGTCCGCCCGTATCGGCGCCATTTCCGAGTCCGCCACCCTCGCCGTGGACGCCAAGGCCAAGGCCCTCAAGGCCGCCGGACGCCCGGTGATCGGCTTCGGCGCGGGCGAGCCCGACTTCCCGACCCCGGACTACATCGTCGAGGCCGCGGTCGAGGCCTGCCGCACCCCCAAGTACCACCGCTACACGCCGGCCGGCGGTCTGCCCGAGCTCAAGGCCGCGATCGCCGCCAAGACCCTGCGCGACTCCGGCTACGAGGTCGACGCGTCGCAGGTGCTGGTGACCAACGGTGGCAAGCAGGCGATCTACGAGGCCTTCGCGGCCATCCTGGACCCGGGCGACGAGGTCATCGTCCCGGCTCCCTACTGGACCACCTACCCGGAGTCCATCCGTCTCGCCGGCGGTGTCCCGGTCGAGGTCGTCGCCGACGAGACCACCGGTTACCGCGTCTCCGTCGAGCAGCTGGAGGCCGCGCGCACCGAGCGCACCAAGGTCGTCCTGTTCGTCTCCCCGTCCAACCCGACGGGCGCCGTGTACACCGAGGCCGACGCCGAGGCGATCGGCCGCTGGGCCGCCGAGAAGGGCCTGTGGGTCCTGACCGACGAGATCTACGAGCACCTGGTCTACGGCGACGCGAAGTTCGTCTCGCTCCCGGCGATCGTCCCCGAGCTGGCCGACCGCTGCATCGTCGTCAACGGCGTCGCGAAGACGTACGCGATGACCGGCTGGCGGGTGGGCTGGATCATCGGCCCGAAGGACGTGGTCAAGGCCGCGACGAACCTGCAGTCGCACGCCACCTCCAACGTCTCCAACGTGGCCCAGGTCGCGGCGCTGGCGGCCGTCTCCGGCAACCTGGACGCGGTCCACGAGATGCGCACCGCCTTCGACCGCCGCCGCCAGACGATCGTGCGGATGCTGAACGAGATCGACGGCGTCGTCTGCCCGACCCCCGAGGGCGCGTTCTACGTGTACCCCTCGGTCAAGGCGCTCCTCGGCAAGGAGATCCGCGGCAAGCGCCCGCAGACCTCCGTCGAGCTCGCCGCCCTGATCCTGGACGAGGTCGAGGTCGCGGTCGTCCCCGGCGAGGCCTTCGGCACCCCGGGCTACCTGCGCCTGTCCTACGCCCTGGGCGACGAGGACCTGGTGGAGGGCATCTCCCGCGTCCAGAAGCTCCTCGCGGAGGCCAAGGCCTAGAGCGGCCCGCAGCCAGGTCCGAAGCGGCGCGACCCAGCCGGGTTGCGCCGCTTCGGCGTTCGGGCCCCAGCCGCATTCCGGCCCCGCCGGCGTGTGAGGCGCAGGGTCCGGGCGGAGCCCCGATCTTGAACCCGCACCCCCGCTCACGCGTACGGGCAAGCCCCCGATCGGTAAAACCCCCTCCCGCCGAGCGCAGCGGTACGGCAGGATCACCAGATGCTGGCCCATTCAGGGGGGCACCCCCCGAACCCCCCGCACGCACGCGATCTCACGCTTCTGCCGAAGGCACACCTCCACCTGCACTTCACCGGCTCGATGCGCCCATCGACCCTCCTGGAGCTCGCCGACAAGTACGGCGTCCGGCTCCCGGACGCCCTGACCGCCGACGAGCCACCGAAGCTCCGCGCCACCGACGAGCGCGGCTGGTTCCGCTTCCAGCGGCTCTACGACGCCGCCCGCTCCTGCCTGCGCGAGCCCGACGACATCCGGCGCCTGGTCCGCGAGGCCGCGGAGGAGGACGTACGGGACGGCAGCGGCTGGTTGGAGATCCAGGTGGATCCCACCTCCTACGCCCCCCTCCTCGGCGGGATGATCCCGGCCGTCGAGATCATCCTCGACGCCGTGGACACCGCCTCCCGCGAGACCGGCCTCGGGATGCGCGTCCTCATCGCCGCGAACCGCATGAAGCACCCCCTCGACGCCCGGACCCTGGCCCGCCTGGCCGTCCGCTACGCCGACCGCGGCATCGTCGGCTTCGGCCTGTCCAACGACGAGCGCCGCGGCATGGCCCGCGACTTCGACCGGGCCTTCGCCATCGCCCGCGAGGGCGGCCTGCTGGCCGCCCCGCACGGCGGCGAGCTCGCCGGCCCGTCCTCCGTCCGCGACTGCCTCGACGATCTGCACGCCTCCCGCATCGGGCACGGCGTGCGGGCCGCCGAGGACCCGCGCCTGCTCAAGCGGCTCGCCGACCGGCAGATCACCTGCGAGGTCTGCCCGGCCTCCAACGTCGCCCTGGGGGTCTACGAGCGGCCCGAGGACGTCCCGCTGCGCACGCTCTTCGAGGCCGGAGTGCCGATGGCGCTGGGCGCCGACGACCCGCTGCTGTTCGGATCCCGGCTGGCCGCCCAGTACGAGATCGCCCGCCGCCACCACGCCTTCACGGACGCGGAGCTCGCCGAGCTGGCCCGCCAGTCGGTGCGCGGCAGCGCCGCGCCGGCGGACGTACAGGAGAAGCTGCTCGCCGGGATCGACCACTGGCTCACCGGGTGAGCCGCAGGTCCCCCTCGTAGCAGTCGGCCCGCACCCGGTGCCCGCCCTGGAAGCCGATCTCCAGATGGGTGCGGCCCTGCTCGGGCACGGCGAACTCGGCGACCGAGGCGACGGTCTCGCCGAGGTGCCGCAGGAAGGGGTGGTCGCCGAGGTCCTCGCCGACCTCGATGCTGCCCCACTCCCCCATGTCGTACGGCTCGTGCGGCGCGGCGGACTCCACGATCAGGCACTGGTCGGAGCCCGTGGTGATGCGGATGGAGTCGCCGAGGCTGTCGATCAGCCAGACGTCGAGGGGAGCCTCGGAGCGCTCGCCGTCGCTGATGTGCCAGGACGCGACGACTCTGCTGAGCGTGCGGCCCACGAGGCGGGTGGGGTCCGTACCGGCCCCGTGCAGGGGACAGAGCATGGGCGGCCGGGGCTCCTCAGATGCTGACGCCGACCGTCACCGGTTCGTTGACCAGGGTGACGCCGAAGGCCGCGTGGACGCCCGCGACGACCTCGCGGGCCAGGGCGAGGAGGTCCTCGGTGGTGGCCTCGCCACGGTTGGTGAGGGCCAGGGTGTGCTTGGTGGAGATGCGTGCGGGGCCGGTGCCGTAGCCCTTGGTGAAACCGGCCTTGTCGATCAGCCAGGCCGCGCTGGTCTTCGTACGGCCGTCGCCGGCGGGGTAGGCGGGCGGGGCGGTGTCGGCGCCGAGGCGGTCCTGGACGCGGGCGAGGAAGGCGGCGTAGGCCTCGTCGGTCAGGATCGGGTTGTGGAAGAAGGAGCCGGCCGACCAGGTGTCGTGGTCGGCGGGGTCGAGGACCATGCCCTTGCCGGCGCGCAGGCGCAGCACGGTGTCCCGGGCGGTGGTGGCGGGGACCCGGTCGCCGGCCTCGACGCCGAGGGCGCGGGCGGTCTCGGGGTACTTGATCGGCGCGGAGAGCCCGCCGGCGTCCTCCAGCGCGAAGCGCACGCGCAGGACCACGTACCGCTCGGGCTGGTGCTTGAAGAGGCTGTCGCGGTACGAGAACGCGCACTCGGCGGCGCTCAGCGTGACCGTCTCGCGACGGGTGCGGTCGTAGGCGACGACCTCGGTGAGGGTGTCGCGGACTTCCTGGCCGTACGCCCCGACGTTCTGGATCGGGGTGGCGCCCGCGGAGCCGGGAATTCCGGCGAGGCACTCGATTCCGGCGAGACCGGCTTCGACGGCACGGGCGACGGCGTCGCTCCAGTTCTCGCCGGCGGCGAGCTCCAGGGTGGTGCCGGTCAGGGTGAAGCCGGTGGTCGCGATGCGCAGGGCGGTGCCGGCGAATCCCTGGTCGCCGATGACCAGATTGCTGCCGCCGCCGATGACGAGGAGCGGGGTTCCGCTCTCGTCCGCGGCTCGGACGGCGGCGACCACCTCGGCGTCGGTGGTCGCGGTGACCAGACGGGCGGCTGGGCCACCGAGGCGGAAGGTGGTCAGCGGGGCGAGGGGGGCGTCGTGGAGTTCCTGCACGTGGACAAGAGTACGGTCCGTGCCCCTCGCGTCCCGGCGGGGCCACGGACCGTGACTCAGTAGGCGGTGCGCTGCTCGGCCAGACGGCGCTCCGCCTCGGCCCAGCCGGTGGGGAGCTCGCCGGCCCGTACGGTCCAGAAGGTGAAGGCCGACTCCTTCATGAACCCGGCGGCCGCCCGGGAACTGGAGCGGTGCGGCTCGCTGCCGGCGAACCGGTGGAGCGCGTCGCGGTCCTCCCAGGCGGAGAGGGTGAGGAAGGTGCGGCTGAAGACGCGGGCCCGGAGGGCGACGCCGTGCGCGCCGGGGGCCTTGCGGATCTGGTTGATGATGCCGGGGGCCTTGAGGAAGAACCGGACGGCTCCGGCGAGGGTGGCGGTCTCGAAGCGGGAGGCCATCACGTAGACCTCGGCGTCGGGGGCTGCCTGGGTGGGGGTCGACCAGGGGATGTCGGGCATGACGGGCACTCCTTCTGGTTCTGGGGCGGGTGGCTGTGTGGTGTCTGGGGCGGCGGATGTCTGGGGCGGGTGGGTTCCTGGGCGGCGTCAGCCCGCTACGGGGACCTTCGCCGTCCCGGGCGTCGCGGGCGCGTCGGCGGCGGGAGCGCGGGAGGGCTTCGGCCGGCCAGGGAGCAGCAGGGCGAATGCGGCGGCCAGGGCGACCGCGACGGCGCCGATCCACAGGGCGGGGACGGTGCCGTCGGTGAAGGCCTGCGGGGACTCGTAGCCGCCCTGGGCGGCGAAGACCGAGGCGAGGACGGCGACACCGAGGGCTCCGCCGACCTCGCGCAGGGCGGTGTTGGTGCCGGAGGCCTTGCCCTGGTCGGCGGGGGTCACGGTGGACATCAGGACGTTGGAGGCGGGGGCGAAGTACAGCCCCATGCCGATGCCGCTGATGATCAGCGCCGGGAGCTGGGCGGCGTACGAGACGTCCGTGCTCAGGACCGCCGCGAACCAGCCGAGGCCGAGGGCCTGGAGCGCGAGCCCGGCGGCGATGACGGGGCGTCCGCCGATCCGGTCGGAGAGGATGCCGGAGATCGGCGCGACGATCATCGGCATGCCGGTCCAGGGGAGCATGCGCAGGCCGGCCTCGGTGGGCGAGTAGCCGGCGACGCCCTGGAGGAACTGGCTGAGCAGGAAGATCGAGCCGAACATGCCCAGGAACATCAGCAGGCTGGCCGCGTTGATCCCCAGGAAGCCCCGGTTGCGGAAGAGCCGCATGGGGAGCATCGGGTTCGCGCTGCGGATGCCGTGGTGGACGAAGCCGCCGACGAGCGCGGTTCCGGCGATCAGGCCGGTGAGCACGGGGGCGCTGGTCCAGCCCTCGGCGTTGGCGTTGACCAGGGCGTAGACGATGCCGAAGAGGCCGCCGCTGATGAGCAGGGTGCCGGGGATGTCGAGGCGGGAGCCGGGGGCGGTGGACTCGGCGAGGCGCAGGCGGGCGAGCGGGATCAGGGCCAGGCCTATCGGCACGTTCAGCCAGAAGATCCACTGCCAGGAGATGTGCTCGGTGAGGCTGCCGCCGACGAGGGGGCCGCTGGCGACGGCGAGGCCGGTGACGGCTCCGTAGATGCCGAGGGCCATGCCGCGGCGGGCTGCGGGGACGGCGGCGGTGAGGAGGGTCAGGGTGAGCGGCATCATGATCGCGGCGCCGACGCCCTGGACGGCGCGGGCGGCGATGAGCGCGTCGATGCCGGGCGAGAGGGCGGCCGCGGCGGAGGCGCCGGTGAAGATCGCGAGGCCTATGACGAACAGCCGGCGGCGCCCGAACCGGTCCCCGAGGGCGGCGCCGAACATGAGGAGGACGGCGAAGGTGAGCGTGTAGGCGTTCACCGTCCACTCCAGGTCCTCCAGCCGGCCGCCGAGGTCCTCGCGGATGGCGGGCAGGGCCGTGGTGACGACGAGGTTGTCGAGTGCGGCCATGAAGCTGGCGACGCCGGTCAGGACGAGAGCCCAGACGGCGGGCCCGCGGAGCTTGGTGTCCGTGCCTTGCGTGTTCACGATTCCCCCTAAGGTTGTTAGTTATTGCTGACTAACTTTCGTGGGCATGAATGACCCGCCGGACAGGCGGCACGTCACTCACTTCTCCAGGTGGCCCTTGGCGCGGGCCGAGGGGTACAGCCCCTCCCAGACGCGGTGCTCGGGCGGGAAGCCCATGGCGGCGAGCGTGTTGATCAACATCCCGTACGCCATGAAGGTCGTCGTCTCTTTCGCGTCCCCGCCGAACGGCACGCGGACCGTGTCCCAGAGCTCCATCCAGCCCTTCCGGACGAGCTCGCCGAGCTCGTGGTCCCCGGCCGCCTCGGCGGCGGCGACGGTGACGTACATCTGCAGCTGCATCTGGAGCTTGTCGGGGTCCTCGGCGATCAGCCGGGTGTAGGCGTTCGCCATGGACTGCGTGGCCTCTTCGCCCTGCAGCCCCTCGCCGGCGGCGGCCATGACTTCACGAGTCTCCCGCAGGCAGCGCTCGGAGGCGGCGAGGAAGATGGCCGGCTTGTTCGGGAAGAGCCGGAAGAGGTACGGCTGGGAGACGCCCACCCGCTTGGCGATCGCCTCGGTGGAGGTCCCGTAGTAACCCCCGCGGGCGAACTCGTGCACCGCCGCCCGAATGACGCTCTCGCGTCGCTCCTCCGCACTCATCCTTGGCATGTTTCCTAAGTTAGTGCTCAATCACTAACTACGCAAGGGGCGGATCGAGATGACGCATCAGGGGAGGTGAGGGGCGAGCGGAGGCTGCCTGAGGTGCGGGGGCGGGGGCGGGGGCGGGCGCTCCCCTGCCCTCGAAAGCCCTCGCCACCCCCGCCCCACCCCGTCAGGCGAGTTCGACCACCGCGCGGGACATGCCCAGCACCTTCTGGCCGGCGCTCATCGCCGTCAGGTCGACGCGGACGCGGTTGTCCTCCAGCTTGGCCGCGACCTTGGCCGTGACCTCGATCAGGCCACCCCGGTCGTCGTTCGGGACCACGACGGGCCTGGTGAAGCGCACGCCGTACTCGACCACCGCGCCCGGGTCGCCGACCCAGTCGGTGACCACGCGGATCGCCTCGGCCATGGTGAACATGCCGTGCGCGATCACGTCCGGCAGTCCGACCTCCTTGGCGAACTCCTCGTTCCAGTGGATCGGGTTGAAGTCGCCCGAGGCACCGGCGTACCGGACCAGCGTGGCGCGCGTCACGGGGAAGGAAGCCGCGGGCAGCTCGGTGCCGACCTCGACGTCCGCGTACTGGATCTGCGCTGCCATGTCAGGCCTCCTCGGGGGCGCGGGAGACGAGCTTCGTCCACGCCGTCACCACGTGCTCGCCGGTCTCGTCATGGACCTCGCCGCGGATGTCGATGATGTCGTTGCCCGCGAGGGACTTCACGGCCTCGATGGTCGAGGTCACGGAGAGGCGGTCACCGGCCCGCACGGGGCGCGAGTACGCGAACTTCTGGTCGCCGTGCACGACGCGGCTGTAGTCCAGCCCCAGCTGCGGGTCCTCGACGACCTGGCCCGCCGCCGAGAAAGTGATCGCGAACACAAAAGTCGGCGGAGCGATCACATCGGGGTAGCCGTACCCCTTGGCGGCTTCGGGGTCGGTGTACACGGGATTGGCGTCACCCACGGCGACCGCGAATTCGCGGATCTTCTCCCGGCCGACCTCGTACGGATCGGTGGGGGGGTAACTCCGCCCCACGAAGGACTGGTCGAGAGCCATGACTCACTACCTCCTGATGAAGGGACACGAAAGACACAAAGACAGTGCGGCTACGAGCACCCGCCCGCCGATGCGTGCGGAAACGACACAAGGCCGCCCCCCAAAGCAGGGGACGACCTCATGACGGTGCCTGTTGTTCGAGACTTCGCTAGGGTCAGCGGGTCTCGCGGTGCGCGGTGTGCGAGTTGCAACGCGGGCAGTGCTTCTTCATCTCAAGACGGTCCGGGTTGTTACGCCGGTTCTTCTTGGTGATGTAGTTCCGCTCCTTGCACTCCACGCAGGCCAGCGTGATCTTCGGGCGGACGTCGGTGGCAGCCACGTGAGTGCTCCTTGACGGAATATGGGACGGATGAACGCATAAAAGAGTAGCCGATCGGGAGACCGACCCCGCAATCGGCTACTGTGTGTAGCGGCGACCGGACTTGAACCGGTGACACAGCGATTATGAGCCGCTTGCTCTACCGACTGAGCTACGCCGCTTTGATGTGATCAGCTCCCCACCCGAGGGCAGGGAACCTCTCTCACCAGAGCCCCAATGCGGAATCGAACCGCAGACCTTCTCCTTACCATGGAGACGCTCTACCGACTGAGCTATTGGGGCGAGCGATGAAGACATTACACGGTTGCCTACCGATCGCCCAAATCCTTTGCGGGGACCGGGCTCCGAGGGGGTCCAGGTGCCTTTCTTGATCAGCCCGCCAAAGGCTCACACGCCACTTCGGGCACGGAATGTGTGCGGGCTCACACGCCCTCACCCCGCGTACGGGGGCCGCTCGCGCCGCCCGGCTCCGCTGGAGCGCGCGCCCGTGCGCCGGGGCGCACGGGCACCACACCGGTACGACTATTGCGCTCTTCCGTGAAGCGGGGTGCGCCGCGCCCTAGGCTCTGAGCACGCTGCGTGATCTTGGGCCGCGGGTCGCGGCCATGGCCCAGGACCGCCCGAGCCACCGCAGGAGCGCGATGTCCGACAGCCAGCCGCAGCAGCCGTTCCAGTCCCCGCGCAGCGGCCGCGGCGAGGGCGGAGGACACGGACCCGCACACGGCCCCTCCCAGAGCCCCTCGCAGCGCCCCTCCCGCGGCCGGAGCCACCCCGGCCACGGCCACGCGGCCGGGGTCGAGGCCACCACCCTGCTGCTCGCCGGGGCACGCCTCACCGACGGCCGGACCGTCGACGTCCGTCTCAGCGGCGGCCGGATCCAGGCCGTCGGCACTGCGGGCAGCCTCCCCGCCCCCGCCCTGTCCCGGGTGGACCTCGGCGGGTACCTGCTGCTGCCCGCCCCCGCCGAGCCCCATGCCCACGGGGACACCGCCCTGACCGCCGACGGCGAGGGCCCCGTCTCGTACACCCCCGACGAGGTCCAGCGCCGGGCCACCGAGGCCGCCCTGCTCCAGCTCGGCCACGGTGCCACCGCCGTGCGCTCGCACGTCCGGATCGGCGACGTGCACGGCCTCGGCCCCATGGAGGCCGTGCTCCAGGCCCGCCGCTCGCTGCGCGGGCTCACCGACCTGACCAGCGTCGCCGTACCCCGGCTGCTGACCGGGCGGGCCGGCGCCGACGGGCTGGCGATGCTCCGGGACGCGGTCAAGATGGGCGCCTCCGTGATCGGCGGCTGCCCCG
This sequence comes from Streptomyces sp. cmx-11-4, assembly GCA_049998195.1. Lineage (GTDB taxonomy): Bacteria > Actinomycetota > Actinomycetes > Streptomycetales > Streptomycetaceae > Streptomyces. The sequence goes on from JAEBET010000008.1 coordinate 304,735, forward strand.
ACCTGGACCCCGACCCGACCGGCTTCCTCGAAGCCGTCCTGGACCTCGCCGACGAGCACGGCTGCCCGGTGGACCTGCACACGGACGGTGACGACCCCGGCCGCCTGGCCCGGCTCGCCGCGATGGCCGGCGGGCTGCGCCCCGGGGTGAGCATCGGCCCCTGCGGCGGCCTCTCCCGGCTCCCGCTGGACGTGGCGGCCCGCGCAGCCGACCAGCTGGCCGCGGCCGGGGTACGGGTGACCTGCCTGCCCCAGGGCGACTGCGCGGCCCTGGAACGCCGCGGCCTGCGCACCGCCCCCGTACGCCTGCTCCGGGCCGCCGGGGTCCGGGTCACGGCCGGCAGCGGGGCGCTGCGGGACGCCGGGAACCCGGTCGGCCGCGGCGACCCCCTGGAGGCCGCGTACCTGCTGGCCTCCCAGGGCGGGCTGCGGCCGGGCGAGGCCTACGAGTCGGTCAGCACCGCCGCCCGGGAGGCCATGGGGCTGCCGGAGGTCCGGGTGGAGGCCGGTTTCCCGGCGGAGCTGCTCGCCGTACGCGGGGACCGGATCGCGGGCGTGCTGTCCCTCGCGTACAGCCGGATCGTGATCCACCGGGGGCGGGTGGTAGCCCGTACGAGTGCCGTGCGGGAGTACTGCGACTCGGCCGTCGCCGTGGCCCTGGACCTGCCCCGGCAGGGCCGTACCGAGCCCGGTCCGTGAAGTTCGCCGGGCGTTCGCGGGCGAGGTGGCCCGGCTCGTCGTACGGTCGGGACATGCGCATCGTCATCGCGGGTGGACACGGTCAGATCGCGCTGCGGCTGGAGCGACTGCTCGCCGCGCGCGGGTACGAGGTCGCGGGGATCATCCGCGACCCGGCGCAGGGCGACGACCTCAGGGAGGCGGGTGCCGAACCCGTGCTGTGCGATCTGGAGTCGGCCTCGGTGGAACACGTGGCGGGCATCCTGCAGGGCGCGGAGGTGGCGGTGTTCGCCGCGGGCGCGGGTCCGGGCAGCGGGATCGGGCGCAAGGACACCGTGGACCGGGGCGCGGCGGTGCTGTTCGCCGACGCGGCCGAACGGGCCGGTGTACGGCGCTTCCTGATGGTCTCTTCGATGGGCGCGGACGCACGGCACGAGGGCGACGAGGTCTTCGACGCCTACCTCCGGGCGAAGGGCGAGGCCGACGAACACGTCCGCACCCGGCTGGGCCTCGAGTGGACGGTCCTGCGGCCCGGCTCGCTGGTCGACGACGCGGGGACGGACCTGGTCCGCCTGGAGGTGCGGACGGGCCGCGGGTCCGTCCCGCGCGACGACGTGGCGGCGGTGCTCGCCGAACTGGTCGAAACCCCGGCGACGGCCGGCCTGACCCTGGAGCTGGTCTCCGGTTCCACCCCGGTCGCGGTGGCGGTCAAGGACGTTGCGGGCAACTGACGCTGAGACGTCGTCGGCTGCCCGGCCGCCCTCCCGCCCGCTCAGAATTCGGCGGTCAGCTTGTCGTCGGACCGTCCGACCGAGTCCTGCTGGTACTGGTCCTCGTAGGCCTGGCGGATCCGCTCGATGCGCCCGCTGCGCTCACCGGCCTCCTTCTCGGGATACAGCAGCACCACCTCGTAGGAGGTCTCGCGGACGGCCTTGCCGTCCTGCCCGCGCCACTGGCCGTACCCGTCGTGGACGGTCAGCCCCTCGGGAAAGGCGGGGGTGATCTCGCGGTCGAGGAACCGCATGAATTCCCTCGCCTCGACCGGGCCGCCACCGTCGGACCGCTCGGTGCCGAAGTACAGCCGGGTCTCCTGGTAGGGCTCCCCCACGTCCGTATGGAGCGCCGCCCCGACCAGGGCCGGAAGCCCGGCGCCGAGCAAGGCGATGAGCACCCCGCCGCCTACTTTCCCCCGCATGTCAGATGTCCATTTCACTCCAGGTGAACGAACAGGAGACCGCGACGATGCGGTCGACGGGGAGCCCGGCATCGAACGGACGACAGCCGAAGCGCCGGCGGCCCTCGGCTCGCACGGCGGACCGCCCCGGGGCGCGTAGGCCGTACGAGAAGACCCCCGCCCACTGCGCTTTCGCAGTAAACGGGGGTCTCACATCGCGTGGCGGCGCCAGGGTTCGAACCTGGGTAGGCTGAGCCGGCAGATTTACAGTCTGCTCCCTTTGGCCACTCGGGCACACCGCCATGATCGCTGCCATTTTTCCGCCTCGCGGCGGCGCTCCCTGGCAACGACGTAAACGATACCTGATGACCGGGGGTGCTTCGCCACCGGATTGATCAGGCCGCGGGTGGGTGCGGTGGCTAGGCTTTGCCGCGCGGGCCGGGGATGTACGGCCGTGCCCTTCGGGGCGATCACCACCGACTTCAAGGAGCCACTGCACATGGCCGACTCCAGTTTCGACATCGTCTCGAAGGTCGAGCGGCAGGAGGTCGACAACGCCCTCAACCAGGCCGCCAAGGAACTGTCGCAGCGCTACGACTTCAAGGGCACCGGCGCCACGATCGCCTGGTCCGGCGAAAAGATCCTGATGGAGGCGAACTCCGAGGAGCGCGTCAAGGCCGTCCTTGACGTGTTCGAGACCAAGCTGGTCAAGCGCGGAATCTCGCTCAAGGCGCTGGACGCCGGCGAGCCGCAGCTGTCCGGCAAGGAGTACAAGATCTTCGCCACGATCGAGGAGGGCATCTCCCAGGAGAACGCCAAGAAGGTCGCGAAGATCATCCGGGACGAGGGTCCCAAGGCCGTCAAGGCCCAGGTCCAGGGTGAGGAGCTGCGCGTCAGCTCCAAGAGCCGTGACGACCTCCAGGAGGTCCAGGCGCTGCTCAAGGGCAAGGACCTCGACTTCGCGATCCAGTTCGTGAACTACCGCTGATCCAGGTCTCCGACCTGCCCGCACGCCGGCCCGGCGGTCCTCACGGACCGCCGGGCCGCGGCGGTTGCGCGGAGCGTGTGCGGGGCGTGAGCGGCGCGTGCGCCACCGCGGGCTTCTGTGGGCACTTGGGCGGCATGGGTGCGCCCCGCAGGCTGGGTGGCATCCATCACCGCTTCGCAGGGGGTTCTCGCATGCCTGGGGCCGGCACGTTTCGTGAAGACTTCGGGGCGTCCGTGGTCGTCGCGCTGGTCGCGCTGCCCCTGTGTGTGGGGGTGGCCGTCGCATCGGGGGCGCCGGCCGAGCTGGGGATCGTCACCGGGGTGGTCGGCGGGCTGGTCACCGGCTGGTTCAGGGGCAGCTCGCTCCAGGTGAGCGGGCCCGCGGCCGGGCTCACCGTGCTGGTCTACGAGGCGGTGCAGGCGTACGGTCTGCCCGCGCTCGGCGTACTGGTCCTGGCGGCCGGGCTGGTGCAGCTGGGCATGGGCGTGCTGCGGCTCGGGCGGTGGTTCCGGGCGATCTCCGTCGCCGTCGTGCACGGGATGCTGGCCGGGATCGGGCTGGTGCTGATCTCCGGGCAGCTCTACGCCCTGGGCGGGGTGGAGGCCCCGGGGCAGACCCTGGCCAAGCTGGGCGGGGTGCACGGACTCGCGGCGCAGGCCGACTGGGCCGCCGTGGCGCTCGGCGCCGGGACCATCGCCGTCATGGCGCTCTGGCGACGCATGCCGGCGCGGCTGCGCCTGGTCCCCGGTGCGCTGGTGGGAGTGGCGGCCGCCACCGCCGCGGCGGTCCTGCTGCGGCTGCCCGTGGACAAGGTGCGGGTGACGGGGGTATTGGACGCCGTGTCCCCGCCCGGCTGGGGCGACTTCGGCGTGCTGGCGTCCTTCGGGGCGGTCGGGACCGCGATCGCGCTGGCGCTGATCGCCTCCGCCGAGACCCTCTTCAGCGCCGCCGCCGTGGACCGGATGCACGACGGTCCCCGGACCGACTACGACCGCGAACTCGTCGCCCAGGGCATGGGCAACACCGTCTGCGGGCTGCTCGGGGCACTGCCGATGACCGCCGTCATCGTCCGCAGCGCCACCAATGTGGAGGCCGGAGCCCGCACCCGGGCCGCCCGGATCCTGCACGGCGGCTGGCTGCTGCTCTTCGCCGTGGCCTTCCCCCAGGTTTTGCAGGCCGTGCCCCTCGCCGCGCTCGCCGGGGTGCTCCTGCACGCCGGATGGAAGCTCCTCCCGGCCCGGGCCGTGGCCGCGCTGTGGCGGACGCACCGGGGCGAGGCGGTGGTCCTGCTGGTCACCGCCACCGCGATCGTGGTCACCAATCTCTTCGAAGGCGTACTGATCGGCCTGGGGCTCGCCATCGCCAAGGCGGCCTGGGAAACCTCCCACGTGCACATCGAGGAGGTCTGGGAGGACGGCGAACTGTCCGTCCGCGTCGTGGGCAACGCGAGCTTCCTGCGGCTGCCCAAACTGCTCGACGCCCTGGACGCCCTGGACGCGCTGCCGCACGGAAAGCCCGTACGGCTCGACCTGAGCGGGTTGCGCCATCTCGACCACGCCTGCCTGACCGCATTGGAGGGGTGGGAGCGCCAGCGGGTGCCGGCGCCCGGCCGGGAAGGCGTCACCTAGCCCGGATAGCCTCCGGGCGTGGACAACGAGTTGAAGCGCACGCTGGGGGTGTCCGATGCCGTCGTCGTCGGACTCGGCGCGATGGTCGGCGCCGGTATCTTCGCCGCCCTCGCCCCGGCGGCACGCGCGGCGGGCGGGGCGCTCCTCGCCGCTCTCGCACTGGCGGCCCTGGTGGCCTACTGCAACGCGCACTCCTCGGCGCGGCTCGCCGCCCGGTACCCGGCCTCCGGCGGCACGTACGTCTACGGGCGCGAGCGGCTCGGGCCCTTCTGGGGGTATCTGGCCGGCTGGGGGTTCGTGGTCGGCAAGACGGCCTCCTGCGCGGCGATGGCGCTGACCGTCGGCGCGTACGTCTGGCCCGGGCAGCAGCACGCCGTGGCCGTCGCGGCGGTGGTGGCGCTGACCGCCGCGAACTACGGGGGCGTGCAGAAGTCCGCCCGGATCGCCCGGCTGATCGTGGCGGCGGTACTGGCGGTGCTGGCCGGGGTGGTCGTGGTGTGCCTGTCTTCGGATGCCGCCGACGCCGGGCGGCTCGGCACCGCGGACTGGGGTGCCGTCGGGCTGTTGCAGGGGGCGGGCCTGCTGTTCTTCGCCTTCGCGGGCTATGCCCGGATCACCACCCTGGGCGAGGAGGTGCGCGACCCGGAGCGGACGATCCCGCGGGCGGTGCCGCTGGCGCTCGGGATCGCGCTGCTGGTGTACGCCCTGGTGGCGGTGGCGGCCTTGTCGGTGCTCGGCGCCGACGGGCTGGCGGGGGCGGCGGCCCCGCTCGCCGACGCGGTCCGGGCGGCCGGGTGGCCCGAACTGACCCCGGTCGTCCGGGTGGGTGCGGCCCTGGCCGCGCTGGGCTCGCTGCTCGCCCTCGTCCTCGGGGTCTCGCGGACCACGCTGGCGATGGCCCGTGACGGCCACCTTCCCCGTGCGCTGGCCGCCGTACATCCCCGGCGGCACGTTCCGCATCACGCGGAGCTTGCCGTGGGTGCGGTGGTGGCGGTGCTCGCGGCCACCACCGATCTGCGGGGCGCGATCGGCTTCTCCTCCTTCGGAGTGCTGGTCTACTACGCGATCGCGAACGCCTCCGCGTGGACTCTCGGTTCAGGTGTCAAGGGACGGGCCGTGGCAGCGGTCGGGCTGTCCGGCTGTGTGGTGCTGGCCTGCTCGCTGCCCCTCGCGTCGGCGGTCACGGGGGCGGGGGTGCTGGCGCTCGGCGCACTGGCCTACGGGGTGCGCGGGCGGATCAGATCCGGGATCTGAACCCGCTCCAGGGAACCAGCTCCAGGTCGACCTCCGCGCCCAGGACCGACTCCTCGCAGAACCAGGCGGTGCCGTCCAGCCAGCCGCGGAGCCAGCCCGCCAGGTCCGGGGTGTCGATGGACCAGGCGAGGTCCGGCTCCCCGGGGTTCGGGTCGAACAGCAGGACCTGGGCGGTCTCGGAGCGGCAGTCCACGCAGGCGTACATGCCGCAGCCGAAGTCGGCTATCGGCAGCACGCCCTCCGGCCAGCGCCATCCGGATCCGCGCTGCGCCCCGTACGTCCGGACGGTCTGACGCAGCGGCAGCAGTCCTTGCTCGGGGCCGAATCCGCCGTCGCCGATGCGGGTGTAGAGCCCGGCGAGCAGCGGCGGCAGGACGAAGCCGAGTATGGCCTCGGCCCGGGCGATCTCCTCGCTGCCCAGCGGCGCGGGCAGGGCCCTTCCGTGCCTGGGCGCGGAGGTGCGTACGCGGTCGGCGACTTGCTCCAGCAACTGCTCGGTCTCGTTCATGCGTTCATGGTGACGCACCCCACCGACAGTCCGCTCAGCCTGTGGACAACTCCGTCGGGGACGCGGTCACCGTGAGGCGAACGGGGCGTCCGTCGGGACGATTTCGCGGCCCAGCGGGAGCAGCGAGAGCGGGACCATCTTGAAGTTGGCGATGCCGAACGGGATGCCGATGATCGTGATGCACAGCGCGATGCCGGTGAAGATGTGGCCGAGGGCCAGCCACCAGCCCGCCAGGACCAGCCACAGGACGTTGCCGATGGCGGATCCCGCACCCGAGTCACGGCGCTCGACCGTGGTGTAGCCGAACGGCCAGAGGGCGTACACCGCGATGCGGAAGGCGGCGACGCCGAAGGGGATGCCGATGATGGTGACGCAGAGCAGCACGCCCGCGAGGCAGTAGCCGAGGAACAGCCAGATGCCGCTGAGGATGAGCCATATGACGTTCAGGATTGTCTTCACTGCCTACGGCCTGCCATCTGTTCGAGCCGGGCGATGCGCTCGGCCATCGGAGGGTGTGTGGAGAACATCTTAGAAAGCCCCTGGCCCGGACGGAACGGGTTCGCGATCATCATGTGGCTGGCGGTTTCCAGCCGGGGCTCCGGGGGCAGCGGGAGCTGTTTGGTGCCCGCGTCGAGCTTGCGCAGGGCGCTGGCCAGGGCGAGCGGGTCTCCGGTGAGCTGGGCGCCGGAGGCGTCGGCCTCGTACTCACGCGAGCGGCTGATGGCCAGCTGGATCACGGAGGCGGCCAGGGGGCCCAGGATCATGATGAGCAGCATCCCGAAGAGGCCCGGCCCTTCGTCGTCGCTCGATCGACCGACCGGTATCAGCCAGGCGAAGTTCACGAGGAACATGATCACCGAGGCGAGGGCGCCGGCGACCGACGAGATCAGGATGTCGCGGTTGTAGACGTGGCTGAGCTCGTGGCCGATGACCCCGCGCAGTTCGCGCTCGTCCAGGATGCGCAGGATGCCCTCGGTGCAGCAGACCGCGGCGTTGCGCGGGTTGCGGCCGGTGGCGAAGGCGTTGGGGGCCTCGGTGGGTGAGATGTAGAGGCGGGGCATGGGCTGGCGAGCGGATGTGGAGAGCTCGCGCACCATGCGGTAGAGCTCGGGGGCCTCGAACTCGCTGACGGGGCGGGCGCGCATCGCGCGTAGAGCCAGCTTGTCGCTGTTCCAGTACGCGTACGCGTTCGTCCCGAGGGCGATCACGACGGCGACGATCAGGCCGCCCCGGCCGAAGAAGCTCCCGATGAGGATGATGAGTGCCGACAGACCGCCGAGGAGTACGGCGGTCTTCAGCCCGTTGTGCCGGCGGTGCACGGTACGCCCTCCTAGTGGTGCGGCAGGGGGACCCGAAGCGAGGGTCTACGGTCCAGTGGACCCTCCCTTCCTGGTCAACGCGAGGTGGGCGCGTCTGGTTCCCAGGGCACACGGGGGCCGCCGCCCCTGCGGCCGGGGCGGCGCGGCTGCGGTGGGCGTTGCTCCGTACGGGTTACGCGTACGGGCTCAAGATGTACGGGCTACGCGTACGGGATGGGCGTGCGGGCTCACTGCGGGAAGAGGCTGCCCGATGCGACGCGCAGCACCAGCTGCGGGGCGCCCGAGAGGACGACCGCCGTGACGGCGGTGACGACGATGGCCGCCGTGACCGGCCAGGGGGCCTTCGTACGGATCCGGGCCTCCGTGGTCCGGGCCTCCGTGCCGTCGGCGCCCTCGACGCCCTCCGGCGCGCGGAAGAGCAGCGCGGTCCACCGCAGGTAGTAGTAGAGGGCGATGACGACGTTGACGGCCATGACCGCGGCCAGCCAGCCCAGACCCGCGTCGACCGCGGACCGGAAGACGGTGACCTTGGCGAAGAGGCCGATGATGCCCGGCGGCAGACCCGCCAGGCACAGCAGGAAGAAGGCCAGGGAGAGCGCGGCCGCCGGGCGCTCCGCGTACAGGCCCCGGTAGTCGCTGATGCGGTGCAGCGGCTTCGTACGGGCGACCAGGGCGGCCACGGCGAAGGCGCCCAGGTTCACGGCGGCGTACATGAGGGCGTAGGCGACCGTGGAGCCGATCTGGTCGCGCCCGGAGTACGCGGCCGCGGCGATCGGGACCAGCAGGTAGCCGGCCTGGCCGACCGAGGACCAGGCGAGCAGCCGTACGGCGCTGTTCGGGCGGTCGGCGGACTGGCGCAGGGCGGCGGCGTTGCCGAGGGTCATGGTGAGCGCGGCCAGGACGGCCAGTGCCGGACCCCAGATGTCGGAGTACGCCGGGAAGGCGATCACCGTGACGAGGATGAGGCCGGTGAATCCGACGGCCTTGCCGATCACCGAGAGGTAGCCGGCGATGGGCAGGGGGGCGCCGACGTAGGTGTCGGGGACCCAGAAGTGGAAGGGGACGGCCGCCGTCTTGAAGGCGAAGCCGACGAGGGTGAGCGCGACGCCGGCCATGGCGAGGGTGTCGAGCTGTCCGGGGACGTTCTCGAGGCGGTCGGCGACCTGGGTGAGGTGCATGGAGCCGGTGGTGGCGTAGACGAAGCTGACGCCCAGCAGCGACACGGCGGTGGCGGTGACGGAGGAGAGGAAGAACTTGAGCGCGGCCTCGGAGGACAGCCGGTCGCCGCGGCGCATGCCGACGAGGGCGAAGGCGGGCAGCGAGGCCACCTCGAGGGCGACGATCAGGGTGGCGAGGTCGCGGGAGGCGGGCAGCAGGGCGGCGCCGGCGGCGGAGGAGAGCAGCAGGAACCAGTACTCGCCGGCGGGCAGGCGCGTGTCGCGGACGGCGGTGACCGACAGCAGGGCGGTGACCAGGGCGCCGGCCAGCACCAGGAACTGCACGACGAGCGTGAAGTGGTCGGCGGTGTAACTGCAGGCGGCCGGGTCACTGATGAGGCAGAAGGTGCTCCGGTCGCCGGCGCGCAGCGGCAGCAGGGTGGCCGTCGCGACGGCGAGGCCGGCGACGGAGATCCAGCCGAGGGCGGGCTTCGCGCGCTCGGGTACGAAGAGGTCGGCGACCAGGACCGCCAGGCCGACGGCGGCGGTGATCACGACCGGCGCGATGGCGAGCCAGTCGACGGACTGGACCAGGCTGGGGGTGTCGGCGGCCAGGACCGTGAGGGCCGTCATGCGTTGCCTCCTGCGAGGAGCTTTTGGACGGCCGGGTCGGTGAGGCCGAGGAGGACCGCGGGACACAGGCCGGCGAGGACGGTGAGGGCGGCGAGCGGGGTCCAGGCGGCGAACTCGTAGCGCTGGATGTCCGCGACGGCGAGCTCCGGGCCGGCCTTGGGGTCGCCCATGCAGACGCGTCGTACGACGATCAGCAGGTAGGCGGCGGTGAGCAGGGTGCCGAACGCGCCGAGGGCCGTGTAGGTGAGGAAGGCGGGGCGGGACAGCCCCTCGGCGGGGTCGAACGCCCCGAAGAGGGCCAGCATCTCGCCCCAGAACCCGGCCAGGCCGGGGAGGCCGAGGGAGGCGACGGCGGCGAAGGCGAGGAGGGCGCCGAGGCGGGGGGCGCGGCCGTAGAGGGCGGCGCCGGTGGCTCCGGCGAGGGTGTCGAGGTCGGCGGTGCCGTAGCGGTCCTTGAGGGCGCCGACCAGGAAGAAGAGCAGGCCGGTGATCAGGCCGTGGGCGATGTTGGCGAAGAGCGCGCCGTTGACGCCGGTGGGGGTCATGGACGCGATGCCGAGGAGGACGAAGCCCATGTGGCCGACGGAGGAGTAGGCGATGAGGCGCTTGAGGTCGCCCTTGCTCCCCTTGCGGGCGAGCGCGAGGCACGCGAGGGACCCGTAGACGATGCCGATGGCGGCGAGCGCGCCCAGGTAGGGGGCGAGGGTGGCCATGCCGTCGGGGGTGACGGGGAGCAGGATGCGGACGAACCCGTACGTGCCCATCTTGAGCAGGACGCCGGCCAGCAGGACGGAGCCGACGGTGGGGGCGGCGGTGTGGGCGTCCGGCAGCCAGCTGTGCAGCGGCCACATCGGGGTCTTCACGGCGAGGCCGATGCCGATGGCGAGGACGGCCAGGAGCTGGGTGGTGTGGGTCAGTTCGCGGCCGTTGTCAGTGGCGAGTGCCACCATGTCGAAGGTGCCGCTCTTCAGTCCGATGAGCAGCAGACCGAGCAGCATGACGACGGAGCCGAGGAGGGTGTAGAGGATGAACTTCCAGGCGGCGGCCTGCCGCTGAGCACCGCCCCAGCGGGCGATGAGGAAGTACATCGGGATGAGGACCATCTCGAAGGCGAGGAAGAAGAGCAGCAGGTCGAGGACGGCGAAGGTCGCGAGGGTGCCGGACTCGAGGACGAGCAGCAGGGCGACGAAGGCCTTCGGGGAGGGGCCTTCGGGGAGCTTGAAGTAGCTGTAGAGCGCGCACAGGAAGAACAGCAGCGCGGTCATCAGGAGGAGGGGGAGCGAGATGCCGTCGATGCCGAGGTGGATCCGGACGTTCAGTGCCTGGATCCAGCTGATGTCCGTAGTCGCCTGGAAGCTGGACGGGGCGTCGTGGTCGAAGCCCAGGGTGAGGGCGATCGCCGCGGCGAGGATGACGCCGGTCACGGTCACGCCGTGGCGGAGCACGGCCTGTTCGGGGCTGCGGCCCTTGAGCCCGGGCGGGGGCGGCAGGAGCGCCGCGACCGCGCCGAGGAGCGGTGCGGCCACGATGAACGCCAGAAGGAACTGCATCACGGACGGGCTGATATCAATCACGGCTGACTCACGGCTCACGATCCGGCGTTGACGTTGGCGAGGACGGCGGTGGCGATCGCCAGGACCACGGCGCCGGCGAGCAGGGCGCTCAGGTAGCTCTGCACGTTGCCGGTCTGGGCGCGGCGTACGAGGCTGCCGAGCAGCCGGGTGCCGCCGCCCGCGCCGCGGACGTACGTGTCCACGACTTCGCGGTCGAGGAAGCGGACCAGGCCGGCGGCCGCGCGGACGGGGCGGACGAAGAGCCGGTCGTATAGGGCGTCGAGGTGGAAGCCGTCTGCCGCGTGGCGGTGCAGCGGGCCGAGGAACGCCTTGCCGGGGTCGGGGGCGGAGCCGGCCGGCACGGCGGGGTGGTCGTGGGTGACCTCGGCGACCTCGGGGGCCTCGGCGGCGGATTCCGCGGCGGCGGCGGAGGCGGACGGGCCGGCTCCGTACCCGGCGGCGACCGCCTGGACCGTGGCGCGCTGCCAGAGGGCGTAAGTGAGCAGCCCTCCGATGACGGCGGCGCCGGTGCCGAGGAGCGAGGTGGTCAGGGTCGGGGTGAGTTCCTTGCCGTCGAACCAGTCGGCGAGGGGGCCCGCCGCGAGGCCGAAGGCGATGGACGGGATCGCCAGAAGCCACAGCACGCCGGTCATGGCGACGGGCTCCTTGCCGTGGTCGGGGGCGGCGGCGCCCCGGCCGCGGAAGGCCATCAGCCACAGCCGGGTGGCGTAGGCGGCGGTGAGCAGGGCGGTCAGCAGGCCGGCGATCAGGACCAGCCAGCCGGCGGCGCCGGGGGCGAACTCCGAGTGGCCGGTGGCGGTGTGCTCGGCGGCCACGAGGACGGCTTCCTTGGAGAAGAAGCCGGCGAACGGCGGGATCGCGGCGAGCGCGAGCAGCGCGATCGTCATCGTCCAGAAGGCGTCGGGGATGCGCTTGGCCAGGCCGTCCATACGGGACATGGCGGCCAGGGAGTTCGTACCGGCGGCGTGGATGATCACGCCCGCGCCGAGGAACAGGAGCGCCTTGAAGGCGCCGTGGGACAGGAGGTGGAAGACGGCGGCGCCGCGGTCGCCGACGGCCAGGGCCCCGGTCATGTAGCCGAGCTGGCCGACCGTGGAGTAGGCGAGCACCCGCTTGATGTCGTCTTGGGCCAGGGCGGCGAGGGCGGAGCCGACCATCGTGACGGCCGCCATGGCGGCCATGACCAGCAGCGCGGCGCGGGAGGCCGCGAAGACGGGGAGGAGGCGGGCGATGAAGTAGACACCGGCGGCGACCATCGTCGCGGCGTGGATCAGCGCGGAGACCGGGGTGGGGCCCGCCATGGCGTCCGGGAGCCAGGTGTGCAGCGGGAACTGCGCGGACTTGCCCGCGACTCCGGCGAGCAGCAGCAGTGCGATCAGCGTCGGGTGGTCGAGCCCGCCCGCCGCGACGGTGCCGAGGATCTTGGTGATCCGGAAGGAGCCGGCGTCGGTGGCGAGCGCGAACAGGCCGATCAGGAAGGGGACGTCACCGAGCTTGGTGACGAGGAAGGCCTTCAGGGAGGCGGAGCGGGCCGCCTCGGTCTCCCAGTAGTGGCCGACGAGGAAGTACGAGCAGATGCCCATGACCTCCCAGCCGACCAGCAGCACCATCAGGTCGCCGGAGTAGACGACGAGCAGCATGGCGGAGGTGAACAGTGAGACCAGAGCGGCATACGACGGGTAGCGCGGGTCGTCGCGGAGGTACGCCGTCGAGTAGAGCTGTACGCAGGTGGCGACGACCCCGACCAGGACGGCGACCAGCACGGCGAAGCCGTCCAGGTGGAGCGAGAGCTCGATCGGCACCGAGCCGGTCGGGGTCAGTTCGGTCGCGGTGTCGATCGCCTTGCCGCCGCCGTGGCGGACGGCGACGAGCACGGCCAGTACGGCGGCGCCGAGCGTCGGCAGGATCGCTAGCGGCCGGACGAAGCCGGGGGCGGTGCGGCCGAAGAGCAGGCCCGCGACCGCGCCCAGGAAGGGCAGGACGGGGACCAGGACGGCGAGGGTCGTGGTGCTCACGCGGTGACCTCGCTCTGATCGTTCAGGGTGGGCTCGTGGCCCTCGGCGGTGTCGCGGAGCCGGTCGACGTCCGAGGTGCCGCGGTTGCGGTACACCATCAGCACGATCGCGAGACCGATGCCGATCTCGGCGGCGGCGATGGCGATGGTGAAGAGGGTGAGGGCCTGGCCGGCGTGCAGGGTGTCGCGCAGCCAGACGTCGAAGGCCACCAGGTTGAGGTTGACGGCGTTGAGCATCAGCTCGACGGACATCAGGACCAGGATGGCGTTGCGGCGGGCGAGTACTCCGTACAGGCCCGTGCAGAAGAGCAGCGCCGCGAGTACGGCGGGGTAGGCGAGGTGCATCAGTGCTGCCCCTTGTCACTGGCGACGCCGTCTTCGGCGGGAGTGTTCCTGCGTGACAGCACGATGGCGCCGATCAGGGCGGCGAGGAGGAGGACGGAGAGCGCCTCGAAGGGCAGCACCCAGTGCTGGAAGAGCATCTCGCCGGAGACCTTCGTGGAGCCCTGGACCGGGCCGTCGAGGTCGATCCAGGTCGTGCGGAAGGCGTCGACGACGACCCAGACGAGTGAGACGGCGGCGACGACGGCGACGGCGAGTGCGATCCAGCGGTTGCCGGAGTCGGCGTCCGGGGAGCGGCCGATGGGGGCCTTGGTGAGCATCAGCCCGAAGAGGAGGAGGACGACCACGGAACCGAGGTAGATCAGGACCTGGACCCAGGCGATGAACTCGGCGGTCAGCAGCAGGTACTCGACGGCGATGCCGCCGAGCGCGACGACCAGCCAGAGGGCGGCGTGCACGAGCTGCTTGGTGGTGACCGTGACGAGGGCCGCGCCGAGGGTGGCGAGGCCGACGAGGACGAAGGCGATCTCGACGCCGGTCGGGGAGAGGAAACCCTGGGCTCCTGCTCCGGCTGCGGCGAGAGTGACGGCGGGGGTCACGCGTCTCCCTCCGGGGTGGTCGGCGGCTGGGCGGCGGCGGCCTCGGCAGCGGCGGCTGCCTCGGCAGCGGCTGCCGCTGCGGCGGTCTCGGCCTTCTCCACTGCCTTGCGGGCGGCGGCGATCTCCTTGGGTTCCTCGGCGGCCGGGTCCAGGGCGGGCGGAGCCGGGACGGTCCACATCCACTCGCGGAGCTTGTCGCGCTCGTGGGTCAGCTCGTGGATGTCGGTCTCCGCGTACTCGAACTCCGGCGACCAGAAGAGGGCGTCGAAGGGGCACACCTCGATGCAGATACCGCAGTACATACAGAGGGAGAAGTCGATGGCGAAGCGGTCGAGGACGTTACGGCTGCGCTCGCGGCCGCCGGGGGTGGCGGCCGGGACCGTCTCCTTGTGGGAGTCGATGTAGATGCACCAGTCGGGGCACTCACGGGCGCAGAGCATGCAGACCGTGCAGTTCTCCTCGAACAGTCCGATGACCCCGCGGCTGCGCGGCGGCAGCTGGGGCTGGACCTCGGGGTACTGGGCGGTGTGCGAGCGCTTCGTCATCGTCCGCAGCGTGACCGCGAGGCCCTTGGCCAGGCCGGATCCGGGGATGGGCATTATTGGATCGCCACCTTCACGATGCCGGTGAGCGCGATCTGGGCGAGCGCGAGCGGGATGAGTGTGGTCCAGGCGAGCTTCTGGAGCTGGTCCTCACGCAGCCGGGGGTAGGTCACGCGGAGCCAGATCACGACGAAGGCGAGGACCGCGGTCTTGAGCAGGGTCCAGACCCAGCCGAGGCCGTCGGCGCCGAAGGGGCCCTGCCAGCCGCCGAGGAAGAGGACGGTGGTGAGGGCGCAGAGGACGACGATGCCGGCGTACTCGGCGAGGAGGAACAGTGCGAAGCGCAGGCCGGTGTACTCGGTGTACGCGCCGAAGATGATCTCGGAGTCGGCGACGGGCATGTCGAAGGGGGGCCGCTGGAGTTCGGCGAGGCCGGCGGTGAAGAAGACGAGCGCGCCGACGATCTGCCAGGGCAGCCACCACCACTCGAAGCTCGCGACGATGCCGGGGAGGGAGACCGTCCCGGCGGCCATGGCCACGGACGCGGCGGCCAGCAGCATGGGGAGCTCGTAGGCGAGCAGCTGGGCGGCCGTGCGGAGGCCGCCGAGCAGGGAGAACTTGTTCGCGGAGGCCCAGCCGGCCATGAGCGAGCCGAGGACGCCGACGCCCATGACGGCCAGCACGAAGAACACGCCGGCGTCGATGACCTGGCCGACCGCGCCCTCGCCCGGGCCGATCGGGATCGCGAGGAGGACGAGGAGGTAGGGGAGCAGGGCGACGGCGGGGGCGAGCTGGAAGATCCGGCGGTCGGCGTTGGCCGGGACGATGTCTTCCTTCTGCGCGAACTTCACGCCGTCGGCGACGAGCTGGGCCCAGCCGTGGAAGCCGCCGGCGTACATCGGGCCGAGGCGGCCCTGCATGTGCGCCATCACCTTGTGCTCGGTCTGCCCGACGACGAGCGGGAGCACGAGGAAGACGGCGAAGACGATGATCAGCCGCAGGGCGACGTCGAGGACCTCGTTCACGCGTCTCCCTCCGGGGTGGTCGGCGGCTGGTTCGCGGCGGGCCGCGGCTGCGCGGGTGCCTGCGGCGCGGGCTCGGGCTCAGCGTCGGGCTCCGCCTGGGGCGCGGGCTCGGCTTCGGCCTGCGGTGCGGGCTCCGGCTTCGCCTGGGACGCGGGCTCGGCTTCGGCCTGCGGCTCGGGCGCGGCGTCAGCCTGCGGCTCGGGCGCGGGCTTCGCCTGGGGGGCGGCCCCGAGCTCGGGCTTCGCCTGCGGCGCGGGCGCGGCCTCGGGCTTCGCCTGCGGTGCGGGCGCGGCAGACGGGTCGGGCTTCGCCTGCGGTGCGGGCGCGGCGTCGGGTTTCGCCTGCGGTGCGGGCTCGGCGTCGGCCTGCGGTCCGGGCGCGGGCTTGGCCTGCGGTCCGGGCGCGGGCTTGGCCTGCGGTCCGGGGTCGGGCGCGGCGTCGGGCTTCGCCTGGGGGACGGGCCCGGCGTCAGCCTGCGGCTCGGGCTCCGGCCTCGCCTGGGGCGCGGCCTCGGTGTCGGGCTTCGCCTGCGGCACGGCAGCAGGATCGGCCTGCGGTCCGGGCGCGGGCGCCGCCTCGGGCGTTACCTGCGGGGCGGCGTCGGGCTCGGGCTTCGCCTGTGGTGCGGGCGCGGACCCGGGCTTCGCCTCGGGTTCCGGGTTCGCTTGTGGCGCGGTCGCCGGGGCCGGGGGTGGGTTGGTGAAAGCGGGCTTGGGGTCGTGCCAGGGAGCGTCGGGGCTGCTGGGGGCCCGGCGGGTGGGGGTCTGGGGCTCCGGGGACGGGGTGTCCTGGCTGGCCGAGCCTTCCGATGCCGAGCGGGTGCGGCGCGGGGGGCGGGGCGGGGTCTCAGCATCCGGGGTCGCCGGGGCGGCGGGGGCAGCCGGGGTCGCCGAGGCCGGGGTCGGGGTGGCCGGGGCCGGGGTCCCCAAGGTGGCCGGGGTCGGGGTGGCCGGGGGTGTGGGCTGGTTGGGCGCGGCTTCCGAGGTCGGGCGGGTGCGGCGGGGTGGGGTCTCCGCGTCTGCGGTGGTTGCCGGGGTGTCCGTGGTCTGGGTGGCCGAGCCCTCGGTGGCCGAGCGGGTGCGGCGGGCCGGGGCGCCCTCGCGCGGGGTGCGCGCGGCGGCACCCGCCGCGCCTGCGGCGCGCGGGGTGCGGGCCGGCCGGGCGGGGGCCGGCGGGAGCTGGCCCTTCATCGGGCCCCAGTCGTTGGGGTCCGGGACGCCCGGCGGAAGCATCTGACGGCGCTTGGGCGCGTCCGGGTCGTGGGCCTCGCCCGGCTCCTTGGCACCGGGCCAGGCCTTGGCGACGCGCGCGGCCAGGACGAAGTCCTTGCGCAGCGGGTGTCCTTCGAAGTTCTCCGGAAGGAGCAGGTGGACGAGGTGCGGGTGGTCGGTGAAGACGATCCCGAACATCTCGTACGTCTCGCGCTCGTGCCACTCGGCTCCCGCGTAGACGGCGACCGCCGAGGGGAGGGAGGGAGCGGTGTGCGGGACCGTCGTGCGCAGGAGGAGGCGGCGTACTCGGTGGTTCTCCAGCGAGACGACGTGCGCACAGACCCGGAAGCCGGTGCCCGGCTCGTCGACCGCGCTCAGCCAGTCGAAGTACGTGCAGCCCAGCTTGTCCCGGGCGATCTCCAGGGAGGAGACCCAGGAGCCGACCGGTACGTCGACCGTCAGGACGTCGTACGCGAACGAGCCCACGGCCTCCTCGCCGAAGACCGTCGCCGCCGCGTCGGGAAGGGAGTCGTAGAGGTTCACGCGCCGCTCCCGGGGGCCTGCGGGGGCGTGACCAGGCCGCTGGTGAGCTGACCCACGGACGGGCCGGTCGCATAGCGGTCCGCGAGCGACTCGCGAGCGATCTTCTCCTGGAGCTTGAGGATTCCCTGGAGCAGCGCCTCCGGGCGCGGCGGGCAGCCGGGTACGTAGACGTCGACGGGGATGATCTGGTCGACGCCCTTCGTCACCGAGTACGAGTCCCAGTACGGGCCGCCGCAGTTGGAGCAGGCGCCGAAGGAGATGACGTACTTCGGCTCCGGCATCTGCTCGTAGAGCCGCTTCACTGCGGGCGCCATCTTGTCCGTGACCGTGCCCGAGACGATCATCAGGTCGGCCTGCCGGGGTCCCGGCGCGAAGGGGATCACGCCGAGCCGGATGAAGTCGTGACGGGCCATCGACGCGGCGATGAACTCGATCGCGCAGCAGGCCAGGCCGAAGTTGAAGACCCACAGGCTGTACCGGCGGCCCCAGTTCAGGACCACCTTCATCGGTTCCGGGGCGAGCCGGGAGAGCACGCCCAGGCGCTTGGGTTCCGGGAGCACGACGCCCTCGGTTGGTGTCACAGCCGGTGTCACGTCCATTCGAGGACGCCCTTCTTGTACGCATAGAGCAGGCCGACGGCCAGGAAGCCCAGGAAGATGAACATCTCGACCAGGGTCGTGGCGCCGTAACCGGCGGCGGCGAACACCGTCGCCCACGGGAACAGGAAGATCGAGTCGACGGCGAAGATGACGTAGAGGAACGCGTAGACGTAGTAGCGGACCTGGGTGTGCGCCCAGCCCTCGCCGACCGGGTCCACACCGCATTCGTACGTCAGCAGCTTCTCGGGGGTCGGGACCACGGGCCGCAGCAGGCGGCCGGCGCCGAAGGCCACGGCCACGAAGAGCACACCGAGGAGAGCCAGCAGACCGACGACCGAATAACTCCGGAAGTAGTCCGCCGCGAGCACGGTTACGGTCGATACCGTCGGTTCGGGCACGTCCGTTCCTCGCTCCTCGGTCACTGTCGACGATCTGGTACAGGCGGGAGTCTAGGGCCTGCCTCACACGGGGTGGGGTTATCCCCCGTTCACAGCCCCCCGGCCACCCCATGGCGTCCGCGGACGGCCCTTGGCAGGCTGTGCCGCATGACCACGAGCCATGACAGCCCCGACAACGACCGGCCGCCCCCCGTCCGCGCCGTCTTCAGCGCCGTGACGTGGAAGGAGATCGCCTATCTGGTGAGCAACCTGCCATTGGCGGTGGTCGGTTTCGTTTACGCGGTGGTCATGGTCGCCGGAACGGGCGGTCTGTCCGTGACCGCGATCGGACTTCCGCTGCTCGCATGTGGTCTTTGGGTGTCTCGTCAATTGGGACGGCTGGACCGGGCACGGGCCCGGGCGCTCTTGGGCGTACGGGTGGACGAGCCGACGCCGATTCCCGGCCCGCGGCGGGCGGGCGGGTTCTTCCCCTGGCTGTGGACGAGCATCAAGGACCCGGTCGGCTGGCGGACGGTGCTGTACCAGCTGGTCCGGCTCCCGTGGGGAGTGCTCACCTTCACGGTAGCTCTGACCGGGCTGTTCGTGCTGTGGCCGGTGCTGCCGTACCTGGTGCGGCTGCTCGCGAACGCGGACCGGGCGATGGTGCGGGGGCTGTTGTCGCCCTCCGACGACCTGGAACGGCGGATCGCGGAGCTGGAGTCGGACCGTGGCGTGGTCGTCGACACGGCGGCGGCCGACCTGCGGCGCATCGAGCGGGATCTGCACGACGGGGCGCAGGCGCGGCTGGTGGCGCTGGCCATGGGGCTGGGCCTGGCGAAGGAGAAGCTGCTGGAGGACCCGGAGGGCGCGGCGGCGATGGTCGACGAGGCCCACGGGGAGGTGAAGCTGGCGCTCCAGGAGCTGCGGGACCTCGCGCGCGGGATCCATCCGGCGGTGCTGACCGACCGGGGGCTGGACGCGGCGCTGTCGTCGGTGGCGGCGCGGTGCGTGGTGCCGGTGAAGGTGGCGGTGGATCTGCCGGCGCGGCCGGCGGCGGCGATCGAGGGGATCGCGTACTTCGTGGTGTCGGAGCTGCTGCAGAACGTGAGCAAGCACGCGGGTTCCGCTGCGCGGGGCGCGAGCGTGGAGGTGTGGCGGGCCGGGGAGCGGCTGCTGATCCGGGTGTCGGACGACGGGCGCGGGGGCGCGGATGCCTCGCGGGGGTCGGGGATGGCGGGGCTCGCGGAGCGGTTGGGGGCCGTGGACGGGGTGTTCGTCGTGGACTCGCCGGAGGGGGAGGGGACCGTGGTCACGGCGGAGTTGCCGTGGCGGGGGCGGGGGTAGCCGGTCTGTGGTTTTTGCGGGACCTCCGTCCGGGTGGGCGGGGGTCCCGTTTCGCGTTCGGGGGTGGTGGGGCCGTTGCCGTTGCCGGGCTCGGTCGGGGGTGTTCGGGTGCGGCGCCGCGGCCTGGGGTTCCGGCCCAGGCCCGGCTGGGCGGCGGCTGCGATGGCCGGGCGGGGGCTTGAAGGGCCGGGGTCGAGCGGGCGGGTTCGGGTGCGGCGCCGCTGCTGGGGCTCCGCCCCAGGCCCCGCGCCTCGAACGCCGGCGGGGCTGGAATTGCCGGTCCGGGGCTTGAAGGGCCGGGGTGGGGTTAACCCCCCGGTGGGGACGCCGACGGGCCGGATGGAGGGGTGGGGGCGGGGGCGGGAGGGTGGAGGGGTAGTGCTGAGACGGGAAGGGTGGGTCCGGAGATGGATGACGGTATGGGCGCGGGCGGGGGGTTGCGGGCTGTGGTGCGGGCTCCCGTGGCCGGGAGGACCTGGCGGGAGTTCGGGTATCTGCTGATCGGGCTGCCGCTGAGCGTCCTGTACTTCTCGCTCGCCCTCACCGGCCTGAGCCTCGGCGCCGGCCTGCTCGTCACCTTCCTCGGGGTCCCGGTGCTCGCCGGGATGCTCGCGATGTGCCGCGGGTTCGGCCACCTGGAGCGGGCGCGGGTGCGCGCCCTGCTCGGGGCCGAAGTCGCCGATCCGGCGCCGGTCCGGGCCCGGAAGCGCGGGGCCATGTCCGCGATGGGGGCGCTGCTCAAGAGCGGGAGCGCCTGGCGGCACGTGCTGTACTCCGTGATCCACTTCCCGTGGGCGGTCTTCGGCTTCTGCATGGCGCTGGTGTTCTGGGCGACGGGGTGGTCCCTGCTGCTGTACCCGGTCTGGTTCTGGGTCTTCCCGGCCTACACCGACCAGCCCGGGCTCCAGCTCTTCCAGAACGGCGACTACTCCTTCTACCTCGACTCCCCCGCCGAGATCGCCCTCACCTTCCTGGTCGGGCTGGCCTTCACCCTCGCCACCCCGTGGGTCCTCCGGGCGCTGACCGCCGTCGACCGGGTGATGGTGGGCGGGCTGCTGGGGCCGTCCCGGCTGGCCAGCCGCGTGACCGAGCTGGAATCCGACCGCGGGGTGGTCGTGGACACCGCGGCCGCCGACCTGCGGCGCATCGAGCGCGATCTGCACGACGGGGCGCAGGCCCGGCTGGCGGCCCTAGCGATGGACCTGGGGCTGGCGAAGGAGAAGGTGACCGAGGACCCGGTGGCCGCCGCCCGGATGGTGGACGAGGCCCACGGCGAAGTGAAGATCGCCTTGCAGGAGCTGCGCGAACTGGCCCGCGGGATCCATCCGGCGGTGCTGACCGACCGGGGTCTGGACGCGGCGCTGTCCTCGGTTGCGGCGCGGTGCGCCGTTCCGGTACGGGTGACCGTGGACCTCCCGGCCCGGCCGACGGCGGCGATCGAGGGGATCGCGTACTTCACGGTCTCGGAGCTGCTGCGGAACGTCAGCAAGCACGCGCGCGCCAAGGTCGCCAGTGTGGAGGTCTGGAAGTCCGGGGAGCGGCTGCTGGTCCAGGTCTCCGACGACGGCCGGGGCGGGGCGGGCATGGCGGGCTTGGCGGGCATGGCGGGCTTGGCGGGCACGGGTGAGAGGACCGGCGGCGCCGTCGAGAAGGGGACCGGCCTGGCCGGGCTGGCCGAGCGGCTGGGCGCCGTGGACGGGATCCTCGTCGTGGACTCCCCCGAGGGGGTGGGGACCACGGTGACCGCCGAGCTTCCGTGGCGCGCCTGACACGTCACGACCAGGGACGGGACGAGACGGGACGGGACGAGGCGGGGCTGTCGAGTCACGGCAGAGGTCCGGGCCCATCGGCCCGGGCCTCTGCGTTTGACCGGCCCCACGCGTCCCGCGAGCCCCTCCCGCACCCGCACCGCCCGTCCGCCGCGCGGACTGAAACTCCCCCCTGCGCCCACTCGTTGTCCCGGCTCCGCCTGGATCCGGCCTCGAGGCTGGGATGCTTGGCTGAGTCAGGGAGTGCGGGATGAGTGGACGCGGGAGCTGCTGAATCGTGGAAGACAGGGTGCGGGTGGTCATCGCCGAGGATTCGGTGCTGCTGCGTGAGGGCCTGACCCGGCTGCTGACCGACCGGGGGCATGACGTCGTGGCGGGCGTCGGGGACGCGGAAGCCCTGATCAAGACCGTGTCGGACCTCGCCGCGCAGAACGAGCTGCCGGACGTGGTGGTGGCCGACGTACGGATGCCGCCGACGCACACCGACGAGGGCGTGCGGGCCGCCGTACGACTGCGCCGCGAGTACCCCGGGATCGGGGTGCTCGTGCTGTCGCAGTACGTGGAGGAGCAGTACGCCACCGAGCTGCTGGCCGGTTCCAGCACCGGGGTGGGGTACCTGCTCAAGGACCGGGTGGCCGAGGTGCGCGAGTTCCTGGACGCGGTGGTGCGGGTGGCCCGGGGCGGTACCGCTCTGGACCCCGAGGTCGTCGCCCAGCTGCTCGGGCGCAGTCGGAAGCAGGACGTGCTGGCGGGGCTGACGCCGCGCGAGCGCGAGGTACTGGGCCTGATGGCCGAAGGACGCACGAATTCCGCCGTGGCGAAGCAGCTGGTCGTGAGCGACGGAGCGGTGGAGAAGCACGTCAGCAACATCTTCATGAAGTTGGGCCTGTCGCCGAGTGACGGGGATCACCGGCGTGTACTGGCCGTTCTCACCTATCTGAAATCATGATCGACTGACACTCTGTCAGATAAGGCATACCGGTCGGGCTGTCTCGAAAGGCGGTCCAACGGTCCAGAATGTGGCCGCCCCGCAAGAGCTGACCGTCGTAGGGTTGGTTCTGGGGGTGCCCACGCCTCGAAGGAGGTCCAGGTCAGTGACCAGCCAGGTCAGTAGCCCAGCCGAGCAGGCCGACGGGGCTGGGGGTGCGGTTGTCGCAGGGCAGCGCACTCCGGCCGGTCCGGGCGGCAAGGAAGTGCGCCGTCTTGATCGCGTGATCATCCGCTTCGCGGGTGACTCGGGTGACGGTATGCAACTCACCGGTGACCGGTTCACCTCGGAGACGGCGTCGTTCGGGAACGACCTCTCGACCCTCCCGAACTTCCCCGCCGAGATCCGCGCCCCCGCCGGAACCCTGCCGGGCGTGTCCTCCTTCCAGCTGCACTTCGCGGACCACGACATCCTCACGCCCGGGGACGCCCCGAACGTGCTGGTCGCGATGAACCCGGCCGCTCTGAAGGCGAACATCGGCGACGTGCCGCGCGGCGCGGAGATCATCATCAACACGGATGAGTTCACCAAGCGCCCGATGGCCAAGGTCGGCTACCAGACCTCCCCCCTCGAGGACGGCTCGCTGGCCGCCTACAACCTCCACCCCGTCCCGCTGACCACCCTCACGGTCGAGGCGCTGAAGGACTTCGGGCTCTCCCGCAAGGAGGCCGAACGCAGCAAGAACATGTTCGCGCTGGGCCTGCTCTCCTGGATGTACCACCGGCCGACGGAGGGCACGGAGAGCTTCCTGCGCCAGAAGTTCGCGAAGAAGCCGCAGATCGCCGAGGCGAACGTGGCCGCGTTCCGCGCGGGCTGGAACTTCGGGGAGACGACGGAGGACTTCGCGGTCTCCTACGAGGTCGCCCCGGCCACCCGGGCCTTCCCGACCGGCACCTACCGCAACATCTCGGGGAACCTGGCCCTGTCCTACGGCCTGATCGCCGCGAGCCGGCAGGCGGACCTGCCGCTCTACCTGGGCTCCTACCCGATCACCCCGGCCTCGGACATCCTGCACGAGCTGAGCAAGCACAAGAACTTCGGCGTACGCACCTTCCAGGCCGAGGACGAGATCGCGGGCATCGGCGCGGCGCTGGGTGCCGCGTTCGGCGGAGCCCTGGGCGTGACCACCACCTCCGGACCCGGCGTCGCCCTGAAGTCCGAGACGATCGGTCTGGCCGTCTCCCTCGAGCTGCCGCTGCTGATCGTGGACATCCAGCGCGGCGGCCCCTCCACCGGCCTGCCGACCAAGACGGAGCAGGCCGACCTGCTCCAGGCCATGTACGGGCGCAACGGCGAAGCCCCGGTCCCGATCGTCGCCCCGCGGACCCCGGCGGACTGCTTCGAGGCCGCCCTGGACGCGGCCCGGATCGCGCTGACCTACCGGACTCCGGTCTTCCTGCTCTCCGACGGCTACCTCGCCAACGGGTCCGAGCCCTGGCGGATCCCCGACATCGCCGACCTGCCCGACCTCACGACCCAGTTCGCCGCCGGCCCCAACCACGAGCTGGCGGACGGCACCGAGGTGTTCTGGCCGTACAAGCGCGACCCCGAGACCCTGGCCCGCCCCTGGGCGGTCCCCGGCACGCCCGGTCTCGAGCACCGCATCGGCGGCATCGAGAAGCAGGACGGCACCGGCAACATCTCGTACGACCCCGCCAACCACGACCTGATGGTTCGCACCCGCCAGGCCAAGGTCGACGGCATCCGGGTCCCCGACCTGGAGGTCGACGACCCCGACCGGGCCCGCACCCTCGTCCTGGGCTGGGGCTCCACCTACGGCCCGATCACGGCCGCGGTCCGCCGCCTGCGCACGGCCGGCCACCCCATCGCACAGGCCCACCTGCGCCACCTCAACCCCTTCCCGAGGAATCTCGGAGAGGCCCTGAAGCGTTACGAGAAGGTAGTGGTGCCGGAGATGAACCTCGGGCAGCTCGCCACCCTGATCCGGGCGAAATACCTGGTGGACGCCCAGTCGTACAACCAGGTCAACGGAATGCCGTTCAAGGCGGAGCAGCTCGCGAAGGTTCTCGAGGAGGCCATCAATGACTGAGGTGACCGACGCCCCGACCCTGCTGTCGCTGGTTCCGAAGGCCGAGGCCGCGCAGTCGGCCAAGGACTTCAAGTCGGACCAGGAGGTCCGCTGGTGCCCCGGCTGCGGCGACTACGCCGTCCTCGCGGCCGTGCAGGGCTTCATGCCCGATCTCGGCCTCGCGAAGGAGAACATCGTCTTCGTCTCGGGCATCGGCTGCTCCTCGCGCTTCCCGTACTACATGAACACGTACGGGATGCACTCGATCCACGGCCGCGCCCCAGCCATCGCCACGGGTCTGGCCACCTCCCGCCGCGACCTGTCGGTCTGGGTCGTCACGGGTGACGGCGACGCCCTCTCCATCGGCGGGAACCACCTCATCCACGCCCTGCGGCGCAACGTCAACCTCAAGATCCTGCTGTTCAACAACCGGATCTACGGTCTGACGAAGGGGCAGTACTCCCCCACCTCCGAGGTCGGCAAGATCACCAAGTCGACCCCGATGGGCTCGCTGGACGCGCCCTTCAACCCGGTGTCCCTGGCCATCGGCGCGGAGGCCTCCTTCGTGGCGCGGACGGTGGACTCCGACCGCAAGCACCTCACCGAGGTGCTGCGCGCGGCCGCCGACCACCAGGGCACGGCGCTGGTGGAGATCTACCAGAACTGCAACATCTTCAACGACGGCGCCTTCGAGGTCCTGAAGGACAAGGACCAGGCGCAGGAGGCCGTGATCCGGCTGGAGCACGGGCGGCCGATCCGTTTCGGCACCGACGGCCACAAGGGTGTCGTCCGGGACCCGGCCACCGGCGACCTCCAGGTGGTCACGGTCACCCCCGAGAACGAGTCGCGGATCGTGGTCCACGACGCGTACGGCGCCAGCCCGACCACCGCCTTCGCGCTGTCCCGGCTGGCCGACCCCGACACCCTCCACCAGACCCCCATCGGGGTGTTCCGGAGCGTCGAGCGGCCCGTCTACGACACCCTGATGTCCGACCAGCTCGACACGGCCGTCGACCGCAAGGGCAAGGGCGACCTGGCCGCCCTGCTGGCCGGCAACGACACGTGGACGGTCGTGGGCTGACCCGCCCGCCCCCGTACGGCGCGCGAAGCGGAGCCCGGATCTCTCACGAGGTCCGGGCTCCGTGCGTTCCGGGGGTTTCGCCAGATGTCATGAGTATCTCGTGTGAACGGGCATGACATCTGGGTCGTACGGCGCTACCGTCGAGAGGTTGGCTGAAAGTCGTACAGGAGGCCCCGTGAAGGCAGAGACCGACCAGCGCGCGGGTTTGTTCTACGGATTCGGCGCGTATGGAATGTGGGGACTCGTCCCGCTGTTCTGGCCGCTGCTCCAGCCCTCGGGCGCCATCGAGATCCTGGCCCACCGCATGGTGTGGTCGCTGGCCGTGGTCGCTCTGGCGCTGCTCGCGCTGCGCCGCTGGGGCTGGATACGGGAGCTGCTGCGCCAGCCCCGGAAGCTCGCGCTGACCACGCTCGCCGCCTCGGTGATCACCGTGAACTGGGGCCTGTACATCTGGTCCGTCAACAACGGTCACGTCGTCGAGGCGAGCCTCGGCTATTTCATCAATCCGCTGGTCAGCATCGCGATGGGCGTGCTGGTGCTCGGCGAGCGGCTGCGCCGCGCGCAGTGGGTGGCGGTCGGCATCAGCTTCGTCGCGGTCCTGGTGCTCGCCATCGGCTACGGGCGGCCGCCGTGGATCTCACTGGTCCTCGCCTGCTCCTTCGCGACGTACGGGCTGATCAAGAAGAAGCTCAACATGGGCGGCCTGGAGTCGCTGACCGCCGAGACGGCCGTGCTGTTCCTGCCCGCCCTCGGCTACCTGCTCTGGCTCGGCGCGCAGGGCCAGTCCACCTTCGCCTCGCAGGGCACTGGACACTCGCTCCTGCTGGCCTCGACCGGGCTCGTCACCGCGATCCCGCTGGTGCTCTTCGGAGCGGCGGCGATCCGGGTCCCGCTGTCCACCCTCGGACTGCTCCAGTACCTCGCCCCGGTGTTCCAGTTCGGGCTCGGCGTCCTGTACTTCCACGAGGCGATGCCGCCCGAGCGCTGGGCCGGATTCTCCCTGGTGTGGGCTGCGCTCGCGCTCCTGACCTGGGACGCACTGGGCAGGGCCCGCCGCTCCCGGGCCGCGCTCGCCGCGGCGCTGCCCCCCGTTTCCGCGCCGGCCCGCGAGCCCGCGTAACGATCTCCTCAGGAGCCGCGCAGGGCCCGCGCAGGGCTCGCGCGGAGCCCGCACCACCGGGCACCCGACCCCCACGATCCCCGTTACGGAACCCCCGTAGCGGGGATCGTCCGTTTTCCGAACTGACCTGACCGAATTGTGGTCTTGACGGACAGTCACATTTTCACTGACCATCGGGCTCGCACAGACGCACTATCGCTCACCCGCTCTATCCCCATAGTTCCGTCACATCCCCGCGGAATCCCGGAGCCCCCACATGAGCCTGTCCGTCTCCCGGCGCCTCGCCGCCGTGACCGCCTTCGCGGTCGCCGGTCTGTTCGCCGCCACCACTCCCGCCGCGCTGGCCGCCCCGACGGCGGTCGCCGCGGCGCCGACGCCGCCCGACATTCCGCTGGCCAACGTCAAGGCCCACCTCACGCAGCTGTCGAGCATCGCCGCCAACAACGGCGGCAACCGCGCCCACGGCCGGGCCGGCTACAAGGCCTCGATCGACTACGTGAAGGCCAAGCTCGACGCGGCCGGCTTCACGACCACCCTGCAGACCTTCACCTCCAGCGGCGCCACCGGCTACAACCTGATCGCCGACTGGCCGGGCGGCGACCCGAACTCGGTCCTGATGGCGGGCGCGCACCTGGACTCGGTGTCCTCGGGCGCGGGCATCAACGACAACGGCTCCGGCAGCGCGGCCGTGCTCGAGACGGCCCTGGCCGTCTCCCGGGCCGGTCTCCAGCCGACGAAGCACCTGCGGTTCGGCTGGTGGGGCGCGGAGGAGCTGGGCCTGATCGGTTCGAAGTACTACGTCAACAACCTGCCGGCCGCCGAGCGCGCGAAGTTCTCCGGGTACCTGAACTTCGACATGATCGGCTCG
The DNA here is from genome assembly GCA_049998195.1 of Streptomyces sp. cmx-11-4. GTDB lineage: Bacteria > Actinomycetota > Actinomycetes > Streptomycetales > Streptomycetaceae > Streptomyces. The sequence continues at coordinate 332,098 of JAEBET010000008.1, forward strand.
CCGAACCCGGGCTACTTCGTCTACGACGACGACCCGACCATCGAGCAGACCTTCAAGAACTACTACGCGGGCCTCGGCGTCCCGACCGAGATCGAGACCGAGGGCGACGGCCGTTCGGACCACGCCTCGTTCAAGAACGTGGGCATCCCGGTCGGCGGCCTGTTCACCGGCGCCAGCAACACGAAGTCCTCGGCGCAGGCGCAGAAGTGGGGCGGCACGGCCGGCCAGGCCTTCGACCGCTGCTACCACTCCTCCTGCGACAACACGGCGAACATCAACGACACCGCCCTGGACCGCAACTCCGACGCCGTCGCCTACGCGATCTGGACCCTCGGCGCGGCCACCCCGGTCCCGCCGGGCAAGTCCTTCGAGAACACGGCGGACGTGAACATCCCGGACTCCCCCGGTGCCGCGGTGAGCTCGCCGATCACCGCCTCGGGTGTCGCGGGCAACGCCCCGGCCACCACCAAGGTCGACGTGAACATCGTCCACACCTACCGCGGTGACCTGGTGGTCGACCTGGTCGCCCCCGACGGCACGGCCTACAACCTGCACAACCGCAGCGGTGGCAGCGCCGACAACCTCGTCCAGTCCTACACCGTGAACGCCTCCGCCGAGGTGGCCAACGGGACCTGGAACCTGCGGGTGAGGGACGCGGCCGGGCAGGACGTCGGCTACATCAACAGCTGGAAGATCACCTTCTAGCGCCGGTCGGAACCACGCGAGGCGGGCTGCGGGTCCTGTATGCGGGCCCGCAGCTCCTCGGCCACCGCCCCGACGTCGGCGAGGCCCAGCTTCGCCGCCTCGACCAGATCGCCCAGCACCTCGGGCGAGGGCAGCTGTCTGGCCCCGGCCACGCGCAGGTACGAGCGGGTCGCGGCGGCGGCGTAGAACTCGTTCATCGGGGATTCCAGCGCCGGGCACACCGCGAGGGTGTGCAGAAACGCGGCGGCCCGCCACGCGGTGTCCGGGGCGGGCTGTTCGGGCACCAGGACGAGGTCGTTCTGGTGCCGGGCGACCGCAGCGGCCACCCCGGAGGGGTCCCATACGGCGGGATCGGACGGGAGATGGTGGGCCAGAGCGGTCCAGGCCCACTCCATGGTGATCTTCAATTGCCGAAACGCTCCTGGAAGTAGCCCCAGTGGTCGGCGAACTCCTCGATACCGGACAGGAAGTTCGACCGGTCCTCGTCGAGTTCGCGTTCCGTGACCTCGGTGATCAGCGCGGTGACCGTCGTGCCCAGCGCCGCCGCGCGCGCCTTCAGGCGTTCGTGGAACTCTTCGTCCAGGCGGATGGTGACGTGTCTCGACATGCCCAACACCGTACAGCGGCCCTGCTGTACGGAGTACGGGAATGCCGGAAGGGTGGGCAGGGACACAGTCCCCGCCCACCCTTCCGGCGTTCTGACCGCTGGGCGGACTACTTGGCGGAGTCGGCCGTCTTCACCAGCTGGTCCTTGGTGACCGCGCCGACGTAGACCTTGCCGTCGTCCGTGATCAGGGCGTTGACCAGGCGGGTGGAGAAGACGCGGCCCTCGCCGAACTTCCCGGAGACCTTGTCACCGAGGGAGTCGAGGAACTGCTTCGCCTCCTTCGGCGCGTTCTTGTCGTTCGCGGACTTCTCGAGGTCCGTCAGGCCCTTGCCGGCCCCGGTGTTGATCTGTGCCACCGTGGCCCAGCCCTCGCCGAGGACCTTCACCTCGCCCTTGCCGTTCGCACCGCCGGTGAGGGCGTCCAGGCCCGGAAAGGACTCCAGCGCCTTGAACTCCTTCCCGTGGTCGCCCTTGCCGGCCTCGTCGGCGCCCTCGGTCACCTTGGCGCCCTTGGGCGGGGTGAACTTGAACGTGTCGGCGGACGGCTTGGCGAAGTCCACCTTGGTGAAGCCCGCGTCCACGATGGGCTTGCCGCCCTGGGAGGACAGCAGCTGCACGCGCAGCGGCACGCCGTTCTTGGCGTCGACCGCGATCTGGATCGAGCCGACCGTGGAACCGGCCTGCTTGGGCTTGAGCACCAGCTGGTAGGCGTCCCGCCCGGCCACCTGAGCCGTATCGCCCACGCCGACGTCCGTGGTCGTGCCGGCGGCCTTCAGGACCTCCTCGGCCAGCTGCTGGGGCGAGGCGGCGAGGCGGTCGGCCGTCTTCTTGTGCTCCGAGGCGCCGGCGGCGTTCTTCTCGTGGAACACCTCGTTCGACTTGGAGGCGTAGCCCCACACGTCGGCGCCGTTGTGGATCAGGCTGTACTCGTCCTTGCCGTCCAGGAAGGTCAGCTTCTGGCGGTCCGGACCGTCGGCCGCGACCCGGAAGGTGTGCGTACCGCTCGCCAGCTGCGCGACCTTGTCCTCCGGAGCCGCGGAGCCCGACGCGACGCCGCTGCCTCCGAGCAGGCCGCCGGCGATCTTCGGCAGACCCAGGTCGGTGCTGATCTTGGCCGTGCCGGACAGCTCCTGCACGTCCGAGGCGGCGATCTTCTCGATGAGCTGCTGCGCCGTCACCTTCGGCAGGTCGGGTCCGCCGGCGTTGGCGAAGGCCGGGACCATCGCGACGGTCGCCGCGGCCACACCTGCCACCGCGACCGGTACGGCGTACCGGGCGACCTTGCGAGAAGTCTTCGTGTTCGCTGACATGTCAGTGCCCTGCCCTCTGTGTCGACGGCGGCGACCCCCGTGTCGCCGCGCTCACCCGATCTGGTGGGGTTTGATGGCTCCATCTGACCAAAACGGCGGCCCGGAAGCGTCAGTCCCCGGACGCAACTGGGCGTACGACCGTGGGATGACACGGAACAGGCCCTTCTGCCCCGACCCGTAGGGGTCGACGGGGCAGAAGGGCCCGTTCCGATCAAGCTGCTTCTCCCCGCGGGGCGAAGGCCGGGGCTAGCCCGCCCGGTGGACCACCGCGTCGCAGAGCTCTTCCAGCGCCGACTTCGCGAAGCACTCCGGCAGCGGCGCGAGCGCGGCCCGCGCGTCTTCCGCGTAACCGATGGTGTCGCGGCGGGCCCGCTCCAGCGCGGGGTGCGCCCGGAGCCGGGTGAGCACCTCGGCGTGCCGGGCGTCGTCCGTCAGGTCCCCGTCCAGGAGCCGTACGAGTTCCAGGTCCTCCGGGGCGCCGTCGCGGGCGGCCATCTCGCGCAGCCGCAGCACGGGCAGGGTCGGGATGCCCTCGCGCAGGTCGGTACCGGGGGTCTTGCCGGACTCGTGCGCGTCGGAGGCGATGTCGAGGACGTCGTCGGCGAGCTGGAAGGCGGTGCCGAGGCGCTCGCCGTACTGGGTGAGGATGTCGACGACGGACTCGTCGGCGCCGGACATCAGCGCGCCGAAGCGGCCGGAGACGGCGATCAGCGAGCCGGTCTTGCCGGCGATGACGTCGAGGTAGTGCGCGACCGGGTCGCGGCCGTCGCGCGGGCCGGCCGTCTCGAGGATCTGGCCGGTCACCAGCCGCTCGAAGGCCTCGGCCTGGATGCGTACGGCCTCGGGTCCGAGGTCGGCCAGGATGTGCGAGGCGCGGGCGAACAGGAAGTCACCCGTCAGGACGGCCACCGAGTTGCCCCAGCGGGCGTTCGCGCTCTCCACCCCACGGCGTACGTCCGCCTCGTCCATGACGTCGTCGTGGTAGAGGGTCGCCAGGTGCGTCAGCTCCACGACCACCGCGGACGGCACGATCCCGGGCGCGTAGGGATCGCCGAACCGGGACGCGAGCATCACCAGCAGCGGGCGGAAACGCTTGCCACCGGCCCGCACCAGATGCTGTGCGGCCTCGGTGATGAAGGGGACTTCGCTCTTGGTGGCTTCCAGCAGACCCGCCTCGACGGCGGCCAGTCCGGCCTGGACATCGGTCTCAAGAGCCTGGTCCCGCACGCTCAGTCCGAACGGCCCGACGACGGTCACGAGGGGTACTCCTGTCTGCTGACGATCACGTAGACGATCACCTGGATTGTCGATGTGTCGCTGCCATCACTCAACCCAGCGTATCGGGTCTGTTTTCGATCACCGAGAGCGCCTGTCCGGTCGCCACCCGCGCACCGCCCGAAGCGCACCGGTATGTTCTTGAGGAGCCGAATCAACCGGAGAATGCGTTTTGTCCAGAACTGTGACCGATATCGAGGAACCCCCGGATCCGGAGGCCGACCAGCCGCCACCCAGCGACGACCACGCGTTCCTCGGCCACCCCCGGGGGCTCGCGACCCTGTCCGGGCTGGAGGTCTGGGAGCGGTTCTCCTTCCTGGGCATGCAGGCCATCCTCGTCCTCTACTTCGCGGACGCGGTCGAGAACGGCGGCCTGGGGATGAGCCCGGGCACCGCGGCCTCCGTCTCGGCGGCCTACGGGACCATGGTCTACCTCGTCTCCGTCGCCGGCGGATGGCTCGCCGACCGCATCCTCGGTTCGTACCGCGCCGTGCTCTGGGGCGGCATCCTCATCGCCTGCGGCCACTACGCCATGGCCGTGCCGACCGCCGCCATGACCTGGGTGGGCCTCGGCCTGATCAGCGCGGGCACCGGCCTGCTCAAGCCGAACGTGGCCAGCATGGTCGGCAAGCTCTACCGGACCGACGACGACCGGCGCGACGCGGGCTTCGCCCTCTACTACATGGGCATCAACATCGGCGCCTTCGCCGGACCGCTGGTCACCGGCTGGCTCGGCGAGCACCAGGGCTGGCACTGGGGGTTCTCCGCCGCCGCCATCGGCATGACCGCCGGCCTGGTCCAGTACGTCCGCGGACGCCGCCATCTGGCCGGACGCAAGCACTCCGCCGAGTACGCGCCGGCGCCCCGGGCGATGCGCGCCGCCGTGACGAAGATCATCGGCGGCTGCCTCGCCTTCGCCGCGCTCGCCACCCTGCTGGCCCTCACCGGCCGGCTGACGATGGGCCGGTTCGTCGACCTGCTCACCCTCGTGTCGGTGATCGCCCCGGTCGTCTACTTCGCCGTCATGTTCCGCAGTCCGCGGGTGACGGCCGCCGAGCGCGGGCGGCTGCGCCCGTACGTGGTCCTCTTCCTGGCCTCGGTCGCCTTCAACTTCATCCTCTTCCAGGCCTACTCGACGATGATGCTGCTGGCCTCGACCAACGCCCGGACCACGATCCTGGGCTTCGACTTCCCGGCGAGCTGGTACGCCTCCGCGCTCGGCGCCTTCGAGGTGCTGCTGGCCCCGGTCGTCGCCGCGCTGTGGGTCCGCATGGGCCACCGCCAGCCGCACGCCTCCAACAAGATCGCCATCGGTGTGGTCCTGGGCGGCCTGTCCTTCCTCCTGATGGTCATCCCGACCGCGGGGCACAGCGGGGACGCCTACCGGATCGCCGCCTGGTGGATCGTCGGCTCCTACCTGCTGCTCGGGCTCGGCGACGTCCTGCTGGAGACCTCCGGCATGTCGGCGACCACCAAACTCGCCCCCAAGGCCTTCAGCAGCCAGACGATGGCCCTGTGGTTCCTCTCCCTGGCACTCGCCAACGGCATCCAGGCACAGGTGGTCAAGCTCTACGGCGAGGTGTCCAACCCCGTGTACTTCGGCGTCAACGGCGGCATCGCGGTGGCCGCGGGCCTCGCCGTGATCGCGCTCGCGCCCTGGCTGCGGCGCACGATGCACCCCGTCCACTGAGGTGGTTGTCGAATGATCATCCGCACCGATTTCCCGTACGAGACCACCCGCGAGGACGTCCGGATCCCGATGGCCGACGGGGTGGAGCTCTACGCCCGGATCTGGCGCCCGGTGACCGAGGCGCCCGTGCCGGCGCTGCTGGAGTACCTCCCGTACCGGCTCACCGACTGGACCGCGCCCCGCGACTGGCAGCGCCACCCCTGGTACGCCGGCCACGGCTACGCCTCGGTCCGCGTGGACGTACGCGGCCACGGGTGCAGCGGGGGCCGTCCGGGCGACGAGTACGACGGCCGTGAGCTCGCCGACGGGGTCGCGGTGATCGAGTGGCTGGCGGCGCGGCCGTGGTGCTCGGGCTCGGTGGGGATGTTCGGGATCTCCTGGGGCGGCTTCAACTCCCTGCAGATCGCCGCCCTGGCCCCCGAGCCGCTGAAGGCGGTCGTCACCGTGTGCTCGACGGACGACCGGTACGACAACGACGTGCACTACATGGGCGGCTCCGTGCTGGCCGTGGACATGCACGCGTGGGCCGCCACCATGCTCGCCTTCGCCTCCCGCCCGCCGGACCCGCAGTACGCCGGCGACGGCTGGCGGCAGCAGTGGCTGGACCGGCTGGAATCGGTGGAACCGCTGATCCACACCTGGCTCTCGCACCAGACCCGCGACGCGTACTGGCGCCACGGCAGCGTCTGCGAGGACTACTCCGCGATCGGCGCGGCGGTCCTCGCGGTGGGCGGCTGGCACGACCCCTACCGGGACACCGTGCTGCGGCTGGTCTCCGCGCTGCCGCCCTCCCGGGTGCGCGGCCTGATCGGCCCCTGGTCCCACCAGTACCCGGACCGCGGGCTGCCGCCCGGACCGTCCATCGGCTTCCTCCAGGAGACCCTGCGCTGGTGGGACCACTGGCTGCGCGGCGCGGACAGCGGCGTGCTGGACGAGCCGCTGCTCCGCACCTGGATCAGCGACTCGCACCCGCCGGCGACCTCGTACGGGGAGCTTCCGGGCCGCTGGGTCGGGGAGGAGGCCTGGCCCTCGCCGTCGGTGGTCCCGGTCTCGTACGGGTTCCAGGGCGCCCCGGTGGTCGTCGCCTCCCCGCAGCACACCGGCCTGGACGCGGGCCGCTTCTTCCCCTTCGGCAATGACGCCGACCTGCCGCCGGACCAGCGGGAGGAGGACGCGAAGTCGGCGTGCTTCGAGTTCCCGGTGGCCGACGGGGAGCCGGTGGAGATCCTGGGACGGCCGTCGGTGACGCTGCGGCTGCGGCTGGACGTGCCGTACGGCCAGGCGGTGGCCCGGCTGTGCGACGTCGCACCCGACGGCTCCTCGACGCTGGTCACCCGGGGCGCGCTGAACCTGTCCGCCCGTCAGGGCCGGGACCGGGCCGTGCCGTGGCCGGTGGGCTCGTACGAGGACGTCACCTTCGAGCTGAACGGCATCGGCCACGCCTTCGCGCCGGGGCACCGCATCCGGCTCGCCGTCTCGTCCGCGTACTGGCCGTGGATCTGGCCGCGGGCCGGCTCCGAGGCGGGCTGGACCCTGGACCCGGCGGGCAGCGCGCTGACGCTGCCGGTGCGGGCCGGGGCCGGGGCTGCCGCCGGCGTGGCGGACGAGGGGATCCTGTTCGAGGCGCCGGAGCAGGCGGAGCCGCTGGGGGTCGTGTTTCCGGCCACGCTGGACGAACCGCGGCCGGAGCGGCTGGTCGTACGGGACGTGGCGCGCGGGACGTGGCGGCTGGAAGTGGATCCCCGGTACGGGGGTACGCGGGTGTACCCGGACGGCCTGGAGTTCAGCGAGGACGCGCTGGAGGTGTACGAGATCCAGGACGCCGACCCGCTGTCGGCCCGTACCCGCTCGGACTGGTCGATCCGGCTGCACCGGCCGGAGCGGGGGTGGGACGCGCGGGTCGAGACGCGGTCGGAGATCTCGTGCGACGAGGGCGGTTTCGTGACGTCGAACGAGGTGGTGTGCCGGGAGGGGGGCGAGGTGGTCTTCCACCGCACGTGGGAACGCCGCCTGCCGCGCACGGCGGGCTAGCGGCCGCACGGGAACCAGTGGCCCTGACGGGCCACCTGGGGTTCCGCCCCAGGCCCCGCGCCTCACACGCCGGCGGGGCGGGATGTGGCCCATGCCGTCCGCCTGGTGCGGCTGGACGCCCCGCAGGGCGAGTTCAGCTCCGCCGGCGTTCGAGGCGCGGTGTCCGGGGCAGCGCCCCGGCAACCGGCGGTCAGCCGAAGAGGCGTTCCAGGACCACCGCGATGCCGTCGGACTCGTTCGACAGGGTGACCTCGTCCGCGACGGCGACCAGTTCTCGGTGGGAGTTGGCCATGGCCACCCCGTACGCGGACCACGCGAACATCGGGACATCGTTCGGCATGTCGCCGAAGGCGATCGTCGTCGAGGCGGCCAGGCCCAGGACTTCCGCCGCCCGCGCGAGCCCACTGGCCTTGTCGATGCCCGGCGGCTGGAGCTCCACCGTGTGCTCCCCCGCCATGGTGACGTTCACCAGGTGGCCGACCACCCCCCGCGCCACCAGCGTCAGCTCGTCGTCGTCCAGCCGGGGGTGCTGGAGCAGCACCTTGTTGATCGGGGCCGACCACAGGTCCGACCGCCGCGGCACCCGTACCGTCGGCAGGTGCGGATGCCACATCCGGTAGCCCGGCCCTATCAGCATCTCCGCGTCGATGCCCTCCTGGTTGACCGCCGCGTAGACCTCGCCGATCTCCGCCTCGATCTTGCCGAGGGCCACCTCGGCCAGCCCCCGGTCCATGGAGACGGAGTGCAGCAGGCGCCCGCGCGCCGCGTCGTACACCTGCGCGCCCTGCCCGCACACCGCGAGCCCCTCGTAACCGAGGCCGTCCAGGACGTGCCGGACCTGCGGGACCGGGCGGCCGGTGACGATGATGTGCTGCGCGCCCGCGGCGCGCGCCGTGGCGAGCGCCGCGTACGAGCGGGCGGAGACGGCGTCCCCGGCGCGCAGCAGAGTCCCGTCCAGGTCAGTGGCGATCAAGGCATAGGGGAGGGCGGAAGTCACGGCGCCAAGGATACGGACCCCGTTGGACAAGTCCTACAAATAGCGCCCGAATCCGGCCTCCCGCAGGCCCCACCAGCCACGTAACGTGTCAACCAGCCCCCGGGACACCCCCGGACCGCGTCGAAAGCGAGGCAGCACCCCATGCCCCAGCAGAGCCCCCTCGATGTTCCCGAGGGCGACCCGTTCGGGCCGCACAACCTCCCCTACGGCGTCTTCTCGACCGCCGGGGAAGACCGCCGCCGGATCGGTGTGCGGATCGGCGGACACGTGCTCGACGCGGGGGCGGCCGCGGCCGCGCTCGGTTCCCCGTACGCCGGGCTGCTCGGGCAGTCCTCGCTCAACCCGCTGCTGGCCGCCGGGCGCACCGCCTGGCGCGACGTGCGCCGCGCGCTGACCGCCTGGGTCACCGACCCCGGCCACCGCCCCACCGTGGAGCCGCACCTGCTGCCGCTCGACGAGGTCACCCTGCACCTGCCGTACGAGGTCGCCGACTACGTCGACTTCTACGCGAGCGAGCACCACGCCACCAACGTCGGCAGGATCTTCCGGCCCGACGGGGACGCTCTCACCCCCAACTGGAAGCACCTGCCCATCGGTTACCACGGCCGGTCGGGAACCATCGTCGTGTCCGGGACCGACGTCGTACGGCCCTGCGGGCAGCGCAAGGCGCCCGCCGACCCCGCGCCCGTCTTCGGCCCGTCCGTCAAGCTCGACATCGAGGCCGAGGTCGGCTTCGTCGTCGGCGCCCCCTCCGAGCTGGGCCGCCCGGTGGCGCTGGGCGAGTTCGAGGACCACGTCTTCGGGCTCTTCCTCCTCAACGACTGGTCGGCGCGCGACATCCAGGCCTGGGAGTACGTGCCCCTCGGCCCCTTCCTCGGCAAGTCCTTCGCCACCTCCGTCTCCGCCTGGGTGACCCCGCTGGAGGCCCTGGACGCGGCCCGAGTCGCCCCGCCCGCCCGGGACTTCCCCCTGCTGCCCTACCTGGACGACGCCTCCGCCGACCGCCCCGGCGGCTTCGACCTGCACATCACCGTCTCCATCAACGGGACGGAGGTGGCGCAGCCGCCGTTCGCGTCGATGTACTGGACCGCCGCCCAGCAGCTCGCGCACATGACCGTCAACGGCGCCTCCCTGCGCACCGGCGACGTGTACGGCTCCGGCACCGTCAGCGGCCCCGAGACCGGCCAGCGCGGCTCGCTGCTGGAGCTGACCTGGAACGGCCGGGACGCGCTCGAACTCGCCGACGGCAAGCGCACCTTCCTGGAAGACGGGGACACCGTCACCCTCACCGCCTGGGCGCCCGGCGCCGGGGGCACCCGGGTGGGCCTCGGCGAGGTCACCGGCCGCATCGTGGGATCCCGCTAGTCCGGCATTCGGTCGGCGGGGTGGCGGATCCTTCCACCGCCCCGCCGAACCCGCAGGTCAAAGCCCCGTGGCCACTGCGTCCGGTGGCGCAATACTGCGGCAACACCACGACCGCCGGACCGCCGGTACGTTCCCTGCCATGCCAGCCGAACGCACCGTCACGCACACCGTCCCGGTCGCCGCCGCGCGCCGCCGGCGCCTGCGCGCGGACCAGGCGCGCCAGCTCGCCGACCTGCTGCGCCACCAGATCCTCACGGGCGGCTTCCCCGGCGGGGTCCTCCCCCTCGAGGACACCCTCGCCGCCGACTACGGCGCCGGCCGCAACGCCGTCCGCCAGGCCCTCGACCTGCTGCGCGGCGAGCAGCTCGTGGAGCGCCGCCCCGGCGTGGGCACCGTCGTCGTGTGCGAGAAGTACCGGCACGGCCTGGACCGCCTCCAGGGCCTGGCCGAAACCCTGCACGAGCACGGCCGGGTGACCAACGAGGTCCGCACGGTCGGCGCCGTGCGCGCCCCCGCCCCGGTCGCCGGCCGCCTCGGCCTGCCCGAGCACGCCGACGTGCTCTACATCGAGCGGCTGCGCCGCCTGAACGGGCTGCCGCTCTCCCTCGACCTCACCTACGTGCCGATGGACATCGGCGCCGGACTGCTGGGCTGCGACCTGGAGAACACGGACGTCTTCCGGCTCCTGGAGCAGCTCACCGGACAGCCGCTCGGCCACGCCGAGATCACCCTCGAGGCCGTCAACGCCGACGCGCACTCCGCCGCCGTCCTCCAGGCCCCGCGCGGGGCCGCCGTCCTGATGCTGGAGCGGCTCACCCACCTGGCCGACGGCCGGCCCGTGGACCTGGAGTTCATCCGCTTCCGCGGCGACCGGATCACCATGAGCGGCCTGCTGCACCGCTCGCTCTGACCCCTCCGACCTCCCCGCACCCCTCTCCTGGAGACAGCCATGCCCGTGGTCCCCCAGCGCGGCGACGTGCCCGTGACCATCGACGAGTCCCTGTGCATCGACGGCTGCACCCTCTGCGTCGACATGTGTCCGCTCGACTCGCTCGCGATCCGCGAGGACAACGGCAAGGCGTACATGCACGTGGACGAGTGCTGGTACTGCGGCCCGTGCGCAGCCCGCTGTCCCACCGGCGCGGTGACCGTCAACATGCCCTACCTGCTCCGGTGAAAGGTTCCGTCCCCATGCGCACCCAGGCACTCCTGCCCGCCCTCGTCCTGCTCGTGGCCCCGTCGGCCGCCGGCTGCGCGGAGGCTTCCGGGGCGGCCGGCTCCAAGACGGTCACCGTGACCGTCGGCTACCAGTCCAAGACCATCAACACCGTCACCGCGGGCACCCTGCTGCGCTCCCTGGGCTACTTCGAACAGGAGCTCGCGGCGCGCGGCAAGAAGGACGGGGTCACCTACAAGGTGGACTGGCAGGACTACGCCACCGGCGCCCCGATCACCGCCCAGATGACCGCCGGGAAGATCGACATCGGTTCGATGGGTGACTTCCCGCTCCTGATCAACGCGGCGCGCGGCCGCGAGCTGAAGCAGCCCACCCGCCTCGTGGCCGTGACCGGTTACAACCTGCGCGGCGGCCTCAACACCGTGGTCACGGGGCCGGATTCGAAGCTGGAGTCGCTCGCCGACCTGCGCGGCAGAAAGGTGTCGACCAGCGTCGGTTCCGCGGCCGACGGAACCCTCGTACGGGCCTTGCAGCGCGCCGGGATCGACCCGGACAAGGGCATCGAAAAGCTCAACCAGCAGCCCAGCGTGGGCGCTTCCGCGCTCCAGGCGGGCAGTGTGGACGCGCTGTCGCAGTTCGTGGCGTGGCCCGGACAGCTGGCCCACGAGGGGCGGGCGAAAGCCCTGTACGACGGCGCCGAGCTGAACCTGCCGACCTTCCACGGAGTCACCGTGCGCGAGAAGTTCGCGCGCGAGCGGGCCGGCGTACTGGAGGACTTCCTGCGAGCCCAGCGCAAGGCAACCGACCACCTGCGCGCGCAGCCGGTCGCGGCCGCCGAGTCGGTGGCCCAGGAGACAGGTCTGCCCGCCGAGGTGGTGTACCTGTACAACGGCGCCAACGGCATCGCGACCTTCGACCCGGCCCTGCGCCCGCAGCTGATCGACGCGCTGAAGCAGGACGTGCCGCTGTTGCGGGACGCCAAACTGGTCCCCGACGTGGACGTGGACGGGTTCGTCGACCCCGAGCCCCTGAAGCGGGCGACGGCCGGCGCGCCGGAGTACCCGCAGGCGGCGCCCGCCCGCCCGGAGCTCTGGCTCACGGGGCAGGCGCGCACCCAGAGCTTCGCCACGCCGCGCGAGCTGCTGAGGGCCCTGCGCGGCGCGGACGTCCGAGCGGCCTACGTGCCGGATCACGTGACCGGCACCCTGTGGTTCGCGGACAAGGCGGTGTGGGTGGCGCAGGGGACGGAGCTGCGCGCCTTCGTCACCGCGGCGGGCGCGAAGTCGTACGTCGACCAGCACAAGGGATCCGGGGCGCGGATCGTGGGCTTCGCCGAAGCCGGAGCCCTGGCGTCATGACGGCCGGGCGCCGGCTGCTGCGGGCGGCTTCGCTCGGGGTGGCGCTCCTGCTGTGGCAGGGGCTGACCTCCCTCGACGTGAACCTGTGGCTGCGCTTCGAGCAGTTCCCGACCGTCGGCGAGGTGGCATCGACCTTCGCGGAGCGGGCCCGGGCCGCGGCCTACTGGCAGGACCTGGGCTTCAGCCTGCGCCGGATCGTGACGGGCTTCGCGCTCGCGGCGGTCCTGGGTGTCGCCGCGGGCACGGCCCTGGCCCGGTCCCGGACCGCGGCCGATCTGCTGGGACCGGTACTGGAGGTGCTGCGCCCGGTCCCGGCCATCGCCCTCGTGCCGGTGGCGATCCTGCTGTTCCCCTCCAACGAGCAGGGGATCGTCTTCATCACCTGCGCGGCCGCCTTCTTCCCGGTGCTGGTCTCGACGCGGCACGCGGTGCGGGCGCTGACTCCGGTGTGGGAGGAGGCGGTGCTGACCATGGGCGGCGGCCGGGGCCGGATCCTGTTCTCCGTGGTGCTGCCCGGCGCCCTGCCGGGCATCTTCGGGGGGCTGTCGGTGGGCATCGGGGTGTCGTGGATCTGCGTGATCTCGGCCGAGATGATCTCCGGCGAGTACGGGGTCGGCTACCGCACCTGGCAGGACTACACGGTGGTGGACTACCCCGGCGTCTTCGTCGGCATGGCCACCATCGGGGCGCTGGGCTGGCTGACCTCCACGGCGGTGGAGCGCGCGGGCCGCCGCCTGACGCGCTGGCTCCCGTCGCGCGCCGCGGAGCGGCCGGTACGGCCGCACGCCGCGGCCGAGGGCGCCGTACCGGCGAAGCGGGGCCGGGTCCGCGCCGGCGCCGCCGAGCGGGGCGCGGCCGAACGGAACGCCGCCGCCGCCGAGCAGAGCGCCGGCGCCGCCGCCCCCGGACCCGGCGGCGAGCAGGCACGGCCCGTTGCGGCCGAGGCCTCCAACTCCCTTACGCGAGAGGTGACCTCCTCATGAGTCCGACCGGTGTCGTGACCGCCGCCCCTGCCGTCCGGGGGGCCCGGCTCGCGCTGCGCGGAGCGCGGCTCGGCCACCCTGGCGCCGTGGTGCTCGACGGGTTCGACCTCTCGGTCGAAGCCGGCGAGGTGCTGACGGTCGTGGGCCCCTCCGGATGCGGGAAGTCCACGCTGCTGCGCACGCTGGCCGGGCTGCTGCCCCCGCTGGGCGGAACGGTCGAACAGGACGGGCGGCCCCTGGGCGGCCCGGACGCCGACCGGGCCCTGGTCTTCCAGGACGACGCCCTGCTCCCCTGGCGCACCGTCCGCGCCAACGTAGAACTCCCCCTGGCCATCGGGCACTCCCGCACCGAGTGGGTGGGCCGGGGCGGGCGGGCCGGGCGGCGGCGGGTCGCCGAGGAATGGCTGGACCGCGTGGGCCTCGGCGGCCACGCCGGCCGGCTGCCGCACCAGCTCTCCGGCGGGCAGCGCCAGCGCGTGCAGCTGGCCCGCGCCCTCGTCGCGCGCCCCCGCGCCGTCCTCATGGACGAACCCTTCGGGGCGCTCGACGCCCAGACCCGCGCCGGGATGCAGGACCTCCTCGTCGACGTCCTCGCCGGCACCGGGGCGACCGTCGTCTTCGTCACCCACGACGTGGACGAGGCGCTCTTCCTCGGCGACCGCGTCGCCCTGCCGGCCACCGGCGAGGTGCTCGCCGTCCCGCGGCCGCGCCGCCGGGACGCCGACCACTCCGCACTCCGGCAGCAGATCATCAACTCACTCTGAAGGGCCGCACCATGGACATCCCCGCGATGGACATCCCCGCGATCGGCGACGCCGAGGAGCTCTCCTGCGACGTCCTCGTCATCGGCGGCGGTACCGCCGGCACGATGGCGGCGCTGACCGCCGCCGAACGCGGGGCGCGGGTGCTGCTCCTGGAGAAGGCGCACGTCCGCCACTCCGGCGCCCTGGCCATGGGCATGGACGGGGTGAACAACGCCGTCGTCCCCGGCCGCGCCGAGCCCGACGACTACGTCGCCGAGATCACCCGCGCCAACGACGGGATCGTCGACCAGTCGACGGTCCGGCAGACCGCCACCCGCGGGTTCGCGATGGTGCAGCGCCTGGAGTCGTACGGGGTGAAGTTCGAGAAGGACGAGCACGGCGAGTACGCGGTGCGCCAGGTCCACCGGTCGGGCTCCTACGTCCTGCCGATGCCCGAGGGCAAGGACGTCAAGAAGGTCCTCTACCGGCAGCTGCGGCGGCGCGAGATGCGCGAGCGGATCAGGATCGAGAACCGGGTGATGCCGGTACGGGTGCTCACCTCGCCCGAGGACGGCCGGGCGATCGGCGCCGCGGCCTTCAACACCCGTACCGGCGCCTTCGTGACCGTGCGGGCCGGGGCCGTGATCCTGGCGACCGGACCCTGCGGGCGCCTCGGACTGCCGGCCTCCGGCTACCTCTACGGCACCTACGAGAACCCGACCAACGCGGGCGACGGCTACGCCATGGCCTACCACGCGGGCGCCGCGCTGACCGGGATCGAGTGCTTCCAGATCAACCCGCTGATCAAGGACTACAACGGGCCGGCCTGCGCGTACGTCGCGAACCCGTTCGGCGGCTACCAGGTCAACCGGCACGGCGAGCGGTTCGTCGACTCCGACTACTGGTCGGGGCAGATGATGGCGGAGTTCGCCGCCGAACTCGCCTCGGACCGGGGGCCGGTGTACCTCAAGCTCAGTCACCTCCCGGAGGAGTCGGTGGCCTCCCTCGAGTCGATCCTGCACACCACCGAGCGGCCGACGCGCGGCACCTTCCACGCGGGGCGCGGCCACGACTACCGCACGCACGACATCGAGATGCACATCTCGGAGATCGGGCTGTGCGGGGGCCACTCCGCCTCGGGCGTGCGCGTCGACGACCACGCCCGGACCACCGTGCCCCGGCTGTACGCGGCCGGGGACCTGGCCGCGGTACCGCACAACTACATGATCGGCGCGTTCGTCTTCGGCGACCTGGCGGGTGCGGACGCCTCCCGCCACACCGCGTACGAGGGGCCCCTGCCCGCCGACCAGCTCGCGGCGGCGCACGAGCTGGTCTACCGGCCGCTGCGCCACCCGCAGGGGCCGCCGCAGCCGCAGGTGGAGTACAAGCTGCGGCGGTTCGTGAACGACTACGTGGCGCCGCCGAAGACGGGCGCGAGGCTGTCGCTGGCCGTGGCGGCCTTCGACCGGATGACCGGCGAGATCGCGGAGATGGGCGCGACCACGGCCCACGAGCTGATGCGGTGCGCGGAGGTGTCCTTCATCCGGGACTGCGCGGAGATGGCGGCCCGCGCCTCGCTCGCCCGTACGGAGTCCCGCTGGGGCCTCTACCACGAACGCCTCGACCATCCGGAGCGGGACGACGAGGACTGGCTGTACCACCTGGACCTGCGCAAGTCGCCTGCGGGAGCCATGGAGTTCACCGCCCGGCCGGTGGAGCCGTACCTGGTCCCGGTGGACGGCTTCACCCCGCCGGGCGGCCCGGAACGCCACCTGGGCGGGGTCACCCTGCCCCAGGTCGCCACGGCCGGCCCAACGCCTCCGGCGCGGCGAGCGGATTCCCCGAGCCCGGCTCCGGCTCCGGGCCTTCCGGACGCGGGGCCGGGCCCGACGGGGCGCGCAGGGGCGTCGCGGATCCTCGAGTTGCTGGCGTTGGTCGAGGAGTCGCCCGGTCTGGGTGAGCTGCGGCCTTACCTCGGCTCCGCGGATCCGGCGGTGCGAGCCGCCGCCGTGGCCGCGCTGGGCGAGACCGGGCCGGTGGGGGCCGGGCCCGCGCTCGCCGCCTGCCTCGCCGACGCGGATCAGGCCGTACGGGCGGCCGCCGCGGCCTCGTTGCGCGAGCTGCTGGAGGTCCTGCCGGGCGAGCCCGAGCTGGGCGACGGGCTGCGCGCCGCCCTCGCCGTGCCCGACCCGGCGGTGCGCTCGGCCGCACTCGAAGCCCTGCGCGCACTGCGCCTGGGGGACGCCGAGCTGTACGCCGCCTCGCTGGCCGACGCCGACACGGAGGTCCGCATCCACGCCGTGCGGGCCCTGGTCTCGGTGGACGCGGCACCGGCGCTGGCCGCGGCCGCGGTGGACCCGGCCCGCGAGGTCCGGGTGGCCGTCGCCAAGGGTCTCGCCTCGGTGCGCGCCCCGGCCCCGGGCCGCCTGGACCCGCTGCTGGCCGACTCCGATCCGCTGGTGCGGGGCGCCGCCCTGGGAGCCCTGGCCGCCACCGGCTGCCCCGGGCGGTACGCCGACACCGCCGTGGCGGCCCTGGCCGATCCCGCCTGGCAGGTCCGGGCGGGTGCGGCCGCCGCCCTGTCGGCCGCCGGTCCCGGAGCGGCCGTACCGGCCCTCGCCGGAGCCCTGGCCGACGCCAACGCCGACGTCCGCAAGGCCGCGGTCCTCGCGCTGCTCGCCCACCGGGAGGCCGACGCGGCGCGGGCGGCCCTCGCCACGGCGGTCACCGACCCGGACGCGGACGTCCGCGCGTACGCCGCCCGGGCGGCCTGACCGGTCCGCCCGGCCTGCCGTCCGGGCGGACCGCGGGTCGTGGGTGATGCTCCTGGGGCTTCGACCCGACGATCCAGGAGTCCCGTATGGCCTCTCGTACCGGCATGCTCGTCCTGGCCCTCGCCGCAGCGGCGGCCCTCACCGCCCCGGCGGGACCCGCCGCGGCCACCCCCGGCCCGCACACCGGCCCGCACACCGGCACCGGCACGGGCGCCGGCACCGGCCTCCGCACGGGCCCCGCGGCCTTGGCCGACCTCACCCGGGCAGCGCTGTCGAGCTCCCGGTACCTGCGGGAACCGGCGGCGACCGCCGCAGGGTACGTGCCCGACCGGTACTGCGTGGCCGACCCGGCAGGCGGCGGGGCGGTGGGCTACCCGCACTTCAACCACGCCTACGACGACTCCCTCGACCCCGCGAAGCCCGCGGCCCTGCTCTACGAGGACGACCCCTCGGGCCGGCGCAAGCTGGTCGCCCTCGAATGGGTCGTCATGGACCGCGACGGCAAGGTCGAGACGGACGACGACCGGCCGAGCCTCTTCGGGCAGCCCTTCAAGGGGCCGATCCCCGGCCGCTTCAAGGGCCAGAAGGTCCACTACGCCCTGCACGTCTGGCTCTGGAAGCCCAACCCCGCCGGCCTGTTCGCGACGTACAACCCGGACCTGCGCTGCCGCCCGGGCACGACCAGGCCCTGAGCCCCCCGTTCGGAGGCGCGCCGCGTGCACCGGCGGGGGGCCGCCGGGAAGGTGGACGAAAGCCCCCGAACGGCAGGAGTCCCCATGTCCGCCCGTACTCGCAAGGCCGCCCTGACCTGCGCGGTCGCCGCGTCGCTCGGTCTGGCCGCCATGGCCCCGGCCCACGGCGTCGAAGGACCCGCACCCGACCCGCGCAACCACGAGGCGATGGTGGACATGGCGACGGCGATCAAGGTGACTGCCAAGTACGTGGACGAACGGGAAGCGATCAAGGACGGGTACGTCCCGCACGGGAAGGAGTGCATGGCCAACCCGTTCGGCGTGGGCGCCATGGGCTACCACTACGTCAAGGCGGCCCACTGGGGCTCGAAGGACCCGAGCAAGCCGACCGCACTCCTCTACAGCGCCGAGAAGGACCGCGACGGCCGTCGCAAGCTCCAGGCCGTGGAGTGGATGTCCACCGACCGCGACCAGGACCTGAAGACCGCCGACGACCGGCCGAGCATGTTCGGGCTCCCCTTCGACGGCCCCATGCCCGGTCACTGGGCGGGCATGCCCAAGCACTACGACCTCCACATGTGGGCGTACGCGAAGAACCCGGCCGGCCGCTTCCACAACTGGAACCCGGCCATCAAGTGCTCGGGGCATATGACTCACCCGTAAGGGCGGCTTCTCCGGCGTTCCCCGGCGATACGCTGAGCGGACTCGCGAGACTCCGCAGCATGGGAGCACTACCGATGAGCGTCGATCCCGAGACCCCCGAGCAGGGGCCCGCCCCGCGCTGGCCCGTTCCGCCTGCGGGTGGATGGACCGCCGACGACCTTGACCGGCTTCCCAACCTGCCTCCGCACACGGAGCTGATCGACGGGAGCCTGATCTTCGTGAGTCCGCAGAGCATCTTCCACGAGCGCGCCATCGACTTCCTCAAATGGCAGCTACAGGCGGTCGCACCGGCCGATGTGGAGGTCTTCCGCGAGCTCACGATCGACATCGACGAATGGAATCGACCGGAGCCGGACGTGATCGTGGTCGAGTCCAGGGTCGTGGACGACCGACGCCGAACCCGGTTCCCCGTCGACGCCGTACGTCTCGCCATCGAAGTCGTCTCACCGGATTCCGAGGCACGCGACCGCAGTAGCAAGCCACTCAAGTACGCCCGGGCCAAGATCCCGCACTTCTGGCGCGTCGAGGATCACGACGGCCGCGCAGTCGTCTACGTCTACGAACTCGAACCGGCTACGGGCGTCTATGTCGCCACGGGCATCTTCCACGACCGACTGAAAGTCTCCGTCCCCTTCCCCATCGATCTGGACCTCACCACCATCACGCCGAAGCGGAGGCGCCCCGAGTAGCCCGAAGGGCCCGGCTCCCCAGGGGAGCCGGGCCCTTCGCCGTGTCGTGGGACGGTCAGCGGACGAACGTGCTCGCCTGCCCCGCCAGGTCCAGGAAGTACTGCGGGGCCACGCCCAGCACCACGGTCACCGCGACGCCCACCGCGATCGTCGTCATCGTCAGCGGCGAGGGGACGGCCACCGTCGGGCCGTCGGTCTGCGGCTCGCTGAAGAACATCAGGACGATCACCCGGATGTAGAAGAACGCGGCGATCGCGGACGAGATCACACCGACCACGACCAGCGCCCCGGCGCCGCCCTCCGCCGCCGCCTTGAACACGGCGAACTTGCCCGCGAAGCCGGACGTCAGCGGAATGCCGGCGAAGGCCAGCAGGAACACCGCGAACACCGCCGCGGTCAGCGGCGACCGGCGGCCGAGGCCCGCCCACTTCGACAGGTGCGTCGCCTCCCCGCCCGCGTCCCGCACCAGCGTGACCACCGCGAAGGCGCCGATCGTCACGAACGAGTACGCGCCCAGGTAGAAGAGGACCGACGAGACGCCCTCCGCCGAGGTCGCGATCACACCGGCCAGGATGAAGCCCGCGTGCGCGATCGAGGAGTAGGCGAGCAGCCGCTTGACGTCGGTCTGCGTCACGGCGATCACCGCGCCGGCCAGCATCGTGACGATCGCGACGCCCCACATCACCGGCCGCCAGTCCCACCGCAGGCCGGGCAGGACCACGTAGAGCAGCCGCAGGAGGGCGCCGAACGCGGCCACCTTCGTCGCCGCCGCCATGAAGCCGGTGACCGGGGTCGGGGCGCCCTGGTAGACGTCCGGGGTCCACATGTGGAAGGGGACCGCGCCGACCTTGAAGAGCAGGCCCATCAGGATCAGCGCCCCGCCGATCAGCAGCAGCACGTCGTTGCCCATGGTCTCGGCCAGCGCCGGGTCGATCTTCGTGACCGTGCCGTCCACCACGTCGGCGATCGCCGCGTACGAGACCGAGCCCGCGTACCCGTAGAGCAGCGCGATGCCGAAGAGGAGGAAGGCGGAGGAGAACGCGCCCAGCAGGAAGTACTTGACCGCGGCCTCCTGCGACATCAGCCGCTGGCGGCGGGCGAGGGCGCAGAGCAGGTACAGCGGGAGGGAGAAGACCTCCAGCGCGATGAACAGCATCAGCAGGTCGTTGGCCGCCGGGAAGATCAGCATTCCGGCGATCGCGAACAGGGCCAGCGGGAAGACCTCGGTGGTGGTGAACCCGGCCTTGACGGCGGCCTTCTCGCTCTCGCTGCCCGGCACGGACGCCGCCTGGGCGGCGAAGGAGTCCACCCGGTTGCCGTGCGCGGCCGGGTCGAGGCGCCTCTCGGCGAAGGTGAAGACGGCGACGATCGAGGCCAGCAGGATGGTGCCCTGCAGGAACAGTGCCGGACCGTCCACCGCGATCGCGCCCATAGCCGCGATGTGCGCCTTGGTGGACCCGTACCCGCCGGCCGCGAGGCCGACGACCGCCGCGAAGGCCGAGGCCAGCGCGGCGACGGTGAGGAACACCTGCACGTAGTAACGGGACTTGCGCGGTACGAAGGCCTCGACGAGGATCCCGAGGATCGCCGCGCCCACCACGATCAGCGTGGGCGCGAGCTGCGCGTACTCGATGACCGGCGTCGGGATCCGGTCGACCGGAGCCTCGGCCGCCAGCGGCCACAGGCTGTGGGCGGAAGTCAGTGTGCTCACTTCGCCGCCTCCACTTCAGGTGCGGGGTCGGTCTGCTTCACGTCCGACATGGTGTGCTCCACCGCCGGGTTGACGATGTCGGTCAGCACCTTCGGGTACACGCCCAGCCCGATCAGCAGCGCGATCAGCGGGGCGACCACCAGCACCTCCCGCAGGCGCAGGTCCGGCATGGTGCGGACCTCCTCCTTCACGGGGCCGGTCATGGTGCGCTGGTAGAGCACCAGCGTGTAGAGCGCGGCCAGCACGATGCCGAGGGTGGCGATGATGCCGACGACCGGGTACCGGGCGAAGGTGCCGACCAGGACCAGGAACTCGCTGACGAAGGGCGCGAGCCCGGGCAGCGAGAGGGTGGCGAGGCCGCCGATCAGGAAGGTGCCGGCGAGGACCGGGGCCACCTTCTGCACGCCGCCGTAGTCGGCGATGAGCCGCGAGCCGCGCCGCGAGATCAGGAAGCCGGCCACCAGCATCAGGGCCGCCGTCGAGATGCCGTGGTTGACCATGTAGAGCGTCGCGCCGGACTGGCCCTGGGAGGTCATCGCGAAGATGCCCAGGATGATGAACCCGAAGTGCGAGATGGAGGCGTAGGCGACCAGCCGCTTGATGTCCCGCTGCCCGACCGCGACCAGCGCGCCGTAGACGATGCTGATCAGGGCCAGCACCAGGATCACCGGCGTGGCCCACTTGCTGGCCTCGGGGAAGAGGCCGAGGCAGAAGCGGAGCATCGCGAAGGTGCCGACCTTGTCGACGACCGCGGTGATCAGTACGGCGACCGGGGCGGTGGCCTCGCCCATCGCGTTCGGCAGCCAGGTGTGCAGCGGCCACAGCGGGGCCTTCACCGCGAAGGCGAAGAAGAAGCCGAGGAACAGCAGCCGCTCGGTGTTGGTCGCCATGTCGAGCGTGCCGGCGGCGCGGGCGGCGGTGATCTCCTGGAGCGAGAAGTTCCCGGCGACCACGTACAGCCCGATGACGGCGGCCAGCATGATCAGGCCGCCGGCCAGGTTGTAGAGGAGGAACTTGACCGCCGCGTACGAGCGCTGCGTGGCCGCGTTCTCATCGGAGCCGCCCGCCGCGGCAGCGGCTGATCGAGAGGAAGTGGCCCGGTCCCCGAAGCCGCCGATGAGGAAGTACATCGGGATGAGCATGGCTTCGAAGAAGATGTAGAAGAGGAAGACGTCGGTGGCCTCGAAGGAGATGATCACCATCGCCTCGACCAGCAGGATCAGCGCGAAGAAACCCTGCGTCGGCCGCCAGCGCTGGCTCTTCGTCTCCAACGGGTCGGCGTCATGCCAGCCGGCGAGAATGATGAACGGCATCAGAACCGCGGTGAGCCCGATGAGCACCACCCCGATCCCGTCCACGCCCAGCTCGTAGCGGACCCCGAAGTCGGCGATCCAGGAGCGGGATTCGGTGAGCTGGTAGCGGTCGCCGCCGGGCTCGAAGCGGATCGCGACGAGCACGGCCAGGGCCAGGGTCGCCAGCGAGAAGAGCAGGGCGAGCCACTTGGCTGCGGTCCGCCGGGCGGCCGGAACGGCCGCCGTCAGGATCGCTCCGACCGCGGGGACCGCGGCCGTCAGCGTCAGAAGCGGGAAATTCATCTCACACCGCCCTCATCAGCAGGGTCGCGGCGATGAGGATCGCCGTGCCCCCGAACATCGAGACCGCGTAGCTGCGGGCGTAGCCGTTCTGCAGCTTGCGCAGCCGGCCGGACAGTCCGCCGACCGAGGCGGCCGTACCGTTGACCACCCCGTCGACCAGGCTGTGGTCGACGTACACGAGGGAGCGGGTCAGGTGCTCCCCGCCGCGCACCAGCACGACGTGGTTGAAGTCGTCCTGGAGGAGGTCCCGCCGAGCCGCCCGGGTGAGGAGCGAGCCGCGCGGGGCGATGACCGGAACGGGCCTGCGGCCGTACATCGCCCAGGCGATGCCGACGCCGGCGACGAGGACCACCATGGTGGAGAGCGTCACCGTCAGGGCGCTGACCGGCGGGTGGCCGTGCGCGTAGCCCGTGACGGGCTCGAGCCAGTTCACGAAACGGTCGCCGATGCTGAAGAGCCCTCCCGCGAAGACGGATCCGAAGGCGAGCAGGACCATGGGGATGGTCATCGACTTCGGGGACTCGTGAGGGTGGGGCATCTCCCCGGAGCCGTGCGGCGAAGCCGCGGGCTCATCGCCGGACACGGCACGTGCCACCGTCCCGTCCTGCTGCACCGCGCCGGAGGCTGTCGGCTGCCAGCGCTTCTCGCCGAAGAAGGTGAGGAGCATGACGCGGGTCATGTAGAAGGCGGTGATACCGGCGCCCAGCAGGGCGACCCCGCCGAGGATCCAGCCCTGGGTGCCGCCCTTGGCGAAGGCCGCCTCGATGATCATGTCCTTGGAGAAGAACCCGGACAGGCCCGGGAAGCCGATGATCGCGAGGTAGCCGAGGCCGAAGGTCACGAAGGTGACCGGCATGTACTTGCGCAGGCCGCCGTACTTGCGCATGTCCACCTCGTCGTTCATCCCGTGCATCACGGAACCCGCGCCGAGGAAGAGACCGGCCTTGAAGAAGCCGTGCGTGACCAGGTGCATGATCGCGAAGACGTAGCCGATGGGGCCGAGGCCCGCCGCCAGGATCATGTAGCCGATCTGGGACATCGTCGACCCGGCGAGGGCCTTCTTGATGTCGTCCTTCGCGCAACCGACGATCGCACCGAAGAGCAGCGTGACCGCGCCCACGATGGTGACCACCAGTTGGGCGTCGGGCGCCGCGTTGAAGATGGCGCCGGAGCGGACGATCAGGTACACGCCCGCGGTCACCATGGTCGCCGCGTGGATCAGGGCCGAGACCGGGGTCGGGCCCTCCATCGCGTCACCGAGCCAGGACTGCAGCGGCACCTGGGCCGACTTGCCGCAGGCGGCCAGCAGCAGCATCAGGCCGATCGCCGTCAGCGTGCCTTCCGAGGTCTCCCCCACCGCGCCGAGCACCGGCCCGAAGGCGAAGGTCCCGAAGGTGGTGAACATCAGCATGATCGCGATCGACAGGCCCATGTCGCCGACCCGGTTGACCAGGAAGGCCTTCTTCGCGGCCGTGGCCGCGCTGGGCTTGTGCTGCCAGAAGCCGATCAGGAGGTACGAGGCGAGGCCCACGCCCTCCCAGCCGAAGTACAGGAGCAGGTAGTTGTCGGCGAGGACCAGCAGCAGCATGGCCGCGACGAACAGGTTGAGGTAGCCGAAGAAGCGGCGGCGGCGCTCGTCGTGCTCCATGTACCCGATCGAGTACACGTGGATGAGCGTGCCCACCCCGGAGATCAGCAGGACGAAGGTCATCGACAGCTGGTCCAGCTGGAAGGCCATGTCGGCCTGGAAGCCCTCGACGGGGATCCAGGTGAACAGCCGCTGGTGCAGGGTTCGGTCGTCGGCGCCGCGCCCCAGCATGTCGGCGAAGAGCACGGCGCCGATGCCGAAGGAGACGGCCGCGAGCAGGGTGCCGATCCAGTGGCCGGTCTTGTCGAGGCGCCGGCCGCCGCACAGCAGCACCGCCGCTCCGAGCAGGGGCGCTGCCACCAGCAGCGCAATCAGATTCTCCACTGTGTACGCCCCTTACAGCTTCATCAGGCTGGCGTCGTCGACCGAGGCCGAGTGGCGGGTACGGAACAGCGACACGATGATCGCGAGGCCCACCACGACCTCCGCGGCGGCGACGACCATCGTGAAGAAGGCGATGATCTGTCCGTCGAGGTTGCCGTGCATCCGCGAGAAGGCGACGAAGGCGAGGTTGCAGGCGTTGAGCATCAGCTCGACGCACATGAACAGCACGATCGCGTTCTTGCGGATCAGCACTCCGGCCGCGCCGATGGTGAACAGCAGGGCGGCCAGGTACAGGTAGTTGACCGGATTCACTTCGAGGCCTCCTCACGGCCGAGGCGCTCCGAGGAGGCCTGCTCCAGTGCCTTGAGGTCGGACAGCGCCTCGGCGGAGACGTCCCGGATCTGGCCGCGGGCCCGCAGGGTCTTGTTGACCGTCAGCTCGGACGGGGTGCCGTCCGGCAGCAGACCGGCGACGTCCACGGCGTTGTGCCGGGCGTAGACGCCGGGCGCGGGCAGCGGCGGGAGCTGGACGCCCTCGCGGACGCGGCGCTCGGCCAGCTCGCGCTGGGTGGCGGCCCGCTCGGTGCGCTCGCGGTGGGTGAGCACCATCGCGCCGACGGCCGCGGTGATCAGCAGCGCGCCGGTGATCTCGAAGGCGAAGACGTACTTGGTGAAGATCAGCTGGGCCAGGCCCTCGACGTGCCCGGCGGAGTTGATCCGGCCGAGTCCGTTGAAGTGGGTGAGCCCGGCGTTGCCGATGCCGGCGATCAGCAGGATGCCGAAGCCGAGCCCGCACAGGACGGCCAGCCAGCGCTGTCCCTTGATGGTCTCCTTCAGGGAGTCGGCGGCGGTGACGCCGACGAGCATGACCACGAACAGGAAGAGCATCATGATCGCGCCGGTGTAGACGATGACCTGGACGACGCCCAGGAAGTACGCCCCGTTGGCGAGGTAGAAGACCGCCAGGATGATCATCGTCCCGGCCAGGCTGAGGGCGCTGTGCACGGCCTTCTTCATCAGGATCGTGGCCAGCGCGCCGATGACGGCGACCGTGCCGAGGATCCAGAACTGGACCGCTTCGCCCGTCGAGGTCACGGTGGCGGCGAGGGCGCTCATGCCTGCACCCCCTCGGCGTCTTCCGCGACCTCGCCCTTGGACAGGGCCGGCTGCCGGACCGTGCCGGGGGCGGCCCCCGTCACCAGTCCGCGGTAGTAGTCCGTGTCCTCCGTGCCCGGGAACATCGCGTGCGGCGCCTCGACCATGCCCTCGGTGAGCCCGGCGAGCAGCTGTTCCTTGGTGTAGATGAGCGACTCGCGGCTGGAGTCGGCCAGTTCGAACTCGTTCGTCATGGTCAGCGCCCGGGTCGGGCACGCCTCGACGCACAGCCCGCACAGGATGCAGCGGGCGTAGTTGATCTGGTAGACCGCGCCGTACCGCTCGCCCGGGGAGTAGCGCTCCTCCTCGGTGTTGTCCGCGCCCTCCACGTAGATGGCGTCGGCGGGACAGGCCCAGGCGCACAGCTCGCACCCGATGCACTTCTCGAGACCGTCGGGGTGCCGGTTGAGCTGGTGCCGCCCGTGGAAGCGCGGGGCGGTGGTCTTCTGCTGCTCCGGGTACTGCTCGGTGAGGCGCTTCTTGAACATGGCCTTGAAGGTCACGCCGAAGCCGGCAACCGGGTTCTGCCACTTCTCGTTCGGGTCGGTGTCAGCCATTCTCAGCACCCTCCTCTCGGTCACTCTCAGTATTCGCGCCACCACTGACAATCAGCTCCCGCTCTCCCCGCCGCCGTCGGCGCGGTACGGGTGCCAGGTGCTGGCCGGGCTTGGGCGGTACGGGGAATCCGCCCGCGAGCGGGTCGAAGGGCTCGGCCGCGGCAGCCTTGCCGGCCACCTCGGCGGCGGCCTTCTCGCGTTTGTCGCGGAACAGGTCCGCGATGAAGGAGAGGAGCAGGATCGCCACGACGGCGCCGCCGACGTAGAGGACGATCTGGCTGAAGTCGTAACTCTCGTTGCGCAGCGCCCGCACGGTCGCGACCAGCATCAGCCAGACCACGGAGACCGGGATCAGGACCTTCCAGCCGAGCTTCATCAGCTGGTCGTAGCGCACGCGCGGCAGCGTGCCGCGCAGCCAGATGAAGAAGAAGAGCAGCAGCTGCACCTTGAGGACGAACCAGAGCATCGGCCACCAGCCGTGGTTCGCGCCCTCCCAGTACGTGGAGATCGGCGCCGGGGCCCGCCAGCCGCCCAGGAAGAGGGTGACCGACACCGCCGAGACGGTGACCATGTTGACGTACTCGGCGAGCATGAAGAGCGCGAACTTGATGGACGAGTACTCGGTGTTGAAACCGCCGACCAGGTCGCCCTCGGACTCCGGCATGTCGAACGGGGCGCGGTTCGTCTCGCCGACCATCGTGACGATGTAGATGATGAAGGAGACCGGCAGCAGGACGATGTACCAGCGGTCTGCCTGGGCCTCCACGATCGCCGAGGTCGACATCGACCCGGAGTAGAGGAAGACCGAGGCGAAGGCCGCGCCCATCGCGATCTCGTAGGAGATCATCTGCGCGCAGGAGCGCAGGCCGCCGAGGAGCGGGTAGGTCGAGCCGGAGGACCAGCCGGCCAGCACGATGCCGTAGATGCCGACCGAGGCCACCGCGAGGACGTAGAGCATCGCGATGGGCAGGTCGGTCAGCTGCATCGTGGTGCGCTGGCCGAAGATGGAGACCTCGTTGCCCGAGGGGCCGAAGGGGATCACCGCGATGGCCATGAAGGCCGGGATCGCCGCGATGATCGGGGCCAGGACGTAGACCACCTTGTCGGCCCGCTTGACGATGACGTCTTCCTTCAGCATCAGCTTGACGCCGTCGGCGAGCGACTGGAGCAGGCCCCAGGGGCCGTGCCGGTTGGGGCCGATGCGCAGCTGCATCCAGGCGACGACCTTGCGCTCCCACACGATGGAGAAGAGCACGGTCACCATCAGGAAGGCGAAGCAGAACACCGCCTTGATGACGACGAGCCACCAGACGTCCCTGCCGAACAGGGTCAGGTCCTCGGCGGCAAGCTGTACCGCGTTCACGCGCCCACCTCCGCAGTGGTGTCGCCGGTGCCGGCCGGGGTCGCGGGGCCGATCCGGACGAGGGTGCCCGGGCGGGCTCCGGTGTCGGCGAGGACCCCGGACCCGGTGGAGTTCAGCGGGAGCCAGACCACGCGGTCGGGCATCTCGGTGATCCGCAGGGGCAGTTCCACGGAGCCGGCCGGGCCGGTGACCGCGACGACGTCCCCGTTCTTGACGCCCGTCTCGGCCGCCGTGGCCGCCGAGAGCCGGGCGCTCGCCTCGTGCCGGGTGCCGGCCAGGGCTTCGTCGCCCTCCTGGAGCCTGCCCTGGTCGAGGAGGAGCCGGTGGCCCGCGAGGACCGCCTCGCCGATGCCCGGACGGGGCAGCGGCGCGGTGTCCGCGGACTGGCCGGCTGCGCGCTCCCCGGCCCAGCCGCCGAGCCCGTCGAGCTCGCGGCGTACGGCGTGCACGTCGGGCAGCGCGATCGGCCGGTCGGCGGCGTCGGCCAGCATGTGCAGCACGCGGGCGTCGGCCGGGGCGAGGCGGCGGGTCATCTGGTCGGGCTTGAGCGCGGCCTCGAACGGCCGGACCCTGCCCTCCCAGTTGATGAAGGCACCCGCCTTCTCGACCACGGCGGCAACGGGGAAGACCACGTCCGCGTGCTCGGTGACCTCGCTGGGCCGCAGCTCCAGGGAGACCACGAAGGCCTCCTGGAGGGCGGTCCGCGCGCGGGCCGGGTCCGGCAGGTCCGCGACCTCGACGCCCGCCACCACCAGGGCGGACAGTTCGCGGGTGGCCGCGGCCTCGACGATCTGGCCGGTGTCACGGCCGTAGCGGTGCGGCAGTTCGTCCAGGCCCCAGGCGGTGGCGACCTCGTCGCGCGCCCGCGGGTCGGTGGCCGGACGGCCGCCGGGCAGCAGGGACGGCAGCGCGCCCGCCTCGAGGGCGGCCCGTTCACCGGCCCGGCGCGGGATCCACACCAGCGCCGCCCCGGTCGCGGTGGCGGCCCGTACGGCGGCGGTCAGCGCACCCGGCACGCCGGCGAGGCGCTCCCCGACGACGATGACCGCGCCGCTCTGGCGCAGTGCGTCGGCGGCGGCCGCGCCGCCCGCCTCCAGGCCGGTCCGGGAGGCGAGGGCGTCCAGCCACTCGGGCTCGGTGCCGGGGGCGGCGGCCAGCAGGGTGCCGCCCGCCTTCTCCAGGCCGCGGGTGGCGAGGGGCGCCAGGGCGAAGGTCCGCTGCTTGTGCTTGCGGTGGGCCTTGCGCAGCCGCAGGAAGACCCCGGGGGCCTCCTCCTCGGACTCGATGCCGGCGAGCAGGACGGCGGGCGCCGCCTCCAGCGCGGTGTACGTGACCCCTCTGCCGTCGAGGTCCTTGCCGGTCCCGGCCACGGTGGCGGCCAGGAAGTCGGCCTCCTCCGCGCTGTGGACCCGGGCCCGGAAGTCGATGTCGTTGGTGTCCAGGACCACCCGCGCGAACTTGGCGTACGCGTAGGCGTCCTCGACGGTGAGCCGCCCGCCGGTCAGCACCCCGGCCCGGCCGCGCGCCCCGGCGAGACCGTTCGCCGCGGCCTCCAGGGCCTCGGGCCAGCTCGCCGGCTCCAGGACACCGGCGGCACTGCGCACCAGCGGGGTCGTGAGCCGGTCGCGCTGCTGGGCGTAGCGGAACGCGAAGCGGCCCTTGTCGCAGATCCACTCCTCGTTGACCTCGGGGTCCTCCGCGGCCAGCCTCCGCAGGACCTTGCCGCGGCGGTGGTCGGTCCGGGTCGCGCAGCCGCCCGCGCAGTGCTCGCACACGCTCGGGGAGGAGACGAGGTCGAAGGGGCGGGAGCGGAACCGGTACGCGGCGGAGGTGAGGGCGCCGACGGGGCAGATCTGGATGGTGTTGCCGGAGAAGTACGACTCGAAGGGGTCGCCCTCGCCCGTACCGACCTGCTGGAGCGCGCCGCGCTCGAGCAGCTCGATCATCGGGTCGCCGGCGATTTCGTTGGAGAAGCGGGTGCAGCGCGCGCACAGCACGCACCGCTCCCGGTCCAGCAGCACCTGCGTGGAGATCGGGACCGGCTTCTCGTACGTCCGCTTCTTGCCCTCGAAACGGGACTCCGCGTTGCCGTGCGACATCGCCTGGTTCTGCAGCGGGCACTCGCCGCCCTTGTCGCAGACCGGGCAGTCCAGCGGATGGTTGATGAGCAGCAGCTCCATCACCCCGCGCTGGGCCTTGTCGGCGACCGCGGAGGTCAGCTGGGTCTTGACGACCATGCCGTCGGTGCAGGTGATGGTGCAGGAGGCCATCGGCTTGCGCTGGCCCTCGACCTCGACGATGCACTGGCGGCAGGCGCCGGCCGGGGAGAGGAGGGGGTGGTCGCAGAACCGGGGGATCTCGACGCCGAGCTGCTCGGCGGCGCGGATGACCAGGGTCCCCTTGGGCACCGACAGTTCGACGCCGTCGATGGTCAGCGACACCAGATCGTCCGGCGGCACCGCGGGCTCCCCCCCACCGGCGGGAGCGTTCGTGGTGACGGTCATGCGTGCACCTCCGTGTCAGCCCAGAGGGTCGACTTCCTGGGGTCGAAGGGGCAGCCCTTGCCCGTGATGTGCTGCTCGTACTCCGCGCGGAAGTACTTGAGCGAGGAGAAGATGGGACTGGCGGCGCCGTCGCCGAGCGCGCAGAAGGACTTGCCGTTGATGTTGTCGGCGATGTCGTTCAGCTTGTCGAGGTCGGACATGACGCCCTTGCCGGCCTCGATGTCGCGCAGCAACTGGACCAGCCAGTACGTGCCCTCGCGGCAGGGCGTGCACTTGCCGCAGGACTCGTGGGCGTAGAACTCGGTCCACCGGGTCACGGCCCGCACGACGCAGGTCGTCTCGTCGAAGCACTGGAGCGCCTTGGTGCCGAGCATCGAGCCGGCCGCGCCCACGCCCTCGTAGTCGAGCGGGACGTCGAGGTGCTCGTCCGTGAACATGGGGGTGGACGAGCCGCCCGGGGTCCAGAACTTCAGCCGGTGCCCGGGCCGCATCCCGCCGCTCATGTCGAGCAGCTGGCGCAGGGTGATGCCGAGCGGGGCCTCGTACTGGCCGGGGCCCGCGACGTGCCCGGAGAGCGAATACAGCGTGAAGCCGGGGGACTTCTCGGTCCCCATCGACTTGAACCAGTCCTTGCCCTTGTTCAGGATCGCGGGAACCGAGGCGATGGACTCCACGTTGTTGACGACAGTGGGGCACGCGTAGAGCCCTTCCACGGCAGGGAAGGGAGGACGCAGCCGGGGCTGACCGCGCCGGCCTTCGAGGGAGTCGAGCAGAGCCGTCTCCTCGCCGCAGATGTACGCGCCCGCTCCCGCGTGCACCGTGATGTCGAGGTCGAGCCCGCTCCCGAGGATGTCCTTCCCGAGGTAGCCGGCCTCGTACGCCTCGCGCACCGCCTCGTGCAGGCGCCGCAGGACCGGTACGACCTCGCCGCGCAGGTAGATGAAGGCGTGCTGCGAGCGGATCGCGTAGCAGGCGATGATCATTCCCTCGATGAGGGAGTGCGGGTTGGCGAAGAGGAGGGGGATGTCCTTGCAGGTTCCCGGCTCCGACTCGTCCGCGTTGACGACGAGGTAGTGCGGCTTTCCGTCGCCCTGCGGGATGAACTGCCACTTCATGCCGGTGGGGAAGCCCGCGCCGCCGCGGCCGCGCAGTCCCGAGTCCTTCACGTAGGCGATGAGGTCGTCCGGGGTCATCGCGAGGGCCTTGCGCAGGCCTTCGTAGCCCTCGTGCCGCCGGTAGGTCTCCAGCGTCCACGAGGCGGGCTCGTCCCAGAACGCGGAGAGGACGGGAGCGAGGAGCTTCTCCGGACTGGTGCCGTTCTTGCTCAGTTCAGTCGACACGGACATCACTCCCCTCCCTCGGTGGTGGTGTCGCCGCGGGATTCGCCGCGGGATTCGCCGCGCGGGTGCACGATCGGGGTGCGCGGGGACTCGCCCCGGGCGATGCGCAGGCCGATCAGGGAGGCGGGGCCGGCGCCGCCGGTCGCCTCGACCGCGCCCTCGCGCTCGTCGGGGAAGCCGGCGAGGATCCGGGCGGTCTCCTTGTACGTGCACAGGGGCGCGCCCCGGGTCGGCTCGACGGGGCGGCCGGCCAGCAGGTCGTCCACCATGGCCTTGGCGGACTCGGGGGTCTGGTTGTCGAAGAACTCCCAGTTGACCATCACCACGGGGGCGTAGTCGCAGGCCGCGTTGCACTCGATGTGCTCGAGGGTGACCTTGCCGTCGGGGGTGGTCTCGTTGTTGCCGACCCCGAGGTGCTCCTTGAGCTCCTCGAAGATGGCGTCGCCGCCCATGACCGCGCACAGGGTGTTCGTGCAGACACCGACCTGGTAGTCCCCGGAGGGCCTGCGCCGGTACATCGTGTAGAACGTCGCCACCGCCGTGACCTCGGCGGTGGTCAGGCCCAGCACGTCGGCGCAGAAGCGGATGCCGGTGCGCGAGACGTGGCCCTCCTGCGACTGGCACAGGTGCAGCAGCGGCAGGAGCGCGCTGCGGCTGTCGGGGTAGCGGGCGATGACCTGCTTCGCGTCCGCTTCGAGGCGTTCGCGTACGTCGGCCGGGAAGTCGGGGGCGGGAAGCTGCGGCATGCCCAATGAGATGTCGGTCATCGGTCGACGCCTCCCATCACGGGGTCGATGGAGGCGACGGCGACGATGACGTCGGCGACCTGGCCGCCCTCGCACATCGCTGCCATGGCCTGAAGGTTGGTGAAGGACGGGTCGCGGAAGTGGACCCGGTAGGGACGCGTGCCGCCGTCGGAGACCACGTGCACCCCGAGCTCGCCCTTGGGCGACTCGACGGCCGCGTACGCCTGTCCGGCCGGTACCCGGAAGCCCTCGGTCACCAGCTTGAAGTGGTGGATGAGGGCCTCCATGGAGGTGCCCATGATGTTCTTGATGTGGTCGAGCGAGTTGCCGAGCCCGTCGGGGCCCATCGCCAGCTGAGCCGGCCAGGCGATCTTCTTGTCGGCGACCATCACCGGACCCGGCTCCAGCCGGGCCAGGCACTGCTCGACGATCCGCAGGGACTGGCGCATCTCCTCCAGGCGGATCAGGAAGCGTCCGTAGGAGTCGCAGGTCTCGGTGGTCGGCACGTCGAACTCGTAGTTCTCGTAGCCGCAGTACGGGTCCGACTTGCGCAGGTCGTGGGGCAGTCCCGCGGAGCGCAGGATCGGGCCGGTGGCGCCCAGCGCCATGGCTCCGGTGAGGTCGAGGTAGCCGACGTCCTGCATGCGGGCCTTGAAGATGGGGTTGCCGGTGGCGAGCTTGTCGTACTCCGGCAGGTTCTTCTTCATGGTCTTCACGAACTCGCGCAGCTGGTCGACGGCGCCCGGCGGCAGGTCCTGCGCCAGGCCGCCGGGGCGGACGAACGCGTGGTTCATGCGCAGTCCGGTGATCAGCTCGAAGACGTCGAGGATCAGCTCGCGGTCGCGGAACCCGTAGATCATGATCGTGGTCGCGCCCAGCTCCATGCCGCCGGTGGCGATGCACACCAGGTGGGAGGAGAGCCGGTTGAGCTCCATCAGCAGGACGCGGATGACGGTGGCGCGGTCCGGGATCTGGTCGGTGATGCCGAGCAGCCTCTCGACGCCGAGGCAGTACGCCGTCTCGTTGAAGAACGGCGTCAGGTAGTCCATGCGCGTCACGAAGGTGGTGCCCTGCGTCCAGTTCCGGAATTCGAGGTTCTTCTCGATGCCGGTGTGCAGGTAGCCGATGCCGCAGCGGGCCTCGGTGACCGTCTCGCCGTCGATCTCCAGGATCAGGCGGAGCACTCCGTGGGTGGACGGGTGCTGCGGGCCCATGTTGACGACGATCCGCTCGTCGTCGGCCTTGGCCGCGGACCGGACGACCTCGTCCCAGTCGCCGCCGGTGACGGTGTAGACGGTGCCTTCGGTCGTCTCGCGCGCGGAGGCGTGGTGCGATGCGTTCTGGGTGTTCATCAGCTGTACGACCTCCGCTGGTCGGGAGCCGGGATCTGGGCGCCCTTGTACTCGACGGCGATGCCGCCGAGCGGGTAGTCCTTGCGCTGCGGGAAGCCCTGCCAGTCGTCCGGCATCATGATCCGGGTGAGGGCGGGGTGCCCGTCGAAGATCAGGCCGAAGAAGTCGTACGTCTCGCGCTCGTGCCAGTCGTTGGTCGGGTAGACGGGGACGAGCGAGGGGACGTGCGGGTCGCTGTCCGGGACGGACACCTCCAGCCGCAGGATCCGGCCGTGGGTGAGCGAGCGCAGGTGGTAGACGGCGTGCAGCTCGCGGCCCTTGTCTCCGGGGAAGTGCACCCCGGAAACGCCGGTGCAGAGCTCGAAGCGCAGGGCGGGATCGTCGCGCAGGGTGCGCGCCACCCGGACGAGGTGCTCGCGGGCGATGTGGAAGGTGAGCTCGCCCCGGTCGACCACGGTCTTCTCGATGGCGTTCTCGGGGACCAGGTCCTGCTCCTCCAGGGCGCCTTCGAGTTCGTCGGCCACCTCGTCGAAGTAGGAACCGTACGGGCGGCTCGCCGCGCCGGGCAGGGCCACGGTGCGGACCAGGCCGCCGTAGCCGCTGGTGTCGCCGCCGGCCTCCGCTCCGAACATGCCCTTGCGGACGCCGATGACCTCGGGGCCGCTCGCGCGCGGGGCGGGGAGGTTGTTCTCGCCGTTGCCGTTGTCGCCGTTCTCCGGCGCTCGGGTCTCGCTCACCGGAGCAGCCCCTTCATCTCGATGGTGGGGAGGGCCTTGAGGGCCGCCTCCTCCGCCTCACGTGCCGCCTCTTCCCGGTTCACGCCGAGCTTCGAGCCCTGGATCTTCTGGTGGAGCTTGAGGATCGCGTCCATCAGCATCTCGGGGCGCGGCGGGCAGCCGGGCAGGTAGATGTCCACCGGGACGATGTGGTCGACGCCCTGGACGATCGCGTAGTTGTTGAACATTCCGCCCGAAGATGCGCAAACCCCCATGGAGATGACCCATTTGGGAGCCGGCATCTGGTCGTACACCTGCCGCAGCACCGGCGCCATCTTCTGGCTGACCCGGCCGGCCACGATCATCAGATCGGCCTGGCGGGGGGAGCCCCGGAAGACCTCCATGCCGAAGCGGGCCAGGTCGTAGCGTCCCGCTCCGGTGGTCATCATCTCGATGGCGCAGCAGGCCAGGCCGAAGGTCGCGGGAAAGACGGATGACTTGCGCACCCAGCCCGCCGCCTGTTCGACGGTGGTCAGCAGAAAGCCGCTCGGCAGCTTCTCTTCAAGTCCCATGGGAAATTCAGCCCCTCAGTCCCATTCCAGGCCGCCGCGGCGCCACACGTAGGCGTAGGCGACGAAGACGGTGAGCACGAAGAGGAGCATCTCGACGAGCCCGAAGATCCCCAGGGAGTCGAAGGTGACGGCCCAGGGGTAGAGGAAGACAACCTCGATGTCGAAGACGATGAAGAGCATCGCCGTCAGGTAGTACTTGATGGGGAAGCGGCCGCCGCCGGCCGGCACCGGAGTCGGCTCGATGCCGCACTCGTATGCCTCAAGCTTTGCCCGGTTGTACCGTTTTGGGCCGATCAGCGTGGCCATGACCACGGAGAAGATCGCAAACCCTGCGCCGAGGGCGCCGAGCACGAGGATGGGCGCGTACGCATTCACGCTCCTCGCTCCTTCCAGTCGTCCTTGACCGTTGGACCGCTGCGCCGGCTGGGGGCACTTCCCAGCGGCAGCCGGGGCGTGTCCCGCCTCGCGAAGATCACTCGTTGATCGAACGCATCCATGTGAGGCAGTTCACAAGCCGGACTCGTGCGCATCTTATGCCCGCTCCTCTGTGATCTGCGACACGGGTAACAACACCGAGTTTGTGATCTCCACCACCCGACGAACGATCATCAAGTCCGATGAGTGGTGATCTTCGTACGTGAAGCATCCACATGATCACCAAAGGTGACATCCGGGCGGGTTATCGCAGGTGGAAGAGGTGTCGCCCTATCAAATGATGGCCATTGCAAGCAAATTGGCATTGCATCCGTCGCGGTGATAAAGGAATCGGCGTCGCCCGGTCGGGGGAGGCCGCGCGTACCGAGGTGGACACGGGGCATGCGCGGGTCCCGGGACCCCCCACCGCGTGCATCCGTTCACGAACTCGGACGGCGAGTTCACGGCGAGGTCACGGAAGGCCCACAGTGTCCGCACAGTGTGACGCTCCTGTGACCTGCGCCACTCCCGTTTCGTGATGAGGAAAGAGGGCTTGGCCATCTGTGCGGAGGGATGGTAGGCCGTGGATCAATCCGGACTTATTGCGGAAACCCCATGATCACAGGCTTGTGAAAGCGTGTCCGTTCTGCCCGTTACGCCGTCAATAAGAAGCGCGGCGCGCCCGGTTAGCGCCGTTCGCGGGCAACTGTGGCGCAAGCCACGTTTCTTGAAGGGAACCCTCGCGCCCTGATAGCGGTTGTTCTCATGTCCCACACCGCTCACATACCCAGCCACCGGAAGCCCCGCCGCAGCGCCTCGAAGCTCGCGGTCCGCGCCGGAGTTGCCGGTGGCGTCCTCAGCACCCTCGCCATGGCCGGCACCGCGAGCGCGTCCCCCGCCGAGCCCGTGGCCGAGACGACGCTCGAAATGCCGGTCCTCAACCTGGACCTGGCCGCCGAAGTCTCCTCCGCCGTCGCCACCGCCGCCGAGAACACCCGCGCGGCCGCCGTGGAGGGCGAACTGACGGCCCAGGAGGAGGACGCCCGTACCGGCGCCGCCGCCGAGGCCAAGCAGGCGAAGGAAGCGGCCCAGAAGAAGGCCGACGACGACGCCGCGGCCAAGAAGGCCAAGGAAGAGGCCGACCGCAAGGCCGAAGCCGAGCGCGCCAGCCGCAACAGCGCCCGCTCCACGCTGTCGACGAAGTCCGCTACGACCCCCAGCGACGGCTCCGGCGCCTCCGTGGCCGCCCCGGCGACCGGCTCCGCCGCCGCCATCGTGAACTTCGCCCGCGCTCAGGTCGGCAAGGCGTACGTGATGGGCGGCACCGGCCCGTCCTCGTTCGACTGCTCCGGTCTCGTCCAGGCCGCCTACCGCCAGGCCGGCATCAGTCTGCCGCGCATGTCCCAGGCGCAGTCCTCGGCCGGCACCTCGGTGTCGCTGAGCGCCCTGCAGCCGGGCGACATCCTGTACTGGGGCTCCAAGGGCAGCGCGTACCACGTCGCCCTGTACGTCGGCGGCGGCAAGTTCGTCGGCGCGCAGAACCCCAGCACGGGCATCGTCGAGCGCAGCATGAACTACGACAAGCCGACGGGTGCCGTGCGCGTCCTCTGAGTCGCCCGCACCGCTCGAAGCGGCGCAAGGGCCGGTACTCCCCCGCTCGGGGGTGGAGTACCGGCCCTTCGTCATGCCCCGGATCCGGGCCCTGCGAAGATGGCGGCGTGAACCTGAAGCCCTACGAGAACCACGGCCCGGGCGACCCCACCGCCACTCGGGCCGCGCTCGGGCTCGGCCTCCTCGCCGTCGGCGGCTGGCTGCTGACCACCGCCCGCCCCTGGGACAGGCCCGGGCACCCGCTCGCCCTGGCGCTCGGCTGGACCGTCTCGGGCGCGATGCTGGTGTGCGGGCTGGTCCTGCTGGCCCGGTGCGTGCGTACCGTGCACGAAGAGGCGGACCGGAGCGGGGAGAACCCGCCCGGCCCGCCGGACAGCGGCCTCAGGCCTTCGGAGCCACCTTCGACAGGCCGTTGATGATGCGGTCCATCGCGTCGCCGCCCGTCGGGTCGGTGAGGTTGGCCAGCATCTTCAGCGTGAACTTCATCAGCACCGGGTGCGTCAGGCCGCGCTGCGTGGCGACCTTCATGACCTTCGGGTTGCCGATCAGCTTCACGAAGGCGCGGCCCAGCGTGTAGTAGCCGCCGTACGTCTCCTTCAGCACCTTCGGGTAGCTGTGCAGCGCCAGTTCGCGCTGGGCCGGGGTGGCTCGGGCGTGCGCCTGCACGATGACGTCGGCCGCGATCTGGCCCGACTCCATGGCGTAGGCGATGCCCTCGCCGTTGAACGGGTTGACCAGGCCGCCCGCGTCACCGACCAGCAGCAGGCCCTTGGTGTAGTGCGGCTGGCGGTTGAAGGCCATCGGCAGGGCGGCGCCGCGGATCGGCTGGGTCATGTTCTCCGGGGTGTAGCCCCAGTCCTCCGGCATGGACGCGCACCAGGCCTTGAGGACCTCGCGCCAGTCCAGCTCCTTGAAGGCGGAGGAGGAGTTGAGGATGCCGAGGCCGACGTTGGACGTGCCGTCGCCCATGCCGAAGATCCAGCCGTAGCCGGGCAGCAGCCGGTCCTGCGGGCCGCGCCGGTCCCACAGTTCCAGCCAGGACTCCAGGTAGTCGTCGTCGTGCCGGGGCGAGGTGAAGTACGTGCGCACGGCGACGCCCATGGGCCGGTCCTCACGCCGGTGCAGACCCATGGAGAGGGACAGCCGGGAGGAGTTGCCGTCGGCGGCGACGACCAGCGGGGCGTGGAAGGTGACCGGGGTCTTCTCCTCGCCCAGCTTCGCCTGTACGCCGGTGATGTGGCCGGTGCGGGGGTCGCGGACGGGCTCGCCGACGTTGCAGCGCTCGTACAGCCGCGCGCCCGCCTTCTGGGCCTGGCGGGCCAGGGTCTCGTCGAAGTCGTCGCGCTTGCGGACGAGTCCGTAGTCCGGGAAGGAGGCGAGTTCCGGCCAGTCCAGCTGGAGC
Organism: Streptomyces sp. cmx-11-4; assembly: GCA_049998195.1. GTDB lineage: Bacteria > Actinomycetota > Actinomycetes > Streptomycetales > Streptomycetaceae > Streptomyces. The sequence continues at coordinate 370,166 of JAEBET010000008.1, forward strand.
CGCTGGCCGCCGCCGATGATGCGCAGGCCCTTGTTGCGGAGCCAGCCGGCCTCTTCGGAGATGTCGATGCCCATCGCGACCAGCTGCTTGGTGGCGCGCGGGGTCAGCCCGTCGCCGCAGACCTTCTCGCGCGGGAACGCGGTCTTCTCCAGCAGCAGGACGTCCAGTCCGGCCTTGGCGAGGTAGTACGCGGTGGTGGAGCCGGCGGGCCCGGCCCCCACGACGATCACGTCCGCGGAGTGTTCGGAGAGGGGCTCGGTCACTGCGGGGTCTCCCGAAGGCTCGATAAAGGGTGCCCAACGGCACCGGACATGTGCAGTGTATGCAGCGAGAGAGATCGCGAACCGAAGGGCTGCCTCCTGTGACCACCTCGCCGACCCGGCCGCTCCCCGTCGTACAGCTGCGCGTGCCCACGCACGAGGACGCGCACGCGTGGCACGGGGTGTTCGACGACCCGGACGTCATGGAGTTCCTCGGCGGACCGGCGGAGCTCTCCTCGTACGTGGAGATCACCGCGCGCCAGCGCATGCACGACGCCCAGCTCGGCTACTGCCTGTGGACGCTGCTGGACGAGGAGGGCTCGGTGCTCGGCTTCACGGGGGCGCAGCCGTGGCCGCGGGAGAAGGAGTGGGGGCCGGTGGGTGAGATCGAGATCGGCTGGCGGCTGGGGCGTTCGGCGTGGGGCCAGGGGTATGCGTATGCCGCTGCGCTGGCGACGGTGGAGCGGGTGCGGGGGGCGGGGGTTCCGCGTGTGGTGGCGATGATCGACGACACGAACGTGCGGTCGATCGCGGTGGCGGAGCGGTTGGGCATGGTGCTGGCGGAGCGCTTCCTCTTGCCGGGTGGCACCCGGCACGGCCGCCGCTACGAGCTGCCCCTCGCCAAGGCCTGACCCGCCCGCTGCACGACCCCCGGGCTCCGCCCAGACCCGCGCCTCAATCGCCGGCGGGGCTCAAGGAACCTGGGCTCTGCCCAGACCCGCGCCTCAATCGCCGGCGGGGCTCAAAGACCTGGGGCTCCGCCCCAGACCCCGCGCCTCAAACGCCGGCGGGGCTGGATGTGCCCGGCGTCGGCTCCATTGCACACAGCCCACCTCCATCCCCGCCGACGCTCGAGACGCGGGCGCGGAGCGCCGTGTGCGCAGCCGCGCGATGGAGGCGGGACGGGGCCACCCCCAGCCCCGCCGGCGCTTGAGGCGCGGGCGCGGAGCGCCGTGTGGGAAGCCGCGCCGTGGAGACGGGAACCGGCACCCCCAGCCCCGCCGGCGCTTGAGGCGCGGGCGCGGAGCGCCGTATGGGAAGCCGCGCCGTGGAGACGGGAACCGGCACCCCCAGCCCCGCCGGCGCTTGAGGCGCGGGCGCGGAGCGCCGTGTGGGAAGCCGCGCGGTGGAGGCGGAAGCAGGCGACCCCAGCCCCGCCGGCGCTTGAGGCGCGGGCGCGGAGCGCCGTGTGGGGAGACGCGCACGCGGTGGAGGCGGGAGCGGGTGACTCCAGCCGCGCCGGCGGTTGAGGCGGGAAGGGTGGAAGGGCGGGTAGGGGACGGCTCCGCGCAGCGGCGAGCCGGCCCCGGTCACGGCCCGGCCCCCGGGGCCGAGACGCGTGGGCGGCGGGTCAGAAGACGGACAGGCCCGTCAGGGTGGTGAAGCGGTCCAGGGCCGCCACGCCTGCCACCGAGTTGCCGTGGGGGTCCAGGCCGGGGCTCCAGGCGGCCAGGACGCACTGGCCGGGGACGACGGCCACGATCCCCCCGCCGACCCCGCTCTTGCCCGGCAGCCCGACGCGGTACGCGAATTCGCCCGCCGCGTCGTACGTCCCACAGGTCAGCATCACCGCATTGATCTGCTTGGCCTCGCTGCGCGTGAGCAGGCGGGAGCCGTCCGCCCTGAGCCCGTGGCGGGCCAGGAAGAGGCCCGCGCGGGCCAGGTCGGCGCAGCTCATCTCGATCGAGCACTGCCAGAAGTAGTGGTCCAGCAGGGCCGGTACGGGGTTGTCGATGTTGCCGTAGGAGGCCATGAAGTGGGCCACGGCCGCGTTCCGGTCGCCGTGCTCCTGCTCGGAGGCGGCCACCTCCGCGTCGAAGGCCAGGGACGGGTTCCCGCTCTCGGCGCGGAGGAAGTCGAGGAGCTCACTGCTCGCGTCGCCCGTGAGGGTCTGCAGGCGGTCGGTGACCACCAGCGCGCCCGCGTTGATGAACGGATTGCGCGGGATGCCGTTTTCGTACTCCAGCTGCACGAGCGAGTTGAAGGGGTTGCCCGACGGCTCCCGGCCGACCCGCTCCCACAGCCCGTCGCCGCCCTCCGCCAGGGCCAGCGCCAGGGCGAAGACCTTGGTGATGGACTGCGCGGAGAAGGGGACCTGCCAGTCCCCGACCCCGAAGACGCGGCCCTCGAGGTCGGCGACGGCCATGCCGAACTGGGCCGGTTCCACGGCCGCGAGCGCCGGGATGTACTCGGCGGGGGTGCCGCTGCCCACCAGCGGGGCGATGTCGGCGGCGATCTGCTCCAGCAGTGCCTGGTAGTCCACTGCGTCCTAGGCCTTGAAGCCCCGGTGCAGCGCCACGATGCCGCCGCTCAGGTTGCGCCAGGCGACCTTGGACCAGCCGGCCTTCTGCAGCAGGGCGGCGAGCGCGGGCTGGTCGGGCCAGTCGCGGATGGACTCGGCGAGGTACACGTACGCGTCGGGGTTGGAGGAGACGGCCCGGGCCACCGGGGGCAGGGCCCGCATCAGGTACTCGGTGTACACCGTGCGGAAGGGGGCCCAGGTGGGCTGCGAGAACTCGCAGATGACGACCTGGCCGCCGGGCTTGGTCACCCGGTACAGCTCGCGCAGCGCGCCCTCGGTGTTCTGGACGTTGCGCAGGCCGAAGCTGATCGTGACGGTGTCGAAGGCGTCGTCCTTGAAGGGGAGCTTCGTCGCGTCGCCCGCCGTGAGGGGGAGCCAGGGGTGCTTCCTCTTGCCTTCCCGCAGCATGCCCAGCGAGAAGTCGCAGGGCACGACGTACGCGCCGGTCGCGGCGAACGGCAGCGAGGAGGTCGCGGTGCCGGCGGCCAGGTCGAGGACGAGGTGCCCGGGGCGGGCGCCGACGGCCTTGGCGACCTCCTTGCGCCACAGCCGCGCCTGGCCGAGGGAGAGCACGTCGTTGGTGAGGTCGTAGTTCGCCGCCACGCCGTCGAACATCGAGGCGACTTCGTGCGGCTGCTTGTCCAGGGAAGCCCTTGTCACTGGTGTTCGCCCCTCGGTGTGCGCTGCGGATCGGCGGGTACCGCCCCATCCTCTCAGGCCGGGCGGGTGAGGATGGACGGGCCCCAGGCCGGGTGAACCGGACAACTGGCCCGAAGGACAGTTCCGCCCGGGCCCCGGGGCGCGTTGACTGGGGGCCGGTGCGGCCCGGTGACGGTCACCCAATGGATCATGGGCCTTGACCAGCGGCCGGATCCGTGGCGGCCGCCACGAGCAAAGGGCTTCACGATGCCGGCAGGCCATTCCACCGGTCGCTCCCGCCTCGGCCCGCGCGCCAAGCGCCGGGCAGAGCGGCGCAAGCGGCTGCGGCGTACGATCATCCTCGGCTCGGCGGCCCTCGTCGCGGTCTCGGCGACCGCGTACGCGATGGCGCCGGGCGAGGACGGGGGTACGGCCGACGGACGGCCCACCGCGGCCCGGCCCGACCAGCAGGACGGCGAGTCCGCCGAGGGCTCGGACGCGGCCGCGCAGGGCGGCCGGCGCGACCCGGCCCCGGCATCCCCCTCCGGCAGCCCTTCCCCGCCCGCCGGCTCGCCCACGCCCACCACGGCCGCCCCCGCGTCACCGTCCGCCCAGGTCCCGGCCTCCGGCACGGGCGCCTTCAAGGCCTCCGCCGCCTCCGGCGCGGCCCAGGGCAAGGGGACCGTACGCCGCTGGCGGATCGAGGTCGAGGAGGGCAGCGGGGTCGACCCGGACTCCGCCGCCCGCTCGGTCGAGGCGATCCTCGGGGACCCGCGGGGCTGGATCAAGAACCCGGCCTACGGTTTCCAGCTCGCCGGACCCGGCCAGCCCGTGGACTTCACCGTCAAGATCGCGACGCCCACGACCACCGACCGGCTGTGCGAGGTGGTCACCCCCGAGCTGGTCGGCGAGACCAACTGCCGGGCCGGGCACACCGTCGTGGTGAACCTCAAGCGCTGGCAGGAGGGATCGCCGCAGTTCAACGGGCCGGTGGAGGAGTACCGGGCGCTGATCGTCAACCACGAGGTCGGGCACGAACTCGGCCGCGCGCACGAGACCTGCCCGGGCGCGGGCCAGCCCGCCCCCGCGATGATGCAGCAGATCAAGGGACTCCTCGGCTGCAAGGCCAATGCCTGGCCGTACGACGCGAAGGGAACCTACCTGTCCGGTCCACCCGTCCCCTAGGGGGAGAGCCGGCACCGGATGGGCCGGCCGGGGGCGAGGAGTGGAAACCGTGCGCGTCGTCAGCTTCAGCGTCCCCGCGTGGTTCCCCGCGTACGACGCCGCCCCCACGGACGTGCGGCCGGCGGCCCAGCTGACCGATCAGGAGTCCGCGGTCTTCCTGTGCCTGGCCACCGGCGCCTCCAACGCGGAGCTCGCCGCCGAGCTGCAACTGTCCGTCAGCACCGTCAAGTTCCACGTGGGCAACATACGGACGAAGCTGGGCGGGATCAGCCGCCTCCAGGCCTGCCTGCTCGCCGCGCTCGCCCGGCAGGACCCGCGGCTCAGCGACGGCGGTGCAGCAGCCGGCCCCCGATGACCGTGGCCACACACGTCGTCGCACCCCGCGCGAGCAGCGCTTGCGGACCGGCGACCGCGAAGACCGCGAAGCGGGCCGGGGCATCCTGCTCCAGGACCCCGTGGAAGGCATCCTCGGCCGCGTCCCGGCCGGCGAACGGGTCCAGGGCGGGCGCGCCTTCGTACGGGGCGGGCGGCAGGATCGTGAGCCCCGAGCGGGCCACCGCCGTACGCACCGCGGGGATCGCGAAGCGGCCGGTGACGGCCACCACCCCGCGCGCCAGGAGCTTCTGGGTGCCGCGCCGGGCGCTGTTGCCCCACCGCGCCTCGGTCAGCTTCAGCGCCTCGAGCGCGTCCTGCCCGCTGATCGGCTCGGCGCCGAGCTCGGCGCTCTCGTACGGATCGTCCGGGTAGTACGTCCGCTCCAGGAGCGTGTCCGCCCCGCGCACCAGCAGCCCCGGGGTGAGCACCCCGGGCCAGCGCCTGGCCCGCGCGTGCGGATGGGCCGCGGCGAGGTCCTCGTACGGTCCCACGCTCGCGATCCGGTCGCCCTCGACGAGGACCGCGCCGCCGGACAGCGGCGCGGATCCGGCCCCTGGGACGAGGAGTTCGGCGGAGTGGAGCGTCAGCATCAGTTCGTGGAGATGAGCTTCAGCTCGGGGTGCGCGGTGCCGCCCTCGATGGCGGTGGAGGAGATGTGCGAGACGACGCGGTCGTCGGCCGGGTCGTTCGCCGGGTCGTCGTGCACCAGGAGGTGCTCGTACGTCGTCGCGCGCTGCGCCGGGGTGCGGCCCGCCTTGCGGATCAGGTCGATGATCTCCTGGCGGTTGGAGCGGTGCTTGGCTCCGGCCGAGGAGACGACGTTCTCCTCGAGCATGATCGAGCCGAGGTCGTCCGCGCCGTAGTGCAGCGAGAGCTGGCCCGCTTCCTTGCCGACGGTGAGCCAGGAGCCCTGGATGTGGGCGATGTTGTCGAGGAACAGACGCGCGATCGCGATCATGCGCAGGTACTCGAAGATCGTCGCCTGGGTGCGGCCCTTGAGGTGGTTGTTCTCGGGCTGGTAGGTGTACGGGATGAAGGCGCGGAAGCCGCCCGTGCGGTCCTGCGTGTCACGGATCATCGCGATGTGCTCGATGCGCTCGGCGTTGGTCTCGCCGGTGCCCATCAGCATGGTGGAGGTGGACTCCACGCCCAGCCCGTGGGCGATCTCCATGATCTCCAGCCAGCGCTCGCCGGACTCCTTGAGCGGGGCGATCGCCTTGCGCGGGCGCTCCGGCAGCAGTTCGGCGCCGGCGCCCGCGAACGAGTCGAGACCCGCCGCGTGGATGCGGCGGATGGCCTCCTCGGCCGAGACGCCCGAGATGCGGGCCATGTGCTCGACCTCGGACGCGCCGAGGGAGTGGATGACCAGCTGCGGGAAGGCCTTCTTGATGGCGGAGAAGTGGTGCTCGTAGTACTCGACGCCGTAGTCCGGGTGGTGCCCGCCCTGGAACATGATCTGCGTGCCGCCGAGCTCCACGGTCTCCGCGCAGCGGCGCAGGATGTCGTCGAGGTCGCGGGACCAGCCCTTCTTCGTGTCCTTGGGGGCCGCGTAGAAGGCGCAGAACTTGCACGCCGTGACGCACACGTTCGTGTAGTTGATGTTCCGCTCGATGATGTACGTGGCGATGTGCTCGGTGCCCGCGTAGCGGCGGCGGCGCGCTGCGTCGGCCGCCTGGCCGAGCGCGTGCAGCGGCGCGTCCCGGTAGAGGTCGAGCGCCTCTTCCTTGGTGATCCGGCCCCCTGCGGCGGCGCGGTCGAGGACAGACTGGAGAGCGGCCTGGTCGGTCACCGGTGCGTCACCTTTCGGCGGTGTGTCAAGGTCCGGACCGATCCAGCCTACGCCAGGGCCTGCGGCTCCCCGTCACGGGCTTCGGGTGAGGTCGCCCTCCGGGTTTCCGGCCGGGACGTCACCCGACTTGTAGTGCAGGGTGCCGTTGTCGTTGAGGGTGAACCGCTCGTCGGCGGAGCCGTTGGAGCAGATCCCGGGAGCCGGGTTGGGGCCGCCCGCGGTGTCCAGGACGAGCGAGCTGTCGGTGGCGGAGGCGAGCTTCCAGTCGCCGCTGCAGTCGGTGCCGAGGATGGCCAGGACGGACTTGTCCCGGGCGACGACCTCGCCGACCTTGCCGGCCTTGATGGTGATCTCGAACTCGACGGCGACGCCCATGCGGGCGGTGGTGACGGTGCCCTTCCAGGTGCCGACGAGTTCCTTGGGCACGTCCTGGCGGGTCCCCTCGGGGGCCTGCGTCCCCGTGGACGGACCGGTGCCCGAGGCCGGGGGCGAAGCCGGCGCGGAGGTCCGCGGGCCGTCGCCCGCCGCCGTGTCCCGGCCCTTGTCGCCCTGGCCGGGCAGCAGGCCCATCCCGTACAGCCCGCCGGACACGGCGGCCAGCACGGCCGCCGCGGCGAGCACGAGCGTGCAGCTGAAGCGGCGCCCGGCCGCGCTCACGGTGACCTGCCGCCCGTCGGGGGCGGTTCGGGGGCCGGGCACACCACCGCCGCCGGTGTCGGCGGGCGATCCGTAGGGGCCGTACGGGCCGCCGGCCGGGGCGGCCGCGGCGCCCGGCGCCGAGGAGCCGGCCCCGCCGCCCCCCGTCTCGGTCGGGCTCCCGTACACACCGGCGGCCGCGCCGAAAGAGCCGTACGGGCCCGCCTGGCCCTGGCCTCCGTACGAGGGGTCGGGCGTTCCGAAGCCGGCGCCGGCCGGGCTGCCGTAGGAGCCGGCGGTGAAGGGGACCGGCCCCGACGGGCCGTCCGGTACCACCGCCCCGCCCCCGGAGGGATCCGCGTCCAGGTCGAGCAGGGCGACCGCGGCCCGGCTGGCCTCCTCGACCAGGGGCGCGGGCAGCCAGCCCGGGGTGAGCAGGGCCCCGTCCAGGGCCGCCGCGACCGCCTGCGGCGTGGGCCGGTCGGCGGCGGTCTTGGCCAGGCAGGCCTCGATCAGCTCGCGCAGCGGCCCGGCCGGGACCGCGCCGAGCTCGGGCGGCTCGTGGACCACCTTGTAGAGGAGGGTCGCCGCGTTGTCCCCGGTGAAGGGCGGCCGCCCGGTCGCCGCGAAGGCCAGTACCGCTCCCAGCGAGAACACGTCGGAGGCGCCGGTGACGCCCTTGCCGAGGATCTGCTCGGGGGACATGTAGCCGGGCGAGCCGACGGAGACCCCGGTGGAGGTGAGCGAGGCGGTGCCTCCCCCAGACTCCGTCCGGGGGGACCCCCAGGTGGCCCGGGCGATCCCGAAGTCGATCAGCCGCGGCCCGTCGAGGGTCAGCATCACGTTGGACGGCTTCACGTCCCGGTGTACGAGGCCCAGCCCGTGCACGGCGACCAGGGCGCGGGCCAGCCCGGCGCCGACGGCCCGGACCGAGGCTTCGGGCAGCGGCCCGTGCGCGGCCAGCGCCCGGTCCAGGGAGGGGCCGGCCACGTAGCCGGTGGCCACCCACGGCACCGGGGCGTCCGGGTCCGCGTCGAGCACGGGCGCGGTCCACTCGCCGCCCACCCGCCGGGCGGCCTCGACCTCGCGGCGGAACCGGGCGCGGAACTCCTCGTCGGCCGCGAAGTGCGGGTGCACGATCTTGACGGCCACGGTCCGGCCGCCCGCGCTGCGCCCCAGGTAGACCCGGCCCATGCCGCCCGCGCCGAGCCGGCCCAGCAGCCGGTACGCGCCGATGGTCCGCGGCTCACCGGCTTCCAGCGGCTGCATCGTGTCCCCCCATCCCCCGGGATCCGGGGCCCTCGTGTCGCCCGGCCAAACAGCAGATTAGGCGGTGGGCGGCCGGGGCGGGTCGCCTTTCCATTCCCGGCGGGTGACGGGAATGGAAAGGGGGACCGAATTCACCGGAAACGGCATATCCGGCATTACCGGACCTCGAACCCGATCAGTGTTCGGTGGCGGCCGCCGTCAGGAGCTCCAAGGTCACTTCCGCGGGATACCCCGTCGTCGGTCCCGTACGGCGTGCGAATTCCCTCACACCGGCGATCTGATCCGGTCCGAAGCGGAAGTCGAGCGTGGTGAAGTACCGCTCGAGCAGCTCCGCGTCGAAGGCCTCCCAGCGGGCCGCCTGCTCGGCGACCTTGGCGACCTCCTCCAGGGAGACGTCGCGGGAGGCGAGGAAGGCCTCGTGGACCTTCCGCACGACGACGGGCTCGCGGGCGAGGTAGTCCTTGCGGGCGGCCCAGACGGCGAAGACGAACGGCAGCCCCGTCCACTCCTTCCACATCTGCCCCAGGTCGTACACGGACAGGCCGAGCCGGGGGGCGTCGTGGAGCGAGGCGCGCAGCGCGGCGTCGCCGATCAGCACGGCCGCGTCGGCCTCCTGCATCATCACCCCCAGGTCGGGCGGGCAGGTGTAGTAGTCGGGCCGGACCCCGTACTTCTCGGAAAGCAGCAGCTGGGCGAGGCGTACGGACGTACGGGAGGTCGAGCCGAGGGCGACGCGGGCTCCGTCGAGCCGCTCCAGCGGGACCTGCGAAACGATCACGCAGGACATCACGGGACCGTCGCAGCCGACCGCGAGGTCGGGGAAGGCGACGAGCTGGTCGGCGTTGCGGAGGAACTCCACGAGGGTGATCGGGGCGATGTCGAGCTCGCCCGCCACGAGGCGCTCGCTGAGCTTTTCGGGGGTGTCCTTGGTCAGCTCCAGGTCCAGCAGCGTGCCGGTTCTGGCCAGGCCCCAGTAGAGGGGAAGGCAGTTCAGGAACTGGATGTGGCCGACGCGGGGCCGGCTGCGATAGACGTCCACATCGCGAGACTAGCCCCCGGTGTCACGTCAGCCTCGCCGCGGGTCTCAAACGTCCGAGTGACGTGATCTTTCCCTCTGGTCTCCGCCGCAGGGTGCGTGCTAGGCTCGACGCAAGTTGCAGTTTGGTTTCCCTTGCAGTACGAGGCCTGCGGAGAATGTGACCCGCAGGCTTTTGTAGTTTTCAGACTTCTTAGCAGGTTCTGGAGCAGGGCGACCCTTTGGCCCATAGGAGGGCTCATGGCTACCGGAACCGTGAAGTGGTTCAACGCTGAAAAGGGCTTCGGCTTCATCGCCCAGGACGGCGGCGGCCCGGATGTCTTCGTCCACTACTCCGCGATCAACGCCTCTGGCTTCCGCTCCCTCGAGGAGAACCAGACGGTGAACTTCGACGTCACGCAGGGTCCGAAGGGCCCGCAGGCGGAGAACGTCACCCCGGCCTAGTCGCCTGGGCCAACCTAATCGCGGTTGGAAAAGCAGTACCCAAGGAGCCCTGTCCCCTTCTGCGCGAGCAGAACGGCAGGGCTCCTGCCTTTCCCCTCCCGGGGTGGGGGCGGGGGAACGACGTGGGGCCCGCACCGTTTGCACGGTGCGGGCCCCACGTCGTTCAGCGTGCCGAGACCTACGCCGGCGGGGCCGGGGTGGTCGGGGCGGTGATCTTGAGGTCCAGGAGGAGGGTGACCTTCTGGGGGGTCGTCAGGCGGAGGGTGTAGGTGCCCGGGGCGAGGTCCGCGTCGGTGAACAGCTCCGGGAGGACGATCTTGCCGCCGGCGCCCGACTTGAGCAGCGGGAGCCTGAAGATCTTCTTGCCGGCCTCGTCCTTGAAGTACGGGCTCTTCGCGGTCTCCGGGTCCACCGGGACCCACGCGCCGTCCGCGTCCTTCACCACCAGCTCGGCGAAGACCTCCGTGCCCTCCACGGCCTTGCCCGCCGCCGTGGCGAGGACCGTGATGTCCTCAATGCCCTTGCCGGCCACGGCCTCCAGCGGCTTCGCGCCGTCCGGGCGGGCCAGCTGATCGGCGACCGGCTTCGGCTTCGCCGCGACCGTGCCGGTGAAGGCCGCCTGGAGCCTGCCCGTCGTGTCGGTGGCCGAGACCCGCAGGGTGAACGTGCCGGCCTTGGGGCCCGCCGTGAGACCGGGCGCGGCCGCGATGCCCTCGGCGTCGGCCACGACCACCAGCGAGTCGGTCGGGGCCTTCGGGAAGGCGGTGCCTCCGGTGGTGTCGGCCTCGACCGCGAAGACGACTTGCTGGCCGGCGGCGGGCTTGCCGTCGCTGCGGACCACCTTGACCCGCGGGACCTCGGCGAACGCCGCCCCCGCTTCGGCCGTGAGACCCGGACCGCCGAGCACCGACAGCTCGGTCAGGTGCGGGGCCGGCGGCTTCGGCTTCTCGGGGGTCGGAGTCGGCGTCGGAGTCGGAGTGGGCGTGGGGGTCGGGGTGGGCTTCGGCGTAGGCGCAGGCGTGGTCTTGGCCGGCTGCTGCGGGGTGGGCAAGGTGCTGCCCGGCGTCTCGATCGGGTAGTTCCCGGCCGGCGGGTTCGGGACCTCGCCGACGCCGCCGGTCTGGTACTCCCGCATGAATCCGAGCACGGTGTTCACGTACTCGCGGGAGTTGTTGTAACTGAGGACCGCCGAGTCGAGCTTGGCCGCGACCGAGAGGTCGCGGTCGCCCGCGCACAGGTAGAGGCCCGCGCCCAGCGCCGCGTCGTAGACGTTGTTCGGGTCGCGCTTGGCGTCGCCGTTGCCGTCGGCGCCCCACGTGGCCCAGGTGGAGGGGATGAATTGCATCGGGCCGATGGCCCGGTCGTACTCGGTGTCCGCGTCCCACTCGCCCTTGTCGGTGTCGCGGATCTCCGCGAAGCCGTTGCCGTCGAGGCGGGGACCGCGGATCGGCTTCTCGGTGTAGCCGTCGGCCTTGAGCCCGTAACCCGAGGCGTGCACGGACTCGACCCGGCCGATGCCGGCGAGCAGCTGCCAGGGCAGGTTGCAGCCGGGGAGCGCCGCGGCCACTGCCACTTCGGCCCGCCGGTAGGCGTCGAGGGCGGTCGCGGGTATGCCGCTGGCGCCCTCGGGCACGGTCCCTCCGGCGGCCGGCTGCGGGTCGGCGACGATGTCGGGCAGGTCCAGCCGGGCATCACCGCGGTCGGTGGCCTGCGGACTGTCGGGAGTCGGCTCGGACTCCCCCGCGTCGGCGGTCGACGGGTTGGTCACGACCGCGGCGGTGGTCAGGCTGGCCGCGAGTGCTGCGGTGCACAGGACCTTGCGCGAGGTGTTGACGAGGTGACGGTGAAGCGGCTTCACAGTGCGGCGATCCCCCCAGGAGCCGTCATGGGTGTACGGCCGGTCGGGCCGTGAATATCCACTGTCTATCAGGTATTCGCAGGAGACTCGCCGTCACCCCGGTAGATGTGACGGACCATTCGTCTCGCCTTCACCGGAGTCTCATGGCCGAACGGGCACACGGCCCAAGTCCCTGCCCGTATTGGCCATATGATCCCTGGTTTCACCCGATTCACCTCCTTGTCCTGACCTTTATGGCCACGAGCACCGAGAAGTCCCTCGCGATCGGCATCGACATCGGCATCGACACCTACGCGGCGAAGCGGTGACCGGCCCCTGACGGTGCCATTAGGACATTCGGCCGTCACAGCGAGCGACAAGAATCTGACCATATGTAACTTCACAGTGCCGGAATCCCCCGCCAGATAGGTAAGCGATGAGGCACGTGAGTCACACCCGACTCCGGGGCCGGCGGCGGATCGCCGTTCTGGCCTGGCCCCGCTCCTGGCCTTGTCGGCCACCGCCGCGACCGCACAGGGGGTGTGGGTGACCGTCCCGCCCAGGCCGGCGCCCCACCGCCTGATTCCCGCGACCACCACCGCGCCCTGCCCCGGTGGGGTCAGGGGAGATTGCGTGTACGCCATCGGAGGGTTCTGGAGCGGTTCGCCCGTGTCCCCGGTACCGGCAGAGGCCTACAGCACCGAGACGAACGCATGGCTGCGCCTGCCCGCCCCACCGGCCGCCGTCGCCCGGAGCGGGGCCGCAGCCACGGCACCGCGCCCGGACGGCCTGGGGCTGCGCGGCACCTGCGTGTACGTCGGCGGCGGCTCCAACGGCACCAGCGCCGTCGCCACGGTGGAGGCGTACAGCCCTGCCACCAACACCTGGGCCACCGTGACCAGCCTGCAGACCCCGCGCGGCAACCTCGCCGCCACGGCCGCGGCGTGCCCCGGCGCGCTCGGCCTCAAGGGCACGTGCGTGTACGCCATCGGCGGCTCGGACGCCTTCGGTGTCCTCGCCTCGGTGGAGGTGTACAGCCCCGTCCTCAACGCCTGGCAGTTCGCGGCCCCCATGCCCACCGCACGCGACTCCCTCAGCGCGGCCACAGCGCACTGCCCCGAGGGCATCAGCGACGGCTGCGCATACGCGCTGGGCGGGCACGACCCCAACGGGATCACCCTGGCGACCGTCGAGGCCTACAGCCCGGTCACCAACCTCTGGGTGACCCTGCCTTCGATGCCCACACCCCGCCGGGAGTTCGGCGCGGCAGCGGCGCCCTGTCCCAAGAACACGAAGAACACGTGCGTGTACGCCGTGAGTGGCTTCACCGACGGTGGCAACACCTCGGGTGTCACCGAGGCCTTCGCGATCGAACGCGACCACCACGCCAAGCCCGCGCCGAAGCCGAACCCGACGTCGACGCCGTCCGCTCAGCCGAAGCCGTCCATTCAGCCCAGGCCCCCGGCCGAGGACCCCTTCGAGGACTCCCCGCTCGACACGACGCCCAAGGCTCCGAAGGCGGGCGCCGACCCCGCCTCCTGAGGCACCCGTGACACCCCGTTCGGGCCGGTGCCTCCCTGGCGCCGGCTCGACGGCACGTCCCCGACCTCCGCCCACACCGTCTTGCCGGGGCCCCGCGCCGCCACACCCCACTCCCGGGCCACGGCGGCCACCACCAGCAGCCCGCGCCCGTCCTCCGCCGACCACGGATCGACGGGCGCGGGCGCGTCCGGCAGCCTGCTGTCGCTCCGGGTGTCGCTGACCATCACCCGCACGTTCCCGCCTCCGTACTCGAGCCGCAGCTCGAAGTCCCTCCCGGGCAGCCGCCCGTGCAGCACGGCGTTCGCGGCGAGCTCCCCGACGACGAGCCCGACGTCGTCGGAGAGCGCGCATCCGTAGGGAATCCCCCAGATGTCCAACTGCGCCTGCGCGAGCCGCCGGGCGAGCCGGGCCCCTCGCCGCGTGGAGCTGAACCGCTGTGCCATGTCACTCTTTTCAGTCGTCACCTCACCGAGCGTGTCGACCGAGCTCTACGCTTTCCAGTGGTCGCGGCGTGACGCAGATCCGCTGTAGGGACGCCGACGTCTGTGTGTACGGCTTGTACGGACGAAGGCGGTTCAGCCGGTGAACGACATGTCAGACCGCGAGGAACGGCCCGAACGCCCCGTGGAGGCGGACGGCACGGCCCATCTGTTCCGGGCGCTTGGCAAACAGATCAAGGCGCTACGGGAGGCGGCCGGCCTCCACCAGAAGGAACTGGCCGCGCTGCTGCACGTGAGCGAGGACCTGATCGGCGCGATCGAGCGGGGCGTACGCACCCCGCAGCCGGACCTGCTGGAACGGGCGGACGGGGTGCTGGGGGCGCGGGGTGTCCTGCGGGTGGCGATCCCGGACGTGAAGGACGCGCTGAAGCGGGCGCGGACGCGGCATCCGGACTGGTTCCGGAGTTACGCGGAGGCCGAGGCCATCACTCAGGCGCTGCACGAATACGCCCACCAGGGCGTGCCGGGGCTGTTGCAGACGGAGCGGCACGCACGGGACGTATTCACGCAGCGGCGCCCGTTGCTGGACGAGGCAACGATCGAGAGGCGGGTGCAGGACCGGCTGTCCCGCCAGCAGATCTTCGAACGCTGGCCCTCCCCCACCTTCAGCTTCATCCTCGACCAGAACCTGCTGGACCGACAGGTGGGCGGTCCGGACGTACATCGGGAGCAGCTCCAACGCTTCCTACACATCGGCCGGTTGCGCACGGTGGAGCTCCAGGTGATGCCGTACAAGCAAGGCGCGCACACCGCAATGGGTGGCTCGTTCACCTTGCTCCACCCCAAGGGGCGCCAGCAGATCGCCTACCACGAGGCCTACGGCCGCCCCCACCTGATCACCGACCCTGATCAGGTACGCATCATGGCTGAGCGCTGTGGGATCATCCGGGCACAGGCGCTCGCGCCCCACGAGTCCCTCGCCTTGATCGAGAAGATGCTGGGAGAACCAAGATGAAAATCACCGAGCTGGCCTGGTTCAAGAGCAGCTACAGCGACGGCGAAGGCGGCAACTGCGTCGAGGTCGCCGCCAGCCCCGCCGCCGTCCACGTCCGGGACTCCAAGGTGACCGCCGGTCCCGAGCTGGCCGTGGCCCCCGCGAGCTGGGGCGCGTTCCTGGGCGGGATCACCGCCGCCCCGTGATGGCGCCCGCCGCGCGCGGGGCTGCGCACCCGGCCATCATGGTGGGGTGAGGCGTACTCGTACGGTGCTGCTCTGCATCGCCGGGCTGGTGGCGGCCACGCTCCCCGCCGGAGTGGCAGGCGCCGCGCCGGCGGGCTGTGTCAGCACACCCGGGCCCCTCCGGGGCCAGGCCGCTGACGTGCTCGGGATCGCCGAGCGGGCCAAGCGGGAGCTCGGTCTGAACTCCGTGATCCTCCGGGTGTCCAAGGACGGCAAGGAGATGGTCACCGCCGCGCTCGGCGAGTCCGTGACGGGCGTCCCGGCCGATCCGGCGATGCACTTCCGCTCGGGGTCGGTGGCGATCGCGTACATGGCCACCGTGCTGCTCCAGCTGGTCGAGGAGGGCAAGGCGGGTCTCGAGGACACCATCGACCGATGGCTGCCGGACGCCCCGCACGCCAAGGAGATCACCCTGCGCCAGCTCGGCAACTCCACCTCGGGCCTGCACGACTACGTGACGGACCCCAAGTTCCTCGCCGAGCTGGAGGCCGCGCCGTTCCGGCACTGGACCTCCGCGGAGGTCATCGGCATCGCCTCCGCCCATCCGCTCTGGTACGAGCCGGGCACCAACTTCAGCTATTCGCACGCCAACTTCCAGCTGCTCGGCGCCGCGCTGGAGAAGATCAGCGGCGTGTCCCTGGAGCGGCTGCTCCAGGAACGCGTGATGCAGCCGCTCGGGCTGAGCGAGACCGCCAACGGCGCCACCCCCGAGATCCCGGTGCCCGCTTTGCACTCCTTCACCTCGGACCGCGGCATCTACGAGGAGTCCAGCTACTGGAACCCCTCGTGGACCACCGCTCCGGGCGCTGTCCTCACCACCGACATCTGCGATCTGGAGCGGTCCGCACGCGCCGTCGGCACGGGCGAGCTGCTGTCCGCGGAGTCGTTCAAGACCCAGCTGGACCCGGGCACGGTGGGGCTCGGAACCACGACGGACGGCTGTCCGGCCACCGTGTGCCTGAAGAACACGCGGGAGGCGCACTTCGGCTTCGGGATCCTCGTCGACAACGGCTGGATCGAGCAGAATCCCTCGTTCTCCGGTTACGCCGCCATCCAGGCCTACCTCCCGGCCGAGAAGCTGGCCATCGCCGTCAGCGCGACCAAGGGCCCGAAGACCCCGGAGGGCAACCAGGCCCAGACCGTGGCCGAGCGGATCTCCGCCCTCCTGGCCCCGGACCGACCCTTGAAGTCGAAGCACCCCCACTCCTAGGGAGGGCTCAGGCCCCCGGTCCCGCCCACAGGCCGTCCTCGGTCAGCCCCAGCAGACCGATGGCGTTGCCGCGCACGATGCGGTCGACCACGTCCGGTGCCAGGTGTCCCATCTGGGCCTGGCCGACCTCGCGGGACTTGGGCCAGGTGGAGTCCGAGTGCGGGTAGTCCGTCTCGTAGAGGACGTTGCCGGCGCCGATCGAGTCCAGGTTCTTCAAGCCGAAGGCGTCGTCGAAGAAGCAGCCGAAGACGTGCTCGGCGAAGAGCTCCGACGGCGGGCGGTGGACCTTGTCGGCGACACCGCCCCAGCCGCGGTTCTCCTCCCAGACCACGTTCGCGCGCTCCAGGATGTAGGGGATCCAGCCGATCTGGCCCTCCGCGTACATGATCCGCAGGTTGGGGAAGCGCTCGAACTTGCCGCTCATCAGCCAGTCGACCATCGAGAAGCAGCAGTTGGCGAAGGTGATGGTGGAGCCGACCGCCGGCGGGGCGTCCGCCGAGGTGGACGGCATCCGGCTCGACGAGCCGATGTGCATGGCGATGACCGTGCCGGTCTCGTCGCAGGCCTGGAGGAAGGGGTCCCAGTAGTCCGTGTGGACGGAGGGGAGGCCCAGGTGCGGGGGTATCTCCGAGAACGCGACCGCGCGGACGCCGCGGGCGGCGTTGCGGCGGACCTCGGCGGCCGCGAGGTGGGCGTCCCACAGCGGGATGAGGGTCAGCGGGATGAGCCGGCCGCGGGCCTGCGGGCCGCACCACTCCTCCACCATCCAGTCGTTGTACGCCCGTACGCCCAGCAGCCCCAGCTCGCGGTCGGACGCCTCCGTGAAGGTCTGGCCGCAGAAGCGGGGGAAGGTGGGGAAGCAGAGGGCCGACTGGACGTGATTGACGTCCATGTCCGCGAGGCGCTCGGGAACCGAGAAGGACCCCGGGCGCATCTGCTCGTAGGTGATGACTTCCAGTTTGATCTCGTCGCGGTCGTACCCGACGGCGGTGTCGAGTCGGGTGAGCGGCCGGTGCAGGTCCTCGTACACCCACCAGTCCCCGATCGGGCCGTCGTCGCCCTTGGCCCCCATCACGGGGGCGAACTTGCCGCCGAGGAAGGTCATTTCCTTCAGGGGGGCGCGGACGACGCGGGGGCCGGTGTCCTTGTACTTGGACGGGAGGCGGTCCCGCCAGACATGGGGGGGCTCCACCGTGTGGTCGTCCACCGAGATGATCTTCGGGAAGGTCTCCATACCCGATACGGTAGCGCCGATCTGACGAACCGTCAGCTAGTTGGGCGCCGATCAGGCCGCGATCACGCCCCGATCAGGACCGGATCAGGAACGACTCGGTCCGGGACGGGCTGACGTGTACGCGCAAGACAGGGCAGACTGACCCTTACACCAACGGAAGGCAGGGGGACGACAGATGGACGGCGTACCGGCCATCCCGCAGCCGCGGAAACACCCCGAGTCCCTTGCGGCCACCACCGCACGCACCACCACCACCGCACGCACCACCGCCGCGGGCACCACGGTGGCCGGAGCTCCCGCACCCGAGACCGCCGAGCGCGCCGCGGGCGAATCGCGGTTCGCCGTGCTCGGGCCCATCCGCGCCTGGCGCGGGGGTGACGTGCTGCCCTCCGGGACGCCCCAGCAGCGTGCCCTGCTCGCCACGCTGCTGCTGCGCGACGGGCGCACCGCCACCGCGCCCGAGCTGATCGACGCCATCTGGGGCGAGGACCCGCCGCAGCAGGCCCTCGCCACCATCCGGACCTACGCCTCCCGTCTGCGCAAGGTCCTCGACCCCGGGCTGCTCGTCTCCGACGCCGGCGGCTACGCCATCCGGCTGCGCTCCACCGCCACCCTCGACCTCGGCATCGCCCGGAGCCTGGCCGCCGACGCCGAGACCGCCCGCGAAGCCGGTGACCGGACCCTCGCCCGTACGCTGCTGGCCCGCGCCCTCGACCTGTGGGACGGCGAACCCCTCGCCGGAGTCCCCGGCCCGGCCGCCGAGACCGAGCGCACCCGGCTCGCCGAATGGCGCCTCCAGCTGGTGGAGACCCGCCTCGACCTCGACCTGGAGGTCGGCCACCACGCCGAGGCCGTCTCCGAGCTGACCGCCCTCACCGCCGCCCACCCGCTGCGCGAACGCCTGCGCGAGCTGCTCATGCTCGCCCTCTACCGCAGCGGCCGGCAGGCCGAGGCCCTCGCCGTCTACGCCGACACCCGCCGGCTCCTCGCCGACGAACTCGGCGTCGACCCGCGCCCCGAACTCGCCGCCCTCCAGCAGCGCATCCTGAACGCCGACGCCGACCTCGCCCGCGCCGAGGACCCGGCACCGGCCGCCGCGACCGTGCACGTAAGGCCCGCCCAATTGCCCGCGACCGTCCCCGACTTCACGGGCCGTGCCAGCTTCGTCGACGAGCTCGGCACCATCCTCTCCGGCGGAACCGAGGGCCAGGTCATGGCCGTGTCCGCGCTCGCCGGGATCGGCGGCGTCGGCAAGACCACCCTCGCCGTGCACGTCGCGCACGCCGCCCGCCGGCACTTCCCGGACGGCCAGCTCTACGTCGACCTCCAGGGCACCGAGCCCCGCCCCGCCGAGCCCGAGGCCGTCCTCGGCTCCTTCCTGCGGGCGCTGGGCACCCCCGACACCCTCATCCCCGACTCACCCGCCGACCGGGCCGCCCTCTACCGCTCCACCCTCGACGGCCGCCGCGTCCTGGTCCTGCTCGACAACGCCCGCGACGCCGCCCAGGTCCGCCCGCTGCTGCCGGGCACCGCGGGCTGCGCCGCCCTGGTCACCAGCCGGGTCCGCATGGCGGGCCTCGCCGGGGCCCATCTCGTCGACCTCGACGTGATGAGCCCCGATGAGGCCCTCCAGCTCTTCACCCGGATCGTCGGCGAGGAGCGCGTCCGCGCCGAACGCCAGGCCGCCCTCGACGTGGTCGGCGCCTGCGGCTTCCTGCCGCTCGCCATCCGCATCGCCGCCTCCCGGCTCGCCGCCCGCCGCACGTGGACCGTCTCCGTCCTCGCCGCCAAGCTGGCCGACGAGCGCCGCCGCCTCGACGAGCTCCAGACCGGCGACCTCGCCGTCAAGGCCACCTTCGAGCTGGGCTACGGCCAGCTCGAACCGGCCCAGCAGCGCGCGTTCCGCCTGCTCGGCCTCGCCGACGGCCCCGACATCTCCCTGTCGGCGGCGGCCGCCGTACTGGACCTGCCCGAGCACGACACCGAGGACCTCCTCGAGGCCTTAGTGGACTGCTCGCTCCTCGAATCCGCCGCTCCCGGCCGCTACCGCTTCCACGACCTCGTACGCCTCTACGCGCGGGCCTGCGCCGAGCGCGACGAGCAGCCGCCGAGCGGGCGCGACGCCGCCCTGGACCGGCTCCTGGACTTCTACCTGGCCACCGCCTCCGGGGTCTACGCCCTGGAACGCCCCGGCGACCGGCTCCCGGCCCACCTGTCCGACACCCACTACCCCGGGCTCGTCTTCGGCGAGCCGCGCGCCGCCCTGGACTGGCTCTACGCGGAGGCCGACCCGCTGCTGGCGTGCGTACGGCAGGCCTCCGTGCGGGGCGGCGAGACGCTCGTCCTGCGGCGGGCCGTGGACCTGCTGTGGGCGGCGAAGGACCTGGCCGAGTCGGGTGCCAACTCCAAGCAGTACGAGTCGGCCGCCGTCGCGCTGCGCGACGCCGCCCAGGCCGCGAAGGACCCGTACGCCGAGGGCCGGGCGCGCACCACGCTCACCAACGTGCACCTGGTGGCGGGCCGGTTCGCCGAGGCCGACGACGAGGCCCGCCAGGCCACGGCGCTGGCCCGCGAGGCCGGCGACCCGCTGCCCAGCTGCTGGGCGCCCAACGACCGCGGGATCATCGCGCTCTACCAGGGCCGGTACGCGGACGGCGAGCGCTACCTGCTGGAGGCCATCGATGGCTTCCGGGCCGACGCCAACAACGTGGGCGAGGCGAGCGCGCTGTGCAACCTCTCCCGCATCCACGTGGAACTGGGCCGCCTCTCCAGCGCCATAGACCTCGCCCGGCAGGGCATCGCCATCTACGACCGGATGGGCCTGACCCTGCGCCTGGCCAACGGCCGCTACGCGCTCGGCATCGCCCTCACCCAGGCGGGCCGGCTCGGCGAGGCCCTGACCCAGCTCACGGAGGCGCTGTCGCTGTTCCACGACAACCGGCAGCCGCTGTGGGAGGGCGTGACGCACTTCCGGCTCGCCGAGGCCCATCTGGCGGCGCGCCGACCGACGTTGGCCGCCTCGCACGCCGAGCGGGCGATCGCGCTGCGCGGGATCGGCGGCGAGTGGCGGCGGGCGACGGTGCTGACGGTGCTGGGCAAGGCGCTGCGGCGGCTGGGGCAGACGGACCGGGCGCGGGCGTGCTGGCGGGACGCGGAGGCCGTGTTCGCACAGCTGGGTTCGGCCGAACTGGCCGAGGTGCGGGCGCTGCTGGCGTCCGAGGTCGCCGCCTGACCGTGGTGACCTGCAGTGACGTCCGATGAACGAGGCGTTCATCGTTCGTTTATCGTCTCGCGGCACTATTTGGTCCATCGACCCGGTGCGTCGGGGGGGCAACCGGGTCGGTTGGAGGACCACCCGTTCGGCGGTCCGCGGGGGAATCGCCGAACGGGTCCTACCCATCCATCAGGAGATTCGATGACGACGAACGAGAACATCCTGCCGAACGACGGCGACATCAAGCCGCTCGACAACCACGCCTCGGGTGTCGAGATCAAGCCGCTCGACAACCAGCCCTCGGGCGTCGATATCGAAACTCTCGACAACCACGCCTCGGGGGTCGAGATCAAGCCGCTCGACAACCACGCGTCGGGCGAGGAGCTCCAGACGATGGACAACCACGCGTCCGGGCCTCGTCCGTAGGCTACGGCGCCAAGGAACAGCGCGAACGTACGGGGGACGCACGGGGGAGCACGGGGGGACGGCGGTCGCGGTGGCCCGGAGGGGAGCCACCGCGGCCGCCGCCGCATGCCCGCGTACGGGATACAGGTGCGCCTACGCTGGGTGCGTGTTCACCAGCCACGGGCCGAGCGTCCGCGAACTCGCCGTGCAGGCCCTCTCGTCCGTCGAGCGCGGCTACGACCTGCTCGCCCCGAAGTTCGACCACACGCCCTTCCGCACCCCGGACCGGATGCTCGACGCCGTCGAGGAGACCCTGGCCCAGCGGGAGGGCTCCTTCGGTGCCGGGCTGGACGTGTGCTGCGGCACGGGGGCCGGGATCGACATGCTGCGGCGGCTGTGCCGGGAGCGCGTGACCGGGGTGGACCTGAGCGCGGGCATGCTGGCCGAGGCCCGGCGGGCGCATCCGGACGCGCGCGTGGACTTCGTACGGGCCGACGCGCGGGCCCTGCCGCCCGTGCTCGGGGACTCCTACGACCTGGCCGTGAGCTTCGGGGCCTTCGGCCACTTCCTCCCGGCCGAGCGGCCCGCCCTCTTCGCCGGGGTCCACGCGGCGCTGCGCGAGGGCGGGGTCTTCGCGTTCCCGATCGGCGCGCCGATCCCGCCGAGCCACCCGCTGTGGTGGGCGGTGGCGGGCTTCGACGCGGCCATGCAGGTGCGCAACGCGGTGTGGCGCCCGCCCTTCGTCATGTACTACCGGACCTTCCCGCTGGGCGGGGTCCGCGCCGATCTGCGGGCGGCCGGCTTCACGGTGGAGACCGTGCCGCTGGAGCACTTCGGGCGGCAGGCCTCGGGCGCTCCCCGCTGGCGCCTGGTCCTGGCCCGCAGGGCGGGACAGCCTCACCAAGCGCCCGTACCGAAGGGCTCAGCCGAGTAGGCTGGCCCAGGACCCCCTGGAGGAAACCATGGCAGCCGAGATCCCCGAATGGATGTTCCCGCCCCGCCCGAGCGGCTGGGAAGCGGACGACCTCGACCACCTGCCCCAGGCTCCCCGGCACACCGAGCTCATCGACGGAGCGCTGATCTTCATGATGTCCCCGCAGCGGTTCTGGCACTCCCGGCTCGTGCAGAAGCTGACCGCGAGCCTGGAGGAAGCCGCGCCTGACGGCATCGAGATCGCACGGGAGATGACCGTCCGGCTCGACAAGAAGAGCCGCCCCGAACCGGACATCCTGGCGGTGACGGTCGCCTACGACCCCGACCGCACCCGCTTCCTCCCGGACGAGGTGGCCCTCGTGATCGAAGTGGTGTCCGAGGAGTCGGCGGACCGGGACCGCTCCATCAAGCCGTTCAAGTACGCCCAGGCGGGCATCCCCCACTTCTGGCGTGTCGAGGACGAGGCGAGCGGGCCCGCCGTCCACGTCTACGAACTGGACACGGTCACCCGGTCGTACGTTCCCACCGGGATCCACCGCGAGTGGCTGAAGGTGTCGGTGCCGTTCCCCGCGGCCATCGACCTGGGCAAGCTCGTCCCCTGATTCGTCCCCTGACTCAGCGGGCCCGGAGTTCGCGTTTGAGGACCTTGCCGCTCGCGTTGCGCGGGAGTTCGGTGACGAACTCCACGGCGCGCGGCACCTTGTAGTTGGCCATCTCCCGACGGGACCAGGCGATCAGGTCGTCGGCGGTGAGGGTGGAGCCGGGGCGCCGGACGGCGTACGCCTTGCCGACTTCGCCGAGGCGCGGGTCCGGGATGCCGACCACCGCGACGTCGGCGACGTCCGGGTGGAGGCCGAGGAGCTGCTCGATCTCGGCGGGGTAGGCGTTGAACCCGCCGACGATGAACATGTCCTTGATCCGGTCGGTGATGCGCAGGTTGCCGTCCTCGTCCGTGAATCCCACGTCGCCGGTGAGCAGCCAGCCCTCCGGGGTGATGGCCTTCGCCGTCTCGTGGGGGTCCTCGAAGTACCCCCGCATGACGTGGTGGCCGCGGACGGCGATCTCGCCCACCCGGCCGGCGGGCAGGGCCTGCCCTTCCGCGTCCCTGATCATCACCTCGGTGTCCGGGATGGCCCGCCCCGAGGTCTCGGCGATGGTGCGAGCCGGGTCGCCGCGGCGGCACATGGTGACGATGCCGCTGGCCTCGGAGAGCCCGTAGGCGGTGAGGACGGTGGCGATGCGCAGTTCGCCGCGGAGCCGCTCGACCAGCTGGAGCGGGACGACGGCCGCGCCGGTGACGACCAGGCGCAGGGCGGAGAGGTCGTGGTGGGTGCGCTGGGGGTGGTCGAGCAGGGACTGGTGGAGGGTGGGCGGCCCGGGAAGTACGGAGATCCGCTCGGCGGCGATGTTGGCGAGGACGGTGTCCACGTTGAAGACGGGCTGCGGGATCATCGTGGCCCCGCGCATCAGGCAGGCGATGATCCCGGCCTTGTAGCCGAAGGTGTGGAAGAAGGGGTTCACGATCAGGTAGCGGTCGCCCTCGCGCAGTCCGGCGAGCTCGCTCCACACGTCGTAGCAGCGCAGGGACTGGGCGTGGGTGATGACGGCGCCCTTGGGGCTGCCGGTGGTGCCGGAGGTGTAGATGATGTCGGAGGGGGCGTCGCCGGGGATCGCCTCGGCGCGCTCGCGGACGGCGCCGGCCGGTACGGAGTCCCCGCCCGCCAGGAAGTCCTTCCAGGTGCGGAAGGACTCGGGGGCGTCCTCGGCGAGGACGACGACCTGCTCCAGGTGCGGCAGCCCGGGCAGCGGGCCGTCACCGGGGCCTTCGGCCGCGGCGCGGCGCAGGGAGGCGACGTAGGAGGTGCCGAGGAAGGTGCCGGTGACGAAGAGCAGCCGGGCCCGGCTGCGCCGCAGGACGTACGCGGCTTCGGTGCCCTTGAAACGGGTGTTGAGGGGGACGAGCACCGCGCCCGCGGAGACGGCGCCGAGGGCGGAGACGATCCACTCCAGGGTGTTGGGAGCCCAGACGGCGACCCGGTCGCCCGGTTCGACCCCGGCGGCGATGCAGGCGGCCGCGGCGCGCTCGACGCGTTCGCCGAGCTGGGCGTAGTCGAGGCGGACCCGGCCGTCGACGACGGCCTCGCGGCCGGCATATCGCGCGGCGGCGTCGCGCACGAGGCCGGCGATGCTCCCCCACCGCAGGTCCCCGCGCGGGTCGGTGTCCTCCTCCCGCGCCGCGTCCCCGTAGCCGTAGCCGTTCACCGATCCGCTCGCGCCCGCACCCTCGTCCACGCCCTCGTCCGCGCCCTCGTCCATCGCACGCCCCTCCCCTGCGATCCCAGTAGCTGACTATCCGTCAGATTAGCTGTAGCCTTCGCGGCTGTCAGTACTGATACACCTCCGGAGGTGGCGATGGCGGCAACGCTCAAGGACGCGACAGCGATAGTCGGCATCGGCCAGACCGCCTTTGCCAGACAACTGCCGCAGTCCGAAAAGGAATTGGCCTGCCGCGCCATTCTGGCAGCCCTCGCCGACGCGGGCATAGAACCCGCCGAGGTCGATGCCTTCGCCTCGTACACCATGGAGGAGACCGACGAGGTCGAGGTCGCCAAGGCCATCGGCGCCGGCGACGTCACCTTCTTCTCCAAGGTCGGCTTCGGCGGCGGCGGCTCCTGCGCCACCGTCGGCCACCTGGCCTCCGCCGTGGCCACCGGCCAGGCCACCGTCGGGGTCGCCTGGCGCTCGCGCAAGCGCGGCTCCGGCCCCCGCCCCTGGAAGAACACCGCCGTCCAGCTGCCCACCCCCGGCCAGTGGACCCGCCCCTTCGGCCTGCTGCGCCCGGCCGACGAGATCGGCATGCTGGCCCGCCGCTACATGCACGAGTACGGCGCCACCCGCGACCACTTCTTCAACGTGGCGATGGCCTGCCGCAACCGGGCCAACGAGAACCCGGCCGCGATGATGTACGAACGCCCGCTGACCCGCGAGATGTACATGACCTCCCGCATGATCAGCGACCCGCTCTGCCTCTTCGACAACTGCCTGGAGACGGACGGCGCACTGGCCTGCGTGATCGTCTCCGCCGAGCGGGCCCGGGACTGCCGCCAGAAGCCCGTCTACGTGCACTCCGTCGCCCAGGGCCTGCCCGCCCAGCACCACGGCATGGTCAACTACTGGAACGACGACCCCCTGTCCGGGCCCGCCTGGACGGCCGCCCGGCACCTGTGGAAGCAGGCCGACTTCGGGCCCGAGGACGTGGACGTCGCCCAGATCTACGACGCCTTCACCCCGCTGATCCCGCTCTCGCTGGAGGGCTACGGCTTCTGCGGGCGCGGCGAGGGCGCGGCCTTCACCGAGGGCGGGGCCCTGGAGATGGGCGGCCGGCTCCCGATCAACACCGGGGGCGGCGGCCTGTCGGAGGCCTACGTGCACGGCTTCAACCTGATCAACGAGGGCGTCAAGCAGCTGCGCGGCATCTCCACCGCCCAGGTGCCGGACGCCGCGACCTGCCTGGTGACGGCGGGCGAGGGCGTCCCGACGTCGGCGACCCTGCTGCGCGCCTGAGCGGCGAGCCCCCGAGACAGCGCCGCCGCGCCCTGAGCCGCCGCGCCCTGAGCCCCGAGCCCCGAGGAGGGCCACGCCATGACCACCACCGAGGAATCGCTTCTGCTCCCCGTCCCCGACGAGGACGGCGCCCCCTTCTGGGAGTACGCCGCCCGGGGCGAACTGCGCGTCCAGGCCTGCACGGCGTGCGGCAGACTCCGCTTCCCGCCGCGCCCCTGCTGCCCGCACTGCCAGTCCTTCGACTCCGAGTGGCGCCTGACGAGCGGCCGCGGCCGCATCTGGTCCTACGTCCAGCCGCATCCGCCGCTGCTGCCCGCCTACGCGGCGCAGGCCCCGTACAACGTGATCCTCGTGGAGCTCGCCGACGCCCCGCACATCCGGCTGGCCGGAAACCTGGTGTCCTCGGCCGACGCCCCGCTGAACTCGGTGGACCCGGCCCGGCTGCGCATCGGGGCGCGGGTGCAGGTCGTGTTCACCGAGACGGGCGGGATGGCGGTGCCGCGCTGGATCCTGGAGAAGTCGTGACACTGCGAGTGGAGCGGGACAAGGCGACCGGGGTCGCGGTCGTCACCCTGGACCGGGAGCGCAGGCACAACGCCATCGACCTGGAGACGGCCGCCGGACTGGCCGAGGTGTGGCGGCAGTTCCGGTTCGAGGACGAGGTGCGGGCGGTCGTGCTGACGGGCGCCGGGACGGCCGCCTTCTGCACGGGCATCGACCGGGGGGCACAGGTGCCGCAGCCGGGGTCCCCGTACTCGGTCGACGATCCGCTGGTCTCCATCGGCCCGAAGGCGAACGACCTGTGGAAGCCGGTGATCGCCGCGGTCAACGGCATGGCGTGCGGCGGGGCGTTCTACCTGCTGGGGGAGGCGGAGTTCATCGTCTCCTCGTCGTCGGCCACCTACTTCGACCCGCACACCGCGTACGGGATGGTCAGCGCCTACGAGGCGGTCTACATGGCGCAGCGGATGCCCTTCGGGGAGGCCGCCCGGATGTCCCTGATGGGCACGGCGGAACGGCTCTCCGCGCGGCGGGCGTACGAGATCGGCCTGGTCTCCGAGCTGGCCGAGCCCGGGGAGCTGCTCGCGGCGGCCCTGCGCGCGGCCGGGACCCTCGCCGGCTTTCCGACGGAGTCCGTGCAGGGCACCGTACGGGCCTTGTGGTCGGCGAAGCAGGCGGCGCTCCAGCAGGCCCTGGCGCAGGCTCCGGCGCTGATCGCGCTGGGGAACCTGACCCCGGAGCGGCAGGCGGACCTGTTCGCGGCCCGGCGGCCGGGGACGGAGTTCAGGCTGCGCTGACGCGCCCCGTCAGCGGGGCTTGCGGGACTTGCTCGCCTTGGGCGCCGGCGTGCTCGTGGACCCGCCGGAGGCCGGGCCGGAGGTGGCCTTCGGCGTCGCGGTCGCCGTGGAACCGCTGGTACCGGGCTTGCCAAGACGGCAGTTCCTGACCTGCGCGGCGCGCGAGGGGTCCTTGAGGGCGACGTCGACCGTGCGGGTCTCGCGCGCCCCCAGGTCCACCCGGACGACCGTGGACTCGACGGCGGCTCCGGCGGCGCCCTCCCGGTGGAGGTCGACCTCGAAGGTCGCCCTGCGGTCGAGCCGCGAGGTGAACCGGAGGGTGGTGACCGGCGTGGCGGAACCCGTACAGGTGACCACCACGACGGTGGCCGGGTCGCCGGTCGGGCTCGCGGAGGACGCGGCCGTCGCGGACGCCGTGCTGCCGCTGCTGCCGCTGTGGCTCTTCTTCTTGCTCTTGGAGCTGGAGCAGCCGCCGCCGCTGCCGCTGCTCTTGCTCTTGCTCGAACTCTTTCCGCCGCTGCTGCCACCGCTCGACGAGAAGCCGGTCAGCGCGAACACCACGGTCACCAGGACCGCGGTCAATCTGATGTGACGCCCAGCCGCCATGGCTCGCACCCTCCCCCTTGGACAGACGGCCGGTCACGCTACCAGGCGGCCCCGCACACGGCGGCGGCCCCGGCCCCCGGGAGGGGGCGGGGCCGACCGGCCTTGATGGCGGGGATGATCAGGCGGCGTTGACGACGCCGGAGGCCGCGATCTCGACCTTGCCCTTGGGGGCGCCGGACTGGGAGCCCAGGGCCTCGATCTGGTCGACGAGCTCCTGGCCCTCGACGACCTCGCCGAAGACGACGTGCTTGCCGTCGAGCCACGGGGTGAGGACGGTGGTGACGAAGAACTGCGAGCCGTTGGTGTTGCGGCCGGCGTTCGCCATCGACAGCAGGTACTTGCGGTCGTGCTTCAGCTGGAAGTTCTCGTCCTCGAACTTCTCGCCGTAGATGCTCTTGCCGCCGGTGCCGTTGTGGTTGGTGAAGTCACCGCCCTGCAGCATGAACTGCGGGATGACGCGGTGGAAGCCGGAGCCCGCGTAGCCGAAGCCGTTCTGGCCGGTGCACAGCTCGCGGAAGTTGCGCGCGGTCTTCGGGACGACCTCGTCGAAGAGGCTGAAGACGATGCGGCCCGCGGGCGCGCCGTTGATGGTGATGTCGAAGTAGACGTTGTCGCTCATGGGGTCCATCCTGTCACTCCCGGTGCGTTCCGCTACCGGGAGGGGGCCGAGTCGCCTCAGCCACTCGTACGGGTGCCCGTGCCCTTCGCCGCGTCCAGGGCGTACACGCAGCGGTCCTTGCTGCACGCGTAGACCACGCCCGCCTCCGCCACCGGGGCGCCCGTGATCTCGCCGCCCGTGGCCAGCTTCCAGCGCAGCTGGCCGCCCGCGGCGTCCAGGGTGTACAGGCAGTGGTCGGCCGAACCGAAGTGCACCCGGCCGTCCGCGACGGCCGGGAGGCCGGTGATCTCGCCGCCCGCCGCGAACCGCCACTTCGGGGTGCCGGTGACCGCGTCGAGCGTGTACAGGGCGCTGCCCGCGCCCAGGTGGACGTTGCCGTGCGCGACGAGCACCGGGTCCGGGGACGTGCGCGCCTCGGTCGCGATGCGCCAGCGGTCCTGGCCGGTGGCCGCGTCCAGGGCGTAGACGGTGCCCAGGTAGTCGGCGAGGTAGACCCCGCCTCCGGTGACCGCGGCGCCCGGCGCGAAGGCCGGGGGCGCCAGGAAGACCGCGGGGGCCTCGAAGTGCCAGCGGACCCGGCCCGATGCCCGGTCCACGGACAGCACGCGGGTGCCGGCGGCGACGTAGACGTTGCCGTCCGGGGCCGGGGTGACGCGTACGGGGACGTTCCCGCAGGAGCCCGCGTCACCGACCGGGTAGGACCAGGACTCGCGGCCGCTGCGGGCGTCGAGCGCGCGCAGCCGGGCGTCCTGCCACACGTACACCGTGCCGTCGTGGAGGACGGGCGCCGCCTCCGGGGTCTCGAAGTCGGTCTGCGCGCCGGTCAGCTCCCACAGCTTCTGGCCGCTGGACGCCTCCCAGCCCTGTACGCCGCCGCCGCGGGTGGCGGTGACCACCGTGCCGCGCTCCGCGCGCAGGGCGTAGACCCAGGCGTCGGCGGACACCCGCCACCGCTCGGAGCCGTCGGAGGCGTCGAGCGCGAAGAGGGAGGGTCCGTCGGAGGCGTGGATGCGTCCGTCGGCGACGGCCATGGACCAGGCGACGTCGCGGGTCTTGAACTGGCGGCGGCCGCTGGCCACGTCCAGGGCGTGCACCTCGAAGGAGGTGACGTAGAGCAGGTCGCCGGCGACGGTGGGGGTGCCCCAGACGTCGTTGGACATGCGGAAGCGCCACGGGCGCCAGCGGCCGCTGTCCGGGGCGGGGCCCGGTGCCGGTACGGAGGCCACCGCGGCGGGGGCCGCCGCCGAACCGCCCGGCGGGCGGATCCAGCCGGTCGCCGAGTCGGCGGCGGCGTGCGCGGCGGGCGCCGAGGCGGTCGCCCGCGGCCCGGGCCCGATCGGCACCGGGGAGCCGGCCAGCAGGACGGGCTCGCCCGACGGAGCGGGGGACATCGGCGGGTGGTGCGGGCGCTGCGGAACGGCATGTCCGGTGCGCGGGTCCAGCCACGCCTCGGCGCCGCGCTGGCGGCGGTGCGTGGCGGGGCCCGAGATCGGCCCCCTGGATCCCGGTCCGGGTCCGGCTCCGCCGTCCCGGCCGGGGCCGGGGGCCGGCACGGCGGCGGCGGCAGGGGTGCGGTTGCCCGCACGGCGGGCCTCGATCATCGCGACGGCCCGCGCGGGCAGCCATGCCGAGGCGGTCCCGCTGTCGTCATCGCCGTCGAAGAGGTGCGGGGCGAGTTGCGCCTGGAGGTCGGCCGGGGTGGGCCGCAGGGCGGCGTCCATCTGCATGCAGGACTCGATGAGCGGCCGCAGCTCGGCGGGCAGGCCCTCCAGGTTGGGGCCCTCGCGCAGCAGCATGAAGACCGTCTCCACCGGGTTGGCCCCGTGGTACGGCGGGTGCCCGGTCGCGGCGAAGACGAGGGTGGAGCCGAGCGAGAAGACGTCGCTGGCGCCCTTGACGCTGCGCGAGTCCTTCGCCTGCTCGGGCGACATGTAGGCGGGGGTGCCGACGGCGACGTTCGTCATGGTCAGGCGGGTGTTGGAGACCCCGCTCGCGATGCCGAAGTCGATCACCCGCGGGCCGTCCTCGACGACGAGGACGTTGGACGGCTTCAGGTCGCGGTGGACCAGTCCCGCGCCGTGGATGGACTGCAGGGCCTCGGCGATGCCGGCCGCGAGCCACCGTACGGCCTGGGCGGGCATGGGCCCGCACTCGTTGACGATCTCCTCCAGGGAGGGCGCCGGCACATAGGCGGTGGCCAGCCACGGCACGGCGGCGCGCGGGTCGGCGTCGACCACGGCCGCGGTGTAGAAGCCGGACACGGCGCGGGCCGCCTCCACCTCCCGGGTGAAGCGGACCCGGAAGAGCTGGTCCTCGGCGAGCTCCGTGCGCACCGTCTTGATCGCGACCCGCCGTCCGGACGCCGACCGCGCGAGATAGACCAGCCCCATGCCGCCGGCGCCGAGCCGTCCCAGCACCTCGAAGGGGCCGATCCGTCTCGGGTCGTGCTGCGTCAGCTGCTCCACCACTCGCCTCCACACCTCCCCGTACGGGCCCTCGCCGGGCCCGCTTCCACCAGCACGCGCCGCCGCTACGGGGCCCCTGCCCCGTGCAGCGTCTCACCCCGGGCGCGGCCCGGGTCGTGCAACCCCGATTCTGTCAGGCCCGCGCCCGGTCCGGCCCCGGCACGGCGGAGGGCCGCGGCGGGGTCTTGGATCCTGGAGCGTCGGGCCGCCGGGGGCCGGGGCCCCGGCCTCACGCGTCCGGCTTGGTCCGGGGTTCCGACAGCAGCCCGAAGACCGCCCCCTGATTGTCGGCGACGACCGCGATCCTCCCGTACGGGGTGTCGAAGGGATCGGCGGTGACCCGGCCGCCGAGCCGCTGCACCATGGCGACGGACTGGTCGCAGTCGGGTACGGCGAAGTAGGCGAGGAAGTGCGCCGGCATGACCTCCGGGAAGGCGTCGGTGATCAGGCTGCGGCCCATGACGGCGGTGCCGGTGCCGGGCGCGGCGCCGGGCGGGGACCAGACGCGGTACTCGACGCCGGCGTCGTCCTGGTCCTGCGGGACGTAGCCGAAGACCTTGGCGTAGAAGGCGTCCACGGCGTCGCGGGCCCGTGTGTAGACCTCGGTCCAGCAGTAGGTGTAGGGCTCCTGCTGCGCGTCGAAGCCGTGGTGGGTGCCGGGCTGCCAGAGGCCGAAGACGGCCCCGCCGGGGTCGGCGGCCATCGCGGCGGTCCCGTACGGGCCGACCGGCATCGGGTCCATCACCATCTGGCCGCCTGCGGCGCGGATGCGCTGGGCGCAGGCGTAGGCGTCGGTGGTGTAGAGGTAGATCCCCCAGACGGTGGGCATCCGGCCGTCGGGCTTGGGGGCGAGGGCGGCGACGTTGCGGCCGCGGCTGTAGGCCTGGGTGTAGTGGCCGTACTCGGCGCCCGCGCTGTCCCCGAAGGTCCACCCGAAGAGCTCACCGTAGAAGCGCTTGCCCGCCTCGACGTCCGGAAGTGAGGCGTCCACCCAGCAGGGTGCGCCTTCCGCGAATGCGGCCATGAGCCCGTTTCCTTCCGTTGTGCGGGGGTGTGTACCGTCCCACCTCTCCCACGCATCCCACCTCTCCCAGCCATGGTCCGCCCGAAAACTTGTCCACAGCCTGTTGATAAGACTATTCGGGGGAAACGCTGAGGAAGCGGGCGACCCGCCCGCAAGGGGCGCCCGGCCGCGATCCGGCGCGGAGACCCGCCTCGCATCGGCCCCGCGTCCGCCCGGCGTACACCCAAGCTCCGGCGGGCATCCGGCCGGATTTCGCTCCCCCGGCCGTGCGGGAGCGCCTTCCGCCCAGGCCAGGCACCCCGTAACCCCATTTGCAGGCGGCCGAATAGCGCGCCGATCACCCCTCGGTAAGCTGACGGCATGACAGGACAAGTACGCACCGTCGACGGGCGTGTCGCCGGCCGGCGCGGCCAGGCGACGCGGCAGAAGCTGCTCGACTGCCTCAGCGAGATGCTCAGCTCCTCGCCGTACCGCGACGTCAAGGTGATCGACGTCGCGCGCAAGGCCGGCACCTCCCCCGCGACCTTCTACCAGTACTTCCCGGACGTCGAGGGCGCCGTCCTGGAGATCGCCGAGGAAATGGCCACCGAGGGCGCGCAGTTGACGCAGCTCGTCGAAGGCCGCACCTGGGTCGGCAAGTCCGGCTGGGCCGCCGCCGAGGAACTCGTCGAAGGCTTCCTGGACTTCTGGCGGCGCAACGACGCGATCCTGCGGGTCGTCGACCTCGGCGCGGCCGAGGGAGACAAGCGGTTCTACAAGATCCGCATGAAGATCCTGAACTCGGTCACCAACTCCCTGACGGAGTCGATGAAGGAGCTCCAGGCCAAGGGCAAGGTCGACAAGGACGTCAGCCCCGCGGCGATGGCCGGCTCGCTGGTCGCGATGCTGGCCGCGGTCGCCTCGCACCAGAAGGGGTTCCAGACCTGGGGCGTCAAGCAGGCCGAGCTGAAGCCGAACCTGGCGCTGCTCGTCCACCTCGGCATCACGGGCAAGAAGCCGACCAAGTGACGGCGGGCCCTGGAGAGGGTCCGCCGCCCCGGCACCGCCTGCGCATCCGCGCCTGTACGCCTGTGATCAGCGACGCTCCAGGCGGAACAGCCGGATCTCGCGCTCGATGCGCGCCTGGTACGTCGCGTACGGCGGCCAGAACCTCAGCACCGCCTGCCACGCCGCCGCACGTTCCTCCCCCGCCAGCAGCCGGGCCCGCACAGCGATGTCCTGGCCCTTCCAACTCACGGACGCGTCCGGGTGCTTGAGCAGGTTCCCGGTCCATGCCGGGTGCCCGGGCCGGCCGAAGTTCGAGCCGATCAGCAGCCAGCTCACCCCGTCCTGCTCCGGCATGCAGGCGAGCGGGGTGGTGCGCGGCTCGCCGGTCTTGGCGCCCTTGGCGGTGAGGATCACGCCCGGCAGCATCTGGGCGCTGAGCATGACCTTGCCGCGGGTGAGCTTGTGCACCGCCTTGTCCATCGCGGGGATGAAGTGCGGTGCGATCTTGGCGAAGAGCCTGGTCGAGGAGACCTTCTGCATCAGCTTGACGCCGGGTGCCACGCGAGCCATCAGACGGCCACCTTCTCGGGTGTGGCGGACGGGGTGAACAGGCCCGCGCGGTCCGCGGCGTACGCCCGCAGCCGGTGGACCGGGCCGAACAGCAGCTCGTCGGCCGCCGCCCGCTTGAAGTAGAGGTGTGCGTCGTGCTCCCAGGTGAAGCCGATGCCGCCGTGCAGCTGGATCGCCTCGCCCGCGGTCATCCGCAGGGCCTCCAGACCCTGCGCGAGGGCGAGGGCGCCCTGCCGCGGGTCCCAGGCGGCGTAGTAGGCCGCGGAGCGGGCCGCCTCCACCTGCACGTACAGGTCGGCGAGGCGGTGTTTGACCGCCTGGAAGGAGCCGATCGCCCGGCCGAACTGCTCTCGCTGGCGTACGTACTCCACGGTGCGGGCGAGCGCCTGGCCGGCCGCGCCGACCGCCTCGGCGGCGAGCACGGCGGCCGCGGTGCGGCCGGTGGCGGCGAGGGCCTCGAGGACGTCGACCTCCTCCCCGCCCAGCAACTCGGCGGTCGTGTCCCGTAGTTGGATCCGCGCCTGGGGGCGGGTCTCGTCCAGGGTGGTCTGCCGTGACCGTACGAGGCCGGGCGCGTCCTCCCGTACGAGGAACAGGAGCGTGCGGCTACGGGCGAAGCCGCCGGTGTGCGCGGCGACCAGCAGCAGCGAGGCGCTGTGCCCGTCGAGCACTTGGGCGGCCTCCCCGTACAGCCGCCAGCCGCCCTCCGCTCCGGCGCGGGCCTGGACCCCGCCCGCGCGGCCGCCGCCGGACCACGGGCCGGCGGCGTTGTCGCCGGTCAGCGCGAGGGCGGTGGCCAGGGCCGGGCCGGGAACGGCGAGGGCGGCGGTCAGTCCGCCGGTGGCCAGCGGCGGGAGCAGCGCGGAGCGCTGGCCGTCGGTGCCGAGGGCGGTGATCAGCGGCACGCAGAGCGCGGCCGTGGCGAGCAGCGGCGAGGGCAGCAGCGCCCGCCCTGTCTCCTCGCAGGCCAGCGCCAGGTCGGCGGGGGTGCAGCCGACGCCCCCGTACTCCTCGGCGACGGCGAGGCCGGGCAGCCCCAGCCGCTCGGCGAGCTGCTGCCACAGCTCGCGGTCGTGTCCGGCGGTGGTGCGGACGGCGGCCTTGACCTCGTCGGGGCCGCAGCGTTTGCCCAGGATCTCGCGCAGGGTACGGCGTATCTCGTCCTGCTCCGCGGTGAAGGCGGCATCCATCGTCGGGCTCCTCCCCGTATTTGACGGGGCGTCATGTTAGGGCGGGTGGCGGCAGATGCACAGGGGGGCGGGCGCGCGGGGCTAGAAACTGACGCATCGTCAGCTGTACGGTCCTTCCATGCCTGGACTCACACCCGGACCCGTCTCCCCGCATCCCCGCCGCAGGGTCGCGGTGGTCGGCGTCGCGCTCTCCGACTGCGGGCGGGTCGACGGCCCCACCCCGTACGCGCTGCACGCGCAGGCCGCCCGGCGCGCACTGGCCGACTCCGGCCTCGACCGCTCCGTCATCGACGGCTTCGCCTCGGCCGGCCTCGGCACGCTCGCGCCGGTCGAGGTGGCCGAGTACCTCGGCCTGCGCCCCACGTGGGTCGACTCCACCTCGGTGGGCGGCTCGACCTGGGAGGTCATGGCCGCCCACGCGGCGGACGCGATCGCGGCCGGGCACGCGGGCGCCGTCCTGCTGGTCTACGGATCCACGGCCCGCGCCGACATCAAGGCCCGCCGGCGCACCTCGAACCTCTCCTTCGGCGCCCGGGGCCCTCTGCAGTTCGAGGTCCCGTACGGCCACACGCTGATCTCCAAGTACGCGATGGCCGCCCGCCGCCACATGCACGAGTACGGGACGACGCTGGAGCAGCTCGCCTCGGTGGCCGTGCAGGCGCGGGCGAACGCGGCCACCAACCCCGACGCGATGTTCCGCGATCCGATCACGGTGGACGACGTCCTGTCGGGCGAGATGATCGCGGACCCCTTCACGAAGCTGCACTGCTGCATCCGCTCGGACGGCGGCTGCGCGGTGCTGCTGGCGGCGGAGGACTACGTACCGGACACGGCCAAGGCCCCGGTGTGGGTCCTGGGCTCCGGCACGTCCGTCTCCCACACCACGATGTCGGAGTGGGAGGACTTCACGGTCTCCCCGGCGGCGGTCTCGGGCCGCATCGCGTTCGAACGGGCGGGCCTGACACCGGCGGACGTGGACCTGGCCGAGATCTACGACGCCTTCACGTACATGACCCTGGTGACCCTGGAAGACCTCGGCTTCTGCTCGAAGGGCGAGGGCGGCGCCTTCGTGGAGAAGGGCCGGCTGCTGCGCGACGGCGAACTCCCGGTCAACACGGACGGCGGGGGCCTGTCGGCCTGCCACCCGGGGATGCGCGGCCTCTTCCTCCTGGTCGAGGCGGTCCGCCAGCTCCGCGGCGAGTCCGGAGCGGGCCAGGTCACCAAGCCCGGCGGCCGACTGCCGCAGGTGGCCCTGGCCTCGGGCACGGGCGGCTGGTTCTGCTCGTCGGGGACGGTGATCCTGGGGCGGGGGTGAGGGGCCGCCGGGCGGGGCTTCGGCGGCTCAGACTCCGACGATGTGCACGCGCCCGCCACAGAGCTTCGTCATGTCGTCGACGTCCGATGTCAGCAGGACGACGGGGAGGGGCTGCCGCAGCGCGGCCTCCGCCACGGCCGCGTCGATCGCATACTTGTGCCCGTGGAGGCCCGCCTCCATCAAGAGGGACGAAGCGGCGCGCGCCTCTTCGTCCCCCACGGGAATCACCCGGACCCCGGAGAGGACCAAGTTCAACCGGGCCTTGTCGGTGCGCGCGTGGACCGCCTCGATGATCGTGAGCGCGCAGATGACGACTTCCATTCCGCGGCTGCGGGCTTCGGCGACCAGGGCCACGACGCGCTCGTCGTCGCCCAGGAGCTTCGAGAGACCCTCGCTGTCGAGCAGGAGGGTGCCGTGCCGGGTCAGCTTGCGGCGGACCATTCCTCACCCTCCGCGAAGATCTCGTCGAAGATCCGCCTGGCTGCCTGCCGGGACTCCTCGCCGACCGGTCCGCGCCGCTGCTCGCGGTCGGCGAGGTAGTCGTCGAGGATCTGGCCCCGCAGCTCACGCTCGACCGCGGCGGCGATGAAAGCGGAGAACTCACGCTTGCCCACGCGCGAGCGGATCGCCTCCGCCGTCCCCTCGGGCAGGGAGAGGCTCACTCTGGCCGCCGGGCCCTCGCCGATGCCGTACGCCGTATCAGACATGGCACCAGCGTATCAATGAAGTAGGAAACCGAGTGGGAACCGGGTCTCGTTAGCCTGGCGGCATGAGCCGTGAGAACAGCAGTGACGAGTTCCGCAAGGCCCTGCACTCCCTGCGCGTGTGGGACGTCCCGCTCCCTGAGTTCGAGGCGGGGGACACGCCGGACGAGCCGGTGGGGCTGTTCCGGGAGTGGTTCGTGCAGGCCGTCGGGGCGGGGCAGCCGGAGCCGCACACCATGAGCCTGGCGACCGTGGACGCCGAGGGGCGGCCCGACGTGCGGACGCTGATGCTGCACGACGCCGACGAGCGCGGCTGGCACTTCGCCTCGCACGCCACCAGCACCAAGGGCGTGCAGCTGGCCGGGCAGCCGGCGGCCGCGCTCGGGTTCTACTGGCCCTCCGTGGGGCGCCAGGTACGCGTCCGGGGCCGGGTCGGCGCCTGTGGGCCGCAGGAGAGCCGGGCGGACCTGGCGGTCCGCTCGCGCGGGGCGCTCGCCGCCGCGCTGACGGGCCGCCAGAGCGAGGTGCTCGGCTCGCGGGAGGAGCTCGTACGGGCGTCCGCGGCCGCCTGGGAGCGGGCCGGCGCCGAACCGGACGCCCCGGCGCCGACCTGGACGCGGTACGTGCTGGACGCGGACGAGGTCGAGTTCTTCCAGGGCGACGCCGCGCGCAGGCACGTACGGCTGCGCTACCGCCGCGACCCGGCCGCAGGGTGGGTCCGCGAGCTGCTCTGGCCGTGAGGCCCGGGAGCGGGTACCGCGGCCGGGAGGTCCGGCGGGCTCCGTGACCCGCTGGACCCGCCCTGCCGCGGTCCTAGTGCTGTGGCCGGGAAGGTTTGCCGGGTCGCGGTGTTCGGTGCGGTGCCTCGCAAGGCGGAGGGCCGCGGCTCGTACTGGACGTACTTGCGTGGTCCGACAACGCGGCGAGGTGCCGTGCCGGGCGCGGCGACCCGGTGGACCTTTCCGGTCACAGCACTAGGCCGTGACCGGTTCGAAGACCGGAATGCGGAGGCCTTCCGCCGCCTCGCGGAAGGCGACCTGCAGGGACATGCCGATGCGGAGGTCCGCGGGGGCGCAGGCGACGACCTCCGTCATCATCCGCGGGCCCTCCGCCAGGTCGACCACCGCCGCCGTGTACGGGACGCGCGTGCCGAACGGGGGGAGGTCGTTGCGGTGGATCACCGACCAGGTGTAGAGGGTGGCGCGGCCGCTCGCCGCCTCCCACGTCACGCGGTCCTCGCCGGCCCAGCAGAACGGGCAGAACTCCCGCGGGTAGTGGTGCGCCCGCCCGCACTGCGCGCAGCGGCGCAGCAGGAGCCGGCCTTCACCCGCCGCGTCCCAGTACGGGCGGGTGAACTCGTCCGCCTCGGGGAGGTCGTACCGCACGCCGTTCACAGGAAGAGTCCGATCGCCGCGTCGAGGGACCAGGCCTGCCAGGACATGGCCAGGAGGGCGACCAGTGAGATGAGCGCCATCATCGCGTTCTGGCCCTGCTCGGCCCAGTCGTGGATCATCAGCACCAGGTAGAGCAGGTTCAGCAGCAGCCCGCCCACCAGCGCGACCGGGGTGAGGAAGCCGAGTACGAGGCCCAGCCCGAGGGCGAGTTCCGCGTAGACGACGGTGTACGCCGTCATCTTGGGGCGCGGCTTCACGACCAGCTCGAAGCCGCCCTTGACGAAGGTCCAGCGGTGCTTGCCCGCGACGTCGGCGGCCCAGGCGATGCCGGTGCCGCGTTCGAACCAGCCCTTCTTGTCCTTGTGCCGCCAGCTCTCCAGCCACCACAGGCCGAGGCCTATCCGGAGCACGGCGAGCC
Organism: Streptomyces sp. cmx-11-4; assembly: GCA_049998195.1. GTDB lineage: Bacteria > Actinomycetota > Actinomycetes > Streptomycetales > Streptomycetaceae > Streptomyces. Next base: position 408,309 of record JAEBET010000008.1, read on the forward strand.
ATTCGGCCCCACTGAGCCAGACGGTCTGCATCGGCAGCCCCCCTCTCGGAACGACGCACATGATCTGACGGAACGTCAGTTCAGCGGATGGGCGGCGATCACGCAAGGCCCCGGTCGGCTACGGATTCGCGAACAGCCGGCGGTGGCGCGTGATGCCACCACGGGGCGCCTGCCACCGACGCGTCGCGCGCGACCGTGATCGATCCGCAATCGATTCCCCGCTTGACCGAGACCCATCAACTCAGCGTGGCGATACGATCACACCTCATGCCAGGAGTCCCCACACCACCCGACCTGACCACCCAGCCCCGCCCCGTGTACGTCATCGGCGGCGGTCCCGGCGGCCTCGCCGCCGCCGCAGCGCTGCGCGGCCGCGGGGTCCGCGCCGTGGTCGTCGAGAAGTCGGACGACGTCGGCGCCTCCTGGAGGCGGCACTACGACCGGCTCCGCCTGCACACCACGCGCCGGCTCTCGGCGCTCCCCGGCCTGCCCATGCCGCGCCGCTTCGGCCGGTGGGTCGCGCGCGCCGACGTGGTGCGGTACCTGGAGAAGTACGCCGAGTTCCACGAGCTGGAGATCGTCACCGGCGTCGAGGTCACGCACCTGGAGAGCGACGGGAACGGCGGCTGGACGCTGCACGCCACCGGCGGGCGGGTGCTCACCGCCGCGGCCGTGGTCGTCGCCACCGGATACAACCACACGCCCAGGCTCCCCGACTGGCCGGGCCGCGACGCGTACACCGGGCGGCTGCTGCACGCCGCCGACTACCGCGACCCCGCCCCGTACGCGGGCCTCGACGTCCTGGTCGTCGGCGTCGGCAACACCGGCGCCGAGATAGCCGTCGACCTCGCCGAGGGCGGCGCCGCCCGGGTGCGGCTCGCCGTGCGCACCGCACCGCACCTCGTGCGCCGCTCCACGGCCGGCTGGCCGGCCCAGCGGACGGGCATCCTCGTACGCCGGCTGCCCGTGCGGCTCGTGGACCGGCTGGGCGCGCTCGTCGCCAAGGTCTCGGTCCCGGACCTGTCGGCGTACGGGCTCCCGCGGCCCTCGACGGGGCTGTACAGCAGGGTCCGCGAAGGGGCGATCCCGGTCCAGGACGTCGGCCTGATCGACGCGGTCCGCGCCGGGCGGGTGGAGCCGGTGGCCGCCGTCGAGGGCTTCGAGGGCCCGGAGGTGGTGCTCACGGACGGTTCGCGGATCACCCCGGACGCGGTGGTCGCGGCGACCGGATACCGCCGCGCCCTGGAGGGCCTGGTGGGTGGGCTGGACGGCGTGCTCGACGAGCGCGGACGACCCCGTACGCACGGCGCCCGCACCCCCGCGCAAGCCCCCGGCCTGTACTTCACCGGCTTCTCCAACCCGATCAGCGGGATGTTCCGGGAGATGGCCCGGGACGCCGAGAAGATCGCCGGGGCCGTGCAGCGGCACCTCCGCACGCCCCGGGGCTGAGGCCCGGTTCCGGCCGGAATGGCACTCTGGACCGCTCCCGAGCGGATCTGACACCGTTCCACACACCACCTCCACCACCTTTCCTGCGCAGCCCTGTTCCTGACGGCACGTCAGTTCAGTAATCTGACTACACGTCAGTTATCGAGTTCCATCGAGGTTCATCGAGCAGGAGCGGGCGGAACGATGCTTGGATCTACTCACGGCACCCTCACCACCGACTTCCGCGCACGTGTCGAGGCCTGCGGCGAGTCCCCCAGAACGGCCGTCCACTCCTCGGCGCCGCCGTCCCCCGAGGACACGGCCGCCCTGGACGTCAGCGGACGGCCCCTGCACGCCGACGTCCCCGACCTGGACCGGTTCTTCCGGCCCGAGTCGGTCGCCGTCATCGGCGCCTCCGACGCCGAGGGCAGACCGAACACCGGCATCACCCGCCAGCTGATCGCCTGGGCGCAGCGCGTCGGCGCACGCATCCACCCGGTGCACCCGACCCGCGAGAGCGTCTTCGGGCTGCCCTGCGTGCCCTCGGTCGCGGCCCTGCCGGAACAGGTGGACCTCGCCGTCCTCCTCGTCGCCGACCCGCTGCCCGTCGTCGAGGAACTCGCCGAGACCAAGGTGAAGTTCGCCGTCGCCTTCGCCTCCGGCTTCGCCGAGACCGGGGACGCCGGGGCCGCCGCCCAGGCCCGTCTCACGGCCGCCGTCGCCCGCTCGGGCCTGCGCCTGCTGGGACCCAACACGAACCTCAACGCCTTCGAGGAGTTCCGCGAGGACCTGACCGGACCGGCCATCGCGCTGATCACCCAGTCCGGCCACCAGGGGCGGCCCGTCTACACCCTCCAGGAGCTGGGCATCCGCCTCTCCCACTGGGCCCCGACCGGCAACGAGGCGGACCTGGAGACCTCCGACTTCATCTCCTACTTCGCCGAGCAGCCCGAGGTCGGGGCCATCGCCTGTTACGTGGAAGGCCTCAAGGACGGCCGGTCCTTCCTGCTCGCCGCCGACCGGGCCGCGCGCAGCGGGGTCCCGGTCGTCGCCGTCAAGGTCGGCCGCACCGAGACCGGCGCCCGGATGGCGGCTTCCCACACCGGAAAGCTGACCGGCGCGGACACCGTCGTGGACGCCGCCATGCGCCAGTTCGGCGTGATACGGGTGGACGGGCTGGACGAGCTCCAGGACACGGCCGCCCTGCTCGCCCGGGCCCGCAGGCCGAAGGCCGAAGGCGTCGTGGTGTACTCCATCTCCGGCGGCACCGGAGCCCACTTCTCCGACCTGGCGACCGAAGCCGGGCTCAGTCTCCCGACCCTCTCCCGGGCCAAGCAGGACGAACTCCACCAGTGGATCCCGGAGTACCTGAACGTCGCCAACCCCGTCGACAACGGCGGGCACCCGGTCGGCGACTGGCGCGGCCGCAAGATCATCGACGCGATCCTCGCCGACCCCTCCGTGGGCGTGCTGATCTGCCCGATCACCGGGCCCTTCCCGCCCATGAGCGACAAACTCGCCCAGGACCTGGTGGACGCGGCCGAGCAGAGCGACAAGCTGATCTGCGTGATCTGGGGCTCCCCGGTCGGCACGGAAGACGCCTACCGCAAGGTGCTGCTGGGCTCCTCCCGCGTGGCCACCTTCCGGACGTTCGGCAACTGCATCACCGCCGTCCGCGCCTACCTCGGCCACCACCGCTTCACCACCGGCTACCGCTCCCCCTTCGACGAGGCCCCCCGCACCCCCTCGCCCTCGTACCGCAAGGCGCAGGCCCTGATGCGGCCCGGGCAGCAGCTCAGCGAGCACGCGGCGAAGCAGCTGCTGCGCGCGTACGGGATCCGGGTGCCGCGCGAGCAGCTCGTGACGAGCGCGGCGGCCGCCGTGCGTGCGGCGGGCCTGGTCGGCTACCCGGTGGTCATGAAGGCCTCGGGCCCCCAGCTGGGCCACAAGACGGAACTGGGCCTGGTAAAGATCGGGCTCACCTCCGCGAGCCAGATCCGCGACGCGTACCGCGAGCTCACCGACACAGCCCGCTACGAGAACGTCCCGCTGGACGGCATCCTGGTCTGCCAGATGGTCGAGCGCGGGGTGGAGATGGTCGTCGGCGTCACCCAGGACGACCTGTTCGGGCCCACCGTCACGGTGGGGCTGGGCGGGGTCCTGGTGGAGGTCCTCAACGACGCGGCGGTCCGCGTGCCGCCGTTCGGGGAGAACCAGGCCCGCGCGATGCTGACCGAACTGCGCGGGCACGCGCTGCTGGAGGGCGTACGGGGGGCTCCCCCGGCCGATGTCGACGCCCTGGTGGAGGTCATCCTGCGGATCCAGCGGATGGCACTGGAACTGGGCGACGAGCTCTCCGAGCTGGACATCAACCCGCTGATGGTGCTCCCGAGGGGGCAGGGGGCGGTGGCGTTGGACGCGCTGGCCATCTGCCGCTGACTCCCGGTGGGCGCGGTCGCCGCTGCGCGGGGCCTTCCCCACCCCGCCCCTTCCCGAACTGGGGCTCCGCCCCCGCCCCCCGCGCCTCAAACGCCGGCAGGACAGTAGGTACCGCTGCGCGTGAGGGGGCGGGGGCGGGGTGGGGTGTCGGCCGGGACTGAAACGAGATGAATCCGGCGCAGGACAGGGCCCCGTCGTCAACACGACCCAGCGCGCCGGACATCGAAGCCCGTCCCGGCCGACACCCCCCCCCGCCCCCGCCCCCTCACGCGCAGCGGTACCTACTGTCCTGCCGGCGT